>CAYRCU010000001.1:0-78277 GCA_964422865.1 uncultured Gammaproteobacteria bacterium
GAAAAAGGATTGTGTGGAGGGAGATTAATCCTTGAGGGGGAAGCAAATTATTTCTTGGTTCGCAACTTTTTAAGTTCCCTGAAATACTCCTCCAGCTCGCTTCCCTTCAAATATTTCTCTACATTTTCCCAAAATTCGTCTAAGTCCTTATATCCTTCACTTTCATATTCAAAGGCTTGAATGGCCATTTCCAGTTTGTCTATGAGTTTTACCATCTTGGCTTCTTTCGTTTCCTGTCTTTCAAATTCCTCCCATAATTCAACATATTCGCTAAAACTTGGGTTATCTGAAAACATATTCTTCACAGCTTTTTTCTCATCCTTGTGTTTTTCCTCTTGAGATCCAATTACCTTTTTTCCTTTCTCCCACACTATATCCCCTATTAAAGCTTCACCTAAATCATGTACTAAAGCCATTTTTACAAGCTTCAGCTGATTAACTCCCAACTGGGGTGCAAGAAGCATTGCAAGCACTGATACCCTCCATGTGTGATCTGCTACACTTTCCGGATCTTTGACCCCCTTCTTTACCCACCCTGTCCTTACCACCTTCTTTAAGAGCCCCACTTCAAATACCAAATTTAATAGATCTTTGCTGTCAATTTTGCTCATAGCTTTGTAATTTTTTTGAAATTCCGGAAAGCTCCTTCATTATTAAGTCTAACTTTCTATTCATCTTTTTTATTTCACCATTGGATTCCACGCTTCCATTTAAAAATTCCTCAACCGGACGTCTGGTAACATCAGCGATTTTCTCCAGAGTAGGTAGTGGAGGGATAGCCCGTCCTGTTTCATATGCACTTATTGTCTTATCACTAAGGCCTAATTTCCTTGCTAAATCCTTTTGAGAAAATCCCGCCAAAACCCGAGCTCTCTTTATCATTTCCGATAAACCATTAGTTTTTTTCATGGACAGCAATTCTATCATATTATACATTTTCTACAACTAAAAAAGAATTGTTCTAAAGAACACAGAAATTGCCTATTGACAAGTTAACTTTCATTATATAAATTCTAACGTAGGTAGAATTCGTCTACCAGCACTTTTCGTAATTCTTAGCTCATGAAAGGAGAAAAATCATGGGCAAGAGAAACAACAAACGGGCCAGCCTTATCGGGCGTTTCGATTGTGCAATGTATGGCGATCTGCTCGAAAATTTTGGCCCCGGTGGACCGATGAGCGATGAATATCTTGCTCAAATCACCGGAAGTAGTGTTAGTGATGTGCGATCTGCACATCACAACGCACGGAATGACTCCGGTGTTCGCGACGCCAAGCCTGACGCAAATCCGAAGTAGCGCAGGGCGAAGCAAGCCTTTGTATATAAAAAACCAACAGAGGCTTGCTTCCACAGAAAAACTAGTTTTTTTCGAGAAATACAAAAAGCTTAAGCAATGCTTCTTCCGGGCAGTTACCAACAAATCTTTTTGTTTTACAGTTCTCTTTTTTGTACTCCACAACATAAATATTTCCCCGTTTTTTTAACATCACCTTACTTGAAATAGACTCTGCGACATCTTCCTCTTTCTCCGGATCCAAAGGTATCATTGCCTCAACCAATCTCCACAAGTGCGGTAGATCAGGTATCCACAAATCCTCGTAATAGTCATGCCAACTTTTTTTAGTCTTCAAAAAACTTTGGATCCACCGATTTTCTTCCAACAGTTTTAAATATCCTTCACTGTACTTGTTTGCTATTTCATTTTTGGTTAATTTCCTCATACTTCCAATTATAACCAAATTATAATCAGAATAAACTGCCACGGGCTTACGCCCATGGTATTTTGAAATTCTCGCTTTACGAATCTGTTTTACTTATATCCCAAGCTTGCGCATGCGGTTTTACGCTCGAATTATAAAACAATATCGCAGTGATGCGCCATGCATTTTCGGGTTTCACCCTCTGTGTATAATATACATATACTGATGCCTGTTAATAAAAAATTACAATCTCCACTTGAAAAAGATTTTCCCAAAAAGCGGCTATTATCTTATCTAAACCGCGTACAATCAAAATCAGTTAAAGCACTCACTCCGAAACAGGTCCAAAAAGTGTTTTTATTTGCAAGAAAGGATTTCATTGAGGGGAAAATATATTTTGAAGATTTTATAGCCATATGCAACCATTTATGGTTTGATGCGATTCCAAACAGTGACAAAGGAACAGAATTTGCCGATCTACTTTTGCAAACCGCCGAACTTTCTTACTATATTAGAAAAGCTGATAATGAGGAGCGTGCTAATATAGTTGCGGTCAATTTAAGGGAGGCGTTGACTTATTCTCCATTAAACTGATTTCTCTCGGCGAGGTAAAATTGGAAGAAGATATATAATACTGGTAGGTAATGTTGTCCAAAGACCTTAAGCGGATATACGAAGAGTATCTCCCCCGGTACGAGTTACAGATTAAATCATTTAACCCCAAAGAGCTTAAACGATTAATTTTGAAGGCGTCGTGGGAAGCAGAAAATAGCTATGAAAAGTTAGCTGAGCCAAAGACGTGCGATCTTGATACCTATATTGGCATCTATGTTGAGAAAACGGTTGATAAAAATTTTGCCTCAAAAACCATCAGAGAGATTTCACTCGACAATCCACCTTCCCCATTTAGAGCATCTGCCAACTTTTTTTCAACCTATCCGTTAGAACTACAAGACGCACTCATGAAAAAAATTTATGATGCCAAGCCGGAAGACCGCGAGAAAGTTTGGAAGGATTTAAAAGTACCAATGAAAGGAATAGAGAAAAAATTTGTAAAAATGATTATCTCCAGAGTCCGACTTGCCCGCAGTAAAGGATACTCCGACTATGTTGACATGCTCTTGGACAAATACAAAATATCAAACTCGGATTATAAGTGTTTTCTTGGGGACATAAACAAAGCTATTGAATTTTGCAACCTTCAATTGCCCGGAGATGACAGCTTTCCCGACTGGTTTTATTCAAACTACAATTTACCCTGTTTTATTTGCAGATTACCGGAGTTTCCGTTTACCTCTTTTGATGATGCAATAGAGTTTGTTGCTAAGGAACACCGGATTTTGAGTAAATTTAAAAATAAAATAAACATTACACTCGGCAATGACTCGAAAATGAACTATGAGAAGGAAACGGACAGCTTTAAAATAACGATTGAGCGGAGAGAGAACAAACGCCACAGGATAGTTGACCTGATACACGAGTTGAGTCATGTGATTGATTATTTGATGTGTTTCAAAAGAGGCATCAATCCGCTTGAACGCGGTGGATATATAAGGGAAAGAGAAGCTGCAAGAATAGAGTTTGCTCTTTTGAAGAAAATATCGCCTGATTTATACAAAGCTAGTTTGGCAGGAGTTTTATTGACCCTTAGAAGGGTGCTTTTTGAAATAGAGCTTTATAAAAACCCAGATCAGGATTTGAGTAAACTCTATGCCGAGACCTTTAACCGCTGTTTTAAAAAGGCCAAGCAAAAATCAAATCCCCTCTACATATTGGACGAGCGCATTATTGCAAGACCGTTCTCAACACTTCCACATGCGGTGGCGAGTGTGAATGTGCTGATGAAAAATTAATCTTTCTTTTCCAATTCTGTCAGCTTTGGGTTCTTAATAATCTTATTTGCGAGTTTAATCTTGTCTTTGTATCTTTTTGACAATATTTTTTTGTATCGTTCCATAAGCTTTTTAATATTCTCTCTTTTCAATCTGTGCATGTCTTCATAGCTTCTTATACCGATATCCCAACTGTCTAAACCTTCTCTGAATAGTATTAAGGGGAAAAGTTCTTCCTCCGTCTCCACCATTCTCTTCTCATTGTTCTGTGGGTCAATATAGTACCACTTCTCGCCAGCTTGAATTTTACAAACCACATGTCCATGAAATTTTTTACCCAAAAGATAGTCTTCATGAAATGTTTCCACATACGCTGTTGGGATCCCTAAAGCAATCATAAGTCCTCTGAAAACAATTCCTATATCCGAGCATGTTGGATATACCCCCTCTTCAAGAATTTCATGTAGAGTGCGCTTCCTGAATACACCATCTTTAATCTTTTGAGTTTCTTGAAATTCTTTCCTATTTTGTGGTTTTTGAATATATCCATCAATTTTTGAAATTTGATATATATATTTCGAAACCTTATATGCTTTTTGAAGATTCGGATGTGTATCCTTACCTTGATTTATTCCAACCGCAAGAGCTTTTTTGGCGTGTTCACGAACTAGGTCTGTAATTTTTATTTGTTTGCTTTCTTTTAAATAGTGTTTTGAAGATTTGTTCATGTTTAATAAAGAGTGAGCGCCGAATGTCTTGTCTGGTTTTTTTTATACCAAGTTTGACACTTCGGCGCTTACAGTATACCAGGTTATTGCAGGCAGGAGAGTTAATGATCGGCGCGATCATCCCAAGCGTCAGAATGACTACCACCGTCATTGTGCTGATCTCCCCAGCTTCCTCCGTCCGTGTGACTGCTGGTGTCAGTGTAACCATCTTGACTGTGGTTCTCACATTCCTCCAACAATGCTTCAACAACCTGTGATTGGGGTTGGACTATCATAAGATTTACTCCTCATGATGTTATATCCGAACATATCCAATCTGCGCTAGCTTAGCACGAGCCTCATTGAATAGCAATTTGCGCGCCTGACAGAATGAATGATCTTGTGGAATTGCTAAAGATTTGGCAGCCCAGGTTCTCATACAACCACCCTGGCAAATTGAAAGCCATTCACAATTACCACACCCCGCCCGAACTTCGTCGCGACTTTGAAAATATACAATTGCTCTATCCCCCGCCAAAATAGATGGCAGTCGCATGGTTGTCAGATTACCCAGTAAATACCTGGGATCCAAAAACCTATCACAAGGATAAACATCACCGTTGTGATCTATCGTCACGTAAAGATGACATTGTCCTTTAAAACGACAAAGGCGCATGGGTCTTCCCAGAATACCCTTGATAATGTCATCAACTGGGCCTACACGGAAATGAGGATCGTCAACTTCGAGCCACAGCTCCATGAGTCTCAAGACGAAACGGGCGTACTCCATTGGAGAAATAGCCAAAGCCTTGATTGGACTCGGATCATTGGGATTTGCTGTACAGATGTTTGCGTTGAATCTAATCTCGTGGTTATAGAAAAACCAAAAGATTTCATCAGGCTGAGTCACTGAATGGTTGTTAATCACAGTAACTGTGCCGAACTTCACCTGATGTTCTCGAAGATATTGGATACCACGCATGACTAGATTATGTGTTCCTCTTCCGAGTACGTCCACGCGTACAATGTCATGAATCGGTTGAGGACCATCAATGCTTACCCCTACTCCAAATCCACTTTCACGTAGGAATATCGCCCACTCGTCATCCAGCAGTGTCGCATTGGTTTGAATACTGTGAGATATATGCTGATCTGGACGACGCAGTTCTTCGCAAATCTCAAGGACCTGGCGATAGTAATCGACACCAGGGATTGTTGGCTCCCCACCGTGCC
Organism: uncultured Gammaproteobacteria bacterium; assembly: GCA_964422865.1. Taxonomy (GTDB): domain Bacteria; phylum Patescibacteriota; class Microgenomatia; order UBA8517; family UBA8517; genus CAYRCU01. Next base: position 5,474 of record CAYRCU010000001.1, read on the forward strand.
ATATGAACTTAACGTTAGGGGCAACTGATAAACATTCATCAATTGCCAAGCGAAGGGTGGATTCATCCATGACATGTACTTCTAGTTGGCTACCGAAATAAAAACAGTACCCACACCGAAGATTACAGCCGGCTGAAACCACCTTCATTACTGGACTAAACATTGGATATAGCCAGCTATTCATTTTCCTGCTCCTTATTTAATAGTTAAAAGTGCTATCTGAAGTCTTAATTGTAACTATGGTGGATAAAACAGTCAAATTATAGGTTTTGCTCGCACAGTGGAGCGATTATAGAAAAGCTAATAGACAATAATGTTGTCTATAGCTCTCGATTGCCAAAATTTCCGTTTGCCATCTTTGAGGAGTGGCGAGTGTGAATGTGCTACTGAAAAATTAATCTTTGGCAAAGTGTTTGAAGTGCTTGCTTGCTCGGATTATGAGTGGAGAGAGTGCGCCGGCAATACAAATTAGGCCTGCAAAAATAAGGACGAGGGGGAATACTCGGGGACTTTGCGGCTCCGGGGGCGGAGTGTTTTGTTCGTCCTTGGCTGCGAGTATCTTATTTGAGCTGATGTTTTTTTCTTCTTTGGGTTTTTGAGTGGGAGTTGGGGTAGGGATTTTGGTTGGCTTGGAAGACGGTTTTTTTGTTTTAATTACCGGGGTTTGTGTGGGGATTGGAGTAGCTGTGGGAGTGGAAGTTGGAGTAGGGGTTGGTGTGGGAGTTGAGGTTGGTGTAGGCGTAGGGGTTGGTGTGGGAGGTGGAATATTTTGCTCTCCCGGTGAAGGTTTTAGTTTCTCTACTGAAAACTCGCCCCCCGTCCGGAATCCTTCCAAAACTTAAATTTTCTTCTGCGTTTTGATATGAATGTTGATCTAGTAAAGTGTCTTGAGTATCTAAAAGTTTTATTGTTTCGCTTGAGTTATTTAAAGAAAAAGTTGGATGACCATTTCTTGAAACAAGAAGAAAAGAATTAGGGTTTATAATGGTGGAACTTGTGTGATCTAGATTGATAATAAGTTTATGATCTTTGTCATCGATCATTTTAAAACCTAAAACATCAATGGACTCGGAACCATTGTTGTAGAGTTCAACCCATTCATTTTGTTTTTCATCATCTGCATTACCCGGAGGGTTGGGATAGATTTCGTTTATAACTACCTGTGCGAGGGCGGGTTTGGCTGAAAGAAGAAAAAGAAGAAATATTAAGCCAGCCTTATTGGGCATCCTCAGTAATTTATATGCAGATAGTAAGTTTCCAAGCCTCCTTCATCGTGCTTCACCCGAACGTATCTAAGCTGACAACTATTGTAACCCGAATAACTCCCTCTATAGAGAGTTCCTGATTTTACCGCTTTTACTGCGGGGTCGCTTTCGTTATTTATATCTATGCCGTTGTGAAATTTATAGATTTTCCCTACCCAAGTGTTTTGGACTGCCCATGTGGAGCCGTAGCCTTGTGAGAATTTAACGACCTCGTTTATCGGCCAATTCCAAGACCCTGTGGGGTTAAAGGGATCTGCCGCTTGGCACTCCCCCGGCCCTGAGCAGTTTTGGTGAGCAATTTCCTTCAAATAGGTGAATGGATTTTGGGTATTGCCGTTTTGGACTACCATGAAGTGAACGTGTGAACCACTAGAATTACAGGAAGCGCCTTGAATGATACTTGCTATACGGTCTCCTTCGTTTACATTCCCCACTTCCGTCTCATCACCGGCCCCCGCGATAATGGCCTGGATTGCTTCATATTCCGCTTTGGCTTGCGCAAGAAGTTCCTGATAGCGTTTTTCATCATTTTTTGTTACCGAAAGAAGATTGGCTTTTGCTATTTTTTGCGTGTCGAGTTTTTCCTTTTGGGCACCCAGGACTTTTTGCAAACCTTCGAGATCTCCTTTTTGGTCTTTGTATGTTGTTTGTGCTTTTTGAAGTCTTGAAAGAAGAGAGTGATCTGCTTCCTGGATTTTTTGAAGGTAATAATATCGGGAAACTGCGTTTTTTATATCCGGAGAGGAAAACAAGACGAGTGTAGCTTTACTTAGCCTTGACATCTTGTATGTTTCGACAGCTCTTTGTTCAAAGGCTTTTGTGAGACTTCCGAGAGAGAGCTCCAGCTGATCTATGCGCCCCCCTAATAGAAGGATTTGTTCTTGGGTGCTTTCAATCTTTGTTTCCGTGAGGGAAATTTGGGCATTGAATTGAGCTATTTGATTTGAAAGTGTGTTTGCCTTGCCTTTTAGTTCTGCGATTTTTTGCTGATAGTACTCTTGCTGTTTTTCGAGACACTCCTTTTTATCTATTTCGTTTTTTATGCCGCTGCATTCTACTATTTCAGCGAAAGCGGCTGCTTTAAAAAGAATTGCAAGAAAGAAAACCAATATCAATGAAGTGAAAATCTTTTTTGTTGATGGCAACATGTTTGTAAACACTATCTTACAACAAAAGGGGAATTACTTTGTTACTTTTATAGAGCGAGAGACTGCGGTAAGGCTCCCCAGGAGAGCTATTAAAATTCCCACAATCAACTCCACTGCTAAAATTGCCCCTAAAAGGAGGAAGAATTGGACAGTATCTTTTGGCAGAACCGGTATTTCACCAAAATAGGTAAATATTGAGGGGGTGGCATACATTACAAGAACGGAAGCCATGAGCCAGCCGAAAAATACACCTATAACAACATAGTTAATTGCCTCAAAGATAATTGGTGCGCGGATGAACCAAGTGCCCGCGCCGATAAGAAACAGGTTTTCAATTTCCTTTTTCTTGGTTGCCACTCTCATGCCTATTACAACCATGAGAACCAACAGTGATGTAAGAATAAGAACCGAGACTGCAATTGCTCCCCCATAGCGGATGTAATTTGTGACACTTTTTAATCTTTGAACTACTTCGTCCAGGGAAGACTCTCCTCCGATGTTTGCCGTGAAGCTTACGCTTTCTACTATTTCTTCGTCTTTGATTTCGTTGATTACTTCTTCAACAAGCTTTAGGTCGCTGACGGAAAACTCCAGGCTCTCCGGGAAAATGGACGGGCTTACAAGCTCTCGGAGCAAGGGATTGTCTGATGTGGCTTCTTTGTAAAGATCCAGTGCTTCTTCTTTTGAAACGTGGGTTACGGACTCAATTCTTGAGTCTTCTTCCAGCTTTTTTTTGAGGGCTTCTACTTCTTCCGTTTTTGTATCGGGAGCAATGAATGCTATTACCTGAGGGCGTGTTTCAAAATAGACAAGAAGCTGGTGCGAGGAATAAACAACTATGGCAAGAAGGGTTGTTACAAAAAAGGAAATTAATAAAACGGAGATTGCGGCCAGGGCCTGGAAAGGGGCTCTGCGCATTGACTCAAAACTGGTTTTTAGGTGAGTTTTCATTTTTTCTTTTTTACCGTGATTTTTGTCAACTTTCCTTTATCCAATTCTATTACTTTGGTTGCATGCTTTTCTATAAGAGATTTATCATGGGTGGCTACAATTATCGTGCGCCCTTCTTCGTTTATTTTTTTTAGAAGATTCATTATGGAGGAAGTGGTTATTTCATCAAGGTTTCCTGTGGGTTCATCTGCAAAGACAAGCTTGGGGTTAACCACCAATGCGCGGGCGAGAGCTGCTCTTTGAAGTTCTCCTCCCGAAAGCTGTGAGGGGAAGAGATCCGTGCGCTCGGAAAGGCCAACCAGGGACAGGACATCGTTTACTCTTTCAAGCCATTCTTTTTTGTGGACTTTTTTAATAGCCAAGGCAAGCTCAACGTTCTCGCGAATTGTGCGTTCCGGAAGAAGTTTGTAGTCTTGGAATACCGCGCCGATATTTCTTCTGTGTGAGGGGATGTTTTTCTTTTTGAGAGAGTGGATTTTTTGTTTATTAAAAACTATTTCTCCGGCGGAAGGAGGAAAGCGGTGAATAATTAGATTTAGGAGAGTGGTTTTGCCGCTTCCGGAAGGGCCGATTATAAAAACAAATTCACCATCTTCTATGTTAAACGATATATCTTCCAGAGCTTTTATGGAACCGAAGTTTTTGCTTACTTTTTTAAATTCCAGCATAGGCAGTAGGGGTATTACTCAATTACTTTAACTCTTCCGACATCCATTAACCAACCGGCGTTTTGGGCGGCTAAAGTTTCCCCCCAAACCTGCACTTTTTTTCCGACAAAACTTTGAAGGTCAATCACACTTGATGTGAGGTAGACATATTTTTGCTCACCTAAATCGCGGTCCAAGTGGTGAGTTCCTTCCCCCTTGATACCACCTTCTACCAGCAAACCTTTGGCTGTGTCGCTGAAAACAGCTTCGTCTGCAACCATCCCGCTGCTCCCCTTTGCCTCTTTTTCACTAACAATTGGTGTGGGTCCCCCTGAAAAAGCATTTGGAGAACCTTTTTTTGAGAGAAACCAGCCTGAAACGGAGCCCGCGATAACAACGATTAACCCAATAAATAAAAGAATCAGTGATTTTCGTCTGGGAGTCTTTGTGGGTGAAAAAGATTTAAGAACCGATTTTTGAGGAGTTTGTGGTTGAGAAATCGGTTGAGCCGGTTGAGCCGGTTGAGTTGGTTGAGCCGGGGTTTGAATAACTTTCTCCATTACATGACAATATACCATTAAAGGGTATTTTGTAACAAGCAGTTAGAGCTTTAATTCTGCCTCGATAAATTTATCGAGATTTCCATTTAAAACACCTTCTGTGTCTGATGTTTCGACCTGGGTTCTTAAGTCTTTAACCATTTTGTAGGGATGCAAAACATACGAACGGATTTGAGTCCCCCAGGTGGCGGGGTGATATTCCCCTTTTATTCCTTTTGTTTCTTTTTCCTGTTCTTGGAGAAATTTGATCCAAAGCTTGGCACGAAGAAGATCCAGGGCATTTTTTCTGTTTTGTTCCTGGCGACGTTCGGTTTGTGCTGTTACTGTTAGACCTGTTGGTTTGTGTGTGAGGCGTACGGCAGTACTTACTTTGTTTACATTTTGACCTCCGCTTCCACTGCTTCTGAAAAACTGCCAATCCAGGTCTTCATCTCTTATTTTTATGTCCGGTGCGTCTATTTCCTCAAGTTCCGGCATGACTTCTACAAGGCAGAAGCTTGTTTGGCGCAGTTTGTCGGCATTAAAAGGAGACTGTCTTACCAGCCTGTGCGTACCGGATTCATTTTTCAAGTTTCCGAAAGCGTAGCTACCTTGAACTTTGAAAACTACGCTTTTTGTTCCAGCTTCTTCACCGGGAGTTTCATCCAGAACATCCACTTTCCAGCCGCGACGTTCGCAGTAACGCATGTACATTCGAAAAAGCATACTTGTCCAGTCCATAGCTTCGGTTCCTCCCTGCCCTGCGTGCAGAGACATTATTGCGTTTTTTGGATCATAGGGATCTGAGAGAAATGCTTTAAGCTCGAGGGCTTTTATTGCTTTGTTCAGGGATTTTATCTCTTTTGAAAAATCCTCCTTGGAATTTTTTGAAAGCTCAAGAAGTGTATTAATTTCATCTTGGAGATTTTTAATTTCGTCAATTTCGTTTTTAAGATCACTTAATTCCTGCATAACTTTTCGTGCTTTGTTTTGATCGTTCCAGAGACCGGGGTCTTGGGACTTTGTTTCTAACTCCTTGAGACGAACCTTTTTGGAGGGCAGATCGAGCGCTGTGATTATTTTTTCCAGAACACTTTTTAAGTCGGAAATTGTAGTACTACTTGAGTTCATTTCAGTACAAAGTATAACATCTAATTAATAATAAACTACGCACAGCCTAGAGGCCGTGGTATTTTGTCGACAAGTATAGATTTTTGCCAGAGATATTCAATAAAATTATTCTTCACAAACTTTTGTGACCAGGTGAAGTCTTTCCTGAAGAGTGAGGTTGTTTATGCTTTTTAAGATTTCGTCCACTGATTTTTTCTTTTGAGCCTTAATATTTATGTCCCTGGTGGATACGCCCAAGGTTTTTTTAAGTTTGTTTTGGCCTGCGTCAAGAACATTGGATATTGGTTTTGGAGCGGATTTCCAGCCCATAATCTCGGTAAAAACGGTTTTTCCGCTTATAACCAGGAGTGCTTCTATGATTAGGGCCAGAATAAAGCCAAAAAGGATGCCCGGGAGAATTCCCGAAATGCGCCAGTTTGCGTACCGTCTTCTTAATTGGCCCAGGGTGAGAATTAAGAGGAAAATCAATATGACAACGGCGATTGCTTGGAAAAGGGTGGGTGCGAAAATGAATCCTCCCGGCAGGTTAATCTGCATATTTGTTTCTGTTCCGACGATTTTGCTTTGAATGTTGTTGGGAAGAGTGGGAATGGAAAAGTTTTTTGTGTTCACTGCTTAGATTTTATCTTTGAAGAGGGATTGTTACAAGCTGTTACAAGGAGATGGCGGATGTGTCAAGCTCTTTTAATTCCGTTTCCGGGTCTTCGATAACAATTTCTTCAAGCTCTTTGTCTATAACTTCCGCGTCCAGCGAGTCGGAAACTTCTCCCTCTGAGACAACCGGAGTGGGAACTTGCACTTTGATCTCCTTTGGACCGGAGGATTTATTATTTAGTATAAGTGAAGCTGCTAAAACAAGGATGATTAAAAGCGCTAAAATTATGATTATGATTAGTGAGAGTGATCCTTTGTTATTCTTCATCTTTGAAACTATTTGCATTCCTATATTCTTTTGCCGCTTCTACGACTGCTTTGCGGGCCATGGTTATCTGTTCGCGCGTTGACTTTAGATCAGCTCTGAGTTCGCCGATTGCAGTTCTTGCGGCTTTTCCCAGATTATCTTCGCTGCTAAAATTGATTACGTAAATTTTCAGGGATTGTGCTTCTACTGCACTCTCAGCTGTGGCGATTGCTTCTTTTGCAAGAATTACTGCCTCAGTTTCTCCGGACCTGCTTTCAATTTTTGCAAGAATTTTTGCAAGACGCGCCAGTATCTTTCTCCACCTTTCGGTCCAATTGCTGTTTATTTTTTGTATGCGCTCGTCAATGTGCTCAATAATCTTTTGTTTTCTTTCGTCTTTTAATGTTTTTACTTTTTCGCGAAATTCTTCCCTTTCTTGAAGCAATTGTTGGCGGATTTCTGCGGCATTTTCTTTGCGTTCAAGCCTGTTTTGTGTGCGGACTTCGCGGATTTCTTCTGCTCTTTGCCTCACCGGGACTTCCACCGTATCGCCCGCCGGCATCATCGAAGTTACAAATAATAAAGCAATTATACCTATCATTTTTCTTCACTTGACATTATATACTATTTTTTTTGCTATGTGGAAGGGGAGGTTTCTGGGGACGGAGACGGAGTTGGGGTTGGCTTCGGAGTGCCTGAAGGTGTGGGGGAAGCAGTGGGCTTAGGTGTTGACATACCTTCTCTGGGTCCTGTCAATATTCGTATGTGAATTCCACCCGAGAGACTTGATTTTTTAACTTTTACGCTTTTGTAGGTTTTTTCCAGAAGGGATGATACTTCGTCGACTACATCTTCGTCAACATCTCTGTCAAATGTGACTGTTGTTGCAACTTCTTTTTGGGAATCTGCGTTTGCGGCTTCGACATCTTCGTACCCTAAGTTTTCAAGCTTAGTCTTAAGAAGGCTTGCTTCCCCTGCGACGCCTGTGCCGTTTAGAACTTCTATTTTAATTTCAGCCTTTTTAATGGTTGGCTTGGGAGTTGGGGTTGATTCCGGCTCCAAGTCGAAGCCGCCTAAAACCTCTGACGGGGTTGGGGAGGGGGAGGTTTCATCGCTACCGCCGCTAAAGCCCCTGATTACAAGGAAGCCTCCTACTAAAATAATTGCTCCTGCACCAATGAGAGCAATTGCCCACTTTATGAAACTACCTTTTTCTTTTTTGGAAGTTTGAGGGAAACCCACATCTTGGGGGTTTTGCGGAGCCGGAGCGGGTTGCGGTTGTGTTTGAGCTTGTGGGATTTGATTTTCCATCTGTGCCGTATGAAACCATATTATAGACTGAAAGTCAAGGCTAGCTTGCTTGTAGTTTTTCCTGCATCTCTGTAATATATTCTTCGGCCTTTATTGCCCAGGGGTCTGATGGGTTGTTTAATATTTTGTTGTGATTTCTAAAAGCCCGAATAGCTTCTTTGTAATTTCCCAGTTCCTTGTATCCCAGTCCAAGGTTATAAAAAGCCGGATCGAATTCCGGATCAATAGAAATTGCTTGTTGATACGCTTCAATTGCTTTTTTGTATTTGCCAAGATCCTTAAAAATGTTTCCAAGTTCATTGTAAGAATAAATAAATTCCGGATCAGTAGAAATTACTTGACTGAAAGCTTCGACAGCTTCTTCGTATCTGCCAAGAGCATACAGGGTGATTCCAAGTCCGTAGTAAGAGTAGACATATTCCGGATTAATAGATATCGCTTGACTGAAAGCTTCGACAGCTTCTTCGTATCTGCCAAGAACGCTTAAGATACTTCCGGTGTTTTGTAGGATGTGAGACTGTAATCCACCTTCCGGTTTGAATAAAGTTATGCGAACAGGCTCTTTAGATGAAGGGTATTTTATATCGAGATGTAAGCCGCCGTCTTCTGAATGATGCGCAAGGCCTATAATGTCCTTGACACATATACTATTTCCTGATATTTCTTTGTCTGTTACTTCATGATTGCTCAGATAGCCTTCTGATGGAGTAAAATCCCGCCAAAATACTTTTCCGTTACTTGTAATTAAAAAAGTTAACGAGTGATTGGGCACATCTGCGTGGAGGTATTTTATTCCCACTTCATCAAGCAGTCCTCCACCTAAAATTGATGCTCCGACACAATTTATGAACTGTGTCTCGACTATCTTTGATGGATAATTTGAGCTGCCGTCAACCTCATCCGAATGTTTATACGGAAAAGCGCAAACGGCTTTTTGAATTTTTCCTGCTATTTCTAATTCTTTTTTGGCAATAGCATGAACGTCTTCTGATTTTCTCACTCTTTCCAATTCCCGTTTTAGTCTGGGGATTTTTAAGACATCGTAAAGCCTTTTTTGCTCCGCAGATATTTTTAAGCCGAGTTCGTGTATTACCGTAACAGGTGCTTTAACTTCCATCACCAACTTTTCTATCCCTCTTCTAAAAATGGCTGTTTTCATTTCTCTTTCCGGAGTTTCAATCGTCTTTACTATCTGTCTTTTTGATTTCTCTTGAAGGCGTTGGATTGGTCCTTTTTTTGTTTCCCATGGTTTTTCTCCGTCGGCCCTGTATCCTTTTCTGGAAAGTGCCCCAAAGTACACTTGAAGCGACTTGATTCTTCTTTTTTCAATTTCATCCGGAGAAGGGTTTTCTCCCAATCTTTTTACCCTTTTTTGGTAAGTCGCTTCTCCGAGAAACCATTCGTCAAGTTTCTGTTTGTCTTCTTCGGTTAATGCTGTTTTGCGACTGTTTTTTCTTGTTAAAAAAGAGCCATATGCGTGAAACTCACGGGCAATTTTTCTTGCCAGTTCACTGCCGTCTTCAATGTGTGGGAGATATTCTTCCAAATACAAGCCCGCTTTTTTGAAAGTTTCACCCAGTTTGAAAATTTCTTTTGCCCTTTTTTCGCGCAACTTGGGTTTTTTGGCATAGGTGCCACGGTCAACTGCTTTTATCACATCTACCATCTCCCATAACTGTAAATCACGGGGAAGAAATAATGTTTGCCCTCCTTGGTCATTTTTTTCAAGGATTTTTCTCCTACCCCTTTGCTTCCACCGCTCTCTTGAAATGAAGCGCGGCTCTATGGAATCATTTATTTCGCACCACTTGGCAAAAAATTCCTGGGCGGGTGATTCGGAAAATGGAGTTTTTTCTACTGCTTTCCGTGTTTCCCAAATAAGCTCTGATTCAAAATTACCGGTCATTTTGTGTTATATATTATTCCACATTTTTGTCATTTTTGCTTCCTTTGTCATTTCTGCCCCTCATTGTCATTACCACCTCCCCCCATTGTCATTCCCGCGAAAGCGGGAATCTAGCGGGAGTGACGGGAGAGTTGGGGATGCCCCTGGATTCCCGATCAGGTCGGGAATGACAGGGGGAAAAGTTGGGAATGACTGGGGAAAAGTTGGGAATGACGGGGGGGGAAAAGTTGGGAATGACAGAACACGCTCATTGTCATTCCCGCGGAAGCGGGAATCTAGAAGAAATAGTGGGTTGGTCTGGAAGTGTTCCTGGATTCCCGATCAGGTCGGGAATGACAGGGGAGAAGTTGGGAATGACAGATTGGGAGTAGTAGTGAGATAATTCCAAAGCAGTGGGAGAGTTCCTGGTGGAATTGAGGCTGTTTTTGAGGTTGGTTTTGGTATATTTGAAAACCTTTCCCCAATTATTTGCATAACATCTGGGTCGTTTTTAATCTCGGACTTTCTTTCAAATCCCCTTCTGACTCTTTTGTTTAGTCTTAGCAGAGCTTCTTGTTTTTTTTCCGGAGTTTGGGCAACAACCATTTGAATTATGTCTGCTGCAGCTTGTTGAAGCCCCCTACCTCTTGTATATTCGTTTTCACCTATCCTACCTGCCCCATGCTTTTTGCCTGTTTCGTAGCAAAATTTAAGAAAATCAGATAATTCTTCTTCTTCACCAAACACTGCAAGCATTGCATGAACCCTGTCTGAATCGTCCGGCCTGTCTGTTCTAAGATCGTCCGGCCTTGCGCGAAATTTGGTGGCGGCAAGGGATATCCGATCGTGTTCGGACAGATCGAGATTTAATCCTGCTTCTTTCAAAGCAGTCCTCATTGCCTCTATCTCTGCCTGTGTGAATTCGGTTATTTCCTGCGCGCTCCGCGGGTCTTTGGATCCCAGCAATGCAATTTTTTGTTCTGCCGACAAGAGAGCTCTTTATTTTGCCATACGGTAATTATATCAAATTTTACGACCTAGTTTTGTTTAGGGGTTTTGAGCTGGAAAAATCTTTTATGATAAATAGCTTTGCAAGGGCGATAGAAAATTGAATTAAATAAAAGATCAACATGGTGGTAGCCACACTTGTGAATGGTTTTGTTGCCTCAAGGTGAGAACGGGCAAATATTCCTGCAAAAGCAAATAGTGAAAAAAACACTACAAATAACCAGCCTACTCTTTTGTTCTTGAAAATGGCATATCCAGTGAATAGCCATGTGAGGATATAAAAGGCTGAAGGAAAAATGTAATAGATTAGAGGATATTTAGAGAACGGTTCAGGTTTTGCAATGTAGCTAACATAAAAAGATATTAAAGATATTAATAATATTAGCCCATTTAATGTGTACCAAAATGAAAGGATGAAGCGTACCAATAAATCATACTTTTTATTTAGTTTGTTGATGATTTTATTCATAAAAGTAATATTATAATTTTTATATTACCATGTCGGAGTGATAAAGCAGATTTCTTGATCTATTGGTATTTTGTAAGTAAAATATAAACTATAAGACGGGAGGTGGAGATATAAATGTCTAGATCTAAAGAAGCGTCGCCAGAGTATGAGATTGATTTTTCGGCTTCTAAGTTTGCCGGGATGGGGACGGAATTGAATCCGATTATCCTTCCGCGGGAAACGTATATTGGAACTGCGTCATGGCCGTCAAAGGGTGAGATGTCGAAACCTCGTCGTGCGCCGGGTGAGAAAGGGGAAGTAGTTGCGCGTGAGGAAAAAGACGTCAATAAAAATTCCTGATAGGGGAAGTGATGAAAAGGTTTTTTTGTTATTTCCACTTAATATTGCAGCCGCTGCTGGGGTATTGCTTTGCTTCCGGCTTTTTTCCGCCCAGCACTGCATCTATTGCCGCTCTTAAATCCTTGCCTGTCACCGGCTTATTATTACCGGGCCTGCTTTCATCTAACTGTCCCCGATAAACCAGTTCCTTGTTTTTGTTAAATAGAAAAAAGTCAGGGGTACAAGCCGCAGTAAAATCTTTAGCTACTTCTTGGCTCTCATCATATAAAATTGGAAACCTAAAATCATATTCCTCAACCATCTTTGCCAGGTTCTCCGGACTGTCATCAGGATAATTTTCCACATCATTTGCACTAATTCCCACGATAGCCACACGGCTTTCGTATTCTTGTGAAAGTTTGGCCAGCTCTTCGGCTACATGTGATACATAAGGGCAATGCCGGCACATAAAAATAATTAGAATCGGCTGATTTGTTTCGAAATCCTTTGAAGAAATTTTTTTGCCACTTACTACATCAGGTAACTCAAACTCGGGCATCTTTGTTCCCAACTTAAGCATAGTGCTTTGTGTTAGTGCCATCTTAATGAGTTATTATATACGATTTATCAATCATCCCTTCTGGGGATAGTGGCATTTTTTCCACTTCTTGCCGCTTCCGCACCAACAGGGGTCATTTCTTCCGATTTTTTTTCTTTTTATTGTTTGTGAGGTTTTGCCGGCTGCTGCCTGAAGCTTTTTAGTGGCTTCACTTGCGAGCCCTGTTTGATCTTCTGTATCTATATTTGTTTCAACTTTGTCTAAGGGAATTTCCGGAGCTACTCGCATGCCTACCCTAAAGATTCTTCGTGAAAGCTCTTCGTCAATTCTATCCAGGAGACTTTCAAAGAGTCCGTAAGCTTCGTTTTTAAATTCCACCAAGGGATCCTTTTGGCCAAACGCTCTAAGGCCGACACTTTCTCTGAGGTTATCAATATGATCAATATGATCCATCCAAAGGTGATCTATGGAGCCCAGGTACGCGAAGCGTTCTATCTGACGCATGACTTTTGGGGTGACTTGGGTTTCTCTGGACTTGTGAGCAGTTTTTATCAAATCGAAGAGAAAATCATGAAGTTTTTCTTTGTCTTTTAGGCTTTTAAGTTTGGTTTTTATCCCTTCTCTTGATTTTTCATCAAACGGAATAATTTCCAAGATGTTTACAAAGATACTTTCGTAATTTGGTTTTTCATTTTCCTCCGGCCAGGAAACAAGAATTATATAGTCCACTCTGTGCTTTAATTTTTCAAGAATCTCTTTTTTGAGACTTTTGCTTTTTAGAACCCTTTTTCTCAGGCCATAGATAATTTCTCTCTGTTGATTTGCTACATCGTCGTATTCTACGAGGCGCTTTCTTGCGTCAAAGTTAAATCCTTCTACTTTTGCTTGAGCTTGTTCAATGGCGCGGCTAACCAGTCTATTTTCTATCGGTTGATCCTCCGGAAGCTTTAGGCGATCCATGATGGAGCTTATCTGCTCTCCACCAAAGATTCTCATTAGATCATCCTCTAAAGACAGATAAAAGCGGGAGGAGCCCGGGTCACCTTGACGGCCCGACCTGCCTCTTAGCTGATTGTCTATTCTCCTTGACTCATGCCGTTCGGTTCCTATTACATGGAGTCCACCGAGTTTTATTACTTTATCGTGCTCTCTTTTCCAATTTTTGTATTCTTTTGATTTTTGATATTCTTCGGTGGTTTGCCCTTTTTTGCGCTCGGGAATGGCGCCCCCAAGAACTATGTCAACCCCACGACCGGCCATGTTTGTTGCGACTGTTACCGCACCGGGCTTTCCCGCGTCAGCAATAATTGCAGCCTCCCTTTCATGGTTTTTGGCGTTTAGGACATTGTGGGGAATCTTTTTTCTTTTAAGAAGTTGGCTTAAGATTAAGTTTCTTTCGATGGAGGTTGTGCCCACCAGAACGGGTTGCCCTTTTTTGTGTAGTTTTTCAATCTCTATAGCCACCGCGCCGTATTTTGCACGGGTGGTTTTGTAGACAAGATCCGGATGATCACGCCTTATCATGGGCTTGTGTGTCGGTATGGCAACTGTGTCGAGTCCGTATATTTTTTTGAATTCTTCGGCTTCCGTAACAGCTGTTGCCGTCATTCCGGAAAGCACCTCATACATTCTGAAATAGTTTTGAAATGAGATTGTAGCCAGGGTTTTGCTTTCCTGCTGGATTGTGACTCCTTCTTTTGCTTCGACAGCTTGGTGGAGGCCGTCTCCCCACCTGCGCCCGGGCATTAGGCGGCCTGTGAATTCATCCACTATTACGACACCCTCTTCTTTGACCACATACTGCTGGTCTCTATGATAAAGTGCGTTTGCCCGGAGGGCGTTTTCAATATGGTGAATTGTGTCAAAATCCTTTTCGTAGAGATTTTTGACTCCCAGAATTTTTTCGACTTTTAAAATCCCATGCTCTGTTAAGTTTGCCGACCGGGATTTTTCGTCGATTATGTAATCTGTGTCCGGATTAAGTTTGCCTACAAGCTGGGCAAAGCGATAATATTTTTCGGTGGGTTCCGCGTCCGGTGCTGAAATAATAAGAGGAGTGCGTGCTTCATCTATTAATATTGAATCCACTTCATCAACTATTGCAAAATAGTGGCCGCGCTGGGACATGTGATCAAGGTTGCTGACCATATTATCTCTGAGATAATCAAAACCAAATTCGTTGTTTGTCCCGTAAGTGATGTCGGCTTTATATGCTTCTTTTCTATCTGATGGTTTTAGGTGCTCCAAGCGTTCGTCGCCGTAGCTTTTATCACTAAAGCTTGTGTCATAAATAAAGCTTTTTTGTTCTTGAGTTATTACTCCGACGGATAGCCCTAAAAGGTCGTAAATAGGTGCGTTCCAACCGGCGCCTATTTTTGCCAAATAGTCATTTACGGTAACCAGATGAGCTCCCTTACCTGTAAGGGCGCGCAGATATAAGGGTGCTGCTGCTGACAGAGTTTTTCCTTCTCCCGTTTTCTGCTCCGCAACTTTACCCTCAAAGAGGGAAATTCCTGCCATAAGCTGTACATCATAGGGCCTTAAGCCAATTGTACGCCAAGCTGCTTCGCGGACCAGGGCAAAGCTTTCCGGAATGAGGCTTTCAAGAGCCTCTCCTTTTTTTAATCTTTCTTTTAATTCAAGCGTCTTTCCCACAAAATCTTCGTTTTTGTATTTTTTTGCTTTTTTGTCCAAGATATTTATTTTTTCAACTTCTTTTTGAAGGCGAGAAAGCTCTCTTTTGTTTATATCAAGGACTTTTGAGAATATGTTTAGCATGGGTAAATTTACTTACTGATTTTAGCAGACGAAAGTTGATATTGATACTTTAAAATACTAATGTTACTGTTAGGATATGAGGAGGTTTTTGCCGGGTTTTATTGTTGTGATTGTTGTTGGCTTATTGATGGCGCCCATGGCACTTGCCAGTTCGAAGACGGAAATTAGCAAGGATGTTGTGGTTTTGCCTAAAGAAAAAGTGTTAAATGAAGATTATTTTGCTGCAGGAGATATTGTGGAGATCTCGGGAACTGTAAATGGGGACGTGTACGTAGCCGGCGGACAGGTTTTTGTTGACGGCGTGATTAATGGAGACTTGATTGCGGCGGGGGGAGTTGTGTATCTTCTTGGAAAGGTTGAGCAAGATGCCCGAATTGGAGGAGGGCAAGTTGTGGTAGGGGGAGAGGTTGGAGGAAATATAACGATTGTTGGAGGGAGCTTGGAAATTGCAAATAATGCAAAGGTTGGCGGGAGCATGGTTGCGGCGGGGGGAAATATTGTGGTGAATGCTCCAATTGCCGGAGAGATGAATGTTGTGGGAGGAAGCTTGACTGTTAATAACACAATTGACGGAGATTTAACAGCAAGGGTTGAATCAGCAAGACTAACTTCTAATGCCCAGGTAAATGGTGATTTTGAATATTGGAGCCAGGAAAATGTTTTGGTTGACAAAAATGCTTATATTTCCGGAACTGTGAGCAGGCATGATGTTGCAGGTGACATTAAGGTTCCAAGTAAAAGAGATCTGACGAAAATTTGGGCTACTATCGGAGTGGCTTTGAAGTCGATAAGCTTTATGACAACTTTGATTGTTGGACTTCTTCTTATCAAGCTGTTTCCCAAGTGTATAAAGAATACATCGAGCAAGGTGAGTAAAAAGTTTTGGATCTCGTTTTTTGTGGGACTTTTGGGACTTATTGTTACACCAATATTGGTAGTGGTTTTACTCATTACGGTTATCGGCGCTCCTTTGGGGCTTATGATTGTCCCGCTGTTTATAACTTTTGTGTTTATTTCAAGAATTTTCGGAATAATAGCTTTGGGGAATTTGCTGACTGTGAAAGTTTTAAGGAAAAAAGAGAAAACAATATGGGGATTTGTAATTGGGATTTTGGTTTATTACCTTTTGACTCTTGTGCCTTTTGTTGGCGCAATTACAAAGGCTTTTATAGTTACAGCCGGATTTGGCGCCGGACTTATGAGCAGTAAGAACACTTATATAAGTGCTCGAAAAGAAAATATTGTGTAGAATATTTTATGGCTGCAAGAAAAAAGGTTCAAACTCCGCCAAGATTGCTACGATCAGATAAGGACAGGATTATCGGTGGAGTAGCGGGGGGAATTGGAGAATATCTTGCTGTTGATCCGACACTTATTCGAATTGCTTTTATTTTGATAACACTTCTTGGGGGCAGCGGGATTTTATTGTATTTTGTACTTTGGCTAATTATTCCGTCAAATAAGTCACGGGACTTGTTGACCGGAAAGGAAAGTGTCAGAAAGAACGCAGAAGAAATCAAAGAAAAGGCAGAGGAATTTGCAACGAGAAACAATTCAAGATACCTGACCGGGCTGGTCCTTCTTGTTTTGGGACTTATATTTCTTTTTGATAATTTCGGAATTCATTTTTTCGGCCTTTGGAAGCTTTGGCCGCTTGGGATAATTGCTTTATCCTTTGTTATCCTCAGTAAAAAGTGAGCGATTGGAACACAAAAACATTACATTCGCTTCCGGGAAAAAACGATCGACTCTAGAAAATACTTTTAGCAATTTTTTTTCGAATTCTATTGCTTTTTTTCTTCTGTCGCCTTGATAGAAACGATTAAAAACAGCGACTCCGCCAGGGCTTTTTAGGGACTTGTTGACGGAATTTAGAAACTTTTGCGATTCAAGGTGCTTTGGAAATTGATCTTTTACATATGTATCGATGCAAATTAGATCATATTTATTGTTTTTTTGGACAAATTTGGATGCGTCTTCTATGTTGATATCCACTTTTTTGGGATCAAGATCAAAATATTTTTCCCCAAGACTTACGATAACCGGGTCTATGTCAACGCCTGTAACGGTGGCTTCAGGCCAATACTTGTGTATCAGTTTTGCGATTGAGCCTCCGCCAAGACCCAATATCAGACAATTTTTTACTTTTGTTGTACGAATGGATTTTAGAGTGCTCTGCCAAATTTTTTTAGCTATTCCTCCGGATTGAGTCAGTCCCCCACCTTTTATTTGAATTCCCCAGACAACATCTTTAATTACAGTAAGTTTGCCGTTTACCTTTGATTCTGCTTCTTCAAG
Organism: uncultured Gammaproteobacteria bacterium; assembly: GCA_964422865.1. GTDB lineage: Bacteria > Patescibacteriota > Microgenomatia > UBA8517 > UBA8517 > CAYRCU01. Next base: position 22,682 of record CAYRCU010000001.1, read on the forward strand.
AACTTTTGAATTTGAGAGAAAATCTGACACTTTGCTCATATTTTGTGCTTTGATTGTAGCAGACATTTCTGAGACAATGGCTTGAACCGGGACCGTATATGAGTACTCCATTACCTGAAAGATTAAGGCCTAAAAGTCTTTATGATTTTGTGGGGCAGGGACATGTAGTCGGCAGGGGAAAAATTATAAATAAACTTTTAAGGAGTGCTGAAAAGACCGACTTTTTTCCTTCTGTTGTTTTTTGGGGGCCGCCGGGGTGTGGAAAAACCACTTTGGCTCGAATAATTTCCACTGAACTTAAACGGGATTTTTTTGAATTTTCGGCAGTGAGCACTTCTACAAAGGATATTCAAAAGGTCCTGGAGGGAGAGTTTTTAAAACCTCCCGTGGTTTTTATTGACGAAATACATAGGTTTAATAAGGCCCAGCAGGACAAGCTTCTTCCGCATGTTGAGCGAGGAGGGATGATACTGATTGGTGCAACAACTGAAAACCCCTCTTTTGAGATTATTAGACCCCTTTTGTCGCGAAGCCGAGTTATTGTTTTACATGAACTTACTGAAGAAGACTTAAAAACAATAATTCAGAGAGGTTTGAAAGAGCTTGGGGTTGGACTGGAAAAGGATGCTGAAAAGTTTCTTGTGGAGGCCTCGGGAGGAGACGGCAGAGTGATTTTAAATGTTTTAGAAATCTCTACAAATCTTACCGGAAACAAAACTTTGAAAACTAAAAATATTGAGGAGGCGCTTCAGAGAAGACAGCTTTCGGGTGACAAACAGGGAGAAGAGTACTACAACGTGATTTCGGCGTTTATTAAATCTATGCGTGCCTCCGACACGGATGCGGCTTTATACTACTTGGCTCGGATGCTGGAGGCCGGGCAGGATCCTTTATATATTGCCAGGAGAATGGTGATTTTTGCTTCTGAAGACGTGGGGGTAGCACAACCTACTGCAATGGTTGTGGCAAATGAAGTTTTTCGCGCTTGTGAGACGATTGGATATCCTGAATGTGCGATTAATCTTGCCCATGGGACGGTTTACCTTGCCAGGGCCAAAAAAAACAGAAGTGCGTATGACGCTTATCAAAAAGCAAAGGCTGATGTCCACAAGTACGGCAATCTTCCTGTTCCTAAAAAATTAAGAAACCCGGTTACCAAATTAATGAAGGGCGAGGGGTATGGAAGGGATTATGAGATGTATGGCAAAAAGAGCTATTTGCCGGAAAAACTGAAGGGGAAGAAATATTTTAGAGAGTAATTTTTTCTTTATTTAAGTATTTTTGAAGAGCCTCGGGAACATCTATTGTTCCGTCCTTATTTTGATAATTTTCGAGAATTGCAATTAAAGTTCGGCTTACCGCAATTGCTGTTCCGTTTAATAGATGAGGGTATTCGTTGTGATCTCCTTCGCGGTATTTTATGTTTAGGTTTCTCGCTTGGTAGTCGGTGGTGTTGCTGGCTGAGGTCACTTCACCATATTCACCCCTACCCGGCATCCAGGCATCTATATCATATTTTTTGGCGGCAATTGCCCCTAAATCTCCTGTACACATCTCAACTACCCGGTAAGGAATGTTTAATTTTTGCATTATTTTTTCTTCGATTGTTAGTATTTCCCGATGAAGTGTTGAGGATTTGCCCGGTAATGAATAAATAAACATTTCCAATTTGCTGAACTGATGTACTCGATAAAGCCCTTTGCTGTATTTTCCGTATGCCCCCGCTTCTTGTCTAAAGCAGTGGCTTACTGCCGCATAACGAAGAGGCAGGTCCGCCTTTTTTAAAACTTCATCAGCATGGTATCCGGCCATTGTCACCTCTGCAGTGGCAATTAACCCCAGATCTTGATCTTTAATCTCATAAATCTGCGCTTCAGCACCTTTTGGCTGATAGCCTGTACCTAAATAATATCTGCTTTTTGCCAGATCCGGTGTAAGAAATAATTTATAACCCTTCTTACTTAAAATCTCCATTCCAAACTGCATCAATGCAAATTCCAGGAGAACTGCGTCGTTTTTAAGAAAGTAAAATTGACTGCCGCTAACTTTTGCGCCCGCTTCAAAGTCTATAAGATCCAAGTTTTCGGCTAAGGCAAGATGATCTTTTGGTTTGAAATTAAATTTTTTGGGACTTCCCCACTTTTTTATAATTTTATTTTCGCTTTCATCTTTGCCCAGTGGAACATGGTCTGCGGGGAGGTTGGGAAGTTGAAGCAGTAATTTTTTGTATTTTGCTTCTGCGTTTTTTAATTCCGGCTCTATTTTTTTTAACCGAGCTTTGACTTTTCTGCCTTCTTTGATATTTTTTTCTTTTGCGAATTTATTTTTTTCTGCGCGAAGATTTTCATATTCCTGGATGAGATTGCTAAATTTGCCATAGAGGTCGAGAACTTTGTCTACAAGAGCCGGATCAGACTGCTTTGCTTTTACTCCCTTTTTAACTAAGTCCGGATTTTCTTTTATGAATTTTATATCAAGCATAGTTTATTATTTTTTACATTATAACCCCAGTTCCTTGTGGATTTTTTGCATTGCTTCCAGGGCGATTTGAACAAATTTTTCCAGTTTTATCCCAAGCTCTTTGTCGCACAGTTCAATCTGGCTTCTGTTTGCCCCGGCGGCGAATGATTTTTGATTCCATTTTTTCATTATGGAATTAACCTTTACACTTGAGAGATTTTTACCTTTGACCAAAGCCACGGCAACAATAAGGCCTGTGAGCTCGTCGCATGTATAAAGCGACCACTCCATTTTGTTTTTGGGTTTTGGACTGTCTTCAACATATTTCCAGCCATGAGCAAGGATTGCATCTTTAACTTCTTCGGGGACACTATATTTCTCTAGCCATTTTAAAGTCATTTTTGTGTGAAGTTTTGAGTTGTCTTTTGCTTCTTCGTAATCTGCATCGTGCAGGAGTCCTGCAAGACCCCAAGATTCTTCATTCTCATCAAAATGCCTTGCCAGAGCTCTCATAACGGCTTCAACCGCAAGCATATGGCGAACCAAGTTTTGATTGTTGGTATGACTTTTAACTAATGTTAGTGCTTCTTCTCTCGTCATTTTTTTGCTTTTTTCTTTTTTGTCTTCGGGCGGAGAGTTGGAAAGGCTATTATCTCTTTAATTGTCTTTGCGTTTGTCATTATCATGGCCAAGCGATCGATCCCGATACCCAGTCCACAAGTAGGAGGAAAACCATGTTCGATGGCTTCCAAATAATCGATGTCTGTTTGGTGGGCTTCTTTGAAACCGGCTTCTTCCCTTTTTTCTTCTTCGATGAACCTGTCATTAAGATCGACGGGGTCATTTAGCTCTGTGTAATTGTTCCCAATTTCCATTCCTGAGACAAAAACCTCAAATCTTTGTGTGAAGCGAGGATCTTTACATTTTTTGGCAAGAGGGGAGACCTCAATAGGATAATCATAAATGATTGTGGGCTGAATTAGTTTTTCTTCTACAATTTCTTCGAAAACAAAAGCCATAATTTCTCCTATTTTTTGCATGCGCTCCAGCTCTTCATTTTTTTTGGCATCTTTTATTGTTTTGGACGCTTGTTTTTTGGCTTCTTCCAGTGTTTTCCAACTGAGAGGGTTGATGCCCGCAAATTTTTTAACTGCTTCGGTCAACTTAAATCTTTGCCAGGGACGTTTGAAATCAATTTCCCGATCCATAAATTGTACTTTTGTGGATCCTGAAACGCTGACTGCTACCCGTTCGATAATCTTTTCAAAAAGATCCATACCATATGTATAGTCTTCGAAAGCTATTTGTGCTTCAAACATTGTAAACTCGGGATTGTGATCACGGTCTATACCTTCGTTTCTGAAAACTTTGGTTATTTCGTAAACTTTTTCGAAGCCTCCAACAATCAATCGCTTTAAATACATTTCGTCCGATATCCTTAGATAGAAGTCGGCATCCAGAGCGTTGTGGTGGGTAACAAACGGCCGAGCGAATCCTCCGCCGTATATAGGCTGCAGGGTTGGTGTTTCCACTTCCAGAAAGCCCTCTCCGTTTAAAAATTCTCTTATGGTGGAGATCACAAGACTTCTTTCAATCAACCTCTTTTTGACATCACTGTTGAGGATGATGTCTAAATATCTTTTTCTGTAACGCTCTTCTATGTCCTTTAAGCCATGCCAGGTGGAAGGCAGGGGACGGATGGATTTTACAAGAATTTTGATCTCTGAAGGCATTAGAGAAACTTCACCACTGGTTGTTTTCGTCACTTCACCCGTGGCTTGGACAAAGTCTCCCACATCAAGAAGTGTAAGATCACTAAAGCCAAGAGTTTGCTTTTTAGAGTTTGTATCTTTTAAAGCATCTTTTTTAATAAAAAGCTGAATTGATCCTGATTCATCTTGAATATTAGAGAAAACTATTTTTCCGTGTTCTCTCCAGGACATTAAGCGGCCGGTAAGCGTAATCCTTTTTCCTTCAAACTTTTTGTAATTTTCTAATATTTGCTTATTTGAGTGGTCTTTTTTTGATTTTGAAGGGAAGGGGTCAATTCCAAGTTTGCGGAGTTTTTCTAATTTTTCCAGGCGGATCTTTCTTATCTCTTCGAGTCTTTTTTGAGCCATTTACCAGATAGTATAACGGACTTACGGTTTAGTTTACAGATTTAATCCTGTAAACAATCTTACCTGCCGGTGCTTCAACTTCCACTTCTTCTCCAACCTTTTTACCTATCAGGGCTTTTCCTAAGGGAGATTCGTGAGAGATCTTCTTTTGCACCGGATCTGCTTCCCACTCACCTACTATTTCAAAGACATTAACATCATTATTTATGACCACTGTAACTTTTGTTCCTATTTGCACTGTTCCATTGGAAGCACTGTCTGTACTGACAACTTCGGCATGATCGAGAACAGCTTTAAGCTCATCAATTCGACCGTCGAGAAATTCAAGTTCTTCTTTAGCGTTTATGTAATCGCTGTTTTCTTTCAGGTCTCCTTCGTTTCTTGCGTGCTCCAGGCGATCAACGAGTTTTGGTCTTTTTGTATTAACCAGCTCATCATACTCCTTTTTAAGGATATCAAAGCCTTTTTTTGTTATTTGTATTTTTTTCATATTTGTCATTTTCTCAAAATAAACCTCCATTTGCTTGCTCACCGGAAGAAGATGTTTCCTCCGTGCGAGTTAGATCTTCTTGATGAAACAAGTCTTAGAAAGTGGGGAATTGGGAAATGCAGTTAACATAGAGGTAATTCTCAAGCGATAGCAGGAATTTTATACTCTCAAGAGTGCTTTGTCAAGATTTTGTGACATGATCTTTGAGCTTTCGGAGCAAAATGAGCTTAACTAAAAATATTGTGTTTGTTTAAGTCTGCCGGCAAAGAATTGAGTCTCAATGGTTCATTCGGCCATAAAATAACCAAAGAGGGGGAAGCGAAGTGTTGTCCATAAGTCTGATTCCTCTTCTTCTTTTATCTTTATGACCTTCTCAGCTAAAACCCAGGCTCTTTTTCCCAGACCTGCTCTCCTATAGCCAGTCAATGAAAGATGATCCATTGAGCCTGAAATTTCATAGTATAGAGTTATTTGAAACTCCTTTTCCAATCTGGTTAGCACTCGAGTTTGATCTCGACCCAAATCCTCCACCCCAAACAATCGCAATTTAGTCCACGCAAAAACAAGACGACGGGCACCGGCAGTGACAATTGATTGCTCTTCTTCAGATAAGGAGCTTCCACTGCCTTTATCAAAATACTCATTCAGTAGATTCTGGAGTGTTGCCAAGTTTTCCTCTTGACCACTTATGCTATGATGACTTAGTTATGGTTAGGTTCCTCGTAAAGTCCGACTTGGTTGCTACTCTGAAAGAAAAGGTGGCCACATCTAAGGACGATAGTCGAGTTGAAGGCCAATATGGGTTGAGAAGGCGCATCATCACCGTTGTTGTGTTTGCGATAGCAGTGATGATTTCATTTAGATTTGGACGAATTTACCAGGGATTGAAATTCAATACAAAAGCTTTCGAAAAGTTGGAAGGAGAATGTCTGCGCCAGTTATTTAGTCCCTAGGGCTAAGGAATATTCAACCGCAAGAGGTTTGTTTCGGTCTCTGGATTGTCAGTGCCATAGAATTCTGATTCTCTGTCTGGTCCGGGGCTGAGAAGAGGCGTGCAGTGCGTGGTATACATAACCTGGATGTACACATCTCCTCTGATGACAGACACAATGAGCAAGAAAGGGCCGAGGGGTCGTCCTCCTGGTGGAAACCATCCACCCTTCTTTGTTTTATCTCTGATGAACAGGATTGACAAATTGTTTCTAAAATATTACGAAAAATGCGATCGGGATTGTGTTGAAAATATAAGAAATGAAATCTTTGACAGACGAAATAATTTATCGAAGAGGAAAATACTTTACAGGAAGTATTCTTCTGTTATAGACAGGCTCCAAAAAATATTTCAGAAAATTGTTGTTGAAAGAAACAATATTGCTCAAGAAGAAGGTTTTCCTGACTATTTCTGTTACATGAACAACTGGACCGGTTTATCTTCTAGAAATTTTATTGTTTTTGAAAAATCTTATCTGAAAATATCAAAGAAGATATCCAGTTTTTTTCTTGCCGCTCAACCGCCCGATTGGCACAAGACTATTTTTAACAATCTGGATCTTTCTGCCTTTTTTTACGACAAGAGTGTTGACATACCGAAAGATGTATTTTTGGCCTTTCGCGAATATGGTTTGAGCAAAAACCATACCAATCGAATACTATTGCTAAAGAGGGATTATCGGTATTACAAGACGGAATATGACAGAAAGTCAAAGTTGGTGCGAATTTATTATGACAAAGATGGAGGTATTGACTCTGCTGTTTTGTTTGCTCACGAACTTGGCCACGCAATAACTTATCTTAATCTGATTGATCGCAATAAAGACCCCGATGAGAAAAAATGGATTTGGCACGAATTAAGGGCCATAAAAGCAGAGTTAAACTATGAAAAATCCTTACCTGAATTGGCTCAAAAAGCGGTTCGCGATCGTGTTCTTTATCATTTTGTAAAAACTTTATTTGAAAAATCCATATACACAAATTCCGACCAAGATTTTTCTGAAATTTATGCCTGGGCACACAACCAAGTTTATCCGGGGAAGCAAGTGTCCAATCCGTTTTATGTTTTGGATACTTCTTACATCGAGGATCCTTGTTACTCTTCTCTTTATAGTGTGATTTATTCGAAGTTGTTGACGGCTTGAAGTGCTGCTTTAATATCTACACTTTCGACACCCGGCCGAAGCTCTCTTGCATTTTCCAATACGATTTCTTTTACTTTGTTTACCTTGCTGTTGCCATGATCTAAATTTTTTCCTTCGGCCATGATTACGGCCGCCCTGCGGATTTTGTTCCGCCTTAGCGGAGTAATCCCACGAATTTGGAATTGGAATTAAATATTGTCTGGATTCGGACCCCAAGCTCAGATTTTGAGTTTAGTACTTGTTATAGCGCCTTTGTTGTCAAAGACCTATATTTTTAGTAGAATGCAAGTTAATTATGCCTGGGGTGGAATCTGAGCTGGGACCGTTGTGGGAGGGTGATCCTAAGTCAAGTGGGTTTCGTGTTTCAATTCCTGATCCTGTCGAAATGTTTTCTTGGGTAGAGCAAACGGCTTCTGAGTACGCTGGCTTCACTCGAAGGGATATTCGTAGGAGAGCCAATAAACAAGTTGAAAAATTCATTACGAGACAATCTCAACGATTTTTCCCCAATGCAAGAGAATGGAAAATTGGCATAGGTGATGAGCTTTTTTCGTCAATACGAGTGAAATTAATGGCAGGATATAGTTCAGAGAGTGGTAAATGGGGAGATATGGTAATTTATGCGGAACCATCATCACAATCAGTTGCCTGGCAGATACCTGCCAGAGTGCCTCAAATTGCAGGAAATCTACACAGTCAAGGGATTGGTGCTTCGGTTAAGCTGAACGAGGATGGTTCGCACGCTATTATTATTCCTGAAAAGTCAGGGTCGGTCGTTATAGCCGACCTTGGGTTTGTTTCATTTGAAGAAGCGAAGCAAGCTGATTCTGATTATGACTCTAATTATATTGATAGTATTATCATCCGACTTGAAAATTTACCTATTTCGATGATCGATTTTCTGAAGAGTATTCAACATTTGCAAATTGTTACTTCCCATCTTGTTGATTCAATATATCGTGCGCTTAATATGGAACCTCCAAATATGGTCTTTGAGCTTTCAGAACAAAGTGAGCTTCGTTGAGATGAACTCCGAAACTAGTTGTTTTAACTGAGAAATGTTTTCGTAATTGTGTGTTTCTCCTGGAATCTCTTTTATCTGATAATTTTTTGCCTTCGATTTTTCTAATGGCTTTACCAGTTTTTGGTAGGACATAAATGGGTCTTTTGTTTGCTGGATAAAAAGGGTTGGAACTGAGTAGTTTCGTAGCCACTTGTCAGCTTGGATATTTATTGCATGATCCCAAGACATAGGGGTTCCCACAAAAATACACTTTAGAGGTGAGATTTTACCTTCAAAAATTCCTCTTAGAGCAAGAAGGGCTCCTGCGGATTTTGCAAATATTGTGTATTTACCAAAAGAATTTGCTTCTTTTGTGAGTATTTTAAGTTCTTCTTCTAGATTGATTAAATTTTTGTTTGTTTGCCAATGTTTATAGTATTGGATATATGTTGAGTCAAAAAGGTCTTCTAGATTTTTCTCGATTTTTTCAATCCGGTCTCTGTTGGTGATGTGATTGCCGGGGAGGAGTATCAGGTTCATAGGAGGAATGCTTTACTCATTCACCACGCCTTGGCGGGGTGTGACCCACCGTTATTTTAATTCGAACGAAAGTGAGAATCAAGCTCCGTTTATTTCGAACGGGGAAATAATGCAATTTTTGGTTGCAACTAAGCAATTGAATCAGATTTCTTCTCTCGAAATGAGTAATTTTGTTTCTGCTAACTAAGTACATACCTATAAAGAGAAAGAGCCTGAAGATTTTATAAGTAAAGATTGTGAGTAGCAGAGATGAGCGGGTGCTCAAATTGCAGGTGAATGCACTTCTTGGTCGACTCATGCAGTGAATAATTTTATTAAAAATCGAAAAAATGTTAGAATACGTCACCGCTGTTCCTAAATGCTATATTTATACAACACAGCAAGCAGAAAGAAGGAAAAACTTGTTCCTCTGATCAAAAACACAGTAAAGATTTATAGCTGCGGACCAACATTATATAACTACGCTCACATAGGAAATCTTTCAACATATCTTTTCGTAGATCTTCTTAAAAAATACTTGGAGTATTCAAGCTATGAAGTTTACGATGTGATGAATTTTACTGATGTTGATGATAAAACAATAAAATCTTCTAAAGGTAATAAAACTTTATTGAATGAAATCACCAAAAAATATGGCGATTCTGTATTGAGTGATTTTGACAAATTAAATATTCGTGAACCTAAAGTACTATGTAAAGCCACGGATCATATAAAGGAGATGATAAAAATTGTTCAAATATTACTAGATATGGGTATTGCGTATGTTGCCGAAGATAAAAGTGTATATTTCAGAATTGCAAAATTTGATTCCTATGGAGAATTTGCAAAGATAAAGAAAAAGGATTTACTCGCGGGAGCGAGTGGCAGAGTTGCTGCTGACGAATACGAAAAAGAGGACCTTTCCGACTTTGTTCTTTGGAAAGCTTGGAATAAAGATGATGGAGAAATATACTGGGAATCTCCTTTTGGTCGTGGAAGGCCGGGGTGGCATATAGAATGTTCTGCCATGAGCATGAAATATCTAGGTCCAAGCTTTGATATTCACACCGGTGCAGTTGACCTGATTTTCCCACATCATCAGAATGAGATAGCTCAGAGCGAAGCAGCAACAGGGAAAAAATTCGTGAAGATATGGTTACATAGGCAGTTTCTTCAGGTGAATAAAACGAAGATGTCAAAAAAACTGCATAATATATATACCCTCCAACAATTACTGAATAAAATTCCAAGCCCATTAGCATTCAGATATTTGGTACTGGCTAGTCATTACAGGAGTCCACTAAACTTCACTTTTAAATCACTTAGACAATCAAACAATGCAATTGACAAATTAGGTAATTTTATTGAGAGGATATTTGAACAAGAGGATAAGCAAAAAGATACAAGACAGAATTTAAGTAGATTAAAAAAAGAGTGTACTTCTGCCAGAAAAAGTTTTGTCCGTTACATGGACGACGATTTAGACACACCACGAGCTTTGGCTAGTTTATATGTTTTTACAAAGAGGATAAATAGCTATATGGATGATGATGTGGTTGGCCCCCAAGGTGCGAAGTTGGTTGTCCGTTTTCTAAAAGAAATTGATACGGTTTGGGGATTTATATTTCAAAACAATGATTCACTAGAGGATAGTAAACTAAAAACCAAAGTTAAGAACTTGGTAAGTAAAAGAAACGAGTATCGCAGATTGGGAAAGTGGGAGAAAGCGGATGTAATAAGAAAAAAACTATTAGCTATGGGAGTAACTGTTAAGGATACACAATAGAACAACAAAGTTAGGATAAATTGGAACCTTCCCACAATAATAATGATTACAAGAAAATATCCACGAATTATTTTGTGACCCCACCCGGATTTGAACCGGGGTTTCTGGGATGAGAACCCAGTGTCCTGAACCACTAGACGATGGGGCCAAGTGAAACTTGGCAGAGCCTTACGTAAATGTATTTTAACCTAAAATTGAAGAAAGATTAAGCTTGAGAGACAAATGGAAGAGAATTGAATACTCTTTTGCTGTTTGTTTTTTTGTTTAGAGGCCAGTTTGTGAGGGCAACTTTAAGAACATCTTTTATGTTTCCCGCAAAAACGAATTTTATATCTTTTTTGACGTTTTGAGGGATATCCTGAAGATCTTTTTTATTGTCTTGCGGGAGAATTATGGTTTTGAGCCCTGCTGTGTGCCCGGCAACAACTTTTGCTTTTACTCCCCCAATTTCCAGTACTCTTCCTCTCAAAGTTATTTCACCTGTCATGCCAACATCTCTTTTTACTGATATGCCTGTAAGAGCTGAGACTAGTGCTGTGATCATGGCAACTCCCGCTGAAGGGCCGTCTTTTGGAGTGGCCCCTTCCGGAACATGGACGTGGACATCAATCTTTTGACCGAAGCCTTCCGGAAGCTTAAGCTCCTTCCAATGAGATTTTGTCCAAGTGAAAGCGGCTTTTACGGACTCTTTCATCACATCCCCTAATTGTCCTGTTAGAATAAGTTTGCCTTTTCCCGGCATGAGAGCTACTTCCACAAACATTATTTCGCCTCCTGCGGATGTTACTCCAAGCCCTGTAGCCATACCTACCTCATTTTTCTTTTCAGCTATCAGGGAGCTAAACTTTTTTGGCCCCAGAAGCTTTCTGACTGTTGAGATTTTAATTTCCTTTGGATAATGCTTTTTTTCGGCAATTAGTCGCGCTGTTTTTCGACAAAGAGTTGCAAGAGTTCGTTCGAGCTCACGCACTCCCGCCTCACGAGTATATTTATTGATAACTTCGTAGAGAGCTTCTTTTGTAATGGTAATTTTCTTGTCGTTGATACCGTTTGCCCTAAGCTGCTTGGGCCAGAGATATTTTTTGGCAATATTGTATTTTTCGTCTTCTATGTAGCCTGCGAAATTGATTATCTCCATACGATCTCTAAGCGGAGCAGGAATTGTGTCCATAACATTTGCCGTACAGATAAAGGTTACTTTTGAGAGGTCGAAGGGAACTTCTAAATAATGATCTGAATATTCTTTATTTTGCTCGGGATCAAGAATCTCAAGAAGGGCTGACGCGGGATCCCCTCTGTAGTCTGCTCCAAGCTTGTCAATTTCATCAAGCATAAACACAGGGTTATTGGTTCCTGCATTTTTGATTCCCTGGATAATACGCCCCGGAAGAGCACCTACATAGGTTCTTCTGTGTCCTCTGATTTCTGCTTCGTCACGGATACCTCCCAGAGAGACTCGCGCAAACTTCCTGCCGAGGGCTTTTGCGATAGATTTGCCGATTGAAGTTTTACCTACTCCTGGCGGGCCTACAAAACAAAGGATTGTTGGATGTGAATCTTCGTCAACCAGTTTTTTCTTTCCGTTTTGTTTTAGTTTTATTACCGACAAATATTCAAGGATTCGCTCCTTTGCCTTTTCCAGACCATAGTGATCATTGTTTAGTGTTTTTGCGGCTTTTTTGATTGTAAGATCCGTTTTGGAAGAAATTGACCAAGGCATTTCGACAAGCCAATCAAGATAGTTTCTTATAAAGCCCCCTTCCGGACTGTGAGAGGGGAGCTTTTCGAGCCTTTTTAATTCTTTTTTGGCTTTAAGGCGAACGGCTTTGGGCATTTTTGCCTTCTTTATTTTTTCGGCGTATTCAGCAAATTCACTCTCTGTCACTCCGCCTTCATCCTCGCCCAGTTCCTCCTCAATTGTACGTTTTTTCTCTCTGAGCATGGCTTTCCTCATTTGACTCTCGAAGCGCTGTTGAGTTTTTTGTGAAATGGTTTGCTCGAGATCTAAAACACTTACTTCACGATTTAAAAATTCAATAACCTTTTTGAGTCGTTTGTTAACTGATGTTTCTTCCAAAAGGAGTTGCTTGTGAGAGGTTTTAATATCAAGGAGAGAGGAGATAGAATCTGCAAGAATTACAGGTTCCGACTGGCGGGAAAGCACTTTCATGATAGTTGTAACGTCAACATTTTTACCGAGATTCACTGCTTTTCTGAAGAGTACGATAAGCTGCTTTGCGAGTATTAAGTTTTCAGGAGAGTCTACATCGGTTTCCGGAATTTCAGTTACCTTGCCGACGAGAAACGGCTCGGTTGAGGTTAGTTCATCAAGCTTTACTCTTACCTGACCTTTGACCAGTGCGTGAATTTCGTTCTCGCTGGACATCATTTGGCTAACCGTTGCTATAATCCCAACCTTGTGAAGATCTCCTTTTTTAGGATTTTTGATTCGAGCATTTTTCTGTGAAAATACGGCAATTACGCGGTCACCCTGAAAAGCAAAATTGACGGCTTTAAGTGACTTTTGCCGACCAAATGTCAAAAAGGAGTCAACATGAGGAAATATGACTGAGCCGCGGATTGCGACGACGGGAATTGTTCTTTGTTGGCCACTTGTTTTCATGCGATTTTAGCAGTCTAATATATTGAGTGCTATATGTCAAGTTATTTATGGATTACTATTCTTGTACCTGGATTTTTGGGACTTGAGAAGACGGAATATTCCCCCCCTGAGAGTGTGGGAGTGGTCCAGTAGTACAATTTTTCTGCTACAGAAGTGGGCAAATTCACACAACCATGGCTGTGAACACGACCAAAATCATTGTGCCAATAAGTTCCGTGGAGTCCGAAACCACGCCAGTTGGGGACCTTGTCGTTCCCAAAAAACATAATAAACGGTACGTTGGGAAGATTGTAATAGTATGCTCCCTCTCCCCCTTCCATTTTGGCCGCTCTAAGTTTTACCCAAATCCTAAATTCGCCCGTTGGTGTTGGCCATTGAGGAAGGCCTGTTGAAACAAGTGTTTCCAGATAAAGAACACTTCCGTCCCAAGCACGGAGTTTTTGTTCCGACAAATCTACCTCTATCCACTTCTCATTTGAATTGCTTACTCCCAAAACCGGCTTTGTGTCTCCAAGTATGATTTCAGGGGCGTAAACCACCTTGCTGTGATAACTTCCTTTGGTCTCACCTTTAGTTGGTATACCTGAGAAGTTTTCGACTCTGCTTGCAATATTTACCTTTTTTTGAATAATGGATGAGTATAAAATACTGAGACCTAAAACAAATAAAAACGGTGAAAGTGTGAAGAAAAGCTTTTTGGACATGTAATAACTAGAGCTAGGTTAATCCTAGCACAATAGCTACGGTTCCCACAATTGCACAATAGACAGAAAAATACTTAAATTGTCTACTTACCAGAAAACTTGTGACAAGTTTCAGGGCAATAAGAGCTACCGCCAGAGCACTTAAAAATCCAAAAAGATACTGGGTAAGGCTTATTGTGTTGTTGGCTCTGCTTGTAAAAAGCTCTAAAAGACTGGCTCCGAGGATGGCGGGCACTGATAATAAAAATGAGAATTCTGCTGTTTTTTCCCTGTCTACCCCTAAGGAGGTACCGGCAAAAATGGTTGAGCCGGAGCGTGAGATACCCGGGATAATTGCCAGAGCTTGAGCAAGACCTATGAAAATTGCATCAAGGCGCGAAATGAATTCTCTTTTTGCCCAAAAACGATCCGTAAAAAAATTAAGAACTGCTGTAAGAAGAAGTGCGAAACCTACAATTGTCAGGCTTGAAAAAAAACTTTCGAGAATCCCCTTAAAAAGAAATCCGACTGCTGCCGCCGGCAGAGTGGCGATTGCAATGAGTGAGATGTAATTGAAACTGAGCTTTAAAATATTGCTGCGAAAATGGAACACTATTGCCGCGGCGGTTGCTGCATGAAGAACTACATCAAAAAGAACTCCGGGTTGCTTGAAATTTGGGATCAAACTTTGAGCTATGACCAGGTGCCCGGAGGAACTTACGGGAAGAAATTCAGTGAAACCCTGAATAACCCCAAGGAGTATTGCCGAGATGAGATTCATTTGACCTATTCTAAATCAACGACGAGCTCTTGCCAATTGTTGGGGCTGACGCTTTCCAGATTAACGGCATTTTTGATTGAATATTTATCTATCTTTGTTCGCTTGAGATTTTTAAGGTAGGCAAAAGTCTTTAGAGATTTGCCAATATCTCTGGCAAGGGCGCGAATGTATGTGCCGGAGGAGACTTTGCATTCAATTGAAAGGGTTGGATATTTATAGGCAAGAAGTTTAATTGAATAAACAATAACTTTTCTGGGTTTAAGTTTTACTTTTTTGCCTTTTCTGGCAAGATTATAAGATTTTTTGCCATCTACTTTTATGGCTGAGTATATGGGTGGCTTTTGGATAAGTTCCCCGGTAAATTTTTTGAGTACTTTTATCACTTCCTTTTTTGAAGGCTTTATGTTTGTGTTTCTGTTTACTGCTTTTCCCTCAACGTCATCCGTTGTTCTTTCTTCACCCAGCAGTATTTCGGCTTCGTATGTTTTTGTGGTGTTTTTTGAAATTGCACCAAGTTTCTTTGTGCTTTGGCGCTTAATACCAATTATAAGAAGACCTGTGGCATTTGGGTCGAGAGTTCCTGCGTGACCTACTTTTTTTATGCCAGTAAACTTTCTTACTTTGTTAACAACATCATGAGAGGTGATACCCTTGGGCTTATTTATTAGAAGGAACATACACTGTTTGTTGATATAATTTCTCAACTTTTTCCCAGTCAACAATATTCCACCAAGCTTCAATATACTTTGCTTTCTGATTTTGATACTTTAGGTAATAGGCATGCTCCCCAAAGGTTTTGTTTATTGCATTTTTTAGATCACCTTCCGGCTCTCTTTTACCGTCGGGGCTCATTATTTGCCAGAATAATGTGTGGTTGGCATGACCTCCACCATTATTGATCACTGATTGCCGGATGCTCTCCGGAACATCATTAATACTTTTGAGAAGATCTTCGATGGAGAGTTTTTGCAACTTAGGGTGTTTTGCAAGGATGTCGTTTAGTTTCTTTACATAACCTGCATGGTGTTTTTGATGATGCAGGTGCATTGTTTGCTCGTCTATGTATGGCTCAAGGCTTGAATAGTTATAGGGTAAGTCAGGTAAATTGTGCATACCTTATTATATAATGTAGGGCGGTGAAAAAAAGTTTCAGTTTTGTGGTGGTTTTTTTAATTGTCTTACTTGCCAATAATAGCGCTTTTGCCTCCGACGATTCACATGGCAAAAGTAGTGCAAATAATAAATATGGAATCCATATTTTAAATGAGAGTGATTTGGATGATGCTGCTAAACTTGTGAACGGCGGAGGTGGAGAATGGGGATATGTGACAATAGTTATTCGAAAAGATGAAAGGGACAGTGCTTACTGGAATAAAATGTTTAAGAGATTTTCAGAACTTAAGTTGATACCGATTGTTAGAATTGCCACCATAAGCCAAGGAGGTATTTGGGAAAAACCCAATGAAAAGGATGCGGGAGCTTGGGCCGAATTTTTAGATTCTCTTCCCTGGCCTGTTAAAAACAGATATGTTGTCCTATTTAATGAGCCAAATCATGCTAAAGAATGGGGCGGAGAGATAAATCCGAAAGAATACTCAAAAATAGTTAGAGTTTACTGGGAGGAGCTGAAGAAAGCTTCTTTTAACTTTTTTGTGCTTTCTGCCGGGTTTGATGCTGCCGCTTTAAACACAAGGGAGACAATGGACAGTGCTGTCTTTTTTGAAGAAATGTACAAGCAAGATGAATTAGTGTTTACGCTTTTTGATGGCTGGGCATCTCATTCTTATCCAAATCCCGGGTTTATGGGAAGTCCGCAGGAAGACGGAAAGATGAGTATTAGAGGATATGATTGGGAAACTAATTTTCTTTATAAATTTGGACTGAGACGTAATATACCGGTATTTATCACGGAAACCGGATGGAGTAATTTGCTGGGTGAAAGCAAAATTTCAGAAAACTATAGATATGCTTTTGAAAGAGTCTGGAATGATGAAAGAATAGTAGCTATTACCCCCTTTGTTCTTAATTATACGTCTTACCCATTTAGCATGTTTTCTTGGATAAATCCTTCTACCGGTGAATACTATTCTTACTACAAAGTTGTAATGGAAATTCCTAAAGTCAAAGGAAAGCCTGAGATGGAGAAAAGAGAAAAGAAAGTGAAGGGTAGAAAAACAGTCGCTTTTGAGAAATATCCATTTTTGGTGGATTATATTCGCGGTGAAAGCAAAATTAAAAAAACATTCTTGCAAAACCTGCAGATTAATCTAATAGGGACAACTTTCTTATTATAGTTTTATACTATATCTTGTAATAAATGACTGCGGAAAGTATTGGGGGGAAATACAGATCCATAATACCCGAGAGAGGTGGCTCTACTTCTGAAATTCCCGATGATGTCCCGGCTCCAAGGATCAGTATTTCTCAAATTGAAATTGCCTTAAGTGTTATTGAGAACGACACAACTCTGAAAGAAGCAGAGACAAAAGAGTATCCTTTTGATTCACTTGAAGTTGTTATTGCATCAATGCGGGGAACTTCTCTGCATGTATTAAGCACGCTTGCTTCTGTAATTGCTCGAGAAGAACAAAGAGGTGCCTCAGAAGAAATAGATCCCAGGGTTTTGCAAGAATATTTTCCAACTTTTCCTGCTCGCGGGCTTAGAATTATTGCAAGGCTAATTGATGATTCCCGTAATTTAACTCCAAGGAAATTGGAAAAGTATTTTGGAGAAGAATACGGGGCAGACAGACAATTGTTGTGTGAAGCTTTAAGAGATGGTGTCAGCAATTGGGAAGAGTCTTTGTTGGGCAAGCAAATTTATATGGCTTGGCAGATTTATCGATATATACAGTTAAGACATTTTTGTGATTGGGATAAAAATTCACCCGGTTATAGTGCAAATGATCTTAAGAATGCTTGGCTTGACGAAAGCATTGAAGAAAGAGGAATAAAACTAATTGAGTGGTGGCTTAGTGAAGAAAACTGCAATCTTTTGGAACAATTAACCGATCCTAACACAAAAGTACATTTTGAAATGACTGTTATTAATAACATTTCTTTGTTGGGTGCTCGGGCGCAAGTTCCGGTTCGAAACGATGTAATTATTCGTCCCGGTGACGATCAACTGGTGATAGTCGACTTTAAATTTGGAAACGAAGAGTTTGGCTATAACTCTGCGGGGGAGATGGAAATATTAATGATGTGTATGTGTGGAGAGGTGTTGAGAAAATATCTTCGTGGGAGAAGCTATGGTGTCTATCATGGCGAGCCAATAATTATGAAGAGAAGAAAAGAGATTGTTATCCCTTTTTCAGGAACTTTTTTTTATTATTTAATTGGCGAGAGTGATGGAAGAATACGAGAGGTGGAGCTGACACCTGATGAAGAAATGCAGAGGAAGGGAGCAGATAATTTACGTGGGCTAATAATGGAAGTTCACAGAAGAAAGCCTGTGTTTAGAGAAGTTGTTAACAGACACAAGAATACAAGAGGGTGGAAATCTCCCAAGGCCGAGTGGGAGATGAAAGAGGGAACAGTGCACTTGTAGTTTAACTTCAACTTATATAGAATGTTTGTTTAATATGTTTGAGGTTATTTTTGATGTTGAAACTCAGAAGTTTTTTGATGAGATTGACGATAATGATCCCGGCAAACTTGGGGTAAGCATTGTATCTGTTTATTCAAGAAAGCTTGATGATAATTTCAATGAAATCGAAGGAAAAATGGAAAGCTTTTGGGAGAAAGAGCTTGCTGAAATGTGGCCTATTTTCCAAAGGGCAGACCGGATTATTGGATTTAACAGTGTAAAGTTTGATGTGCTAACTTTAGAGCCCTATGCAGACTTTCCTTTTGGCAAACTCCCCCACTTTGATATTTTAGAGGAGGTTAAAAGATCGTTTGGCAGAAGAGTGAAACTTGATGCAATTGCAAAAGATACACTGGGAAATGTCAAAAATGACCACGGAGCAAATGCTGTAAGATATTACAAAAGCGGAGACAGAAAAAGTTTGGAAAAGCTAAAAAAATACTGTGAAATGGATGTCGTGATTACACGAGACATATATGATTACGGACTTAAAAACGGAAGGCTTAAGTTTACTGATCACTGGAACACTCCAAGAGAAATAGAAGTTGATTTTAGCTATCCGGAGACGGAGTCTTTGGATGCACAGATTGGACTTTTTTAATACTTTTTTTATCTCTGGCTTGAAAAACTTTTAAGTATTCCAAGAGACATATCGGTTTTTTTAATTGACTTTTGGGGATTTCTTTCTACCTCGGATAAAGCTCTGATTGCATCAACGTTTTCGGGAATCACAATTGCTTCATTGTGAACTTGGTAATAAAAGGTAACATCACGCCCTTGCACATATAAAGAATCTTCCCAAAAAGCAACCTCCCACATATCTGCCCTCGGTCGTTTAAGATCTCGCATAAGCTCGACTAACTGATTTTCTGCAACCAATCCGTCTTCGTGCTTTACCGAAACAACCCGTGGTAAGGACTTTAACAAATTAACAATTTCATCTTTTGAAATTTCTTTATTTAATCTTATAAACGCTATATGAAGATGTCCCAGGGTCGTGGGAACCGCCATGGCCGCAGTAACGATATTTAAGCCGTGAATAACTTTTTGCGCGTCAATCCCTTGATGAGAAGGAATACTTTCTTCCAACCTTATGGTCCCCAGTGGCCCTTGCTCGTGAGAATCAACCGGGTCTGATCCACGTCTAGCCAAAGCAATGTGGGCGACATCTAAAATCTGATCTCTTACGAACGGATAAACGATTCTGCATATAGCTGTTGTATTGCAGGAAACCACTCTTAGACTCTTTTTACCTAAAGCATCACTGTAATTGACTTCTGCCACAAAGGAAAAACCGGTTAGATCGTGTTTCTCTCCGCCTTGAAATACAGATTTAACTCCAAACTGATCATACTTTTCTTTATTCTTCGCCCCAATTCCCTTTGGAGTTGCATCAACAATTATATCAACATATTTAAGTAGATTATCCAGATCACCCTTGCATTTATATCTGCTTGCCATTAGCTTTTGACATGCATCGGCATCAACTCCATAAAGAGAAATGTTTGATTTTTTTATAGGGAAAAGCCGAAAGTCCGGTGTTCTGGCGGTTACTCCTACAAGTTCCATGTCGTCTTGTAAAAGTACAGCATCAGCAATTCTCTTACCGATAACTCCATAGCCATTTATTCCAACCTTAATCTTTTTCATTTAACAACAACCAGCAGCATTTTTTTTCTTATCTTTCTCTTTTAATTTCTTTCCACGATTATACAAAAATTTTCCGATGAAAGATTTCGGTTTTTCTTCAACTTTCTTGCTTTGTTTAGCGGTGCTGCTGCTTCCACAACAATCTGACATGTTAATTGTTTCCTTTATATTGCATCTAAATTGACCTTTCTTAGTGTCATGGCGTTGACTACCACTATTACAGAAGACATGCTCATGAGTAAGGCGCCAACTTCGGGAGACAACCTGACTCCCCAGGGCACAAACAGCCCTGCTGCCGCAGGAATGGCTATGACGTTGTAGCCCAATGCCCAAACCAGGTTTTCAACCATTTTCCTGTATACTTTTTTAGCCAAAACTATCAGACTGACAATATCCTGAGGATTGCTTCGGGTCAAAACAACATCTCCTGCTTCAACAGCCACATCGGTGCCTGCTCCAACAGCTACTCCAACGTTTGATTGGGTTAAGGCGGGTGCGTCATTAACACCGTCACCCACCATCATAACTTTATTGCCCTCTTTCTGGAGTTTTTTAACATGCTCATATTTATTCTCCGGCAGTACTTGAGCAAAAACAGTATCGATGTTAAGTTCCTTTGCCACCCCGCCAGCCACTTCTTGACTGTCTCCTGTAAGCATTGCCACCTTAACATCAAGACTGTGAAGCTTGTCGATCGCCTTTTTAGATTCCGGTTTAATCTTGTCACTAAGGGCAATCAGGCCAATGATTCGTTTGGTGTTGGCTACAAAGGCGACTGTTTTTCCTTTCTCTGAAAGCTTCTGATAAAGCTGGTTTATCTTGTCGTCCAATAATCCCTTCTCTTTCATCAGCGTTCTGTTGCCAATTAAGTATTCCGTTCCTCCAACGCTGCCTTTTAGACCCTTGCCTGCCAAGTTTTTTATATTTTTAGCTTTTCTTGGCACGATTGCGTTTTCTTTTGCAAACTTAACAATAGAAACACCCAAAACATGTGAGGAGTGCTGTTCGATTGCAGAGATTAGTGAAAGAAGTTCTTTTTGTTTTGACGACAATTTGCTTTTGCTTACCTTTCCTTCCTCAATATCAATAACATCAGTTACACCAAACTCCCCAATTGTCAGAGTTCCGGTTTTGTCAAAAACAACATAGTCAACATCTTTTACAACTTCCAGCTTTGCCATATCTTTAATGAACACTCCGTTTTTTACCGCAAGCCTGGTAGCGATGGTCGAAACAGTGGGAATTGCCAGGCCCAAAGCATGAGGGCAAGCAATAACCAGGACAGTAATTGCCAATGTCATTGCAAACACAAAAGTCTGCCCCACCACCAAGGACCAAATAATCAGAGTGAGAATGGCTACTGCCAGTGCACTAAAGGTAAGCCACCGGGAAGCTTTGTCTGCAATGCGCTGAGCGGTGGGCTTTGTCTGTTGTGCGGCAGATATTAGTTTTTGAATCTGCCCGATGGTGGAGCTTTCCCCGACTCGATCAAGAGTAATTTCAACTGATCCATCCAAACAAATTGCCCCGGCAATCGTCCTGTCACCTTTTGCCTTTTCAACGGGTTTGCTTTCTCCGCTGATGTGAGCTTCATTAAAATTAGCGCTACCTCTCAAAATAACACCATCGGCCGGGACCTTTTCACCCGGCAAAACCCGAACCACGTCTCCTTTTTTTAATTCATTAATATCAACGTCTCTTGTGCCTCCGTCAATAATGAGGTGGGCTTTCTTGGGCAAAAGCTTAGCTACCTCTTGCAGGGCATTGCCCGCAGCGCTAGATGATTTTGCCTCCAAGAAGTGGCCAAACAAGAGTACCCAAATAAGAGTTGAAATCTCCAGATAGAATTCGGCTTCGATTGAGGGCACAAAAGTTGAAACAGCAGAAAATAAGTAGCCTGCACCAACCGCTAAAGAGACCAGGGTCATCATCCCGTACTGGCGGGCGCGAATCTCATGACTGGCATGTTCAAAAAACACCAATCCAAAGTAGAAAATGATTGTTGCCAGGCCAAATTCAAGGTAGGAGCGGAAAAAAAAGTCAGAGTAATTAAGAAAGTTAATGCCGAGTTTGCTGAAAATTGCCAGGGGAACCAGTAAAACAGTAACTATATAGAACCTACGAAGGAAGTTCTGAGCCGCCTCTGGCCCGGCCATCATGTTAGCGTGATCGTGTCCTTCATGGTTGTGGCTATGTTTCCCGACTTGATCCTCTTTGCCTTTTTCAACCAGGTCCATCCCACCACATTTAGGACACTTCCCGGGCTTATCGGAAATTACTTCCGGATGCATTGGACAAGTGTACATTTTACTCATTTTATTGTCTGCGCCTGAATACTTTCAATAGTTCCTTTATAGCTTTCTCTTTTTGGTTTTTAAACTGATCAGCCACATGAGTTTTAAGATGTCTTTCAAGAATCAAGGCGTCAAGACTCTTTAGAGAGTTTTGAATTGCAAGGGATTGGTCAAGCACGTTTGTGCAGTATTCCTCCTCTTCAATCATTTTATAAAGGCCATCTAATTGGCCTTTGATAATATTTATCCGCCTTTTTGCTTGCTTTTTAACGTCGTCAGATTTAAGCATAATGCTTATACCCTACACCCCTCTGGGGTATATGTCAAGTATCTATTTTAATTTTTTACAACGTTAGCTGTAATCGTACTTGTAAGCTTGGGGAAGTTTGGATTGTCGGTATTAACATATATGGTGCGCGTTAACTCCCCTAGGTCGGTGTCATCTTTGTGTACTGCTGGATTGAAAGACACATTTACGGTCGTGCTCTCATATGTGTTCAATTCTTTTTTACTTACTTTAGCCGATGTACAGCCACAGGAAGTTGAAACGCGGGTGATTTTTAAAGGTAGTGGCGTGAAGTTGGTTAGGGTAAATGTCGTAGTTGGAACATCTCCGTAGATAACAGTGCCCAAATTATGATTGTCGGGTGTTATAACAACTTCGTTATTATGTTCTTTATACGCGTTAACTCCCCCGTCAAGATCATATACATTTGTGTATCCAAGACGTGCAATTTCTTGTGAGGCGTTTTTACTCATGCTTCCTGAGCGGCAATAAACTAGAATTGGTGTTGATTTGTCTTGGGGAAGCTTATCCAAGTTTTTTGATATTTCGTCAAAGGGAATAAAAGCGTCGGTACCGGGTATATGGGTTTGCTCGGGTATGTGGACGTCAACCAGAAACCCGTCACCTTTTTTAACAAGTTCGGAAAATTGTGTTGGGCTGACCAGTTGTACTCCTTTTGAAGCAAAACTTTTTTGACCGGAGTTACTTTTATCGGATCCTGTGTTGCTGTATGCAAAAAATGTAACAACTACAACAATTAATCCAAAAAAGGCTAACAAGCTGAAGGTTGCAGTTTTCCTAAAGCGGGCAGATTGAAGAAGTCTTCCTATTATCATTTTGTTAAACTCCACATCCGCCCCCGCCTTGTTGTGGTTGTGGAAGACTTTTAATTTTTTGTCGGGTTTCTTGATACCCTTGACCGCTGGAATATTGTGCACTTAGAACCAGCTTTGAATCTACTTCATTCCAATCTTGTCCTTGTTCCTCAAAGTATGTAGCAAGCTCGATATAGGTTTGAGGAAACCAATATGAATTAACTTTCAGTGCCGTATCATACATTTTTCGTTCGCTTGCTCCATTTGCTACCATGAGCTCCAAAAGGCCAAGCATGGCCATTCCGTGATTGCAATCAGGGAAATGAGTTGAGTTTCCACAACAGGGTCTAAAAATTCCCCTTGACACACGATCAACCAGTTCCTGCTGTTCTTTTGTGAGTATGACATAGGGATGTGCACTGAAATGGTTCATCACATTGCCACGACTAAGTGACCAGCCTCCGGTCGATGCAAACTTACTTGCATCTCCCCCATATTTTTGATCTGTCATTTCACCGTTTGTTAATATTTCATTTTTATTTGCCAAGCCAAATGCCCAAAGCATGTCAAGTAAAAACCTGCTATTTTGCGAGGTCATTACAATTTTTTTGTTCCACACCCCCGAAAGAATTTTTTCTTCGCTGTCTTGCAGGCCATTTTTAAAAAGCTCTTTGAACTTGGCTTCATCTATGACTCCATCTGCAACCATTCTTTTTCCCAGATCACCCCATGTTATTGGCAACTCAACCCCTTCTTTTGAAATAACTGTGTCTTGTAATTTTGATGAGTCTATTTTTGACTCAGTCACCTTACCAGCCTTTTGGACTCCCTTATTTTTAGAAATCAGGGTTGAAAAGCTAAACCTTGGTTTTATGTTAAAGCTAAAGACTTGAGTGAAGATAACGACTCCTAATAAAGTAAATGCTGCCGCTCTCCAAAACTTAATTGAATTATCTCTCTTTACGTTCTTGTTTATATTTTTTCTTACTAATCTGGGCATATCAAATGTAATAATTTAATAAAATGTAAATCCCCATGCTTAAAAGCAACATTGAGCCGAGACTTAAAATAATTGATTGAAAGGGGAACAAAACTTTTCCGTTTTTCTTTTTAATCAGAGTGTTTACCGTGTCAACTAAATAAAACAATATTCCTCCTGCAAGTATGCCGAATGTTAATTTAGGGAGATTAAATACAAGACCATTATGCTCATTTATAAGTCCAAATCTGTAGAAGGATACTATTGTTGTAACAAAAATTAATAGATAGAAAACTTGCTTTTGGAATGGAATGTAAGTTTTATTAACTGAATTTGTGATCCAGAAACTCATAGCACCCAAGAACGCACCCATCCAAACTCCGGTGATGGAATCGTCGATGCCCAGCACTCTTGAGAGTGACAACCCTGCGCCCGCACCCGCTACACAGAGTGGACAGTGCGCGTGAGCCGGTTTTGCAAATAATAAGCCCGTTATTGATAAGGGGATGCTGTATTTTAAGTTTTTCATCTGATTACGGTTCCATCAAAGGTTAACTCTTTGATTCCCGACGGTTTGCTAAAGGTTAGTCGCACGGCTCTATTGAAAGGCCCTACTCCCTGCGGACCATGAGCAGCAGGATTAAACTCCACAATTATTTTTGCTGTTTCTCCGGGAGGGATTTCAAAATTTATTGGAGGATTCTTATCTCCCGGGTGCTCCATGCCAAAAAATCTTGATTCTTTGCCGTTTAGTGACACCTTTGCCTTAGTACACATGCAGGAAGTTACAATTTTTTGCAATTTTGCGGTTTGAGTGGTCTCGTTTTTTACTTCATATTCTCTTGAGATTAAACCACCATTAATCGGAACGTCACCGAGTTTGTAAGTTTCAGGACTAATTTGAATATCGGTAATCTGGACCTGAGATTGATTATTTTCGTCTGCAGTGCTTTCTTCTGTACCTTGCGAAAATGCAAAACCTATAACCAGAACGGCTGTAAGCGCAATAATTCCAAAAAATATTTTTATATCGCCAGATCCAAACTTGTTTATATCGCCAGATCCAAACTTGTTTATATCACTAGATCCAAACTTGTTTATATCACTAGATCTAAACTTGTTTATATCGCCAGATCCAAACTTGTTTATATCGTTTCCCATTTATTTTTCATTTCTCCCAAAAAGATCAACGATTTCTTCAATGAGTTTCTCTCTTTTGGATTTGGTTCCATGGATTTCATTAAAAACACATGAATGAAGATGTCCGTGAAGTATTAGTTCATCTACTTTTTTAAGTGCAGCTTGCACTGCTTTAGACTGATGAATCACATCAGGGCAATATGCATCTTCTTCAACCATACTGCGCACTTTTTTAAGATGCCCTTCTGCTCTTGCTAATCTATCTATTGCCTGCTTCTTGACAGTTTTATCCATAATACCTATTCTATCCTTATCCCCCCGTTAGGGATATTATTTATAATAATGGATTGATTATTCTTGTCAATGGGGGAAAATAACAAAAATAAAATGAAAAAGAAAACCGATCAAAAAGAAATCGAGAAATTATTAAAAAAAGTGGCAGATGTTACAAAAGAAAACAAGATTGATTTGTCCTCCGGTGAAGACCTTTCCGTGGGAATAATGAACCTTATTGCCATAGAAGAGCATCTTTTTTACACTTCACAAAAAACCGGAAAGAAAAAATATTTGGGTCTTCTTAATGAGATCCGAGCAATGCGAACAGAGCTTATGCAGGAGATAATCAAAGATTATGAAGGGGAGGTTTGGTGTATTAGTAAGCATTTGCTGGCTGCTTCGATGAGGGTGATGGAAGTTGGAACAAAGGAGCTTAAGAAAGGCAACAAAGACAAAGCTTGGAATTTATTTAGAAAGAGTTACAATCTTTACTCTTTATTTTGGGGCATAAACCTTGGCGTTGTTAAAACCGATAAAATAAAGCGTGGTGACAAAGGAGTGAATTTAACAAACAAGAGTTTGCAAGCTTCATTTATAGATGATGATAATAAAAGTGGGTCTGCTTCACTATTTAGCAAGCTTGGGCAGATTGTTCAAAAGGCAATAGATTGTTGCAAAGAGTGACTATTGGATGATCAGACTGGACTTATTGGAGGCATGAATAAGACAGCTTTGGAGAGAAACTCTAGATACAGCAACTTAATTTTGAGATGTCTTTCTTAAAAGAAAGCGCTGCAAGTTTTATTCCCTCGCTTAGTGTGGGGAACATTGGCAGCGAATTAATTACATCATCAATAGTGTTTTTGTTTTTTACTAGCATCATGGCTTCAGCTATTAACTCTCCGGCTTGGGGAGCAAGAATATGAACTCCAAGAATTTCGGCTGTTTCTGGGTGAATACTCATACTAATCAGGCCTTCTGTTCTTCGCAGTATAGCGGCTTTGGGAACATGCTTGAAAGAGACTGTGCGACATGCGCAAGTATTCATTCTTTTCATTTGTTCTTCCTCGGTTAACCCTACACCTGCTAGCTGGGGATCAGTAAAAATAGTATAGGGAACAGCATTGTAATCAATGTTATTCTTTGTAATTTTGAGAGCGTTTTCGGCAGCTAAAGTTCCTTCACGACCGGCAGTCGTCTCAAGCCTGAGTGGTAAATCAACAACATCTCCAACCGCAAAAATGTTTGGATTATTGGTTTGAAAATTCTCATTAACCACTATAGACTTTCTATCATTTACTTTTACATTGGTAAGTTGCAGTCCCAAACCATTAGTATTTGCGGTCTTGCCTGTTGCCAAAAGGATTTCATCACAGATTATTTCATCTTGTTTGCCATCTACCTCATAAACAACAATTTTCTTTTCACCTTCTTTTCTTACGCTTTTTATTGGAGCATTTGTTTTAACTGTAATACCTTCTTTTTTAAATATTTCTAATAATCGTGCCACCAGTGCTTTGTCTCCTGTTCTAAAGACTGCATCGCCTCTAACAAGCATTGTTACTTTTGTTCCAAATCGAGCAAACATTTGAGAAAATTCCAAGGCTATTGCCCCTCCACCAACAACCACCAGCTCTTTTGGTTGAGTTTCCAGTTTTAACGCTTCAATGTGAGTTATATATCCAGCTTTCTTTATTCCATCAATAGGAGGAATATTGGCTGTAGAGCCAGTTGCAATAATAAATTTATCTGCTTGCAGCCTCTCTCCATTTACTTCAACTTCTGTTTCAGAAATAAACTTTGCTCGCCCTTCAATTAAAGTAACATTTTCAAGATTTGCCAGTACTCCCTCATACTTCTCATTGCGCATTTTCTCAACCAAGGAAAGCTCATCTGCTATAACTCTTTGAAAGTCAAAGTTTTTAACTTCAAGCTCTATGCCGGGGACATTGTGATTTTTTGCCAAGTGTAGTAATTCTCCTGCATAAAGCAGAGTTTTAGATGGAACACAACCAACATTTACACAAGTTCCTCCTAGAGGAAGCCCGTCATTTATTATTGCAGTTTTGGCTCCCAACTCATCGGCTTTAATGGCAGCCGCAAAAGCACCAGCTCCACCACCTATAATAACTAAATCAAACTGCTGTTCTGTCATTTGTTTTCAGTATAAATCGTATCAGAGTAGATTGTCGCCTTATATGGTTCTATCGCTTTAATAATTTGTTCGTCGCTTACTTTTCTTTTCTCGTAAATTACCCACCCCTCACCGTCAAGATTATCCGTAAAACCCACATAAGCATCGATTACACCGCCAACTGCCTTCAGATTGTATTCTGCGCCAACTGCGCATGAAGTACACCACATTCCTTCGATTGATAATTCTGCCTTGTATAACTGTCGTCCATTAAGCGAACCCAGTACTGCCGAAACTCCATTATTTGAACCAGAAATCCTATTTTTTGTCATAATCCCTCCTAAAATAGCTGTGCTTAGTACCACAATTAGGAAAATAATTTTTCTCATAAATTAGTGTCGAATCTTAGTTGATAAACCCAGGGTGCAATCAAAGGTGTGACAATAAAAGTCAAAAAATAATAAAGCAAGATTGCTACTAAGAATGAACCGCCAAACATCAATAACTGTTGTTCTTTGGCTAAATGTTTACTTCGGCAGTTTTTTCTATATAACTTATAAAACCCAAACCCTAAAACCATTATCCCAAAGCCAAGAAAATACGGCTTACGGTAGCCAATAGATAAAGCAGTTGATGCACTGCCTACTCCCAGTAGAATTAGTGCGAGAGGGCCAATGCAACACAGGGAGGCGACAAGGGCTGATAACACACCCCATTTCAGAGATGAATCAGTGGTTCTTTCCTGTTCGTTTTTTTTCACAATAATTCTTTTATTTTTTCATTTTTTAAAGAGTAATAAATAGTTTGCCCTTCTCGACGAGTTGCCACTATCCCGGCTTTGCGCAGCAGTTTTAATTGATGGGATACTGCTGATACAGTGGTGCCCAGAATTTCTGCCATGTCACAAACACAAAGTTCGTTTAATTCACCAATCAGTTTAATAAGCTTATAGCGTGTTTCTCCTGAAAGCAGTTGGTGAAGCTTAATCTTTTTGGCCAAGCTCGTATCTTTTTTTAGAGCGCTGTAAACCTTATTGATCTCTTTCTTTGACAAAGTCGGGCCAACACAAATGTGACCCAAGTGTTTTACTTTCATGATGTTTGAATAAGTGTTCAAATAAAGAATATTAGGTGAATCCTGTTCTGTCAATAGCCAGCCGGGTGAGCTTGACCCGTTTTGCGGCTTAGTGGGCTAATTTTTCCGGTGATTGATTTATATAAGTGTCTATGTATTTTTGAATTAGGGCTTTGTCAACTTCGACAAGCTTCATCATTCTCCCCCAAGAAGCAACTACAACCGAATCCTCGTTTTCGTCTCGTTTGGTTATAACAACGCTGTTGTTGTTATTTTTAGCTATACTTTTAAGCTTGTTGATACTTCCTTTGTCTAAATCTTTGTATGTGATCCAGATTCCGCCGTGTTCTAAATTGTGCACTAATTGCTCATCGGGAAGCTCTTTGTCATAAAACCTCCAATCGGCAGGTGTGGACCAGTGCGGTCCTGATGTAGGAGGGTTTGTTTTATATAAAACTGTTTCTTTTGAGCTTATGTGGTTGACTCCCTCAATTTTAAATTCTTCAACTTTACCCTCTAAGGACACCTCATCTACTTTTTGCTCAAACGCAATTTCCTCCGGGGATTTTTTGCTAACCAGATAATAGCCTGCGACTACAATGACCAAGACAGCAATCAAAACCGCAATATTTCGCAACTTTTTAATAGTTGCTTGTTGTTTGGTTTTTTTTCTTTTGAGTTCTTTAATCTTTTTCTTGCGATCTCTTTTGGTCAGATCATCCCATTCTTTAGGATAGTCCATAAATTTCACCTCCTTTACTGCTTAAGCTCCAGCATAAACGCCGATGTTCCTAACTTCTGTAAAAAATAAGAGGAAACCAGTGAAAACTTTCCGGTAAAAATTAGTATCCCAAAAATTACCAACAATATTCCTGAGATTTTGTTTATCACCGGAGCATAGGTGTTAAATTTCTTGATTGAAGGAAACACTTTATCAAAAAAAAGTCCCAGTAATACGAATGGTGTTCCAAGACCAAGAGAAAAAAACAGCAAGAGAGGAAGAGCCTCGATGAATGTGGATTGAGATCCTGCCCAGAAAAGAATGGCTGCAAGTACCGGCCCGACACACGGTGTCCAGGCAAATCCAAAAGTTGTTCCCAATAAGAAGGCACCAGATGCGGCGCCGCGGTTTCCTTTAAATTTTGTTTGATAAGTTTTGTTTAGAAATGGGATGGATACCAGTTTGGCAAACTGCAGACCAATAACTATTAATAGTAATCCTCCAACTTTATTAATAAGCGGCCGATAGAGCGTTAAACTTCTGGCAAAAGTATTAACTGTTAGACCAAGTAGAAGAAAAATGAATAAAAAACCTGAAGTAAACACCAGCGCATTTTTCGTAAATACGGCTTTGTGTTTGGCACTCAATCCTTCCGGAGCACTGCCCGCAAGATATCCCACATACGCGGGAGCAATTGGAGCTAAGCATCCTGCAAAAAAGGTTAAAATGCCTGCCGTGTAGGCAATGGCAAAATTAAATATTGACAGAGGAACCATTATTAAAAGTGTTTGTCATGACTTAGACAACATATCATCAATTGCTTGTTTTAATTGCGGATAAGGAACTGCCCCAGGAATCAACCTGGTGTTACCTGTTTTTGTATCAAGCAGGATGTTGCCCGGTGTTCCCGTTACACCTGCTTTTATCCCACTTTGATAGTCATCTTCTACATGTTGAGTGTATTTTCCACTATCAAGGCATGACTTGAAGGCTGATTCATCTATTCCTATCTCGGAAGCCAGTTTTGGTAAATCACTTATGTTAAGACCGTTATTGCTTGGAGTTGTTTCAAAGATTTTATCTATTAGTGCCCAGAAGCCTTTTTCACCTGCCAGCTCGTTTGCGCACTCTGCTGCCTCGGCTTCTTTGTCTGCTTTTGAGTGAATTTGGTCAAGGGGGAAATGTCTATAAATCCACATTACTTGTCCATCATATTCCTCGATCGCCCGTTGTGCTGTTGAATGAAAACTTTTACAGAAAGGACATTCCAAATCTGAATATTCTATTAAGGCGATTCTTGCGTTTTTGTTGCCTCTAATGTGATCGTTTTTTCTTACAGGTTCGACATCGCCCGCTGTGGGCTGGGTGGGTTGCTTTGCTCCAGAGCCTGTTCCGGCCGAGCCGTTAATTTCTGCCAGACCAGCAGAGGACGTCTTGTTTTCAAGATTCTGCACTTTTTGCCAGAGTATGCCTACGGCGAAAGCGAAGCCCACTAAAATAATAACTAAAATCGGCGCCGACTTTTCAAGAAGATTTTCTTTTACCTTAGAAGACATACTACAGAGTGTAGTAGGAGTTTTGATCCTTTGTCAACAGTTAAAATGTGTGGAACATTGATATTTACTGCAGTTTGTTTGGTTTGAGTTATCTGTAATTTGAACCGTGTGGCTCTGTGCGGGAAAGAGAAAGAGCAAAGCGCCAATTATCAGTGTCACCCCTGAAATAGCAAAATTCATTTTTAGAGGCTTGTAGTCGGATCTTTCAGAAAAATTAGGGAACAGATCGAATTTTTGCTGTGCTTTTATCTTTACAAGGGCTAGTTTGAGATGTTTTGCACTTTGCTGCTTGCCCGTGGCAAAATTATCCGCTTCTTTTTCCAGTGTAATTCTCATCTTGCGTGTGTAGTCTTTAAAGATCGGGATAAAAAATAAGGATGAAGATAAAATTTCACTTATAACAACTATTAATGGATGCCTTCCTTGCAAGTGATAATACTCATGAAGAATAACTGATTCTAATTCTTTTTTGTTTAGCTTGCCCATGAGTCCTGTTGAAATTATTATTTTTGGCTTTAGCCAGTCAGCGGTCAGGGCAATGTCGCTTTTTGAATTAATAAGTATTACTTTGTCATTTTTAATTTTATTTTTTTTAAGAATTTTTAGGAGTTTTAAGTTGTTCTTTGGAGCTTTTTTTTGCAACAAATCTGACAATTTTCTTTTTGTTTTTATGTAGGAAAATATTACTTTTACAAAAAAAACAATTGCTATAAAAATTGTTAATATAATCAACAAGAACCCGATGTGATGCACTATGGAAAAAAGCAAGTTTGAAGAGACTTGTCTGCATGCTTTAGCGAAGTGAATAAAAGTCAACAAGGCATACTTATTTAAAAGCAAGATTAAAAGGTAGATGGAAATTGTAAAAATTGACAAGGTGCCAAGAAAAAATTGCGTTTCCTTTCTCATGTTTTTTGTTCGTGTTCTTTTAGTTCGTCGGTAAAAGCAGCTACCGCTTCTTCCCCATATTGGTCAATTAATGAGTTTACAATTTTATTGATTACAGTTTTGACGGTTTTTTTTCTTGTTTTTTTGGGAGAGTATAAATATGCCTTCCCGATTTTTCTTCTGGTCAGCAGTCCTTTTTGGGTGAGCCTTGTCATAATGGTCATAACAGTTGTATAGGCAATTTTTCTTTTTTTCAGTAAGCACTTGTGAACATCATGGACTTTGCAATCAGTAGTTTCCCAAAGACAATTCATAATTTCTTGCTCAAGCGGACCCAAACTGTACTTAGTCATTTGTCTTAATAGCATTTTATCACTCTTGACATATAAGTGCCAGGGATGGAAAATACTGTCATATGGACGATCAAAATCAGCCGAGGATTATACTGGAAACCCCCAAAGAGGAGGGGCCTTTTTTGCCGAAATATACGATAAATTTAACAAAGCAGGCAAAAGAGGGAAATCTTGACCCGGTTATTGGAAGAAATACGGAAATCAGACGCATAATGCAAATTCTTTCAAGGCGGACAAAGAATAATCCCGTGCTTATCGGAGACCCCGGTGTCGGGAAAACCGCTCTTGCCGAAGGGCTTGCTCAAAGAATTGCTGACGGAGATGTCCCTGTTTCTTTGAAAGACAAAGATCTTTTGATTCTTGATATGTCCTTGCTTTTGGCGGGCTCTAAGTTCAGGGGAGAATTTGAAGAAAGATTGAAGGGTGTTATTAAAGAAATAGAACAGGGTGAGGGGAAATATATTATGTTTATTGATGAGTTACACACGATTGTGGGTGCAGGATCCAGCGAGGGAGCTGTTGATGCCTCCAACATGCTTAAGCCTGCCCTCGCCAAAGGAACCTTAAGAGTCATTGGAGCTACAACGATAGATGAATACAGAAAATATATTGAAAAAGATGCTGCTTTAGAGAGAAGATTCCAGCCTGTTTTTATATATGAGCCTTCGATGGAAGACGCTATAGCGATTCTTCGAGGGATTCGAGAGAAATATGAGCTACATCACGGTGTCAAAATAACCGATGATGCTTTAATTACTGCGGTAAAGCTTTCAGACAGATATATTACAGACAGATTCCTGCCGGACAAGGCAATTGACCTTATAGATGAGGCCATGTCATCACTGAGGATTGAAACCGAATCTTCACCTGCGAAGCTTGATCTTAAAAAAAGAAAGGTAACCCAGCTTGAAATCGAGCTTGCGGGATTAAAAAGAGAAAAAGGGAAAGTCGTGGAGGAGAGAAAAAATGAGATTAAAACAAAAATTGATAATCTTAAAAAGGAAGTGGCCGGTCTTGAAAAGGAATGGGGAAAACAAAAAGAAATTCTTAAAAAACTTAATGAAAACAGAAAAAAAATAGATGAAGCAAAAATTGAACTGGAAAAGGCTGAACGTGATTTTGATCTTGAAAAGGCAGCTGAAATAAAATACGGTAAACTTCCCGAGCTTAATAAAAAAATTGATAAATTAAAAAAGGAATGGAGCAAGATCCCGGATGAGAAACGGCTTTTGAGGGACGGCGTGACTGATGAAGATGTTGCGGAAGTCGTATCAAAGTGGACAAATATTCCTGTAAGTAAAATTCTTTCTTCAGAAAAAGAAAAGCTAATCAACCTTGAAAAGGAACTTGAAAAAAGAATTGTTGGCCAGGACAGGGCTCTCAGGGAAATATCTAAAGCTATAAGAAGAAACAGGACCGGTCTTTCTGAAGGCAGAGGTCCTATTGGAACGTTTCTTTTTTTGGGCCCAACGGGTGTTGGAAAGACCGAAACCGCAAAGGCTTTAGCGGCAACTCTTATGGGCAAGGAAGATGCAATTATTAGACTTGATATGAGTGAATATCAGGAGGAACATGCTGTGGCAAGATTGATTGGTGCTCCGCCGGGATACGTGGGTTATGAGGAGGGTGGATATCTTACGGAAGCTGTTAGGAGAGGATCATACAGCGTGGTTTTACTGGATGAAATTGAAAAAGCGCATCCCAATATCTTTAACGTACTTTTGCAGGTGTTTGATGACGGGAGATTGACGGACGGAAAAGGAAGGATTGTTAACTTTAAAAATACAATAATTATTATGACTTCTAACCTGGGTAGCGAGATTATCCGCAGGAAGGCCGGGGTGATAGATGAAGAGCTTGATCAAAACATCGAAAGACTTCTTCACCAGACATTTAAGCCGGAGTTTTTAAACAGGATTGATGCCACAGTTGTCTACAAACCCTTAACACCAAGTGTTTTAAAGAAAATTGTAGATATCCAAATTGAAGAATTGAGAAAAAGACTTTCAGAACAAGAGATTGCCATATCTTTTGATGAAAAAGCAAAAGAGTATCTTGTAAAAAACGGGTATGATCCTGTTTTTGGTGCAAGGCCTTTAAAAAGACTGATTAACGATCAAATATTAGATGAAATCTCTCTCCGGATCCTTGAAGAGAAAATCGAAAAGGGTGACAGTATACTTGTGAAAGTGGACGAAAAAGGAAAACTTTCTATAAGAACGTAATTTGTGCTTAATTAATAATATGCAAAACAGTATTTTTGTTCTTCTGCTGGCAGGTGCTGCGGGTGGATTGGTTAGGGGTGTTGTGGGCTTTTTAAAGCACCAGTTTGCTTACAAAAATGTGGGGTTTAAGTTTTGGTACATTACGACTATTATGGTGCTTTCCGCTTTGGTTGGACTTACTGTTACTTGGGCTGTTGTTTCTTCTGGTCTTGAAATTGTTGCCCTCACGCAAATCAATCCGGCGATTGCATTTATTGTGGGATATGCCGGAGGAGATTTAATTGAAAATATTTATAAAATTCTTGTCGGCAAAACCACTCTTTACTCTCTCCCCAAGAAGTAGATGATTTGCGTGCGCTTTATTTAGAAAGGTCTTGAATAACTTTTTTAGCTACATCCCATTGGTTGGGAAAATTGAAGTGATCTTTTAGCTTCCCTTGCTTTACCCATTTAACCTTTCTGATTTCCTTGGTATCTGGTTTTAAATCATTCCTTTCACCCGTAAATTTAACTAAGAAAAAGCTTTCCCGTTGTCCTTTGTATGTTTTATTATTGTCTTTTAGCCTTTTTGCGACAACAAAATCCGGCCAATTATATTTCGAAGTGTATTTGCTTCTTTTGACTATTTTAAATTTTCTTGTACCCAGTTCTTCGCTCAACTCTCTTAATAGAGCATTCTCTGCGGTTTCATTCTTCTCAATACCTCCGCCCGGAAAATTCCAATCGTTTTCACCATAACTTTCGAGCTGAACTATCAAAAAATTGCTATTCTTATCCGTAATAATTCCTGTAGATTTTCGCCTATATCCAAGACTGCCATTTTTTATTAAATAGTTAGTATAAGCATTTTGAACTGCCTGGGTAAAAGGTGTTTCTCTTGAAATCAAATTCTCATCAATCTTGTGTTTTTTGGCATAAAGACGAATTGCGTCCCCAAACCAGCTGCCATTTTTTATTTCATCTGAAACACTTTTAGGAAGATGGATTTCAATTCCCTTTCCCATGTACTCGTTATCACTTCGATCAACTAAACAGGCAAAAGCAATAAGATGATATCCTTTCCCGTAATCATGAAGCCCACCTTCCAATCCAAACCAGAAATCGGCATTAGACTCTACTTTTTTGGCATTTTTTGCACGATTCTTGGCACCTTTTAAAATAATATTTTTATTTAAGGGTTGAGTTGTAATTTCTGAATCAACCTTTACACCAGTTACTTCTGGCTCTAAATGTAATTCCTTTAGAGCATTTTTGAGAATACTAATCTTGTCAGTACTTCTAGAACCAAGTACGACTTTCATAAGCACATGTTAACACGAAATTAGTGGCAAATATGGTATAATTTAGCCATGAAGAAATCGAGATTGGGTACAAGCTATTGCTACAACAAACCTCTCAGGGAGGCTTTGTTGTTGTGAGTTAACGGCCAAGAAGCAATAGCAAACCTCCCATTGGGAGGTTTTTTTGATGGGAGAAACTTATGAAAAAAGTAGGAATAATAGGTGGATTAGGACCGGAAACAACCACCAAATTTTATATGGAGGTAGTGTTTGCGTGCTCAAAAATAGCTGGAAAGCGCCCAAATATCATCATCTCGAGTGTTGGGCTGCCGCTTGACGTTGAAGAAGAAATCATTGTGAATGCGAAAAATAAAGAAAAACTGCTGCCTTTTCTTGTCGACTCTGCTCAACAACTAGAGAAGGCAGAAGTTGATTTTATAGTCATTCCCTGCAACACCGTTCATGTTTTTATCGATGAGATAAGAAAGGTAATTAGTATTCCTGTTTTAAGCATTATTGAGGAGACTTCTGATTTTTTGAAATCAAAAGATGTAAAAAGAACAGGACTTTTGGGAACTCAGATGACCATTAAAGAGAAGTTGTTTGATAAAAAATTAAGCGAGAACAAAATTGAAATAGTTACTCCGAGCAAATCTGGCCAGTTAGAAATGGGGCTAATAATAAATCGTCTGGTTAAAACCTCATGCAACAAAATGGATAAAAAAGAATTGCTAAAAATAATCAATGGGCTTGTCGCTAAAAACATCGACTGTGTTCTTCTGGCGTGTACCGATCTACAGCTTCTCGTTAGAAATCATAACAAAGTAAGGATTTTTGATACACTTGATATTCTCACAAAAGCAACCGTACGAGAAATAATTGATACCGCTTAAGAAACGTCTGTAATTTTCTTAGCTAAAACTACTTGATGTCTTTCTCCACCACTTATATCAATTTCCTTTTCAAGAATTTTAAATCCGGTGTTTCTGATAATCTCCAGATTTTTATCTGCTCCCCAATGGCTCCAAAACATTTCGGCTCCGTAAAAATTATCTTCTGTTCCTTCCCATTCTTTTGCTCCCATTGTTGCTAAAATCAAACCACCTTTCGGTAAAAATGAATTGAAAGTATTAAATAATTTTCTATGAAGCTTGCGGTTGACGTGAAAGATTGCATAAAAAGACACAATAGCGTCAACTTGATATTCTTCGTCTTTCAATTCAGACATATTCTTTACTTCAAATTTTTGATTGGGAAAGTTTCTTTTGGCAAGTCTTATTTGTTTTTCTGAAATATCAAGACCAATTATTTTATGTCCCCTGTTAATAAAATACTCATCTATTGGTTTTCCGGCACCACAACCAATGTCTAGAATCGTGGATTTTTTTTTAAGTAAATCATTCAGTTTACTTAAATATTTCTGGTTTTTGAATTGGTCACGACTACTCAAGTAAACATCTGCAATATTGTCATATCCTTTGCGTACTAATTTGTTAGCCATTGGGATATTATATCAGTATAATTTGTAGTGTATTCACAAAAGACGGAGAAGATTTATTGAGAAAAGAAGATGAAACAAATAATTTTCGCTACTGGCAACAAATATAAATTTGAAGTGGCTCAAAAAGTGTTGGAAAGAACCAATATTGAACTAGTTCAACATAAAATTGAAACTCCTGAGATTCAGAGTGCTGATGTGGAGGAGATATCTTCTTTCTCAGCCAAATGGGCGGCTGCAGAACTGGGAAAACCAGTTGCTCTAACTGATGCTGG
Source organism: uncultured Gammaproteobacteria bacterium (assembly GCA_964422865.1). GTDB lineage: Bacteria > Patescibacteriota > Microgenomatia > UBA8517 > UBA8517 > CAYRCU01. Next base: position 60,315 of record CAYRCU010000001.1, read on the forward strand.
TTATTATATCGATGCCTTAAACGGCTTCCCCGGGCCTTTTATAAAATATATTAATCAATGGTTATCTTCAGAAGATTTACTTATGCTTATGAAAGGCAAGAAAAACAGAAGGGTGATAGTAAAGGCGTGTCTTGCATACTGCGAACCAGAAAAAGAGCCCGTTACATTTCCAAGTGAGGTAGTTGGGACCATTGCTCGAAAGGCGACAAAGACACAAAAGAAAGGCTCGACTTCTATAAACGAAATATTTATTCCTCGAGGGTATAGTAAAGTTGAAACCGAAATTCCAAGAGAAGAAATGATCAAGTTTTGGGCAGGTGTTGAAACCTATTGGGAAAAGTTAGCAGATTACCTTGAAAAAACTGAGGTATAATTACACATGACATATAAATATCAAATCCGAGTTCGGCTGATAGTCCCCCACAATAATAAACTACTTTTGGAACATGTTGTGGATGAAGATTTTTATTTTTATCCAGGCGGGCGGGTGGGAGGGGAAAACCTTTATCCGGTGACACTAACAGAAAAGTTGGCTTCTGACTTTCATGAAGGATTCCCAAATCAGGGCGAGTATTTGGGAGCAATCAAGTAACGGAGTGAGCTAATCCCCAGTGCCCCATAAGCTTTAGTAAATACATCTACTGATCCGCGAACATTAAATTTCCATTTAATTGATGTAGTGTACCATAATATGTGTATGGATGTTCAGAGGGAATTTGAAAAACTAAATATAGCACCTGATCCGTTGAAAGATCAGTTTTTCTTGATGGATGAGGAGATTATTAAGAAGGTTGCCGGTTTTGCGGATTTAGATAAAAACGATGTTGTTTTGGAGATTGGTGCGGGGATTGGGAATTTAACACGGGAGATTGCAAGAGAAGCCGGCAGAGTAATTGCTTTCGAGATTGATGAGCAATTTAAGCCGTTTCTTTTGAAACTTCCTAAAAATGTTGAGGTTCACTATAAAAGTGCCTGGGATTACGTACAGCTTCGTGGAAAGTTTAAAAAGAAAAAAGAATATAATAAAGTTGTTTCGAACTTGCCCTATTCTTTTGTAGAACCTTTCTTACATAATTTAACCTTTCTTGAATACGATAAAGTTATTCTTCTTGTGCCGACAAAGTTTTTAAAAAAGATTGATGGACATGATGTTTTTGGCTCATTTTTTAAAACAAAGGTTTTGCTTAAAGTTCCAAAGGAAAAATTCTATCCAGTTCCAAAAACCAATTCTGTGGTTATTGATTTAATCAAACTTCCCGATCCCATTGAAACAAGAAATCCGGGCTTATTCCTGCGCCAATATATGTACCAACATGAACAACAATTGGTTAAAAACTCACTTATGGAGGGAATAATTAAATATGCAAGATTGGTCAGTTCAAAGAAAATGACTAAGAATGAAGCGAGAGAGAAAGTCGAGAAAAGTGGAATTAACAAGAATTTACTTGAAAAACATCCCAATAATCCGGAAATTTATGCGTTGGTAGAAATGAAATTTCATGGTCTAGATTCAGAGTTCTGCAAGAAAAGTGATAAAATCTAGCTAATTATACTAAAGTTTACTGAACTAAATAGATTTGTATGAAATCCAAAAAGAAAAATAATGAAGCTATTAGAACTTGAACGAAGAGTGGATGAACTGCTCACCAGAGGAGTGGTTGATGTTATTGATAGAGAGCACTTGCGCGACAGAATGCTTTCTGGAGATACTTTAAGAGTCAAATTTGGCATTGATCCAACAGGTCCAGATATTCATATTGGGAGAGGTTCCACAATTAAAAAACTCAGGGAATTTCAAGAATTAGGACATCAAATAGTTTTAATAATCGGTGATGCTACTGCTCAAATTGGTGACTCCTCAGATAAGGATAGTGCCAGAACGATGTTAACTTCGGAAGAAATCTCTGCAAATGAAACTAAGTATTTAGAACAGATTGGAGAAATTATTGACATACAAAATACAGAGATTCATCACAATAGCGAGTGGATTGATCGTCTTACTCCCAAAGACTGGGTTCAGCTAGCAAGCCTTTTTACTCTTCAACAAATCGTCCAAAGAGATAATTTCGCTCGCAGGATAAAAAAAGAAATTCCCGTAGGTTTTCATGAGGGATTATATTGTCTGCTCCAGGGATGGGATTCCGTTAATATCCGAGCAGATGTTGAAATCGGCGGGACTGATCAGTTATTTAATCTTTTAGCAGGAAGAAAGATCCAAGGTCATTTCGATCAAGAACCGCAAGATATTATGATACTACAACTTCTTGCTGGAACAGATGGCAGGAAGATGAGCACCAGCTGGGGCAATGTTATCTTAGTTAATGAGTCACCTGAGGAGAAATATGGGAAAGTAATGAGAATAGCTGATCATCTTATACCAGTCTATCTTGAAAGTGCGACTCTTGTGTCTTTACAAAGGGTTCAAGAGATAAAAACCTCACTTGAAGAAGGTGAGGGAAATCCAATGGATTACAAAAAGGAGTTAGCTTATGAAATAGTCAAATTTTATGATGGAGAAGAATCCGCCCGATATGCTCAGGCACATTTTGAAAGAGTTGTTCAGCGTCAAGAATCCCCTGGAGAGATAATGACCATAGATGTTTCTCCAAATATCAGCGTATCGGAACTTTTTGACATTTTGAAAAGAACTAATTTTGTAAGAAGTAAAGCAGACGCTAAACGACTTATGGAACAAGGGGCAATTAAAATTGAGGATAAAGAATTCAGAGTTGACGATTTGAAGTCCAAGATTGAAATACCAACTACATCAAATGGCATAATTGTGAAGGTCGGAAAGAGAAGATTCCTGTGCTTAACAAGAAAAAAGTAATATTAACAGTGATTTATGCTCAGCGTTGCCAAACTATCTTTTAATGACTGAGTTTTGAAAAAATAGTTTTATTTAGATTAACCTACAAATGTTAAGGCAATTCCTTTTTTGTTAGCTCTACCTGTTCTGCCTATTCTGTGAATATAGGCTTCATAGCTTTCTGGAAGATCGTAGTTAATAACATGGGTAATGTCTTCAATATCTATTCCTCTTGAGGCTACATCTGTTGCAATTAAAATATTTACCCTGCCTCGGCGAAATTGGTCCAGGGATCTTTGTCTCTGGTTTTGAGTCTTGTTCCCGTGTAAAACGGTTACTTGAAACCTGATTCTTGAAAGGTTTCTGTACAGCGTGTCTGCACCTCTTTTTGTTCGCGTAAAAATAAGGGTTTTTGACACTTCCTTTTTGTCTAAAAGTTCGCATAAAATATCAGACTTGTTTCTGCCTTTAAGTTCAATAATATCTTGATGCACATTTGTGCTTGTGTCTGCAGTTTTTACTGAAATCATCACGGGGTTTACAATAAACTTGCTCATTACACCTTTCACTTTTTCGTCGAGAGTCGCTGCGAAAAAAAGTGATTGCCTGTTTTGAGGGAGTTTTGAGATGATTTTATTTACATCGTGGATAAATCCCATATCAAGCATGCGATCTACTTCATCCAAAACAATTGAATCAAATTTGCTAAAATCAATTCTCCTTTGGTTTTCCAGATCAAGCAGTCTCCCCGGGGTTCCTACCACAAAATGAGGACTCCTTTGAAGCTTGTTAATTTGACCACGAATTGAAACTCCGCCAATACAGATTGCAGAATATATGTTCAATCCCCTAGAAAAACTTTGAAGCTCTTTGTCAATTTGTACAGCCAGTTCACGCGTAGGGGCAATTATTAAAACACGAGAATTTCTATTAAGGCAGATCTTGTTGATTAATGGAATCAAAAAGGCTGCTGTCTTTCCGGTGCCTGTGTTTGCAACACCCACTACATCACGACCGGATATAATTTGCGGTATAGCCTGGTCTTGGATTGGGGTAGGAGTGCTATATCCGTGGGCTGCAATGTTTTTATAAAGCTGCGCATTGAGGGTAAAGTCTGAGAATTTGTTTTTAATTTCATAGACATCAGAAACCGGACTTGTTACTTTTCCAATAACAGTCCTTGGGTCGAAGCTGCGAATTCTAGCTCTTTGTGGATTATAATTCCTTCTACGCGAAAAGCGCGAGTATTTTTTTTGCCTGTACATATTAGTTTCAAATGAAACTGTTTATATTAAAGGGAATGCAAGTGTTTGAAGGAAAGATACGTTATTAAATGTAGTTTCTGGAGTACCCTTACTTACGGACTTAAATCAAATTAAAAAAACAGTCTTTGGCTCCGAATTAACGGAACAGATGTCAGTGTAACAGGTTATATGCATTTGTCAAGAAACTATGAGGTGTTTTAAGTATCACACAGGTTACACGCACTGAAGTTGCGCTAAGAACCGCTTTTGTCTCTAAAATTGTTTATTAATGCTCAGTGTAAATGAAATTGTCCTTTGCGTTTGCAACGTAGATTTGTCAACTAAGGTGTAATCTATTAACTTTTGCTTGATATTTGCAGGTAGGTTAACAAACAGTTAGGTAAATTTTATGCCTATCTCGCCCCTGGCATGCCATAACTGCTGCAAAGAGAAGCTAAAACCTGCTTGGTTTCTGGGTCAATATCGTGCAACTCAAGCTGAAGATGATCGCCGATGCAGAGTAAATTCAACAATTTATCCCAGTAAAAAATAAACCGATTGCAGCTATTCTTTTCCAATCTCCTTCTATTTTCCTTGACATCTTAGTTTGCTGCTAAATTCTTCCTTGCTGCCCTCACGTGCCTATATTGTAAAATTAAGTAAACCAAAGTACAAACACCATGCCTGAGCGCAAAACTAGACTTAAAAAATGCTGTATACTTTGCCCGTTTAAAGGCGACCCTGAAGTAAGGGTTGACCACGAGCTTCAATGCACAGATAAGGAATACGAAGCCTGTAATCACCGATATGGCAGTGCAGAAAACATGTTCAATCCGTTCATCAAGTCCGACCGCTGGGAAGTGGGACGCCTCCTACCAGGAGGAGATGAAATAATCATCAGAACAAAATAGTGAATAATTTTAGTTGGAAAAATTATCGGAAGGGAAAGAGGAGGAAATAATAAGAAATTCTTTGAAGGCACTTAGGCACACTTTACCTTCGGGAACTTATTACAACGGTGTTCTTGAAACTCTCAAGCCGATTGTAAAATCTTTCTAACATTATCAACTATTTGTTGGTGAACGCTAACGAGCATAGCTGGAGTAGCTATCTTTGAATCGGAAACTAAACTCTTAATGGAAGCTGCAGGGATTTCGGTTACAATGGGGCCATTCCAGCCTGCATCTCTAATTAGTTCCAACAAAGGAACTATATCTGTTTCTCTTTCTCCACTGTATATATCTTTCAATTCCTGCATTGAATCAAAAGGCCCATGAAAATCGCTTCTACCCACTCCCAGATGAATTGCTCTTGTGCTTGGAAGTAAAGCCGGTACGACCTCTTGCCATGGCCCAAACTGTGTTTGAAAGCCTTGAGAGACTTGCCTGCGAATATGAAATAAATCAAGACAAAATTCATAATCTCTTCTCCTGGCTTCGTTTACAAACTCGTCAACGGTTTCAGCTCCCCAAGCTCCCATAAGCTCCGGTGCTGGTTGAATAAGTTTATTTCCCAGTCTATCAAAAGCCTCCGGTTTTGTTTCGCCCATCCATTCGTTTGGAGGATAAACAACTACAGGTAGATCCTTGCCCAGTGCTTCTTGCAATTTTTCTAAATCTTTTAAGGAAGCAAACTTTTCAGGTAAGGTAATAAATGCTTGAGCCGCCAACTTAGGATTGGGATGTCTCCTTACTTCTCGTAGATTTCTCTCTGTTCTAAAGCTTTGATGGGCTGACCTGACTGAATTAAGAGCATCTTTAGTTAAGAGACCTATTCTCACCTGGGTATGTGGAATTCTAAAGGGGAAATATTCTATCCCTGAGTAGCCAGCTTTTTTGGCAACAGCTGAGTAAAACTCCATGGGAGCTAATAATGCCCACAAGGTTGAGGTGTCAACCATGTTTTGCATTGAAAAGTTAACTTCAATCTCTGGCTTTCTTTCAGCCATTTAGGGTATTATACACTCTGCTCCTGCAAGGAGGGAAGGTTGTGGTATACAATGTTTTGAACTTATTTTACTACAGTAAAACAACCTGTTTTTATCCCCGCTTTTGCTTAATAATTAATCCTTTTTTCTAAGAAATAAGGATTGAAAATGAAAGTTTGGTTTATCACTTCCAATATCTATTGATTGAAAATCAATTATCTCGAAGTTGTCTTTTACCACCCTTTTTAATGACTCATCTGACAAAAAAGAGAAAAATCTTGGCAAGCCCATTTTGCTTTTATCGGTAAATGTTTCCTCTTTATCGTAACCACCATACACTCCATAAAAGAAAATGCCCTCTTTATTAAGTGTGCCTGTGATGTTATTTAAAATTTCTTCTAGATCTTTACTTGGAACGTGAAGTAACACGTTCATTGAGAATACACCATCATATTTCTTCTTCAATGAGGACAAGTCATACAAGTCTACTACTTTTGCATCTAGACCCCTTTTTCTGCACATTTTTATCATCTCGGATGACAAATCTGTAGCTAACACACCAAAGCCTTTGTCTTGAAAGAACTTTGCGTCCAATCCTGCACCCGAACCTAGTTCTAATATTGTTTTCTTGCCTTCATTCTTTAGGAGTTTTGCAAACTTTTCTTTTATATCAAGTTTCCACTGGTCTCGTTTTTCTTCAGCACTATCTCTTCTTTTTGCATCTTTGTTGTAGGCCTTAATAAGTTGCCCTTTGAAATCCATAATTACATTATACTAGTTCGGTAGTTCGAATTCTTACAGGATTTGAGCAGTTTGAATACCTATCTATTCCAAGTGTGCTGCCGCTAAACCTGCCTGCCGGCAGGCAGATGAGACAAATGAGACAGTATAAAAGGCGTGTCTCGGAGTTCTTTGATGACATCTTTTGATACAGTTGGAGGTTTGGTGAGAATTATCCGCCAATATTGATTATTTTATGTAGAGTAGAGTAGATTAATAAAATATTGTATAAGTTCTGTGGTATGGCTTTTCAACCTTTGTTTGGTCCTGACTTAGCAGCCACAATGCATTATCAATTTGACTTGCGGTGTATTTCTTAAGTTTCCTTTTAATCAAATCGATTCCTTGGATTGTGGCAGATCTGATTTCAAGCTCTTCTGAACTGAATGCTGGGATTATCTTGTAATCGTTAACTTTTTTGGAAAGGTCATGAGAATATTTAATAACACCAAAATGCCTCAACATTTGGGGGATTTTGTAATCTGCAAAGGCTGTCAATGTATCAAGATTTTTTATCTTAAGCCTTTTATTGTTTCTAGTTATGTATGACAGGTCATTCGTGAGAATTTGTGCTTTTTTCAGGAAATAAATTTTTTCTCCTTTGTATTCTGCTTCATCTCTGAACGATGGAAAATTATCATAAATTAATTTGACGATATAAACAGCGTCGAATTTAGCTTGCTCGATTAAATTAATAAATTTGCCATCAAATTTTTTTGATAATACGCCACCTGCTTCAATTAAATTATTTAATCTGTTTTGAATAAGAGGTATTTCTGTTTCATTAGCGCTTCTGAAAAAAGATTTTATCTCTCTCAAAGTAAGATTTGACAAGAATTTGGCATCTAAAATGGGAACATTTTCAGCTTGTGCTCTTTTAAAAACTGCAAGTAGACTATACCATCCACCGGAAATAATATTTCCTTCCGGCCATTCAACACTCCATTTTTCAGTGTTCTTTTCTGACCAAAAACAGAAATTTACCACATCTTGAATAAAAACTAATTGCACGTCCTCTTCGTATTTACCAGTTAATCCAAGACCATAGCTTGATTCGTCTAAACCTTTCTTTAGCTTTTTTTGAATAAGATTTGAAATAATACCTATTTGAGATAAATCCAACTTTACGTGATTAGCTTTTCGAACAACTCCTTGAGTGGAAGATAATACTCCAAACGGATCATTGCTATTTGACTTAACTTGCAACATGAACGTATTTTAACAGATATGTGATTGTTGGTAATCTTGACAGTCAAGCACCCCTTTCGTTGCACACTCTTTCTAAACGGCTAGGAATTGGTGCTATTATTGTTTCTTGTTTTTTATTAACCTATGCCATATATCTGATATCTTTTTTGGAAACACACCTCTTCTTCTTTCCTCTTTGACTCTGGCTGTTTCTTTTTCAGTTATTTCTTTTGGAACTTTATACTTACTCAAGTTTTTCCAGATAATATTGCCTCTTGGCTTTTTACCTTTTGGCAAATCCTTATGATCCTTATTGGTCCATTCCCTCAACACACCAGCTTCAATTAATTCTTGTCTTAGCTTATAAGCTCTTATATAACCTATTTTAAAGGATTTTTTTATTCTCTCGCTCCATTTTTTTCATTGATGGCTCTCATTCTCGCTATCGCATGATAAAAAGTTTTGTGTGTTTGCTCATATATTTATTAAAGTAATTTCAACATTTTGGTTTTTAGTTCGCTAGAAAATTCTTCCAGATTAGAATACTTTTTTTAAAATAAATTTATTCACTCCCATTTTCTGGGCGTCTTCGAGTATAGAATCTTTATATTATTCATAATCTACTATTCACAAGCAAAGCTTGGCAATCATCTAAAGCTAATTGTAAAACCAATCCCATCCGGGGCTTTCTACTTCTTTAATTTTGCTTCTGAGCATTTTGTAAACTCCGTCTTCAAGTACCGTTTGCCAAGTGCCTTCGTAATAGTGATAATCTACTTCGTCATCGTTCCAGTTTTTAGTTGAGAATTTAACAAAAACTGTATCGTTCGTATTTTCGTATGGTTCGGATATGAAGACCTGTACATCCAGAATATCAGTAAATCTATTTGTCCATTCCTCAAAATTTGTTTTTTTCAAATACTCTTCACTTAATAGATTAAATCCGTCTTCCATTCTTCGGGCCTTCAAATATACATAAAATGCTCTTACTGCTTCCTCTGGGGATATAGATGGATCAACATTTATTTTCGCGATTGCTTGATCGGTGAAATCCGGAAGCAATCTTTGAACATCACTCGTTGCTACAAAAAGCGATTGGCCGGATAAACTCATTGTATTTATTCCGACAACATCACCACATTGTTCTATCAATGGGCCGCCACTCATACCTTCAACGAGGTTTACATCGGTATGCACATATGCAACGGGGAAGTACTTGGACTGCCTGAAAGCTTTAAACCTGCCATCAACAACTGTAGCTTCTCCTGTAAGATCAGTGCCGAGAGGATACCCTGCTGAAAGTAATTTCTCATTTTCTACCAAGCCGTAAGGTTCAAGAAAATCCAAAACCATCTCAGGGTGTCTATCTTCAATGTATAAAACTGCTAAATCAGCATCTTTGTTGCCAGTAATTTTGACAGGTGTGACGAAATCACCCTTGGGAAAGATTATTTTGGGACTTGGTTCATCTGCAATAACATGAAAGTTTGTAATTACTTGATTATCGTCAATGAAAAATCCAGAACCTTCCGAATATCCACCAACTATACGGACTACCGAGTTTTTCAGATCCTGATTTGAGTTCCAAGCACATAAAAATTTAGCTGCGTAGCCATATTCTTTACTTAAGTAATCAATAATTACAAAAAGGGAGGCCACAAGATAAAGGCCTATCCCCAGCATAAATAAAGCCTTTAAAAAATTCTTTAGACCCTTAAAAGGATAAACAATCATTTCAAAGATCAAGCCAATAAACGCAATAATTAGCTTGACAAGAAACTTAACCAGATAATATACGGAGTAAGTAAGAAGTTTTATTGGGAAAAGATATAAGGGAAAGAGAAGTTTTTTAAAATAAGCTTTTAATCGTGTAGCTAAATTTTTCCAACGAGATTTAATTTTTTTGGCAGCATTGTCGAAAAAATCAACTTTATTTTTCACTTTAATTACTTTTCTTCTTTTTTAATCAACTTTCTGTATTTACAAAACTCGCAATCTGGACTTTGATCGGGAATTTTGTTTGAATCCAAGCATTTCTTCATAGCAAAAATAGTTGGTTCAACCCAAGAGTCATCGCCTTTATGAGAAATGATACTGACTTCAAACTCCAATCTACCATCAAAGCTCGGCCTGTTTTTCCCTGCGTTGGCAAAGATAAAATAGCCGGTGTCATTAACTTTAAAACCGCTTTTCCTAAAGATCCATTGGTAGACTTCCATCTGTTTCTTGTATCCCTGTTTATACTCATCATCTAAGGAAATTTCTTTTGCCGTGCTGGTAGCTTTGTAATCCACGATTAAAAGTTCGCCCTTTTTATTTATCCAAAGGTCATCAACCGCTCCAAAAATCAACAAATTAGTTTCCGGATGAAGGTATTGTTTGCCGACAAAGTTGTTGCGCCACTGGTCAATATCAGGATGAGGAAAAGGAACAGCGTCAATGCCGTATTTTTTCATTAAAGCATGAGATTTACCGTCCTTTCGCAGTAAGTCAAATTCATTTTTCAAAAGTTGGTCAACAGCGCTGTTTAAGGCCCACCCCGGCATACTTGGGCGGCCTAAGCCAAGACGACGATCAAGATAAAAACAGCGAGGACATTCCAGAAATAGATCGATCTTTGAACGCGACAGCTTAAAAGGCTGTTTTGAGTCAGGATTGTAGCGATAGTTTTCTCCTCTTTGTTTATATTTGTTCATTTTCTCCTGCCCAATCTTTAGCCAATAATTCTGCCTGCTCAAGGAAAATTTTAGTTACTCTCTCTTGTTTGTCAGAAAACCCGATTTGGCTGAGCTCGCCGGTCTAGAACCTTTCGAGCCCACAGCTAATTTCTCCAAGTGTATCATAACTGAGGTTAAATGAGACAAATGAGAGAGTATAAAAAAGGGAGATGTCTTCGTATTTAATTCGGTCGTTTAATGACACTTATCACTTTTCCATTGATACTGAATTCGTCGTCAGGATGTAAATATATCGGCTCATAATCGAAAGATGAATCAGATTTTAGGACAACTTGTTTGTTTTCTTGGTCATTAATAAAACGTTTTACTGTGGCCTTTTTATCGATAATTGCTAGAATCACGTCTCCGTTGTTAACATCCAAATCTTTACTGTCAACAATAATATAATCCCCATCGTCAATTTGCCCACCATGTATTTCAGCTCTGTTCATGGAAGAACCGTCTGCTTTGATTGCGAAAAGTCCATCAGGTTTTTTCTTTCCAATTAATTTACTCGACACCTTAAGAAAACCTTGATAATTTTGTTCGGCGAATATGTTGGCTGGACCACAATTTGCGGTGCCGATTATTGGAACCGAAAATAGTTTTGAAGTTTTTTTTAGAAGGCCTTTCGCCCAAGCTGGTGATAACTCTGTCCTTTTCATTACTCCTTGGTTTCGATCAATAGACAGAAACCCCTTCTTTTGTAGTTGCAAAAGGTGGTGTTTTATCCTTTGAGGGGATTCATCGGGCAAACCGATCTTCTTAGCTGTTTCCCTTAAACTAAGCTTAGCCAAATTGTCATGCTTTGATAAATTTAATAATTTTTCTTGAATAGGATGCATGTTAATAGTCTAACACCCCAATAAATTATATGTCAATAAGTCCGTAAAACTTGACAGGCTTAACGCAGGCTCTTATAATACGGGTATGATTTATCGATACAAAGGTCATTTCCTTTATAATCAGAAGGTGATAAGTGATTGGAACAATTCCCAAATTGGAGTTTATTATTGCGGCTTTATTGCCCAAGATGGGACCTTAACGCCTTTGTACATCGGTAAGGCCGTAGGGAAAGAAGGAATTCGGGGAAGATTGCTTCAACACTTAATTGATGAGAATTGGCCAGGCGTAACTCACTTTGGATATTGTGTTTGTGACACCGATCAGGAGACAACAGATTTTGAATTGGCGGAGATTGCAAAACACAAACCAAAATATAACACTCAAGGTAAATCTTATGGATATTAACTTTACTGATCTTTTTAAAAAGGAGTCCCAGGATAAATTTAGTATATCGACGGAGGAAGTAGAAAATACGATTAATAATCCTTCAAAATCAGAGGAGATTGCATATGAAGGTCTTAGTCTCAAATTCTATACGAAAGCGAATGGTGATAAATTACTATTAGTCCTGGGAAGAGAGATTAGTAACCAAATTACAATTGACCTTGCCTTCAGAATTAAGCCCGATCTCGATAAAAAGTTGGCAATTTTTAAACCTGCACAGATTTTAGAAAAGCTAATTGATCGGTTCGGCTTGGAAGTTGAAATTGGAGAAACAAAATCAAAGTTTATTTTAGCAAATGAAATTTCAATAAAGCCAGGAGAAGCAAGCAACCTGGTAAAGGTGAATAATTCAAAGAACCACTTATTTACAACTTCTATGTTTATCAAAATAAATGAAGACAAAACAAAAGCTCAGTGTGCTTTGGTGTTTGCCTTGGATGTTGATAGTTATCTCGAGTGGATAGGTAAATAATCTTAGTTCGAGGAGGATTAGTGTTTCTTCTTAAATAATTTTGCAATGTCATCTTCATTTTCGTAACCTTTTAATCTTCCACTTAAAAAACCTAGACGGTAATTGACCCCATCGCTCATCAATCTCCAATTTGTTTTTTCTAAGGAATAATTACAAATTGGCCCATTTCTGATTTATCAAACTGCAAGTTCTCAAACCCCTTTTTTTTAAGTGCTTTTTCTAGCCTTTTCTTTAACTCGGACACCTTTAGTTTCTTAAGCGTCATGGCTTTTTGAAAAATAGGATCTTTTTCCTTTTTTTCTTTTTCTTTCATTTCATCAAGAAAGGCTTTTATTCGATCCATTGTATGAAGGTAGGATTGACCATCTTTGTCGTTGTAACAAAACTCATTTCGGTATTTTTCCAAAAGCATTCCCTCCCTTTTTTCTTCTGCTTTTCGCTTTTTTCAGACTTTTTAAAGTCATGAACTTCTTTATTCTTGTAAGGGCAATTAGTGCAGGTTTCGATTGTTGTCATTACATGGTCTTTATGCTTTGAATCAACTTTTAGAGGATGATTGCACTAGGGGCAGTCGGGAAACTTTCGATGCCACTCCGTTCCATCTTCATGCAAAGCCTGTCTTTTCTTGCATTTGGTACATTCGAGCATAAATAAAACTTGCCCATCTTCGTCATATGCACCAAGTATGTCTTTAGAGGTTACCTTTGTTGAGGAATAACATTCTTTGCACCCAACCCCTTCTGGGGCAGTAGCGTTATTAAATTTCTCCTGAATTTTTCTATCTCTATCCATCCACTTTTGGATAATGCCCTTTTTGCGACGGTAGCGCTCACCTTTGATTATATTTATCGTGTAACTTGCTACTTTGTGAACTTCTCTTTCGAATTTATTATCTGAATATTTCTTGAAATCTTTATCGTTGCGTTCCTTTTTAAAACCATCTTTAATGTGCCAGTACCACCACAAACACTCCTCAATTGTGCCAAGATCGTATCTGTCAATGTAATATTGTTTGTGCTTTAAGTGCCTCATGCCTGTGATTTTTTCCTCAACCTTCGTTTGAATAAATATCAAGCAGTAGTTGAAAAGAATGTGTTCCGAGATACCATGCTCCAGCATTAAAAAGTATGGGAGAAATACCATACTTGAGACATCTGTCAATAATTTTTTGTTTAACTACTTCTGTCCTTTTATCAGATTTGTCTATTAAATGAATAGCCCTAGCTACCTGAAGTACCCACGTATCAATTGGTTGAAAGAATATTTGTTCACTTTCTTTTATATTTTTTTCTAATTTATATACAAGAGCGATATCACGAAGATAAAAGCACGCAAGCTTATCTCCAATTCCAAAAATACTTTTAAGGTCTTTATAAACCTTTCGGGATCTTCTATTCACAACTTCATCTTTTGAGTATTTAACAATGTTGTGGGAGCTAATATTTTTCAAAAATGTGATGCTGTCAATCACCATTTTTCTATCAACTCGATTGTTAACCCCGTTTTCTACCAGCTTGCTTTCAAGTTCTTTCAAATTCCAATTGTCAATATTTTTGTCTTCCTTATAAACAACTTTTAAGATATTCAATGTTCGTTCTCTAAAGACATCGGAAATCTCATCCCGTCTGCCTCTGTAAAAACTCTTGGAGAAATAGAAGAGAAGTGCTTTATACCAATCTTTCGTTAATTTATCTTTTTCAAATATGGCTTCCTGTAAATATTCTCTAAGATAAGCTTTGCCCAATTTCTCTATTTGCTTTAATTTATTTTGTTGACTTTTTGCCATCTGTATTTTCTAAATTCACGAATTGCGTCTTAAATATCCCACTTAAGCCACGAGTGCTCTACGAAACTAAATCTGGATCAATGGGGATAGGTGGTGGAGTGGAATTTTGTGTTCCATCCCAGTCTATCGACCCTGATGTATCCGGGATAGTTGTATTTTCTAGTGTGCACTTTTTGAGGATGCGAAACTCTGCCGATGGATTTTCTCCTCTTTGTTTATATTTGTTCATTTTCTCCTGCCCAATCTTTAGCCAATAATTCTGCCTGCTCAAGGAAAATTTTAGTTACTCTCTCTTGTTTGTCAGAAAATCCGATTTGGCTGCGACTTGTTGAATATGTTACGACCTATTATAAACAAAATCCAGAACCCATTGTTAATTACAACTTCAGTTTTTTACAAGAATGATAAAGTGTTGTTTATAAAATGCCCAAGAAAAAATCACTACAAAAACGAGTTAAACCAGAAGATTTTTCACTTTCTTTTGACCCTGATATTATACTCAAGGAACTATCTCAGAAACGATACAAAAACGGCAAACAAAAACCGCTTTCACCAAAAGATGATCTTTTTAGGCCCTTAGTATTGGCGAGTTTAACAATGGCCTTCTTTTATCTGTAGTTGTTCCAGAGACTTACAAAACATTTGCTCTTGATACATCAAGAAAAATTCAAAAAGAATATGAGTGTACAACTGCAGCCGAAAAAGCTACTGCCGAGTTAATCGCAATCAACTTCGTCCGTGTACTAGAAACTCAAAGAAAAATTAAAGATATTGAGAAGCAAGCTCACTTAAATTTGATGGATATAAAGTATCTCTCTGTGCTGAGTAAAGAATTAGACCGAGCCAACAGGCAATATATCTCAGCTTTACAAACTCTATACTCGCTAAAGCAACCACCTTTGTCAGTAAGTCTCAAGACGGATACTGCCTATTTAGCTAATCAGCAAGTAATTCAAACAAACCTGTAATGAAATCATTAGACCCATACGATTTAGGAAAAAATAATCTTGTTGAGCATACACGGAAAATTAACATAAATGATTTAGTTAGATTTGCCAACAAAGAACTAAAAAGACAGATTGTTAAATCTCAAGTGGAACTATTGGGACTCAGTATCAGTTTGATAACTTCAAAAACTCATTTTGAAGGAGAGAGACTATGGTTTTCCTGCCCTACTTGCAAAAAAGAGTTGGAATTATTTATAAACACAACGCTAACCAAATAATTGGGTGTAGGAAATGTCTTAACTTGAAATATAAAAAGCAGAGGTATAAAGGAATGGCGGGGCTTTAAGAATGCAATTAAAAACCCTCCCTCTATCGGTAAAATGTGTTTGTCTATTAAAAAATGACAATCACTCCGATATCGGGAGAGTTCGTTTCACAACTTTGCGCAAAATTGTGATGCTGGCACATCATTCAGGTTTGTGGATACCAAGTTTGGTAAGCTCTTCTGCCAATTGGCTTAGTGCGTCCTCAATACCGCTTCTGTTGACGACTTCAAAGTCTGCCTTCTCCAGTACTTCATCAAGGTTGACCTCTGATAGGAAGCTATCTCTAAAGGTAAGTTCTACCTGTGCTTCCTCGTCAGTAGCTCCCATACGACCAGCCATCCTCACGGCACGCAGGATTTCGTCTGCTTTAACTGCAACTACGATAATGCGTGCATTGATGAGACTTGAGCGCAGGATTTCATCCATTACTGGGCCGTAGCTTGCATCAATGACAACACCTTTACTACCCTTGAGAGCATTGATGCGTCTCACGTTTTCTAGTGTTGTCTCCTTGACGAAAACTTCGTCTCCGACCTCAGCCAACCAATACCGTGTGCGTTTGTAGCCTTTGGTATAGGCAATGCCGCTATAGATGACATACTGCTCCATCAGGTCAAAACCATACAGGTCAATCAATCGCTTTGAGATGGTAGATTTCCCTGCACAACTAAAACCCGCAAGCACGATTACAGGTAATTTATCTATTGCCATTTCGCTGCTCCTTTCTTATTCGGATGTATTCAGTTATCCCGTAGTGAAAGCTGTCGGACGACGAAACAATGGCGTCTCCTGCCCACCTTAGATAAGTCGTAGAAAATCCTGCGTGAACTTCATTCACTCTAGAACGAAGTAAGGCGTCGGGATTAACTCTTGTTCTTAGTATCGCTCCAAACGGAAATGATACCACTGGTTCGCCACTCCATAATTCGGGGTTGTTGATACCGACAAGTTTCTCTAGATGAGGCACTTGACCACGAGCTGTGGAACTCTGGACACTGTTAGGTGAGACAATAGCATAGCGCTCAATTAGGTCATCTTTTTGCGTTTGTATGGCAAAAAAGACAGCCGAGCTTTTACTTGAGCTGAAATGCCCCCACACCCAATCTGACACAAAGTCCTGAATGGAGATATTCCCCCATTGGTGGTCGTGGTAGATGACACCCTCTACAGAGTAATCCCCACTGTCTGTTTTCAAGTCCCCATTGAAACGCCCGAACGGCA
Source organism: uncultured Gammaproteobacteria bacterium (assembly GCA_964422865.1). Lineage (GTDB taxonomy): Bacteria > Patescibacteriota > Microgenomatia > UBA8517 > UBA8517 > CAYRCU01. The sequence continues at coordinate 77,022 of CAYRCU010000001.1, forward strand.
CTTGCAGTCGCCAGTAGCTTTGTTTGTCACCCTCCTGATACAAAACACACTCGTTTAGTATCAATGGCTTTGCTTGTTTGGTGATTACAACATCAAAAATTTCCCCAGAAGGGAAAATCAGGTGGATTAGAATCCTTGTATTATCTTCCGAGATTTTTCTATTTATCTCGGAGAGATGCAGATATTCTGAACTCCTCGTAATACCCCCATCAGATACAGCCATTCGTAGATATTGAGGCTCACGGCGTGGTAGTTGATAGGACATTGACACATAAGGGCTTTTGCGAAGCCCAAATATGTCAGTTTCATGTAGAACTATGTTTGCGACAAAACCATCTGCCGAGGCAAAATGGAAATACCACCATTCAAAATAGCCATCCACCTCGCTAAAATGAGAACCATTCACTAGCTGGTGCATATAAACTCCTTTCAATGTGCATATTTAGCGTACTTTGATATACTAAACTCAGTATTATAGCTCAAAACGCTATAAACTTATAGTTTTTTATGATAATAGACAAAACACTTGTTATCGCCAGCGCAGTTATAAAGAATGAAAAAGATGAAATATTGCTTCTCAAGCGTGGTAAGACAAAAACTTTTCAAGGATATTGGCAGCTCCCTGAAGGAAAATTAGAGGAGAAAGAAAAACCACAAGAAGCTCTCAGACGAGAAATAAAAGAGGAGCTGGGTGTTGAAGTAGGTAGTCTAGAGCTTGATGGTGTTAGCCAATCTACACTTGAGGCAAAGGGTATAAAGTATTTAGCTTTTAGAATAATTTTCAATGTGGAGTTAAGAGATGACAAAATAAGTTTAAGCGAGGAGCACTCCGCTTACAGGTGGATTGACCCCGAGAAAGCATCAGACTTAGAGCTTCTTCCTGGAATTTCAGAGGTTTTACAAATTTAAATTGGCAGCAACATGAGTAAAAGAATAGAAAAGAAAGTTTGGCCAAAATACTTTCAAGCAATCAAAGACGGGAAGAAGAATTATGAGTTAAGACTTGCAGATTGGGAATGCAAAGCGGTAGTTTTGGGAATATTCCTCCTTTTTTAATCTCGATGCACTCGTTTTTAAAAGGTCTTAATCCCTCAACTTTATATTTTAAACCGTGATAGCCCTTTTTCTTATACACAAGCGGTTCTTTTGCCACTAAAGATGCTTTCGCTAAATTCAGAAAACAGTAATAATATTCCAATGCAGATGAACGCGGAGGAAGTACCTTGGCTGAATAATAAAAACTTTTTGCTTGTCTA
>CAYRCU010000002.1:0-78070 GCA_964422865.1 uncultured Gammaproteobacteria bacterium
GGAATTGTGGCGTTTTTACCTACAAGCTTTTTTACTCTTTTGTCTTTGGGATTGATTGCGACTGCAACGTCTGCGAAGATTGTTTCCGGACGAGTGGTTGCGACAATGATAGTTTTGTAATCAAGGAAGTACAGGCAACCTTCTTCTTCTGTGTGGTTTACTTCAAGTTGGGAAAAGGCTGTTCCGCAGTGAGGACAGTAATTTACTATTTGTTCTCCTCTATAGACCAGGCCTTCGTCGTATAGTTTTTTGAAAGTTTTGTAGACAATTTTTTCTATGTCTTTGTCTAGAGTGAAGCGATTTCTTGTCCAGTCGCAAGAGGCGCCCAATCTTTTGAGCTGATTCTCCATGTTTGCTTTTTGATTTTGGGTGTAGTCCCAGAGCATTTTGTAGAGAGTTTCTTTGTCGTAATCGAAGCGGCTTTTGCCTTTTTCTTTTAATTTTTTTTCGAAAACAAATTGTGTTTCTATTCCGGCGTGGTCGGCACCAGGCAGCCAAAGAGTAGAATATCCTTTCATTCTTTTGTATCGGATTATTGTGTCTTGAATGGCAACAAATCTGGCATGACCGATGTGAAGGTCTTCGTTGGCGTTTGGGGGAGGCATGACAATTGTGAAGGGCTCTTTTTTCTTGTGGATTTTTGGAGTAAAGGCGGATGATGACTCCCAGAGTTTGTAGATAGCGCTTTCGCTTTCATTGTGTTTGTAGGTTTTGTCCATCTCTTAAGAATAAGATTATATCTTAACTTGGCCGATATATAAAATTAGACCTCTTTAATTGTGAGTTGGGGATTGGGGGAAAGGTGCTTCCATTTACTGGTTCTGTGGTTGTAGGAAGCGGCGGAAGCAATAAAGGCTGCGTTATCTGTGCATAATGAAATCTGCGGCACATGTAAGCCTATCCACATGTTTTCTTCTTGAATCCGGTTTTTAAATTTCTCTCGTAAGGTAGAGTTGGCTGCGACTCCACCCGCAAGAAGAAAACATGTGGGCTTATACTTTTTTATTGCTTTTATACTTTTTTCTACGAGCACGTCTGTGATTGCTTCCTCTATTTCTACAGCTGTTTTGTGGACGTTGATTTTTTTTTGGGATTTTGTGTAGTTTTGCACCGAGGTTTTGAGACCGGAAAAGCTGAAGTCAAAGTTTGGCTCTGAAATCATCGGGCGGGGGAAGAGAGTGTTTTTGCTACTGCTTTTTGTTTGGCGATATTTTTTTGCGGCTTTGGAGATTGACGGTCCTCCGGGATAGGCGAGACCCAAAAGACGTGCGGTTTTGTCGAAGGCTTCTCCCGCAGCATCGTCACGGGTTCCACCGAGCCACTCGATTTTTTTGTGACCCTTTAAATAAACAAGATCGGTGTGACCGCCACTTACTACCAGTGCTATTGCCGGAAAGGTTGGTAATTTATTGGTGTTTAGCCAGTTTGCATAGATGTGTCCTGTTAGATGGTTTACTGGGATGAGGGGTTTTTCCCAAAGAAAGCTCAGTGTTTTTGCGGTTTCTACACCAACAAGCAGGGACCCTATTAAGCCGGGGCCGTAAGTTACGGCAATTGCGTCCAATTGTTTTGGTGTTAAGCTGCTTTCGGCAAGAGCTTCTTTTATGACAGGGATTATTGACTTTATCTGCTCGCGTGCAGCGTTTTCGGGAATTATGCCGCCGGATTTTTTGTGAAGAAACTCTGAGGAGGCTACGATGCTTGAGAGAATATTCGTTCCGTTTTCTACCACAGCTGCTGCGGTTTCATCACAGGATGTTTCAATGCCTAATATTTTCATTGTTTTTGGTGTTTGTTTATAATTCGAGCATAAAGTCAAAAAGCAAGAATTTCAAAATACCATGGGCGTAGGTCCGTGGTAGTTTATTGTATTGGTGCGGTTCCAACAAGGAAAACCGCCGCCCATGGTCTGTATGTACTGTGAAAGGTTTTTTCATATATTGTTTCTCCTGCGCGGGACACTTTGTATTTGAAGTATACTTTTGCCCCCCAAGCTTTGTAGTCGACTTGTTTTGTGGTTCCCTGAGGAAGAGAGGGATCATCTTGATATATGTCGTCCGGTGGAGGAGTTTGTTCCGTGATGATGGGTTTTGTGATTGAGCTTGTGCGTCCGTCGGAGGTGCCATATAGGCTGAGGGTGAGCTTTGAGCGTTGGGTGTCTGTGTGGGCTTGGATAAGAATGTACCCGGGGGTGTCATTTTTAAATTTAAGATCTGTTGTTGGAGAGTATACTGTGGCATCAAGACCCGGTGGAGAGTCTTGCTCGTAGTAGCCCACCCTGTAAGCGTGGGCGCGGCGCTCAACTATAGGGAGGCCGGAGTTAAGGGCTGCTCTGAAGAGAGTGGTTGATACTTGGCAGACCCCTCCCCCGTCGCCGAGGATTGTTTTCCCATCTTTAATTATGTAGGCTTCTTTGAACCCTGTGTTTTTTGAAATATCTCCTACTGCGGAGTTGAATGAAAATGTCTCGCCGGGCTTGATGAGTGTTCCGTTAATTCGTGATGCTGCGAGAGCGATGTTGTGAATGCGTGAAGCAATGGATCCTTTGAAATAACTTTCTCCTTTTCCAATGAGCTCTTTGATCCCTAAATTGTTTACGTCTTCGGTTTTGAGCTCCGGGGGAGTAAGGGTTGTTGGAATGCCTGCTTCTATTTTAGTGATATCCTGGTTTTCGAGTTGAAAAATTGAATTTGTGATAACGGTTTCAAGCTCGGTTATATTTGTTTTGATGCCGTCAAGTGCTGGAGCGAACTCTTGTACCCTGTTGTTTGAGAAGACAAGAAGCGGGTCTTGAGGGGGACGATCAATGGCTTTGGCTACTTCAGTGGAAATTTTGTTTATGAGTTTTTCTTTGTATCCGTGTTTGGGGTTGAGGAGAGGAATAATGTCTTTGTCTTTGTATATGAAAATTTGATCCTTGTGTTTAAGGGTGAGTGTTTTATTGAGAAGTTTTTCCGCTCTTTTTTTTGCCTTTTGTGTTTCGGAAACTGTGAGTGTTGGATCGACCTGAGTGACGGGAATTGTAATTGGAGACGTGTTTAAAACGGAAAGGTTTGAGTGAATGGTTTTTATTAATTCTTTTGTGTTTACTTCAAGACCGGGAGAGCCTTTGGAAATATAGATGGAGTTGTTTATTATGGAGAAAGCAGGCTCCTTGGGCGGGTTTGAGAAAGTTTCCGAGATTGCTTTGATTTGATCTGTCAGTTTTTTTTCATCTATTGAGACTTTAAGGGGAAGGTTGTGTGTTTTTGTTAAGATTTCGAGAATAGCAGGAAGACCCCCCCAAAAGTTTTGCGATCTGCCTATGTTGTATGCGTTTTGTGCGGAAGTCATGTTGTCTACGGTGGCATTGAAAGATGAAGTTAGGAGAGAATATGTTTGGTTGTTTTGAACGAGAATAATTTTTTTTGGCAAAAGAGAATTTTGAGAGAGGATTTGCGAGGCATTGCTTGGAGTTAGGCCTTCCAGTGGGACGCCGACAACCGAAACTCCAGGATAGATTTTGCCTTTGAATATCAAGAGAAAAGAAATAAAGCTAAGTGTGGGAAGCAAGATTAAGATGAGAACTGCAAGGTAAATTTTTTGGTGTTTTTTGAATCTTTTGGGTTTCTTTCTCATGAATTAAAGTATGATAACATTGAGGGAGGAATTAAGGTAATTTATGGAAGAAATAAATAACAGGTCTGCGATTCCCATTGAGCAAAATGCGGCTTTGAGCGGGGGAGATGCCGCTGGGCAGATGCCGAATCAAAAGATGGAGCAGACTCAAGAACAGGCTGTTTCGGGTGGAAAGAGTGGGCTGGCTAAAAAGCTTTTTTTGTTTGGATTTGTTTTTGTTTTGCTGCTGATTCTGGCGGGAGTGATTGTTAGATTTGTGCTTCCAAGGTTGAGAGGAGGAGTTTTGCCCGAACGCCAAGTGAGTTTGACTTGGTGGGGATTGATGGCTAAAGAATCCGTTGATCCTTTGATATTGGAATATACCAAACAAAATCCAAATGTGACTATTAACTATGTTGAACAGTCAAAGGAGGATTATAGAGAGAGAATTACGAACGCTTTAGCTAAGAAGCAAAATGTGGATATTTTTGAGCTTCATAATAGCTGGGTGCCGATGTTTAGAGATGAGCTTTCGTTTTTACCTGAGGAAGTGATGAGCTCGGCTGAGTTTGCTGAAACTTTTTATCCTATTTATAGTAAAGATTTAAATCTTGGTGGTGGAGTGGTTGGAATTCCTTTGGTATATGACGGTTTGGGACTTTTTATAAATGAGGAGATTTTTGCAACTTATGGTAAGACTGTACCTGCGACTTGGGATGAATTTGTGGAGGTTGCACTTGAACTTACTCTTAAGGATGAAATGGGAAATATTAGGCAAGCCGGTGTTGCGATGGGTACGACACAGAATGTGGATTATTGGCAGGAGATTTTGGCGCTCTTGATGATTCAGAACGGAGCAAACTTAGCAGAGCCTGTCGGTGAGCTGGCTGTTGGGGCGCTTGAATTTTACACTTCTTTTTCGACTAAATATGGTGTTTGGGATGAAACGATGCCAAACTCCACGACGGCTTTTGCTAACGGACAACTTGCAATGTATTTTGGGACGGCTTTGCGATCCCGGGAAATATCTTCAATAAACCCTGATTTGAGATTTAGAGTTGTTGCTGTTCCTCAGCTTCCCAAAGAGTTTCCCAATGAGCCTGATGTGGGGTACGCGACCGGTTTTTTTGAGGCGGTTTGGAGTAAGAGTGGCGAACAGAAGGAGGCCTGGAAGTTTTTGAAATTTATTTCACAGCGAGAGATTCTTGGAAAAATGAAAACAGGAATTTCTTCCAGGGTTGATATGAGAGAAATGCAAACAGGGAGCATTGAAACAGAAGGGATTGCGGCGCTTGCACCGGTTGCTACAAGTTGGTATTTGGTGAGTGATACAGGTGACGGAGAGACGGGGATAAACAGCCAGGTGAGCAAGTATTTTGGTGATGCGGTGGATGCTGTTGTTGGGCAGGGGGTTGATAGCAGTGTGGCTTTGGAAGTGGCTTCTCAGGGAGTAAACCAAGTTCTTTCTTCCTATGGACTTGCAGTGTTGAAACAGACTGCTCCGGAGTAAGTTTGTGTTTTGACTTTGCACTCTTTTAGTGTGAGTGCCAAATTGCCTCTTGACATGGTGTGGTGTGTGTATAAAATACGAAGGTACTAAATAATATGGCAAGAAAAATGAGACTTCTACCAACCTCCGGTTATTTATTGATTGAACCGTTTGAAGCTGAAACCAAGACTAAGAGCGGGATATATTTACCCGACAGTTCAGAAGGAGAAAAGCCTCAGAAGGGCAAGGTTTTGGCGGTTGGGGCTGATGAAGTTTTGGATAGCGGGAAGACTCGAAAGTCTCCTTGCAAGGTGGGTGATACGGTTGTTTATAAGAAGTGGGGAGGGAATGAAGTTAAGATTGACGGTAAAGAGTATCTTTTTTCCAAATTTGAAGATATTCTTGCAATTGAAAAATAAAAAGGTATAGTTGTAAACGAAATCACAATGGCAAAACAATTAAAATATTCAGAGGAAGCAAGGAAGAGTCTTTTGGCTGGTATTGAGGTGGTGGCCAAGGCTGTGGTGACCACTCTTGGTCCTAAGGGTAGGAATGTAGCTTTGGATAAAAAGTGGGGAGCTCCGAACATTGTTCATGACGGAGTTTCGGTTGCTAAGGAAATTGATTTGGCAGACCCGTTTGAAAATATGGGCGCTCAGATTGTAAAGGAAGCTGCTGAAAAAACGAATGATGCGGCCGGAGACGGAACTACTACAAGCACACTTCTAGCTTATGAGATGAGTAAGACCGGAATGAAGAACATTTCTGCCGGTGCGAACCCTATGATTGTGAAGCGTGGAATAGACAGAGCGGTTGACGCTGCCGTAGGCTCTCTTAAAAAGATGGCAAAACCTATTAAAGGCCAGGAGGAAATTTCTCAAGTTGCTACGGTTAGCGCCGGAAGTGAGAGTATTGGAAAGAAAATTGCTGAGGCTTTGGAAAAGGTTGGCAGAGACGGAGTTGTAACTGTTGAGGAAGGAAAGGGTTTTGATATTGAAATTGAGTATAAAGAAGGGATGGAATTTGATCGAGGATATGCTTCCCCGTATTTTGTAACGAACCCCGAAAAGATGGAGGCAGAGGTTGAGAATGCTTATATTCTTTTGACTGATAAAAAGATTTCTTCTATACAAGAGCTTCTTCCTTTTCTTGAAAAGTTTGTGAAGGTGAGCAAGAACCTTGTGATAATCGCTGATGAGATTGAAGGAGAGGCTTTGGCTACTTTGGTTGTGAACAAAATTAGGGGAACTTTTAATATACTTGCCATTAAGGCCCCTGGATTTGGTGACAGAAGAAAGGAAATTTTAGAAGACATTGCTGTGTTGACCGGTGGAGTTGTGATAAGTGAGGATGCCGGCAGAACCTTTGAGAGTGTGGCGGTTGCTGATCTTGGGCAGGTTGATAAGGTGTGGGCTGATAAAGACAACTCCCAAATTATTGGCGGGAAGGGAGAAAGGAAAGCTATTGATGCAAGAGTAAAAATGATTAAAAGTCAGATTGCTGAGAGTGATAGTGATTTTGATAGGGAAAAACTGGAAGAGAGACTTGCAAAGCTTTCCGGCGGGGTGGCGCAGATTAATGTTGGTGCGGCCACCGAGATTGAGCTTAATGAGCGTAAAGAGAGGGTGAAAGATGCTGTTGGAGCTACGAAGGCTGCTATTGAAGAAGGGATTGTGCCCGGTGGTGGAGTAGCTTTTTTGAAGGCAAGGCAGGAGGTTGAGAGGCTTAAGACGGAAGATGAGGATGAACAGGTTGGAATGGATATTGTAAAGAACGCTTTGGAGCAGCCTTTAAGATGGTTGGTTAGAAACGCCGGTGAGGATGATGGTTATATTTTGAGAAAAATTCTTGAGAAGAAAAACAGTGACTTTGGATATGATGTTTTAAATGGAAAGTTTGGCTCGATGATTGAATTTGGTCTTTTGGACCCATTGAAGGTTGCTCGAAGTGCTCTTCAGAACGCAGCCAGTGTGGCCGGAATGGTACTTACAACTGAGGCCTTGATAACTGATATTCCTGAGGAGGAGAAGAAAGATGAACCTAACCCTCAGGGTATGGGAATGTAAACTTTACCCCATTGATTACTTCGTTTTTTACGCTGTAGAATATAAGTATGGTTGAGGATGAAAAAAAAGGAAAAGCTCGACCCAGGCCTGTTGTTGAGGAGATATTGAACGATGAGCCTCAAACTTCGGCGAAGGACAAGCAAGAAGAACCCACAAAAGGTTTTGAAGAAAAGGTCAGTGAGATCGTGGGTGAGGAAGGGGAAAGAGGTGGTGGGCGCGGAGTTAGCTTTAGACTTCTTTTTGTTTTGACGATTTTGACGGCCTTGGTTGTGGGATTTGTGGCTGGGGGGGTGTATGTCTATTGGGCCGGGATTCGGTCCGTTGCTGATGGGTCTGGGAATGTGCAGGAACCTGCGGTTGAGAGGCAAACGCAAGTGATACCTACGGCGACTCCTTTGCCTGAGCCGGAAGATGTGGATTTGAGTGAGTTTAAAGTAAAGGTTTTGAATGGGAGTGGGAAAATTGGGGAAGCCGGGAAGGTTGAAAAGCTTCTTAGTGATGCCGGGTTTGCTGTTAAAGAAACCGGAAATGCGGAAAGTTTTGATTTTGAGGAGACGGAAATATCATCTAGAAAGAATAATGTTCCACGGAGTGTTGTTAGTAAACTAAAGGAAACGCTGGAAAAGACTTATGAGGTGAAAATAGGGGAAGAGCTTGCAGAAACTTCCGATTATGACATTCTGGTTATAGTCGGTGCTACTACAAAATAGGCAGAACGGATCCGGGGTTGATTGGGTATCCGTTTTCTCTTATCTCAAGATGCAGATGGTCCCCGAAGGCGCGGCCCGTGGATCCCATTTCGCCAATTTTTGTGAAAGTGGTTACTACTTGGTCTTTTTGGACGTTAATTTTTGAAAGATGGGCGTATAGTGAGGTGAGGTTATTTTTGTGTTTGATTATAACCATGTTTCCATAGGCGAAACGTGAGTATTGAACCTTGATTACGACACCGTCCATTATCGGGTTGATCGGATCTCCTGTTATTCCGTCGAGATCAATTCCGGGATGGAAAATATGATAGCCTTGGGAGACGATAACTTTTTTGACAGGATAGACGACAGACCTCTTTGTTGACAGGTCCACTTTTTCTTCTGCGATTATTGTCGATTCTTTTTGTGCCTCAAGGTTTTCTACCTGACTTTGTGTTGGCAGAAATGAACTTGCGATTATAATGAGGGCGATATTTGAGCCTAAGAGACGCTTAACTCTTTTTTGCTCGAAGATGTGGCGAAAGAAACGGCTTACTTTTGAGCCACGACGAAGACTCCGGAGCATTTTGATGGATGGGATAAGCGGCTCGGCTATAGCGGCCCCTCGGGGCTTGACAAGCTTAACATCCAGCCTGTGGCGAGGAGTAATATGTATTGAGTATTTACTCATAGGTCCTCGGGAAGATTGCCCGAGGAAAAAAATAATCCCGACTAGCGGGATATGTGGTATTTTAGCTTAAATTTCTTGAAAAATCAAGTTTTTTGTGAGTATGATGAAGATGTCGTGAGAGGAGGTGAGAGAAAATGAAATTTAAGAAAAAAGACTGGATGGTGTTGGGCCAGATACTTATGGGGGGAGCTTTGGTGAGCGTGGTTTTTTCGGGGATTGGGTATTTGGGAACTGATATATGGCTGGCTTCTACCCAGTGGCTTTTGGTGGCTGTTGTTTTTGCACTTTTTGGGCTTTGGAGCAGGATGAACTATTGACACTATAGTTTTGTTTTGCTAGCATGTTGGTCATGAAGGGGCGGGATATAGTAATTGGGTTATTGATAGTGTTGGTAGTTGTTTTTGGAGGCAGGTTTTTGCTTCGAGGAAGAGGAGGGGCCCCGATGATAACGGAGGAGCCGGCTTCTATTGTTGAAGAAAGGCTGGAGGATACCCTGGGCGTCAGTATTCCAGATGACCTTGAAAAGGCAGTTCTTATGGGAGCGGGAGGCAGCGGGATTGCTACGAGGGAAATTGTTGAGGGAAAGTTCTTGCACTCGGTTTTAGCTGACTTACCGGATCCTGAGAGTGGCAAATTCTATGAGGGTTGGCTGGGGAGGAATGGTGAGTATGTACCGATGGGTAAGCTTTTTTCAGGTAAGGGGGGATTTATTTTGAGCTACAGTTCAAATGTGGACATGAGTGATTATAACGATGTGGTTGTCAGTTTGGAGACTTCTTTGGGAGATGGCCCGACCGAGAAAATTTTGGAAGGGTCTTTTTAACTTCTTGGATATTGTATAAACTGGAAGAGGATGAAGTACATTAGCTCTTTTTTTATAGCAATTCTTCTTTTCTTTTTGGTTGTTCATCAGGCGGAAGCGGCTTTGGTTGTGGTGGGCAGGGACGGTGGTGTAGTTGTTAATGTTCTTTCCAGGGAGATAGCTCTTGGGATTGAGAGGCCGGGAATTGAGGTTGTGAATGTGTCCAATCGGGAAGCCGGGAAGGAGGAAAGTGTGTTTTTGTCGCGGGACGGTGAGAGAGTGAGCTTGTCTGTTTTTGAAGGAAATGAAGAGAGAATTATGGATGTGACGGATTATCCGAAAGAACTTATTGAGATTGAAAAGAGAAGTAAGCCTGAGAGAATAAGGATTATGAACTCTGAAAATGAGTTTATAATTTCTCAAAAGGGAATTCAGGCAAGAACCGGCTATTCGATATTTATTGATCCTGTGGATAATGAGCTTTCCCTGGAGACCCCCTCAGGGAGGAGATATTTAGCGATCTTGCCGTATGAAGCGGTACTGGGGGTTGTGAAAGCGAATGTGCTAAACAGGCTGAATGCCGATGGAGAAATTTTTTTGAGTGAACACGTGAATGGAGAACTTCTTTATACTGTGAATGGAGAGAGAACTTTTCAAGTGGTAAATTTGTTTGAGCTTAGTGTTCCGGTTGAAGCCAGGGTATCTGCGTCGACCGGACAGGTTGTTGGAGTAGAGCAGCCTATTTGGTTTAAGGTTTTTGGTTTTTTGTTTAGCTAAAAATGAAAGTTACAATTTATTCGACGAGTACGTGCCCTTATTGTAAACAGCTTAAGGATTATTTGAGTAGCAGGGGAGTTGATTTTGAAGAGAAAGTTGTGGATCGGGACGCAAGTGCACGGGAGGAGATGGTGAGGGAGTCGGGCGGTTTTATGGGTGTACCCTTTGTGGTTATGGAAAGGGATGGACGGACGGAGAGGGTTATAGGGTTTGATAAGAATAAGATTGATGATTTTCTTGAATTTTAAAACATATAAAAAGGGGACAGGGAGAAGCGCTTTGGAGCTTGCAACTGTTGTTGAGGGGGTTGTGGAACAGGCTCGAATTAAAATAATACCTGTAGTGCAGACGGTGGACTTGAGGGAAGTGGCTTCTTTGGCGAGGCTTGAGGTGTGGGTTCAGAAGATTGATGCGGTGGACTTTGGTGCTCATACGGGGAGCACGCTTCCTGAGGCGGTATATGAAGCCGGGGCGAGAGGGACTTTTTTAAATCATTCTGAGAGTAAAATAGGGGATATTGAGTTGTTGGGTAAGTTTGTGGATCGGGCGACTGAGGCCGGTTTGAAGACTTTGGTTTTTGCTTCTGGTTTAGAGGAACTTAAAAAAGTGCTTGCTTTAAAACCTTCTTTTGTTTCTTATGAGCCGCCGGAGTTGATTGGAAGCCGCCGTGGGTCCGTGGTTTCGGAGAAACCGGAAGTGGTTTCTGCGGCAGTGGAGTTGTCTCGGAGTCAGGGGATTCCTTTGGTTGTGGGTGCGGGTATTCATTCGGGGGAGGATATCAGGTCCAGTTTGAAGCTTGGAGCCAGCGGGTTTGCTGTTTCTAGTGATATACTGAAAGCTGAAGATCCAAGAGCAGAGCTTATGGACTTGGTAGAAGGATATAAATAAAGAGATGAAGGTTTATATTGCATCGGATCATGGTGGATATTACTTGAAAGAGGAGCTAAAGAGATATTTGGAGAGAAAGGGGCACAAGGTTCGTGATTTTGGAAATGAGAAGTTTGACAAGGGGGATGATTATACAGATTTTGTTATTCCGCTTTCAGAGGAGATTTCAAGAGATACCAGAGCCTTTGGAATAGTCCTTGGCAGGAGCGGAGTGGGTGAGGCTATTGCTGCAAATAAAGTTAGGGGTGTTTATGCTGCGGCTTGTACAAGTGAGAGAATGGCGAGGCGGGCACGCGAACATAACGGTGCGAATGTGATTTCAATGGGAGCGGAATATGTGACTCCCACCACGGCAAAAAAGATGGTTGATTCTTTTTTGAAAACCTCTTTTTCAACTGCGGTAAGACACGGAAGAAGAGTAGAAAAAATTAAGAAATATGAGTCCTCCCATATCAAATGACCCTATTTTTGACAGGCTTAGTATAGGGAATTTCCAAATTAAGGATAGAAGAGTCGTTGTGAGAGCGGATTTGGATGTTTGTGGTGTGAGAGATTATCGTTTGGGAATTTTATTTCCGACACTAAAATTTCTTGTTGACGAGAGGGCAGAAAAGGTTGTAATCATTGGACATAGGGGTCGACCCAAAAAGAAGGGTGAGAAGTGGGGTTTACGGTTTTTGGTGGAGCGTTTTTCTGATGAATTAAGGGATAAAGTTGAGTTTATAAAATGGCGTGGGATTGGGAATATTGAGGAAATAAGAGTACAAATTTATGATAGCAGGTCCAGGGTTTTTTTGGTTGAAAACTTGAGATTTTGGAAAGAGGAGTATGAGAATAATGAAGGCTTTTCGAAAGCGCTGGCGTCGTTGGGAGATTTGTATGTGAATGAGGCTTTTGCAAGCAGCCACAGGAGGAGTTCTTCGATAGTCGGGGTGCCGAGGTTTATGAAAGAGAAAGCTTTAGGGTTTAGATTTAAAGAGGAAATTATAAATTTAGAAAAAATGCTTGTTAACCCTGAAAAGCCCGTTGTTGTACTGATTGGTGGAGTGAAGAAAGACAAGCTTAAGTATATTGAACCATTTGGGAAAATTGCAGATAAAGTTTTAGTTGGTGGAAGGCTTCCTGAGTATATAGATAAAAATGAAAATGAGAGGTTTAGAATGGAGGAGGATGGGAGAGTAGTTGTTGCCAGACTTAATCCGGATAAGGAGGATATAACAATTAATTCGATTGAAAGGTTTGAGGAAGAAGTTGGAAGGGCAGGGACGGTGTTTGTCGGGGGACCTTTGGGGAAATATGAGGAGGATGGACATGCGCTTGGTACAAAGAGAGTGTTTAAGGCAATTGCAGATTCCCGTGCTTTTAAAATGGCCGGTGGCGGGGATACGACGAGGATTATTGAGAAATTAGGATTAACCGACAGGTTTGATTGGATTAGTGTTGGAGGGGGAGCTAGCTTGGAATTTTTAACTTCAGGGGGTTTACCTGGGCTTCAGGCGTTGATAGACTGAAGTATATGGTAAAAGTCGGAATAAACGGATTTGGGAGGATTGGCAGGCTTGCCTTTAGGATAGCGCTTGTAAAGCATGCCGGAAATGTTGAAATTGCGGCGATTAATACCTCCGGCAGCATGAATGTTGATGGATGGGCACATCTTGTCAATTATGACACGATGTATAGAAAATTTGAGGAAGAGGTGTTGAGTGAGCAGGTGAAAGATTCGAAGGAGGCAGTGAATGAGGATCCTTTAATTGGCTACTTGAAAGTGAACGGGAAGGATGTGAAAGTGCCGGTTCTTGCACAGAGGGATCCGGGGAAAATTCCCTGGGGAAAATACGGAGTAGATGTGGTTATTGAATCGACCGGGAAATTCACAAAAGAGGAGGACGCTAAAAAGCATGCAGTGGGAGGGGCGAAGAGAGTTGTGATTAGTGCTCCAAGCAAGGGAGGTAATGTTGGGACATATGTGATTGGAGTGAATGAGTATAAAGGAGAGAGTGTGGTTATAAATAACGCCAGCTGTACTACAAATTGTGTGGCTCCCGTTGCGGCTGTGATGCACAGTAAATTTGGGGTTAAAAAAGCAATGATAACGACGGTTCATGGGTATACTGATGATCAAAATCTGCAAGATAATTCACACAAAGATATGAGGAGGGCCAGGGCTGCTGCGGAGAATATAATTCCAACGACTACCGGGGCGGCAAAGGCAACCACTCAAACAATTCCGGAACTCGAGGGTCTTTTTGACGGGATGGCTATACGGGTTCCTGTTGCTACGGGATCTATAACGGATTTTACGATGCTTCTTGCTCGTGCGGTTTCTGTGGAGGAGGTAAATAGGGCGTTTACGGAAGCTTCTCAGAGCCCTTTGTATAAGGGGGTTTTGGGAGTGAGTAGAGAACCCTTGGTTAGCAGTGATATTATTGGGAGAAGCGAAAGCGCGATAGTGGATTTAATGTCGACACGGGTTGTTGCGGGCGATTTGGTGAAGGTGTTTGCTTGGTATGACAATGAGTGGGGGTATGCAAACCGCTTGATGGAGCAAGTTATTCGTGTCGGGATGACTTTGGATGGAAACAAGCTGCCTGTGGATCCGATTACACTTTCTTTCAAGTAAAGTATGATTAATATTATTCCTGCTTTGATAACTGATGATGTGCAAAGGCTTAAGAAGTTTATTGGTGAAGCTGAGGGAAAAGTGAAGCGGATTCAGATAGATATTGTTGATGGTGAGTTTGCAGATAATGAGACGGTTAGGCCAGGGGTTATGGAGTATATTGACACAAGCTTGGATTTGGATTTTCATTTGATGGTGAGCAGGCCTGCAACTTGGGTGGAAGAGTGTGTACGAGCTGAGGCGGACAGAGTAATCGGGCAGGTTGAAATGATGGAAAGCCAGATTGGATTTGTGGAGAAAGTGCAGAAGTCTGGTTTGGGGGCCGGGTTGGCTCTTGACTTGGAGACCAGTTTACTTGAGCTTGATCCTGCGGCCATGGCTCGTGCGGATGTTGTGCTTTTAATGGCTGTTTCTGCCGGGTTTGGCGGGCAGAAGTTTAACAGGAAAGTTGTTGAAAAAGTGACCAAGCTTTGTGGCACAAGAACAAGTGAGAGCATGGGTTTTCGGATTTGTGTTGATGGAGGAGTGAGAGAGGAGAATGTTGGAGATTTGGTTTTGGCCGGTGCGGATGAAGTTTCGGTGGGAGAAAGAATCTTTGAGGGAAATCTGGAGAGAAATATTGAAAAGCTAAAAAAAGCTTCCTATGTCAAAAAGAAATAAAACGCAACAGATAGTCAGGACGGTTGTAATCAAGAATATTGCTTTTTTTGGAGATGCGAATGTTCCGGAGAGTGATGTTGTTTACAAGCAGGCTTTTGAAGTAGCAAAGAAGCTGGCTGAGGTGGGATATACCATTGTCAATGGGGGCGGGCCGGGGGTGATGGCAGCTGCAACGGAGGGAGCGGAGAGTGTGAGGGGGGAGACTTTATCTGTTACTTTTTATCCGACTGATGCTCCTAACTTTGAGGGAAAGTATCTTCGAAATGTGACTGACCGCGAGATTGTGACAAGTAATTACATTGAAAGGATGTACAAGCTTATGGAGCATGCACATGCTTTTATTTTCTTTAAGGGCGGGAGTGGGACTATGAGCGAGTTTGGAACGGCGTGGGTTCTTGCAAATATTTATTATGGACACCACAAACCCTTTATTCTTTATGGCCGGTTTTGGGTTGAGATAATAGATGTGTTAAGAAAGAACTTGAATATAGATAAAACCGAGATGAGCGTTTTTGAGATAGTGGAGAAACCGGAGGATGTTTGCAAGGTTTTGGAGAGGTTTGAGAAAAGGATAAAGATGATTAAGAAAGCTAAGAAGGTTCGGTTTAAGGAGGGAAGGGGGTATACGAACTGATGGATATTAAAGAGCTTCGGATTACTGCGAATGAGGTGAGAAAGGATATTATTAGAATGCTGCTTGCGGCCGGGAGCGGACACAGTGCGGGTTCTTTGGGACTTGCCGATATATTTGTTGCTCTTTATTTTGAAATTATGAACATTGATCCTCAGAAGCCGGATTGGGAGAGGCGAGACAGACTTTTTCTTTCTTGCGGACATGTTGCACCCGTGATGTATGCCACCATGGCGCGCAGGGGATATTTTCCGATAAGTGAACTTAAAACTCTTAGGAAACTGGGGAGCAGACTTCAGGGTCACCCTGAGAGAGTAAAGCTTTTGGGGTTGGAGAGCACTTCGGGGCCTTTGGGAGAGGGTTTGGCGCAAGCTTCGGGATATGCGATAGCTTCTAAAATGGATGGCCGGCGATATAGAATTTATTGCGTGACGAGTGATGGAGAGCACCAGGAGGGAAATCACTGGGAGGCCGTGATGTTTGCGGGGAAGTATCGCTTGTCTAATTTGACGTTATTTGTGGACAGGAATTTTATTCAGATTAGCGGGAACACGGAGGAGGTTATGCCCCTTTCGCCTTTGGATGAAAAATACAGGGCTTTCGGGTGGAACACGGTGGTGATTAATGGACATGACTTTGAGGAAATATTAAGAGCGGTGGAAGAGGCGCGGGATGAATATGACAGGCCAACTGTAATTATTGCGAAGACTATTCCCGGGAAGGGAGTTAGTTTTATGGAGGGGAGAAGTGAGTGGCATGGGAAGCCTCCAGACAAAAAAGAGTCAGAGATTGCCTTGAAAGAGCTTGCACAGATCAAAAGGGAGATTGAAAAAGATGATAAATGAGAAGGCAAAGTTATCCGAAAGAGTGTTTAAGAGAGACATTGAGATGGTGCCTGTTAGGAATGGATACGGGGAAGGATTGGTGGAGGCGGGGGAAAAGAATGAGAGTGTTGTTGTTTTAGCTGCGGATCTTGGAGAGTCGACGAGGAGCAATTATTTTAAGGAGAAGTTTCCTGAAAGATTTGTGGAAGTTGGTGTGGCTGAACAGGCCTTGGTTACGGTGGCTTCGGGTATGGCAGCTTACGGCAGGACCCCTTTTATTTCAAGCTATGCGGTCTTTAGCCCCGGAAGGAATTGGGAGCAGATTAGAACGACTGTGGCGCTTAATGACTTACCGGTCAAAATTGCGGGTGCGCATGCGGGAGTGTCGGTTGGACCCGACGGGGCAACCCATCAGGCTCTTGAGGATATTGCGCTTATGCGGGTGTTGCCGAACATGGTTGTTTTGGAGCCTTCAGATGCTATTGAGGCCAGAAAAGCTGTGGTCGCGGCGGCCGAGAACGGAAAACCGACTTATATAAGGTTTGCGAGGGCGGAGAGTGCAGTGTTTACAACGGAGGATTCACCTTTTATGGTTGGGAGGGCGGAGGTTTTGTGGCAGGGAAGAGATCCGAAAATTGGGATAGTGGCTTCGGGGCCTTTGGTGTATGAGGCCTTGAAGGCTTCGCGCGAACTTGCTGGGAGCAGTATTGACTGCGTGGTTGTTAATAATCATACGATAAAGCCCATGGATGAACACAGAATAATTCAGGTTGCAAAGATGACTGGAGCTATTGTTACTGTGGAAGAGCACCAGGTTGCCGGGGGAATGGGGTCGGCTGTGGTGGAAGTGCTTGCTAAAAATTATCCGGTTCCTGTGGAGATGATTGGTATGCAGGACACGTTTGGAGAGAGCGGTCGGCCGAGAGAGCTTTTTGGGAAATATAAAATGACCAAGGATGATATTGTTAAGGCTTCAAAGAGGGCCATACGACGTCGTGTGTGGTGATAGAGGAGGGGATTTAAGTTGTTGGTGTGAGTGGAAAGTGTTAAATTGGTATTTAGTAGATTATGGATCAGAAACTTCTTAGTGAAACGGCGAAATTATTGGTAACTCCAGGGAAGGGGATATTGGCGGCAGATGAGAGCTTGGGAACTATTGGAAAGAGGTTTGAAAAGATCGGAGTGGAAAATACTGAAGAAAACAGGAGAAAATGGAGAGAGATCCTTTTTTCTGCGCAGGGATTGGAAAAATTTATTAGCGGTGTTATTTTGTTTGATGAGACTGTTTGGGCGAAAGGTGAGAATGGTGAGTTTTTACGTGATTTGCTTGTCGAAAGGGAGATGTTGATTGGTGTTAAAGTGGATGAGGGGAAAGATCCTGCGCCCGAATCTGAGCTTGAGTTTTTGACAAAAGGCCTTGATAGACTTAGTGAGAGACTGGAAAAATATAGAGCTTGCGGGGCGCGTTTTAGTAAGTGGAGATCGGTCAGTGTTATAGGAAAGGGTCTTCCAACACAGAGTGTAACTGAGAAAAATTCGAAGAGACTGGCTGAGTTTGCACGACTTAGTCAGGAGAGTGGATTGGTGCCCGTTGTTGAGGCGGAGACTCTTATGGACGGGGAACATGATATTTCTTTGTGTGAAGATGTGATGATAAAAGTTTTGACGAGTGTGTTTAGTGAGCTTGAAAGAAAGCAGATTTATTTGCCGGGGATTCTTTTGAAGGTTAATTTTGCTGTTCCCGGGCGAAGTGGGCCTAGGGCAGAGACTGAGGAGGTTGCCAAGAGGACCTTGAGAGTTCTTAGAAAATGTGTTCCGGAAGAAGTTGCCGGAATTGTGTTTTTGAGTGGAGGGTTGAGCGCACAGAATGCTACAACTTATTTAAATGCGGTTAACAAACTTGGATCAACTTGTTTGTGGAAATTGTCGTTTTCTTTTGGCAGAGCTTTGCAGGGGCCGGCACTATTAGCCTGGAGAGGAGAAGATGAAAATAAGTATGAAGCACAGGCTGCGCTGTTGGAAAGAGCAAGACTTAATTCACTGGCTCGATATGGGGAATATGAGGAGGAAATGGAGAAATGAGTGAAGTTCAACTTTTTTCTATTGGGGATACAACTTATGATACTTTTATGTCTCCGAGAGAGATGGAGACATTGTGCCGGTTAGACAAACATGAATGTTATGTGGCTTTTTCTTTTGGGGAGAAAATTCCTGTGAGCAATCTAGAGTTTAGTGTTGGAGGAAATGCCGCAAACAATGCGGTTGGAGTGAGCCGTTTGGGTGTGAAGGTGGGTTTGGTTAGTACATTTGGGGATGATGATGTCAGTGAACAGATTAAAAAACATCTTTTGGAGGAGAAAGTGAACCTTACTTATTCACGGGTGCAAGACGGAAGCGGCAGTAATTTTTCGACGATTATAAATTATGGTGGTGAAAGAACAATATTTACATATAGGCCTGTAAGAGAGTATGTTTTTCCGAAGGATTTACCAGGATCTGCGTGGGCGTATTTGACGAGTATGGCAGAGAACTTTGAGAGGTATTATGAAGAGGTTGTCGGGTGGGTTAAAAAATATGATGTGAAGCTTGCTTTTAACCCGGGGAGCAGGCAAGTTCGAGCAGGTGTGGAGAGAATTAAGAATGTTCTTTCTGTGACGCATGTTTTGTATGTGAATAGAAATGAGGCTGAGAGGTTGACGGGATTTGGAGACTCGAGAGGAAAAGACAAGGAACTTTTGGCAGCGGTTTGTGCGCTGGGACCTAAGATGTCGATTGTGACCGATGGTAATTTGGGGAGCTTGGCGTATGATGGAAAGAAGTTTTATAAAGCCGGAGTGCTACCTGTGGATGCGTTTGAAAGGACCGGTGCGGGGGATGGTTTTGGGTCCGGATGTGTTGCGGCACTTATTTATGGGAAGAGCTTTAAGGAAGCTCTTTTGTGGGGTACGATAAACGGTGCGAGTGTGATTGGGTATGTTGGAAGTCAAAAGGGACTTCTTACGAGGGACCGGATGCCTGAGTGGCTTGAGAGAGTGGAAAGTTGTAATGTGGAGGTGGAGGAAATATAGAATGATAAAAATATTTGTAACGAGAAAGATTCCCGGGGAGGCACTTAGCAGATTGGCTGGTGAGGGGCGTGAAGTAAGTGTTTCTGAGTTTGACAGACCTTTGTCTCCTGAGGAATTGATTGAGAGGGCAAGGGGAGCTGATGGGGTATTATCGCTTCTTGTCGACAAGATTGATGGAGAGGTGATGGATGCTGTGGGGCCGCAGCTTAAGATTATTTCTAATTATGCTGTGGGATTTGATAATGTTGATGTGGAAGCTGCGACGGAACGAGGAATAGTTGTTACAAATACTCCCTCTGATGAAGTTAATGAAGCTGTGGCGGAGCACGCGTGGGCGCTTCTTATGTCGCTTGCCAGACGAGTGGTGGAAGCAGATGAAAGTACGAGGAGGGGTTCTTATAAGGGTTGGGAGCCGGGAATATTTTTGGGAACAAGTTTGCGCAACAAAACTTTGGGGATTGTGGGGCTCGGAAGGATAGGTACTATGGTGGCAAAGAAGGCTGTGGGTTTTGAGATGAAAGTTTTGTATAACAAGAGAAGTCGAGATGAGAAAACGGAGCGGGAGCTTGGATTGGAGTTTGCAGAGCTTGGTGATTTGCTGGGGAGAAGTGATTTTGTGAGCTTGCATGTGCCGTTGACTGAGGAGACAAGACATATGATAAATAGTGAGACAATTGATCAAATGAAGGATGGTGCGTTTTTGATAAACACGGCAAGAGGAGCTGTGGTACGCGAGGCGGAACTTGTAGATGCTTTGAGGAAAGGTAAGATAGGTGCGGCCGCGCTGGATGTGTTTGATAATGAACCTAATATTAATCCGGAGCTTATTTCTATGGAGAATGTGATATTGACGCCCCATATTGCAAGTGCGACGCGTGAAGCCAGAGATAAGATGGGGGAGCAGGCTGTCGGAGCGATTTTAGACATTTTTTCCGACAGGAAACCTGAGAATGTTGTAAATAGAGAGGTGTGGGAAAAAAGGAGAAAATAATCCTTTTTGGCACAAAATTGAAATATGGGGAGAGATGAGAGAGATGTGAGACAAAAGAAGGAGAAGCGTGAAACAAAAAGACCGTGGGGGAAGTGGGAGAGATATTTTGTTATGTTGGTGATTTTGACTACTGTTGGGGTTTCTGCGGTTTTGGGTTTAAGCGCCAGAAAATGGAAACTTCCCGGACTTCCAAGATTCAAGTTGCCCAAGATAAGCCTTGAGAGGACGTATGTTATTGATGGAGGAGGCCGAGAGATGGATTTTTCTTTACTTGAGAGCGGGGTTTTTGAAATAACTCGTGACTTGACGGGACTTTATGCTGTGAGGTTTGTGGGTCTTAGAAGCGGGAGGGAGTGGGGATTTAATGACAGGGAGATTGTGCAGGCGGCATCGTTAATGAAACTTCCATTGATGGCTCTTTCTTACAAGCAGGCTTTGGAGGGAGAATTAGATTTGGAGGAGACTTATGAATTAAAGGCGGCGGATAAGATAGGTGGGAGTGGAAGCATGTATGGTGAAAAAGAGGGGAAGATTTACACGTACGGAAGACTTCTTGAGCTTATGGGAAAACAGAGTGATAATACGGCTTTTAATGTGATGCGCAAAATGTTTGGGGACGAAATGATTCAGGAGTATATTTATGAGATTGGGATGGAGGATACTAGTGTGTCGGAAAATGAGACGACGGCATTTGATATGGGGCTTTTTTTTAGTAGGCTTTGGAGAGGTGAGTTGATTGGTGTTGAGATGCGGGATGTGATGCTTGCGAGTTTGACTGATACGGCTTTTGAGAGATGGATGAGGGCTGGAATTCCTGAGAATGTGGTTGTTTCACACAAATACGGCAGGGAAATACATGTTGTGAATGATGCCGGTATTGTGATGGCTGAGAGAGAGCCGTTTGTGCTTGTGATTATGAGTGATGGAGTGGTGGAGGCAGAGGCGGATGAGGCAATTTCCGAGCTTGCCAGGGTGGTGTGGGAGTTTCAAGAGCGGTGAGTAGGTTTATGTTTCGTCCAGAATTGCCGCCATTAGTGCCATTCTTGTGACCAGGCCATATCTCATTTGACGCATATATGCTGCTCTTGGGTCTTTATCAACTTCGCGGCTGATTTCACCGACCCGCGGTAAGGGGTGCATTATTACTGTTTTTGCTTTTGCTCTTTTAAGCTTTTGTGGGTTTATGATGTATCCTTCGACTGCTTTTTGATACGTGGTGCGGCCAACTCTTTCGGCCACTTCTGTTATATGTTGTTTTCCGGCGACTGTTGCTATTTCTTCTCCAAGTCTTTTTGCGATTTCTTCTGCGGCTTGCTTGGCGAACCATTCGCTTTGGACTCTGGTTACGTAGAGCACGTCTGTTTCTTTGAGCAGGCGATCTAATTCTCCGTTGTTTCCGATTTGTACTTTGGCCCCTTTTTTTTCGAGGAATTCAACTATTTCGTCCGGCATTTTAAGTTCTTCTGGGGATATGAAGTTGAATTTAATGTTGCGGCCGTAGAGTACAGGCAGTTTCGCGAGAGATTTTATTGTTCTTCCGTTTAGCATATCTCCAGTTGCTGTTAATACAAGATTATCTGTTCTTTTTAGTTCCTCTCTGATTGTGTAGAGATCCAGGATGGCCTGTGTTGGGTGTTCGAGTCTACCGGATCCGGCGTTTATGATTGGTACTTTGGATACTTGTGCCGCTTCGATTGAAGAGAAGTCATTGGGATGCCTTAGAATGATGAGGTCGGCGGCGGTTGTTTGTTCGATTGACGAGATGGTGTCGGGCAGGGATTCACCTTTTACAGCTGATGAGTATGCACTCATTCCATGAAATGGTTCGACTCTTTGGCATCCGAGCCAGTGTGCTGCAGCCTGGAAGGAGCTAAAAGTTCTTGTACTTGGTTGGTAAAAGAGCAATGCGATGGTGTTATTTGAAAGCTCGGTTCCTTGAATTTTTTTGTTGACTCTTTCTTGCATGTGGTCAGCCAGTTCGAATAAATAGTCGAGTTGTTCGGGGTGAGTTATTTGCTCGACTGATATGAGGTCTTGTGCGAGGAAAGGATTGTCGACATGGAGTTCTTTTTCTCTTGACTTGTAAATTCTTTCACTCATAAAAAAGAGTTTTTTTGTAACTTCCTAATTGTTGAATTTAGTGATTTTATCTTTTAATGTCAAGGATTCGATCTTTCTGTTGAAGCTGAAGAGGGGAGGAGTTTGGGAGGAAGGCTTATGTATTCCGGATTGCAGTGGACTGCGGGTTTATTTTCAACGAGGAACCATTCCAGGCGGGTCGGACAATTTTTACAAGGAAGAGTTCCGGTAAGAGAGCAAATCGGAATTTGTACAAGACCATCCGGGACTTTCCAGGGGTGATTAGGGCTTTGGGCGACTAATGTCGACATGATTTTATTCCAGATAGGGGAGGCTCCTGTTATTCCTGAAGCCACTCTGGCCATGGGGGAAGAGTCGTTGTTTCCGACCCACGTTGAAACAAGATAGTTTTGATTGTAGCCGATTGTTATATTGTCTTTGAGATTGTTGCTGGTTCCTGTTTTAACTGCGATTTCCGGGTGATTTGGAATGGAGAGAGTACTGTGGATTCCGAAGGCGGGAGAACGGGCCAGATTGTCACTGAGAATATCTGTAAGCATGAAGGCAACTCTTGGATCGAGGACATGCTCTTTTTTGGCAGCTTTTTGTTCGAAAAGAGTGTCTCCTTTGTGGTTTGTGATTTTTTGGATTGAAATAATTTCCGGGCGCATTCCGTAATTTGCGATGGTTGCGTAGACTCTGGAGAGATCTATCAGGCGAACGTCGCCACCACCCAGGGTTAGGGCAAGACCGTATTGATCGGAATTTGCCCATGTTGTTATTCCCATTTTTTTGCCCAGATCGAGCATTTTTGCAACGCCGTAGCTGTTTAATACTCTTACGGCGGGGATATTTCTTGATTCTGCAAGCGCGCTTCTTAAAGTGATGTTGCCGCGAAATTTGCCATCATAATTTTTGGGTGTGTAGGGAGGTGCACCTCTTACATAGAAAGTTGTGGGAATGTCACTTAAGATGCTTGCGGGAGTATAGCCGTTTGAGAGTGCATGGGCATAGTTGATTACTTTTATTGAACTGCCTGGTTGACGGAGTCGGAGCAGAACATTTACGTTTCCGTCGTTTTCTATGTCGAAATAATCTTTTGAACCGACCATTGCAAGGATTTCTCCGGTTTGAGTGTTTAGTACCAGAGCAGCTCCGTTTTTGACGTTGAGGTGTTGAATTTTTTCAATTTCGGATTTTACTGCTTCTTCTGCGAGTGTCTGGATTTTTAGATCCAGAGTTGTTGTCACTTCCAAGCCGCCTTGGTTGACAAGCCCTTCTCCGTATTTGTTAACAAGTGTTTCGCGGATATACATGACGAAATGCGGGGCACGAATCGGGGTTTGGTTTTTTGCAAACTTAAGCTTCTCGTTTTTTGCTTTTTCTGCGAGGTTTTTTGTTATAAATCCGTTTATTTGC
The DNA here is from genome assembly GCA_964422865.1 of uncultured Gammaproteobacteria bacterium. GTDB lineage: Bacteria > Patescibacteriota > Microgenomatia > UBA8517 > UBA8517 > CAYRCU01. The sequence continues at coordinate 23,292 of CAYRCU010000002.1, forward strand.
ATGAGGTTTATTACTTCTTTTTGTCTTTGTATGGCTTTTTCGGGATTGTGACTGAATGGAGAGAGGCGGGTGGGGCTTTTAGGGAGGCCGGCAAGAAGAGCGGCCTCGGCCAGGGAAATATTTTTCACGCTTTTTTTGAAGTAGTATTGTGAGGCTTCTTCTATGCCGTATGTGGTTCCTCCGTAGGGGACTTCGTTGAGATACATTTCGAGGATTTCTTCTTTGGAGTATCTTTGTTCTACGAGAACTGCGAGTATGAGTTCTTTTATTTTTCTTGGAATGGTGCGCTCAGGGGAGAGGAGGGCATTTTTGACGAGTTGTTGTGTAATGGTGGAGCCTCCCTGGACCTTACCCTCTTTTGTGTACTTTAGAATGGAGCGAATGATCCCTCTTACGGAGAACCCCGGGTGGCTGAAAAATTCTGCGTCCTCGGCGGCGAGAGTTGCAAGCTGAACATGAAGGGGAACTTCTTTTAAACTCACCAGACTTCTGTTTTGATCTTTGTAAATTTTGTAGAGCAGGTGCCCGTTTCTGTCGTAGATTTTTGTGGAGACCTCGATATTTCTGGTTGAAAGTTCATTTGGAGAAGGAAGGTTTCTTAAGAGGGTAAGCCAGATAAATGATGAGGTGATGAGAATGGTGAGAATGATGTAAATGACTTTTTTGTGTGGGTAATATTTGAATTTTGGGATGTGGATGATTGGTTTTTGAAGTGTAAGGGATGGAAATTTTAGAGTGGGCAACTTGGGAAAGGTAAATTTTAGAAAGGCGAGATTTGGGAGGGGTGGTTTGCGGAGATATTTTTTTATTAGTTCTATTGCGATGGAGAAAGCGATAACTGAATATATGATGAGAAAGAATACAGGGCGACCGATTGCGGTGAGAATTTTTTGGAGAGATTTCATGCCCTATATAATATCAATATATTGAGGCTGATTGAAGTGGGAAATTTACTTTTTAGTTTAGTCTATAGTGTAAGGGATTTATTGGTTCACAGGGTACTGAACGGTGGTTGGGGTTGTGGGTGGGGGACAAGTGAGACAGATGGTTGTTCCCGTTGGGTCGAAAACAACAAGGTGGTTTTGCATTTCGATGTTTTCCGGTGGAGTGTTTTTTGCTGCTTGGGTTTGGGTGGTTTTGTCGATTGCTATGTCTTGCCGGAAGGCTCCTTCTGCGGGAAGATAATTTTTGAGAAAGAATTCAAAACGCATCGGACAATCTGTATTGTCACCCCCCGGGAGAGTGCCTGAGTTTGCACAGATGTTTTTACCTATTACGTCGGGCGGTCTTAGTGGCCATGCGTGGCCCTGATCGTCTTGGTTATAAAATCCCTCTTCGGCCTTGTTGAGTGCTTCTTTTATCACTTTGTTAAAAATTGGAGAGGCTCCCGATACTCCTGAGACGGCTCCGCTCATGGGAGAGTTGTCGTTGTTTCCTACCCATGAGACAACTACGATGTGGCCGGTGTAGCCTATTGTCCAATTATCGCGGCGATTGTTTGTTGTACCTGTTTTTACTGAAACTTCCGGGTGTCCTGTAATATTTAGGTATGAATTTGTGCCGAAGGCCTGTGCGCGGGCGTTATTGTCGTGAAGGATGTGGGAAATAATGAAACTTGTAGCAGGATCCAGGACCCTGTCGCCGTATTCTGCATTTGTGTTTTCTTCGAAGAGCACTTTACCTTTCCAATCTTCCACTTTGAGGATTGAGATGAGGGGCTGTTTTATTCCCTGGTTTGCGAAGACTCCGAAAGCTACTGCCATGTCAAACGGGCGCACCTCGCCACCACCGAGAGTAAGGGAGAGACCGAAAGCGCTGGGATCGGTGAATGTTGTTATACCCATTGTGCGCGCAAACTCGATGAAGTTTTCCAGGCCGTTGAGCGCAAGGACGCGAACGGCGGGAATATTGTAGGAATTGCCAAGAGCGAAGCGGACTTGAGTTGCACCATGAAACTGACCGTCGTAGTTTACCGGACAGTAGGGTTTTTGTCCCGAAACCAAAAAGCAGGTTGGGATGTCTGCGAGTGCTGTTGAGGCGGTTAATTTCCCGTCTCGGATTGCAAGTGCGTAGTTTAAAGGTTTTATGGAAGAGCCGGGTTGTCGTCGTGCGAATATGATGTTTACTTTTCCATCTTCATCTTCGGCAAAATAATCTTTTGAACCAACCATTGCAAGGATTTCTCCTGACGCGGGACGAGTGACCATGGCTGCACCGTTCCCCACATTTTGTTTGCTGAGCTTGCTGACTTCCTCTTGGACTGCTTGTTGGGTAAATTCTTGAAGCTTGAGATCCAAGGTTGTTGTGACGCGAAGCCCTCCTCGTTCTACTACTGCCTCACCGTATTTTTCCGCCAGGGTCTCTTTTACCCAGAGAGCGAAGTGTGGTGCTTTTAAGCTTTTCGGTTTTGCAAAAACAAGCTCTTCGTTTTCTGCTTTTTGGGCTTCTTCTTTGCTGATATAGCCGTCTTCAACCATGCGCCGCAGGACGGTTTTTTGTCTGTTTTTTGCATACTCCGGATGGGCTCCGAACGGAGAGTACCGAGATGGAGCTGCGGGGAGACCTGCAAGGAGAGCTGATTCAGCTAGGGACAAATCTTTTGCACTTTTATTGAAATATAGTTCTGAGGCGGCGCCTATGCCATATGCTGTTGAACCGTATGGAATTTGATCAAGATATGCTTGGAGTATTTTTTCTTTTGAATGTCTTGTTTCGATAAAAGCGGCGAGGACAAATTCACGAATTTTTCGACGAATTGTCCGCTCGGGGGAGAGAAGGGTGTTTTTTACGAGTTGTTGGGTGAGGGTGGACCCTCCCTCCAATTTCTTTTTGAAAATTGTTTTGTAGGCTGCTCTTGTAATACCCGTGATGGAAAAGCCGTGGTGGCGAAAGAAATCTTTGTCTTCTATTGCGATGGTTGCCTGCCAAACGTGGTCGGGCAGTTCTTCCAGGGGAATTGGAGTGCGCCGTTGGTCTGCGTAGATTTCGTAGATGAGATTGCCGTTTCTGTCAAAGAGCTTTGTCGAGACAGCCGGGGCGTTTCCGAACTGTGTAGGGAGAGGAATTCCCCAGAATAGCCAAAGAAACGTAAGTAACAGCCCTGCTGTGAAAAAGAGTGTTATAGCCTTTTTTCTTGTGAGTTTGTTTTTTTTGATTTTGTTGATTAGTTTTTTTAGTAAAGTTGGCATATGCAGGAATATATTTTAAACTATTTGCATGATGAGTATAAGTGATTTGGAAGGAAGGCCGTGGTGGGGAGAGCTGAAGAGTGATATTAAGGAGTTGTTGAGAGAGTCGGTGGTTCTTCTTGTTGAAGCTCGGAGGTGGGATTATAAGTTTCATGACTATTCGTTTGTTGTGTTTCCTGCGGCCAAGGCATATGAGGGATTTTTGAAAGGTTTTTTTCTTTCTTCCGGGCTGATTTCCAAAAAGGATTATTACGGGAGGCATTTTAGGATAGGGAAGGCTTTGAACCCTGACCTGGAAGAGAGGTATAAAAATGATGATTGGGTATATGAGAGGCTTTCAAAGTATTGCGGTGGGCCGGGTTTGCCCAGGAAGCTTTGGGATACCTGGAGAAAGGCGAGAAATTTGGTGTTTCATTGGTTTCCGGAGGAGAGAAATGCGGTGGATTTGAGAGAGGCCGAGGATCGAGTAGAGATGGTTATTGGGGCGATTGACGAGATACACAAAAGCTGTGGAGTGGGGTCAAATAAAAAACTATGATAGAGGCAGACGCAAAACTGACGAGACTTAAATATGCTTTGGGTTTTTTTTCCTACCTTCTTGTTGTGTGGGGTTTTTACAGGCTTATTTTTGAATTTCCCGAGTGGGTGGAAGAGATTGTCTTGAAACCCTTGATTTGGCTTGTTCCGATGGTGTTTTTGATTGTTAAAGAGAAGTCGACCCTTTCTGAGATTGGGGTTAATTTTAGGAATTTGAGTAAAACGATGTATTTTGTACTTGCGTTGGGAGTTTTGTTTGTTCTTGAGGCAATGGGTTTAAATTACTTGAAACACGGAGGTTTGAATTTTGCAGGTGAGATTGGCGGAGCGTTTTGGTATGTTTTTGGGATTTCATTGGTAACGGCAATTGTTGAGGAGCTTGTGTACAGAGGCTATATTTTTAGTAGGGTTTGGGATGCTATGAGTAATGAGTGGGTCTCAAATTTGGTGACGAGTGTTGGTTGGACGATACTTCATTTTCCGGTGGCGCTTTTTGGCTGGGAGTTGAGAGGTTTTGCTTTTGTGATAACGATGGGGTTGGTTTTTATTTTTTCGATGGGTAGTGGGTTTATTTTTGCCAGGACCAGGAATGTTTTTGGGTCGATATTGCTTCATCTTTTATGGCAGTGGCCAATAATACTATTTAGATAGGGAAGAAATAGGGAAGAAAGGGGGTTTTAAAGTTGTGTGACGACGAAGACTGCTGGATCTTCCGGAGTGCCTGTGAGGAGTCCGCAGTCCGTGGTTCTTTCCGGATCGTTTTGGTTCTCCAGGACTGCTTCCAGTTTGTATCTTTGATTTCTTTCTGAAATAGCTCCTCCTGAACAGTCCGTGTTATCGTAGGTGTATCGGTGCGGACTTGTTCCTATCGGGTCTTCAGGAATTTCTTTTATGTAGGTTGGGGTGAGTACTCCGAGGACAGAAGATGCCCTGCCGCTTGTTTCCGGATATTCGTTGTTGTCTGAATAATACATTTCGAGGGCGGTTTGGATAGCTTTTATGTCACTTTTTCTTTTTGCGTCGCGACCTTTGACAAGGGCGCCCCTGAGTGAAGCGACACCCAGGACTGCGAGGATCCCTATGATTGCAATGACTATTAGGAGCTCGATGAGGGTGAAGCTTTTTCTCATGTTGTGTTTTTAGCTTACGATGTTTTTGTGAGAGTTGTCAATGAGTGAAGGGTTTTGGTAGCATTGGTGTTACTTATGCTTCGAAGAGTGGTGGTGGGAATAGTTTTTTTGGGTGTTGCAATTTTGATATTAACGATTTCGATTTTTAGAAGTGCTGCCGTGCACTATTCATTTAAGTTGTCTTCTGGCGAGCCGGTGATGAAAGAGACGGAGGGAATTGTTGATTACTCTTTGCCTTATCCCGGCAAGGTAACTCCGGAAAGCCTTCTTTGGCCTTTGAAGGTTGTTCGCGATAAGGCTTGGGTTTTGGCGAACAGCGATCCTTTGAGGAAAGCCGACGTTCTACTTCTTTTATCTGATAAGAGGCTTTTAATGGGGAAAGGAATTGTTGAAAAAGGAAAGATGGATCTGGGGGTTTCGGTGTTGGTTAAATCTGGGATGTATTTGGATGATTCTTTGAAAATGGTGGAAATGGCTCAGAGAAAGGGGATGAGCACGTCTGAATTTTTGGGCCGGTTTTCACTGGCTTCACTTAAACATCGTGAAGTATTGGAGACAATTTATAACCTGGTTCCGGAGGATGGGAGACCCGTTGTGAGCAAGTTGATTGGGAAGACAAATAGTGCTTATGAAAAAAGCTCTCAGTTGCTTCATGAAATTGGCCGAGAACCAGCCAAAAACCCCTTTGAGTGATCTATTTTGAGACAATTATTGATAGTTGACACAGGCTATTTGGTGTTTGATGATATCCTTTATCACTAGGAGTGGTGTTTTCTGTTTTCATATATGAAATGTCGATTTTGCGGTTTTTCAGAGACACAAGTTTTGGAGTCTCGGGTAAGTGAGGATGGTGATGTGGTCAGACGGAGGAGAGAGTGTGTTGGGTGTGAGAAGAGATTTACGACGTATGAGCGAGCGAAGCAGAGTGTTCTTTGGGTTGTGAAGAAAGATGGGAGACGCGAATCTTTTGACAGAGAGAAAACTAAAAGAGGAATACTCAGGGCTATTGAAAAGCGGGCAGTGAGCTTGGATTTGGTGGACGACATTGTTGACAGTGTTGAGCGGGAGATGCTTAAGAAGCAGAGTGAGGAAGTTTCATCGAGACTTATTGGAAATGCGATTTTGAGAAGATTGAAAAGAGTTGATAAGGTTGCTTGGCTTAGGTTTGCGAGCGTTTACCTTGAATTTGAAGATTTGGAAGATTTTGAAAAAGCGATGAAAAGCAGGGTTGGGACTTGAAGGAAAAATGGAAATACAAATTACAGGAGGTTATAAAAAATACAAGAGAAAAGCGGCGGGGCGCAGTGCAAAGCAATTTCTTGAGTCGATGAAGTTGTGGGCATATGCGGATGTCGTTTCGCAGGTGAAAAAGAGACTTGGTAAGGTTCCCGAGAAACCTGTTGATTTACCTGTTGGAGAGTGGAGTGAGCAGGCCCTGCGGGTGCTTGGAGAGAGGTATTTGGTAAAAAATGAAGCGGGGGATGTCGTGGAGACACCGGAGGATATGTGTTGGAGGGTTTCTTGGGAGATTGCTTCCGCGGAGGTTTTGTGGGGAGCCAGCAGGGCAAAAGTTGAAGAGGTGGCGCGAGAGTTTTATTCCCTTTTGGTTAACAGGAAGTTTTTGCCGAATTCACCTACACTTATGAATGCCGGGACGGGAAACAATTTACAGTTTTCTGCCTGTTTTGTTTTGCCGGTGGAGGATTCCATGGAGGGAATTTTTGATGCTCTTAAAAATCAGGCAATGATTCATAAAAGTGGTGGCGGTACAGGATTTTCTTTTACAAGACTTAGGCCAAGAGGGTCGATAGTGAAGACAAGTACTGGGACTGCTTCCGGTCCCGTGAGTTTTATGAGGATTTTTGATGCGGCTACGAATGAGGTGAAGCAGGGAGGGAAGAGGAGAGGAGCCAATATGGGGATACTTCGTGTGGATCATCCGGACATACAGGAATTTATTCACTGCAAAGACGAAGGCGGAATATCGAACTTTAATATTTCGGTTGCGATTACGGATAAATTCATGGAAGCTTTGGATAGTGGTGGTGATTATGACTTGATTGACCCCAGGAATGGAAAGAAGGCGGGATCTTTGTCTGCGGCGGAGGTATTTAATGAAATAGCGGAAAGTGCTTGGCGTACCGGAGATCCGGGGCTTGTGTTTATTGATCAGATAAACAAGAGCAGTGCGAATCCTGTTCCGGGTCTTGGGCCGATTGAAGCTACGAACCCATGCGGAGAGCAACCATTGTACCCTTTTGATTCTTGTAATTTGGGGAGTATTTTTCTTACTTATTTTGTAAGGGATATGGATAATGGAAGGCGCGGCGTGGATTGGAGAGAACTTAAAAAGACAATAAGGAAGGCTGTTCGATTTATGGATAATGTTATCGAAGTGAACCCTTATCCTTTGGATTCAATCAGAAGGATGTCTTTGGGGGTTAGAAGGATAGGACTTGGAATTGGGGGGTGGGCGGACATGTTGATTGAACTTGGGATTCCTTATGATTCAGAGGAGGCCCTGGAACTTGCCAGAAAAGTTATGAAGACAATATCGGAGGAGGCAAGTTTGGAGAGTCAGAGGCTTGCTCAGGAAAGAGGACCCTTTCCTCTCTTTGAATATAGTATTTATAAAAACAGCAAGCCACGGAGACATTCAACTGTTACAACAATTGCGCCTACGGGAAGTATTTCAATAATTGCCGATGCTTCCGGGGGAATAGAACCGATATTTGCCATTGCCTATAGACATGTTGTGAAAGATAAGCATCTTGATAGGACTTTAACGTTTATAAATCCAAGATTTGAGGAAGTTTCAAGAGCGCGGGGTTTTTGGAATGAGGAGATACGAAAGGTTGTTTTGGAACACGGAACTGTTCGAGGCATTTCTGAAATCCCAAAGGATGTGAGAGATGTTTTTGGGACTGCGCATGAAATTCATCACGATTGGCATATTAGAATGCAGGCTGCGTTTCAGGAATTTACAGAAAATGCTGTCAGCAAAACTATAAATTTGCGGAATGAAGTGAACGTTGAGGATATAAAGGAGGTTTACAAGTTTAGCTGGAAGTCCGGTTGTCGAGGAATAACGGTTTTTAGAGACGGATGCAAGGATATGCAGGTTTTGAATTTGGGAATTAAAGATGGGAGTGAAAAGGAAATATTGGAGGACGGGGAGCGAATGGTTGAAAGGTCGTATAAGGTAGCGGGCTCAACGTATAAGCTTGATACTCCGGTGGGTACGGCTTTTGTGACTATTAATGAGGATGGGGACGGAGAGCCGATTGAAGTTTTCATAAATGTTGGAAAGGCCGGGAGTGATGTTACGGCTGTTGCGGAGGCTTTGGGAAGAATGATCTCAACCTCTTTGAGACTGAAAGGATATCTTTCTCCCAGAGAGCGAGCTCAGGAAATTGCCCATCAACTTTCCGGGATTGGGGGAAGAAGAAGTGTTGGCTTTGGCCCTAATAGGATCAGAAGTTTACCGGATGCCGTGGCGGTGGCTTTGGGCAACCATTTGGGTTTTAAATTGAATGGAAGCGGGAAGCATAATGTTGATGGGAGAGTAAACACACACAGTGAAGGTGGTAACGGTACTATGGGGAAGGAGGCGACCGAAAAGATGCAGGCGCAAACTCAGTTTGTTGGGGGAGATATTTGCCCATCTTGCGGGTCGGGGACGTTTATATATGAGGAAGGTTGTTCGAAGTGTTATGCCTGCGGACACAGTGAGTGCTAGGGAGTAATGGGAACTGTTTATACTAAAAAAGGAGATAAGGGAATGACCAGTTTTATTGACGGGAAGCGCGTTGTTAAGGGTGATGTGAGAGCCTGGGTTGTTGGTAGTTTTGATGAGGTAAATAGCTGGTTGGGGGTGATTATTAGTGAGTGTGAGGATGTGGGTCTTCGAGGTGTGCTGAGAGATGTTCAGAGAGATTTGTTTATCGTTAATTCTATTTTGGTTGGGGCAAAATTGCGGTTTGGTAAAAGTAAGACGATAAAGCTTGAAAGAAAGATTGATAAGATTGAGAAGGGGCTGCCAAAATTAACTAATTTTATTCTTCCCGGAGGTTCGAGATTGAGTGCGAAACTGCATTACGGGAGGGTGCTGGTGCGGCGCGCGGAGCGACATTTGGTGCTTTTAAATGAGGAAGAGAAAGTGTCTTCTTTGATCTTGATGTATGTTAACAGACTTTCGGATTTTATGTTTGTGCTGGCTAGGGAGGCGAACCTTAGGAGTGGGGTTTTGGAGGAAGTTTGGAAGACTTGGGAGGGGTGATACAATGGTTTTATGTCGAGCGTTGAGTATGAGCCGAAGGCTTCAACTTTGGAGGTAGATCCGGAGAAAAGGGATGCACAGACTTTGAGCGAGTTTGGTGTTCAAAGGAGACCTGTGTCTCCAAAGACTATTACGGATGATGGTGGACAAGTTGTTGCGCAAAGTGTTGGGGATGATTCGGACGGGGCTATTGAAACGGTTGAGGTTCCGTATACCGAGGATCAGGCCAGAGCGGTGAGCAAGGGAGACGTGAGTGATGCGAAGACTTGGTTTGGGGCAATGCTTCTAAGGAAGATTAAAAAAGCTTTTGTGCAAGGTTTGAGCGTGATTGTGAAGTCTGAATAAGTTAAAATAGGAAAAATGGATATATTGGAACTGGTGTTTTATTCTCTGATTATTTTGACTTTGGCATTTATTGTTGGAGTGGGGTTAGGGTGGTTTTTTTTCAATATTTGGAAACATAGAAGGAGAGAGAAGAGGAGTTTAGATTCAGTACTTTTGGAGGTGGCGGTTCCGAGGGGGAATGAAATAAAGATCGATGCTATGGAGCAGCTTATTTCTTCTTTGTATTCGGTTAGGAAGGGTGGATGGAAAATGCGTTTTGATGCACAGCCTGTGATTAGCTTTGAGATTATTGCCAGACCTGAGGATATTCGGTTTTATGTTTGGACGTTTAGAAAGCTTAAGGATCTTGTGGAGAAGCAGATTCACGGGGCTTACCCGGATGCACAGGTGGAGGAAGTTGAGGAACAGAATGTTTTTAGTGAAGAGGGGAAGGTTGCTTATAAAGCGTTTCAGCTTAAGAAAGAGAATTTTTATCCCATTAGAACTTACAAGGAATTGCCTACCGATTCCATGGCTTCTATTACTTCGGCTTTGGCCAAAATGGGTGAAGGAGAGGCAGCAATTATTCAAGTGTTGATTTCACCTGCGGATTCTAAATGGCAGGGCGGAGGGAAAGATTTTATTTCAAGCACAAAGAAGAGTGAAAGTGATCCTGAGAAGGCGAGCTATTCGACCTCTGCGAGGAAACTTGAGGCCGTAGAGAATAAAGTAGGAAAACCCGGATTTGAAACTTCCATTAGAGTGGTTGTTGTAAGCAGCAGTGAGGAGGCTGCAAAAGTGCATCTTTCGAATATTTCAAGTGCTTTTGAACAATTTAATGGAGAGTTTAACGGATTTGGGGGGAGGAAAATCCGGAATAAAGGGGCTTTTATGGAGGAGGTTATTTACAGGTATCACCCGATTTTTAACTTTGGGGGAAACAGGGTGAGCATATTAAATGCAGAGGAGATTTCAACTGTTTTTCATTTTCCAAATAAGCTTATTACTACCCCTCATATTTTTTGGCTGAATGCGAAGACTGCTCCCGCTCCTTCTGAAATTCCCACTGAAGGGTTGTACCTTGGGCTAAGCCGCTATCGAGGAATGGAAAGGAAGGTTTATATTTCCGAAGAGGATAGGCAGAGGCATATGTATATTATCGGGAAGACGGGGACCGGAAAGAGTGAGTTTTTGAAAGCAATGATACGACAGGATATTAATGCCGGGCACGGACTTTGTTTTATGGATCCTCATGGAGATGCTGTGGAGGACCTTTTGAATTACATTCCCCCGGAGAGGGCAGAGGATGTTATTTACTTTAGACCGGGGGATACTGCGCGTCCGATGGGACTGAATCTGTTGGAAGCTAAAACCGAGGATCAGAAGCATTTTGTTTCCACTTCTGTTATTAACATGATGTACAAGCTTTTTGATCCTTATAAGACCGGCATTGTGGGGCCCAGGTTTGAGCATGCTGTGAGGAATGCGATGCTTACTGTGATGAGTGAAGAGGGGACAACGTTTATTGAGGTGATGAGGATACTGACTGATTCGAAGTATGTGCAGGAGATGCTGCCTAAAGTCCAGGACCCGATTGTGAGGAGGTATTGGACGGATCAGATTGCACAAACAAGCGACTTCCATAAATCTGAGGTTCTTGATTATATAACCAGCAAGTTCGGGAGATTTGTTACCAACAAAATGGTTAGAAATATTATTGGGCAAAGCAAGAGCAGTTTCAATTTTAGAGAGGTTATGGATAACGGGAAGATACTTCTTATTAACCTTAGCAAGGGAGACCTTGGAGAGGAGAACTCGAACTTTTTAGGTTTAATTTTGGTACCCAGAATATTGATGGCCGCTATGAGCAGGGCCGACATGCCGGAAGAACAAAGAAGGAGCTTTTATTTATATGTTGATGAGTTTCAGAATTTTGCCACTCCTGATTTTGCTCAAATATTATCCGAGGCGCGAAAGTATCGCCTAAGCTTGACGGTTGCCAATCAGTTTATAGGGCAAGTGGATGAGGAGGTTAAAAATGCTGTTTTTGGGAATGTTGGAACCTTGGTTTCTTACAGGGTGGGGGTGACGGATGCAAATTATTTGGCGCATGAGTATAGGCCTGTGTTTGAGGAGGATGATTTATTAAACATTGAGAGATATCATGTTTATATAAAGACGACTGTAAACAATGAGCCTGTTCAGCCTTTTAGTATGGACATGACTATGGATATGGACGAGGTGAGGAAAAAGAGTAATCCGAAAGTTGCGGAAGTGATTCGGGAGATGAGCAGACTTAAGTACGGAAGGGACGCGCGATTGGTGGAGGCTGAGATTGCGAGGAGGGCGAGGTTGTAGCGAGGAGTTTGTGGTAAAATGTGGTGGTTTGGAGCCGTAACTCAGTGGTTAGAGTGCCAATCTTATAAGTTGGAAGTCGATGGTTCGAATCCATCCGGCTCCACAAAACAGTTTCGCCGTACGTCTTCGGAACGCATTGAAAAGAACTTCGTGTTGTGCATGGCGAATCCATCCGGCTCCACAAAACAGTTCCGCCGTACGTCTTCGGAACGCTTTGAAAGGAAAGAAGTTTATGCATGGCGAATCCATCCGGCTCCACAAAACAGTTTCGCCGTACGTCTTCGGAACGCATTGAAAAGAACTTCGTGTTGTGCATGGCGAATCCATCCGGCTCCACAAAACAGTTCCGCCGTATGTCTAAAGGAACGCATTGGAAGGAAGTTTGGGAGTTTGTTAATTAGAGTTCTTCGAGCACCTGTTTTTTGCCGGGTTCTTTTATTTGTGCAAGTTCAAGATAGCGCTCTGTGGTCGAGAGGCGTTTGTGACCCGCGGCTTGAGAGATTGTTACAAGGTCAACTCCGCGCTTTAAGTTTTCTATGATGAACGTGTTTCTGAGATCGTTGACTGAATAGCCCGGGATTTCCGCTTTTTGCATGTAGCGATCGATTGCGGCTCTGATGTTTCTTACTGCCAGGGGATGTCCGTTTTTGCTTATAAACAGGTATTCTGATTGAGTGTTTGAACGGGATCTGATGTAGGTTTCGATGGCTTCTTTGGCCGGTTGGTTGAGGAAGATTTTCCGCTCAGGTTGGGTGGCGTGGGCTTCGATGAAAATTTCTCCCTTCTTGATGTTTTTGAGTTTTAGGTTTGCAACTTCTGATATTCTGAGGCCGGTCTGGAGAATGATTTCAACTATTGCTGCCATTCTGGGGTCTGTACGAACGACGTCTCTTAGGGCTCTATATTCGATTTGGGAGAGGAATTTGGGTGCAGTGTTTTCGATTTTGGGGTGTGAAACGTCTTTTGAATGGTCGAACTGGATTACTCCCTGATCTTTGGCCCATCTAAAAAAGGTTTTGACGGCATTTAATTTTCTTGAGACTGATTTGGGAGTATATTTTTGTGCAAGAAGGGTGTCGCGAAAGGTTTCGAGATCTTTCTGTGTTATATCGGAAACCACGCTTTTTGAAGTTTTTGCGAGATGTTGAGTTAGTTGTTCTAAATCAGATTTATAGGCTAGAATGGTTGAGGGCGAGCGACCTAGCTCTTGGAGATGAGATATGAACTTTGGTAGTAAGATTATTAACGTTTCCTGGCTCATTTTTGTGGATTTGGTTTATATCATAGCATAAAAATGTGTCACGTCAACACTATAAGATATGTTATTATAAGCATGAAAAGTGATATTAAAACAGCCGGTTTAACCTTAAAAATTGGGTTTTTGATGAGACACGCTTACCTTGTTTTGGCTTTTTTGGTGGCGGCCAGTTTGGTTCGAAATATGATAAGGGTGATTTCTGCTCAAAAGAAACTGGATGAGGTTAGAGAGAGACTTGTTGAGTTTGAAAGGGAGAACAAGGAGCTTGAGAATGAACTTGAGAAAATTTCGAGCGAGTTTTATGTGGAGAGTCAAGCGAGGAATAAGCTGGGACTTGCGAGGGAGGGTGAGGTGATTTTGGTATTGCCTTCAGAGGAGAAGGTGAAGCAGTTTTCAACAAGAAGAACAGAAGATGAAAAATATACATTTCCACCCCCAAACTGGAAAAAATGGATAGAAATGTTTATAGGCTCGAGTTAAGTTTGAAACCTTCAATGTGGCTGGGTTCGATTTCTTGCAGTGTTTGAGCTGGGAGGTTATAATTGCTGTGTTCTTTACGTGCGGGGTAGTGTACGGCTGCACGCGAGGCTCATAATCTCGCAGACCGGGTTCGATTCCCGGCTCCGCAACACGGATAAACTAGTTGGGGTGAGCTTGGGTTGGGAAGCAGGAGCTTGGCCAACTGGATATTAGATTAGCCAGGGTAGCTCAGTTGGTAAGCAAAGCTTGGCCAACTGGATATTAGATTAGCCAGGGTAGCTCAGTTGGTAAGCAAAGCTTGGCCACCTGAGCAAATTGATAAGCCAGCCAGGGTAGCTCAGTTGGTAGAGCACAGGATTCATAAACCTGCGGTCGCGAGTTCGATCCTCGCCCCTGGTACTTTTATGAAAAAGAAAAGAGTTTTGAGTGGTATTGCTCCCAGCGGGAAGGGGCTGCATGTGGGTAATTATTTTGGTGCGGTGAAGCCCCAAATTGAGCTTCAAGATTCGGCGGACTATGAAGTTTATTATTTTGTGGCTGATCTTCATGGGCTTACTACCGTTCAGAATCGAAGCGAGCTGGAGGAGAATGTTTTGAGTGTGATTTTGGACTATTTGGCTTTGGGTCTTGACCCCAAGAAGTGCGTTTTTTTTAAGCAGAGTGATGTTGCTGCTCACTGCCAGCTTTCTGTTGTTCTTTCTAATTACACTCCGTATGGGCAGATGAAGAGAATGCATGCTTTTAAGGATAAGCTTCAGGAAGGTACGCGTGTTGACTCCATTAATATGGGACTTTTTAATTATCCGATACTTATGGCTGCTGATATATTGGCATATAAACCTGACGTGGTACCTGTGGGTGAGGATCAGAAACAGCATGTTGAGCTTGCCCGGGATGTTGCGGGAAGGTTTAACAGGGTGTATAACAAGGAAATATTCCCGCTTCCTGCACCTTTGATTTCAAGGAGCACCGGAAGAATTGTGGGGACCGATGGGAAGCGCAAGATGAGTAAAAGCCTTGGAAATGTGATCGGGATTTTTGAAGATGAGGAGGAAATTAAGAGGCAGATAATGAGCTCTTATACCGATCCCAAGAGGAAAAGGGTGTCGGACCCCGGGAGAGTTGAGGGAAATCCTATTTTTTTGTATCACGATTTAATTAATGATGACAAGCGTGAGGTTGAAGATTTGAAGAGGAGATATAAAAAAGGGAAAGTGGGGGATGTGGAGGTGAAGGAAAGGCTTTTTGAGGCGCATATGCGTTTTTTTAGACAGGCCAGGAAAAAAAGGCTTGCGCTTGAAAATGATTTAGGGAAAGTGAAGGCGATTTTGCGGGAGGGAGCCGGGAGAGCAAGCAGAGTTGCTAATGAAACCTTGAGTGAAGTGTATGAGATTATTGGAATTAAGGGCAGTTTATAACTTAGTATGGCAGCAAAGAAAAAGAAAGTTGAGGTGAAGGTTCGGATAAATCTTCGAAGATTGATGTGGGCGGGTGTGGCTGGATTTTTTGTTCTTGCGTTTCTTCTTTCTTTTCTTCAAACGAAAATTGATGAGGGGCAGTTGGAGCTTTCAGGACTTTTAAGGGATATTCGAGACGGGAAGGTGGAGCGGGTGGAAGTTCAGGAGGAAAAGCTTATTGTGAAGTACAAGGACGGAGAGATCAAATTTTCCGTTAAAGAGCCAACAATTTCTTTTCCGGAGCTTCTTGCGGAGGCGCAGATTGAGCCTGATGCCGTGGAGTATGTTGTGGTGGACCAGACAATAGTGAAACTTGTCTCAGGTGTTTTGGGAGTGATCTTGCCGATAATTTTAATGGGGGGGCTTTTATGGTTTCTTTTTAGAAGTCAGGCAAAGGGAGCTCGCGACATCTTTAGTTTTGGGAAGAGTAAAGCGAAGCTTTTTGCAAAAGGTAAGCAGGATGTGACCTTTGATGATGTTGCAGGAGTGGAGACGGCTAAAAAGGAGCTTGAGGAAGTTGTGGATTTTCTTAAATCCCCAACTAAATACAGGAAAATTGGTGCAAGGACTCCGAAAGGGGCAATTCTTTTTGGCCCAGCCGGAGTGGGAAAGACTCTTTTGGCAAAGGCTGTTGCGGGGGAAGCCGGAGTGCCTTTTTTCTCGATGGCGGGAAGTGAGTTTATGGAGATGCTTGTTGGTGTCGGTGCTTCGCGTGTTCGAGACTTGTTTGCTCAGGCTAAGATGGCTGCTCCTTCGATAATTTTTATTGATGAGATTGATGCTATCGGCAGACAGAGGGGTAGGGGGATTATGGGAGGACACGATGAGCGTGAACAAACTTTAAATCAAATACTTGTTGAGATGGATGGTTTTACTCCTAATGACAATGTGTTTGTAATTGCGGCTACGAACCGCGGCGACCTTTTGGATCCGGCGCTTTTAAGGCCCGGCAGATTTGACAGGAGGGTTGCTTTGGATATGCCTGACAAGGAAGGCAGAAAGGCGATTTTGGCGATTCATGCTAAGGGTAAGAAGTTTGTGGATGGGATAGATTGGGAGAGGGTTGCCGACAGGACGGTTGGATTTTCGGGTGCGGATTTGGAGAACATGCTTAATGAGGCTGCAATACTTGCGGCGAGGGACGGAAAGAATAAGATTGAGCCCTCGGATATTGAGGAGGCGGCAACGAAGGTGAAATTAGGCCCGGTTAAAAAGAAACTTCAGAGTGATGAAGATCGCAGGATTACTGCATTTCATGAAGCGGGGCATGCGGTTGTGACACACTATTTATCAAAAACAGATCCTGTGCAGAAAGTTTCTATTGTTGCAAGAGGCATGAGCCTGGGACATACGGAGATTGCCCCAAGTGCCGATAGGTCTCATGAAACTAAAACTCGTATTTTGCAGCAAATTACGGCTTTACTTGGGGGGAGGGTCGCGGAGGAGGCTGTTTTTGATGAAATGACTGCAGGTGCGGCAAGTGATATAAAAATTGCAACTCGTTATGCGCGGGCCATGGTTGTGGAGCTTGGAATGAGTGATTTGGGACCCATAAACTTTGGACCGGATGCCCAGTATGCTGATTTTGGAAAGATTACTTCTTATGAGGACTCCGGTATTTCACCTGCAACGCGTGAGGCAATAGATGAGGAAGTAAAAAAGATTTTTGATGTTTGCAAGAAAGAGGCAGCGGCTATTATTAAGAAAAACAGGAAAAAGCTGGATGAGGTTGCAGAGGCTCTTCTTTCGGAGGAAACTTTGAACCGTGATGAGTTTGAGAAAATAGTGGGGAAGAAGGTAGAATATAGGGGTGAATAAGCTTGTTCTTATAGATGGGAATGCGATACTTCACAGGGCGTATCACGCTTTGCCTCCGTTGACCACGAGGAAAGGGGAGCCGATAAATGCTGTGTACGGATTTGTGACAATGCTTCTTCGTGTTATTTCTGATCTTGAGCCTGTTTATTTGGTTGTGGCTTTTGATGAGAAGGGACCGACCTTTAGAAATGAGATGGATGAAGATTATCAGGCTCACAGGCCGGAGGCGGATGAGGAGCTTGTTGGACAGTTTGGAAAAGCCCGTGAGGTTGTAGGAGCTTTTGGAATACCTTTTTTTTCGATAGAAGGATATGAGGCCGATGATGTGATTGGGACGATAGTAAAGCGGGTTGAGAATGAAATTGTTATAGTCACCGGAGATAAGGATATTATGCAACTTGTGAATAAGCGGGTGAAATTATATATGCCCCGTAGGGGTTTGAGTGGTACTGCGCTTGTTGGAGTGGATGAGGTGAAGGAAAAAATGGGGGTGGAGCCGGGTCAGATTGTGGATTACAAAGCTTTGGTGGGAGACCCGTCGGATAATTATAAGGGGGTTGCCGGGATTGGGCCGAAGACGGCCACGATGCTTCTTAAAAAGTATATGACTTTTGAGAGGATATATGAAAGTTTGGAGGAGATAAGCCCTTCTGTGAGAAATAGGTTGGTAGAGGGGAGAGGGAGTGGAGAGCTTTCGCGAAAGCTTGCCAGAATTATGACTGATGTTCCGATTGAATTTAACATTGAGGATGCCGGAAAATGGAGGGTGGATTGTCCTGAAATAGTTGTTCTTTTTGAGGAATGGGGGTTCGGGACGCTTTTATCTAGAATAAGGAAATTGGGGAAGAGGATAAGGGATAGGGGTCAAATGTCTTTGGTATGAAAAGAAAACCAAGAGTTGCTTTGGTACATGACTATTTGGATGAGTTTGGAGGGGCGGAGAGAGTTCTTTTGGCCCTAAGCAGGATTTATCCCGAGGCTCCTATATATACAATTTATGCGAGGAAAGGATCTTTTGCTTGGGAAAAATTTAAAGACAAAAGGATTGTGGAAAGCTGGTTTGCAAGATTACCTTTTTCACACAGGATTATTTCTCCTTTGAGATTTCTTTTGCCTTTGATTTGGGGCAGTTTTGATTTTAGTGATTATGACTTGGTGATAACAAGCGCGGCTTGGGCGGTTACCAAAGGAGTGGGGAAGGGCAGGGCGACGAGAGAGGTTTGCTATCTTCATACGCCGCCAAGGTATTTATACGGGTATGATGCTTCGCGTGAGTGGGGAGGATTATTGGGGGGATTTGTGAAGGTGTATGCATGTTTTGTAAACCCCTTTATGAGGTGGTATGACAGAAGGCAGGCTCGGAGGGTTGACTTTTTTATTGTTAACTCGAAAAATGTCGGGGGGCGCGTGGAGAAGATTTACGGGAGGCGTGATTACAGAGTTATTTATCCTCCGGTTGATGTAGAGAAGTTTTTGTCTTTGAAAATAAATGACAGGAGGGATGATTATTATTTGTGCGGAGGGAGGCTTGATAAACACAAAAACTTTGGCTTAATTATCAAGGCCTGCAAGAAGGCGGGTGTTAATTTGAAAATTTTTGGTTTAGGAAATGAGGAAGAAAACTTGAAAAAACTGAGAGGGGAAAAGACTGAATTCTTGGGAAGAGTTGCTGATAATGAACTAATTTATTACTATAGAGGTGCAAAGGCATTTTTGGTTTCCGGGGCAGATGAGGATTTTGGAATAACTCCAATAGAGGCGGCAGCTTCCGGGTGCCCCACAATTGCTTATAAGGGAGGAGGGTATTTGGAGAGTGTTGTTGAAGGCAAGACGGGGATATTTTTTGAAAAGTTAACTGTGGGCAGTGTGGCTTTTGCAATAAAGAAGTTTGAGAGAATGAAATTTAATGAAGAGACGTTGAGAGCGCATGCTAAAAAGTTTAGTGAAGAGAGATTTGAAAGAGAGATAAAGGAGGTGGTTGGAAAATATGCCTGAGCTTCCAGAAGTTGAGTTAATTAGGCTCCAGCTTCAAAAATTTTTAGTGGGGCATGTTGTTGAGAGAGTGGAGGTGAAGACGGCAAGCATTTTGCAAGGTGATGCCAAGAAGCTCGAGGGAGGAGAAATAAAGGATGTGAGAAGGTTTGGAAAGGTTGTGGTTTGTGATTTATCAAACGGCTATTCGTTTATGATTCATGTAAAACTTACGGGTCAGCTTATTTATCGAGGTTTGAGGTTAAAAAGTCCGAGTTTAAGCAAGAAGATTGTTGGTGGGCTTGGTGGGAGGCATACGCATGTTATTTTCTACCTAAGTGAGGGAGGAAAGTTGTTTTATAATGATGTGAGGAGGTTTGGCTGGATAAAAGTGGTTAAGACAAGCGAGGTTGAGGGGGATGAATTTGTTAAAAAACTGGGACCTGAGCCGTTGAAGGATTTGTCATACGGTAAATTTACGGAAATTATGCGGAAATCTAGGCGAAATGTGAAGACTTTGCTTATGGATCAAGCTCGGATTGGGGGAATTGGAAATATTTATGCCAATGATGCTCTGTGGCTTTCCGGGATTGACCCGAGGCGAGCTGCTACTAGTTTGAGCGATGAGGAGTTGGGGAAGTTGTTTGAGGCTGTAGAGAGTGTTTTGAGAGAGGGCTTGAGACATGGAGGTGCAAGTGAGCTTGCTTTCGTTCGTCCGGATGGTACAGAGGGAAATTATCAGAATCATTCTTTGGTTTATGGGAAAGAAGGACAGGTTTGTGGGCGATGCGGGAAGGAGAGGATTAAAAAAATTGTGCTTGGAGGGAGAGGTACCTATATCTGTAAAAAATGTCAGGTTTGAGGCGGGTTATGTTAAACTTCGGCAGTGATTCAAAAGGTTTGGCTTACAAATTTTAGAAATTTTGGTGATCGCGTGGTTGAGTTTTCGGAAGGGATTACCGTGGTTTGTGGGGCTAATGCCAGCGGAAAAACAAATGTTTTGGAGGCTTTGTGGCTGCTTTCTACAGGAAAAAGTTTTAAGGCCAGGATTGAGGAGGAAATGATTTCGTATGGTGAGGAGATAGGAAGAGTTAAGGGGAGGAGTGGTGGGGATACTTTGGAAGTGGTGCTTACTCGGGGTGAGATTAATGTTGGTACTTCAAGGAGTGAAAGAGTAGCAAGAAAAAGGCTTCTTGTTAATGGGGTGGGGAAGCGCTTGGTGGATTTTGCGGGCAATTTAAAGTTGGTTTTGTTTGGGCCTTGGGATCTTGAGCTTGTGGTGGCTTCACCAAGTGTTCGAAGAAGGTTTTTGGATGGGGTTTTGGGACAAGTTGATGGAGAATACAGAAGGGCCCTTTTGTCTTATGAAAAGGGCCTTCGACAGAGAAACAGGCTTTTGGTGCGGATTCGAGAGGAAGGGATTAGCAGGTCCCATCTTATGTTTTGGGACAGACTTCTTATTAAGAACGGGGATTATATCGGCAGAGCTCGAGAGGAATTATTGAAATTTGTAAATGGAACGGGTGATTTTAATGGGCAGGACTTTTCGATTGAATATGACGGGAGTTTGATAACGGAGGCCAGATTGGAGCAGTACACGCGTGAGGAGGTGGCTGCTGGAACGACTTTGGTTGGGCCACACAGAGATGACTTTTGTTTTAGATTGAAAAAGAATGGAAAGGCGAGAGAGCTTGACCGGTACGGGAGTCGTGGAGAGCAGAGGATGGGGGTTTTGTGGCTCAAGCTATCGGAGCTTGCATTTATTGAAGAAAAAACAGGTGCGAAGCCCACACTTCTTTTGGATGATGTTTTTAGCGAACTTGATGAGGAGCACAGAGGAGTGGTGACAGAGTTTTCCCGGAAACAACAGACGGTGATTACCACAACAGAGGTGGAATATATGAAAGAGCTTGGAAGTGTTGAAAAAATTGAGATTTAGTGGTATTTTTGCTCTATGGAACGTAGGGAAAGGGAAATAGTTCAGAAACCTTTACCTGGTGAAGTGGGTAAGGGGTTGCCGGAGATTCGTACGGGGGTTTATGTGGAAGAGGAGAATGGGGGCAGGGGTGATACAATTGGTGAAAGGACAAAGTTTGAACCTTCGTTGTCCGTACAGTACTCTTCCAATGCTCTTGAAGAAAAGGAGGAGTGGGCTGCAAAAATATATGAAAGGCTGGGGCACCCTAAAACTTCTTAGGGTGGTGCAAATTTCTTACTTGTATTTTCCGCAAAATGTGCAACAATTGTTGTACTATGTACACTCCGAGGTTTAGCATATCGAACAAGATATTAACTAATATAGGGCAAATTGAGGCTGCTAGGGAGGTTGTTGAGAATGCTCCTCTGGTCCCTGATTTTGAGCGTGATTTTAAGACCGATGCTGTTGTGAGACAGGTTTATCACGGAACTCATATTGAGGGGAATGACTTGACTTTAGATCAGACAAAACAGGTTTTGGAAGGGGAGCAGATTTTTGGGAGGGACAGAGATGTGCAGGAGGTAATAAATTATAGGAATGTTGTCAGATTACTTGACGATTTGGCTTCAAAACGTGGAGGATATGATTTGAATGACTTGCTGGAGATTCATAAGCTTACGGTTGACAGGCTGGTTCCTTACGGGAAAGCGGGAGTGTTGAGGAGCACTAAGGTTATCATCCGGGAGGAAGGCACCGGAAAGGTTATTTTGGAGCCGCCTGCGCCGGAACATGTGCAGGCTCTTCTTTTGGAGTTTTTTTCTTGGCTTAATGGGCAAGAGTCTATTGAAATGCATCCTGTCATTAAGGCGGGTGTAGTTCATTATGTTTTGGTAGCGATTCATCCGTTTGTTGAGGGGAACGGGAGAGCCGCAAGAGCTTTTGCCAGTCTTGTGATGGTAAGAGAAGGGTATGATACAAAGCGTTTTTTTGCGATTGAGGAACACTTTGACCGCGATTTGGATCGTTATTATGAGGCCTTTTTCTTGGTTGACAGACAAAGCGTGAATGTTTTTGAGAGAGATATGACTCCCTGGCTTGAATATTTTACCGAAACTGTGGCTGTTGAGCTAAACAAAATTAAGGAGAAGGTCAGAAATTTGAGTATTGATTCCAGGCTTAGAATTAAAGTTGGTCAGCAGGTGGCGCTTAGTGCCCGGCAGGTGAAGCTTATTGAATATTTGACTGAAAAGGGAATGGCTGTGATGAGAGATCTGAAGGAAGTTATACCAATGGTATCGGAAGATACGATTTTGCGTGACCTGAAAGATCTCCAAGACAAGGGTATAATAGAGAAGGAAGGGAGTACAAAAGCTTCCCGGTATGTGATACGTTCTAAGTAGAAAAGATGATCCTGTCCGACCCAAGATTTTTATATATGACTTTAGTGTTACCCGGTTTGTTTGGGCTGATTTTGATTGGAGAGGGAGTGGGAAAAATGCTTAACCAGGATTGGTATGGGGTGGTGAGTTTTGTTTTTGGGATTCTTTTCATCCTGGTCGTTTTGGGGGTGTATTTGTTCTTTTCGATGGAAATTAAATAGTTGTAATGAAATTTAGCAGACTTTCTGAGTATTTAGAAAAACTTGAGGAGACTTCTTCCAGGCTTTTGATTACAAAGATATTGTCGGAGCTTTTTGAGGAAACTTCTGTAAATGAAATTAAAAAGGTGGTGTATTTGATATTGGGGAAGCTTGGTCCTAGTTATGAAAACAAAGTCTTTAATGTTGCGGACAAGGTAATGCTTGTAGCTGTTGCACGGGCGTATGGCAGGAAGCCTGATGAGGTAAGAGAGTTGTATAAGAAAAAAGGGGACTTGGGAGATGTGGCCAGTGAGCTGGGTGGAAGAACCGAAAGTGCTTTGAGCGTGAATGCGGTTTACGAGAGGCTTCTTGAGATTTCTGAGGAGGAGAAAAAAGGAAGTGTTGAAAGGAAAATTGAGGGGATTTCTGATCTATTAGGAGAACTTGATTTAAGGAGCGCGAAATATGTTGTAAGGATAGTGTTAGGGAAATTGAGGTTGGGTTTTTCAGATAAGACGATTTTGGATGCTTTGAGTTTTTTGGAAGCGGGGGACAAGAGTTTGAAGGAAGAGCTTGATCGGGAATATCAAGTGTTTCCGGATCCGGGGCTTTTGGCAGAGAGGGTTAAGAGAGGGGTAAAAAGGACTGTGAAGGGAGTACAACCTGTTATTGGAGTACCGGTTCTTTCGATGCTTGCTCAAAGAATTAAAACTCCAAGTGAGATGATTGAGAAAATGGGAAGAGTTGCTGTTGAGCCAAAGTTTGATGGACTGCGGATTCAGATTCATTACAAAAAAGGAAAAAATGATTTTGTGAAGGCCTTTACCAGAAATTTGAAGGAAGTTAGTTGGATGTTTCCTGAGTTGATTGAGGTTGGAAAGCAATTAAAGGTAAGGAGCGCGATAATTGATACGGAAGCAGTGGGTCTTTCGGAAGATGCAAAGAAGATGGTTAGTTTTCAAATGACAATGACAAGGAGGAGGAAGCATGAAGTAAAGAAACACTCAGTAAAAACTCCTATTGTTTTTCAAGCATTTGATGTTTTGAGTGTTGATGGAGAAAGCATGATGGATAAGGATTATTTGAGGAGAAGAGGGGTGTTGGAGAGAATTGTTGGGGAAGGAAAACTTTTGAGGGTAGATGAGTATGTGATTACTGATAGTGCGAAGGTTATTGAAAGGAAACATGGAGAATGGATAAAAAAGGGACTTGAGGGAGTAATTGTGAAGAAAGTGGACGGGAAGTATGTTCCCGGGAGGACCGGCTGGCGATGGGTGAAGATGAAAGAGGAAATTGGGAGATATGCAAAATTATCTGATACTGTGGATTGTGTGGTAATGGGGTATTACCGGGGAAGAGGAAAGAGAGTGAGCTTTGGTGTGGGAGGGTTTTTGGTTGGGCTTTTTGAGGGCGGGAAAGTGTTGACTTTGACCAAGATTGGGACAGGGTTGACTGATGCTCAGTTTAGAGAGTTGAAAGAGAGACTTTTAAAGCTTGAAGTGAGGACGAAGCCAAAAGAGTATGGAAAGATTGCCCGTGCTCTTGTTCCGGACCGGTGGGTGAGGCCCGGTTTGGTTGTTGAGGTTGCTGCGGATGAGATTACTAAAAGCCCTTCTCATTCGGCGGGGTTTGCACTACGTTTTCCGAGACTGGTTAGATTTCGGGACGACAAGGGTGTGGAGCAGACAACGAGCCTGGGTGAATTAAAGAAATTGTATGAATTGCAAAGATGAGTGAAGAGATATGTTAGGATGAGAGTATGCCTGGAGACGGGGTGGGATTGACTTCTTCTGAGGCTCGAAAGCTAATTGGCAAGCATGGACCCAACGTCCTGCCTGAAAAGCCGCCGCCGAGTGCACTTTTTGTTCTTTTGTCTCAATTTAGAAACCCTCTTGTATATGTTTTGATTGCTGCCGGATTGATTACCTTTTTTTTGAGAGAAACTGTAGATACGACAATTATCTTTTTGGCGGTTGCTGTGAATACTGTTTTAGGGTTTGTACAGGAAGAGAAGGCAAGCCGCGCTTTTGAAGCCTTAAAGAAACTTTTGCATCCTACTGCGAAGGTGATTCGTGATGGAGAGGTAACTGAGATTGGTGTAGAGGAAGTGACGGTTGGGGACGTAGTTGTTTTAGAACAGGGCAGCAAAATTCCTGCGGGTGGAGAACTTTTGGAGGCTAACAGACTTAATGTGGGTGAGGCAATTTTAACAGGAGAGTCTCGTGATGTTTTAAAAAAGGTAGGGGATCAGGTATTTATGGGAACGGTTGTGACGGCAGGAATTGGAAGAATGAGGGTAACTCGTGTTGGGGAAGATACTGAGATAGGGAAGATTGCTATACGTGTGCAGGAGGTTCAAGAAGATACACCACTTCGGAAACAGCTTTCGGGATTTAGCAGACGGTTAACATATTTGGTTATTGTGCTGATGGTTTTGGTATTTGTTGTGGGGATTTTTTCAGGGAGAAGTTTGACCCAGATATTTGTTATTTCTGTTGCTCTTGCTGTGAGCAGTATTCCTGAGGGACTGTTGGTAGCACTTACTGTGGTGCTTGCGATTGGGATGCAGAGAATTGCGAAAAGACGCGGATTGGTTCGAAGCTTGGTGTCTGCAGAGACTTTGGGAGGAGTGACCAAGATTTGTGTTGATAAAACCGGGACGTTAACTGAAGGGAAAATGAGAGTTGTTGGGGTTTTGGGGGATTTACGAGATCTTTCTTTACAAGCTTTGGTTGCGAATGATTTAGATGATCCAATAGTTGTTTCAGCTTGGGAGTGGGCCAGTGGGAAGCTCGGAAAGGAAGCGGCGAGGCGCAAAATTAAAAAGCATGAGCGAATTGACAGTATTCCTTTTTCTTCGAAGAATCGTTTTTTTGCGAGTCTTAATAAATGGAGCGAGGACGAAAATATGATTTTTGTAAATGGAGCACCGGAATATTTGCTTGAGTGGAGTAGTCTTTCTGAGGCATCTAAAAGAGAGGTTGAAGATGTTATTAACAAATTGACGATGGAAGGAAAGAGGATTGTGGGTTTTGCAAGAAAAGAGACGCTTCTTGGGAAAACTCGTTTGAGAGATCGGGATGTGAAGAGCGGTCTTGTTTGGGTTGGGATGCTTGTCTTTAGTGATCCTGTGAGAAAAGGAGTAAGGGGAGCTTTGGAGAAGGCTCAGAAAGCTGGTGTGGATGTGGTGGTTATTACAGGAGATTATCCCAAAACAGCGAAACATGTAATGGACGAGCTGGGAATACCGGTTTCCGAGAAGGAAATTATACTTGGAAGCAATATTTTGCATTATAAAGTGAAAAAACTTTCGAGAATAATTGCTGAACGGGATATACGGCTTTTTGCGAGAACTACACCTGAGCAGAAGCTAAAGATAGTGGAGGCCCTGAAGAGAAACGGTGAGGTGGTTGCAATGATGGGAGATGGAGTGAATGATGCACCTGCCCTGAAGAGAGCCGATATTGGGATTGTTGTGGGAAGTGCTGCGGATGTAGCTAAGGAAGCTGCTGATTTGGTACTTTTGGACAGCAATTTTGCGACGATAATTTCTGCAATTGAAGAGGGACGTGGGATATTTGACAATATTAGAAAGATTATTCTTTACTTGATGAGTGACGCTTTCGAGGAAATTGTCGCTGTGATGGGGGCGATTATTCTTGGATTTCCACTTCCTGTGACTGCGGCTCAAATTCTTTGGATTAATCTTATTTCTGATGGGCTTCCTGATTTGGCTTTGACTGTTGATCCCAAGCTTCCTGGAATAATGAAGAGAAAGCCCAGATCTTCGGAGGAGAACATAGTGGCTCTTTGGATGAAAGAATTAATTGGGATAGTAAGTGTGAGTGGGGGACTTATGGCTTTGGGACTTTTTTCTTACTTTTGGTTGACGACGGGAAATCTTACTCTTTCAAGGAGTATTGCTTTTGCTTCTTTGGGAATAAACTCTTTGGTATATGTTTTTTCAGTGAGAACTTTGAAGGAGCCTTTTTGGAGGGAGAACCTGTTTGGGAACAAATGGCTGAATTTAGCGGTTTTTGGGGGACTGATACTTCAATTTTTGCCGTTTGTTTACCTTCCTTTGAGCAGGTTTTTGGGAGTTGAGGCCTTGAGCCTTGGGAAGTGGGCTTTGGTGTTTCTTGTGGCAGGAATAATGTTTATAATGATAGAAGGTTTAAAATATATTTTTAGGAGGACTTCCAGATGGTAGTTTTATATTTGTTGCTGCTTTTGCTTCTTTCTTTTGTTTTGGTGAAATCTGCGGATGTGGTGATTGTATCTCTTAAAAAGATATCAAGAAAAACCAGAACAGGCGTACTTGCGATGAGCACCATAGTCTTGGCGTTGGGGACCAGCTTGCCTGAGCTTTTTGTGGGGGTTACTAGTGCTTTGGAGGGAGTAGGTAATTTGGGTTTGGGGGTAGTTATTGGGAGCAATATAGCAAATATTTCACTGGTTGCGGGTATTACAGGTTTAACTGTCGGGCGTGTTAAGATTGATGGCCGATTTTTGCGACGTGATGTGGGGGTTGCGCTTATTGCGGGAGTTGCACCTTTGATACTTCTTTTGGATGGGACTTTAAGTAGGGTAGATGGGTTGGTACTGCTTTCCATATATGGAGTTTATTCAACAAGTATTTTTAAAAAGAGGTATAGAGAAATTGCTACTGATAGGCCTGAGGAAGACACGTTCCACAAAATGTTTAGCAAGTTAACGCATATTGGTGGGAAAGGGTCGCGAGAGTATGCAAGACTGTTCTTGGGTGTGGTTTTAATGCTTCTTTCTGCTGATTTGATTGTGAAAGTGTCACAGGTTTTAGCTTCGTTGATGGGGGTTCCGGTTTTGGTGGTGGGTTTTTTGATTTTGGCTGTGGGGACCAGCTTGCCTGAGCTTGCGTTTTCACTGAGGAGTTTGGAGGATCATACGCCCAGTATGTTTTTTGGAAATTTGTTGGGGAGTACAATTGCCAACTCGACCATGATAATTGGTATATCATCTTTGATTAGTCCAATTATTGTGGTAGCCACTTGGGAATATGTTGTTGCCACGGTGGTTTTTGTAATAGCATTTTTGATTTTTTGGGTCTTTATTAAGAGTAAACATAGGCTGGACAGATGGGAGGCTGGGATTTTACTTTTTGTTTATGCTATCTTTGTATTAGTAGAGTTTCTATGAAACTAGACAAGTTGTTTTAAGGGGGTGATTAATAATGGCAGTTAGTGATAAAGGTAAATTAGGGTTAAAGAGAGAAACAGCGGGAGCTTTGGCTTATTTGTTGGGGCCTGTTACCGGACTTTTGTTTTTGGTTGCTGAGAGTGACGAGTATGTGAGGTTTCACGCTATGCAATCAGTGGTATTTTCCGTGGCGGTTTTTGTGCTTAATACCGTTTTGACAATTTCCGTTATTTTGGCGGTTTTAGTTCCTCTTTTGGCCCTTTTTGAGTTTGCGGTGTGGCTTTTTTTGATGTATCAAGCTTCTCAGGGGAAAAAGTGGGAGATACCCTTTTTGGAAAAATTGGTGTATAAGTTTCTTTAATGAGGGTGATTGTGGGATTGGGAAATCCGGGAGAGGAACATGAGGGGACGCGGCATAATGTTGGTTTTTGGGTGGTTGAAAGACTTGGTGTGGTAGGGGACGCTTTATTTTCTGTTCGCAAAAAGCTGGAGAGTGAGATATTGGTGATTGGAGACCTGGTTCTTGCAAAACCTACCACTTATATGAATTCGTCGGGGAGAGCCGTTTCTAAGTTGCTGGGTTATTACAAGGTTTCTTTAGATGAGTTTTATGTGGTGCACGATGACTTGGATATAGCTTTGGGGGAATACAAAATTCAAAAGGGAAAGGGGCCGAAGGATCACAAAGGTGTGGAGTCTATTGAAGGGAATGTCGGAAGCAAGAGTTTTTGGAGAGTTAGAGTTGGAGTTGAGAACAGAGGCAAAGAAAACGGGCGCGGCCAGGTTGGGCGCGCTCACAAAATTTCTGGGAGGGATTACGTGCTTCGGAAGTTTAGTGCAAGTGAGAAAGAGAAGATTGATAAAGTTATAGAGAAAGTTGTTGTAGATTTGAAAGCAAGACTTTTATGAGTAAGAAGGATTTTGTTGCCATTGGTGATGTTTTGGATAATTATGATGTGGAGGAAGATAAATATATTTCCAGGGAGTTCCAGAAGTATGGGTATGATCTGGCAAAAGAGCTGGGAGATTTGAAACACAAGGCACTTTATATAAAGCTCGCTAAGGAAACACCCAGAGGTTTTTTAGAAGCTGCCAGGAATTTTGTAAAGGATGCTCAGAGGGTGAGAAGCAAACCAAGACTTTTTATGTGGAAGCTTTCAAAACTGAAAGCTGAACACACAAAAGCGAAGTGATTATGTGGAAGCTTTCGCAGCTGAAAGCGAAGAAGGCTGAACACACAAAAGCGAAGTGATTATGTGGAAGCTTTCAAAACTGAAGGCTGAACACACAAGAACAGAGTGATTATGTGGAAGCTTTCAAAACTGAAAGCGGAGAAAGCGACAAACAAGGGAAGAAAGAAGAATGACGAGAAGAAAGGTAAGAATTCTAATTAGTGGGAGAGTGCAGGGGGTCTTTTTTAGGGCGTTTGTGAGAAAAAACATGAAGAAGCTTGGTGTTTGTGGGTGGGTGAAAAATTTGCCCGATGGGAGAGTTGAGGCGGAGTTTGAGGGAGAAGCCGGGAAAGTAAACGAAATGATAAATCTTTGCAGGAAAGGGCCCAGGCTTGCAAGAGTGGATAGGCTGGAGGAAGAGAGTTGAAGGCGGGTGAAAAAAGGGGCAGAATGGATGTAATGATAAAAGGAGAGTTTTTACTTCATTTACTAACGACTGCTTTATTTTTTTCTCTGGTGATTCTTTTTAAAAGATGGTTTGACTTTAGTTATTGGCCCTTTTTAGCAGGCGGACTGATGGGTGCTTACTTGCCGGATCTGGATCACCTTATTTATGTCTTGCTGTTGCGGCCGCATGACTTGACCAGTCAGAGAGTGAACCACTTGATGAGGGCCAGGAGGTTCGGGGCGGCCTTGGGCCTTCTTAGCAGAACATGCAAGCAGAGAAGAGAGCTTGTTTTTCATACGATACTTTTTCAGGTCTCTTTTTTTATTTTTGCATTTTTTGTTGTAACAAGCACGGAGAGCTTGCTGGGCAGAGGGATTGTTTTGGCATTTTTATTACATCTGCTGGTTGAGGAGGCGCAGGATTTGATTAGTTTGAAGAATATTGATAAATGGGTTTCTGATTTACCGGTTTTATTGGACTTAAATTGGGCAAGTTTGTATTGGGTGGGGAATTTGCTGGCTCTTTTGGTGTTGGGGTTTATGCTTTAATTACTGATTGCTTTGGTTGTTGACTAGTGTTGTGAAAACTGGGTATAGTATTAACGTTGTAAGTTTTATTTATGGCAGTTAAAACGGTTACGAGTAAAAATTTCGAAGAGAAGGTTTTGAAGGCTTCGATTCCTGTTGTGGCTGATTTTTGGGCTCCCTGGTGTGGTCCCTGTAAAATGGCGGAGCCGGTTTTGAAAGAGCTTAGTGAAGAATATGAAGGGAAGGTTGATTTTGTGAAGATTAATGTTGATGACGAGCAGGCGCTTGTCGGTAAGTATTCTATTATGTCTATTCCTACCACGGTCTTGTTTAAAGAGGGGAAGGAGATGGGCAGGAGGATTGGTTTTTCTGGCAAACAGGGATTTGAAGATTTAGTTAAGAAGGGGGTGATGTAGATGGACCCAATTAATAATGACAAACAAGATCCAGTAGTACAGCCAGCGGGCGATCAGCCGGTTGAGCCAGCGGCACCTGTGACAGATCCAGGTGTGTCTCCTGCTACTCCTTCAGCGGACCCAAGCGTGTCTCCTGCTACTCCTTCAGCGGCGGCAGACGAGAGTGTGCCAACGACAGACGAGAGTGTGCCAGCGGCACCTGTGACAGATCCAGGTGTGTCTCCTGCTACTCCTTCAGCGGCGGCAGGTGAAGCAGTTGATGAGAAGGAGCCTGAGGAGACTCCTGTTACTTAAGGTTGCAAGAGAATAGATTAAGTAGAGATATATGAGTGAAGTATTTGCTGCGGAGCCGAAGAGGGGGAAACCTTGGGATGTTTGTATTGTGGGTTCCGGTCCTTCTGCTTTGGCTTCCGGGATTTATACGGTTCGCGGTGCTGCTTCGACTTTGATTTTGGGTGGGGAAAGGTGGGGAGGACAGTTAATGCTTACGAGCGAAGTTGATAACTTCCCCGGGTTTCCTGAGGGAATTAAGGGACCCGAGCTTATGAGTAGGATGCGCAAACAAGCGGAGAGGTTCGGGGCTGTTGTTCGTGAAGAGAATGTGATTGGAGTTGACTTTTCTTCGAGGCCGTTTTTATTAAAAACCGGAAGTGAGGAGTATAGAGCAATGGCTGTGATTGTTGCGACCGGCGCTGAGACGCGCTGGCTTGGGGTTCCCGGCGAGAAAAAGTTGATTGGAAGAGGAATAAGTTCCTGTGCTCCTTGTGATGCTCCCTTTTTTAAGAACAAGAAAGTTATTGTTGTTGGTGGAGGGGACAGCGCGATGGAGGAAGCGCTTGTTTTAACAAAGTATGCAAGTGAAGTGACCATAATTCACAGAAGAGATAAATTAAGAGCCAGTGAAGCGATGCAGGTGAAGGTTAGGTCAAACTCAAAAATAAAAATTGTGTGGGATAGTGAAGTTGTGGAGTTTGTTGGTGAGAAGAAGCTTGAAAAGGTAAGACTAAAGAATAATGAAACTGGTGAAGAGAGTGAGATGAATGTGGAGGGAGCGTTTGTGGCAATAGGAAGCAACCCTGCTACGAAGGTATTTGAGGGTGTGTTGAGATTGGGAGAAGGGGGACATATAGAGAGGGATCCTACTGGGGAGTATTTGATGAAAACCAATATTGAAGGAGTGTTTGTGTCGGGGGACGTGCATGATTACAGATATAAGCAGGCTGTGACAGCGGCTGGGTATGGATGTATGGCCGGACTTGAGGTCTTAAAATACCTTGACAAGGAGATTCCCTCCTATTAGACTTGGGCTTGCGTGAGAGGAAAAAATTCATTTAACAAGATAGAAAAACTGACTCCGATCTTGTTAATTTTAGTTATAGGAATGGCTTTTGCTGTTGGTGTGTTGTGGCAGAAGGTGAGTGTACTTGAGGAAGGGGGAGTGAGTGGAAACGGGGCAATAGGGACTGGCAGTGCAGCTCCTGCGTTTAAGAAGGAACCCGCTGATGGCAAGCTTTCAGATGAGGTTGCCAAAAAAGTTCCACAGGTCAATGCGATAAATGAAAAATTGGAATCTTCAGAATCTCTTTCTGATCATGTGCGTGGAAACAAAGATGCCAAGGTAAAGTTAATAGAGTATTCTGATTATTATTGTCCGTTTTGCAAACGGTTTCATCCTACTGCAAAACGAGTATTAGAGGAGTATGGGGACCGTGTTGCTTGGGTATACAGGCATTTTCCTCTTGATACACTTCATCCTAATGCCAGAGCTGTGGCTGAGATTTCTGAGTGCGTTGCTTTTATTGGAGGGGAAAGTAAGTTTTGGGAGTTTACAGACAAAATTTATGATGAGTTACCTGAGGGCGTGGAAGGTGCTTTTAATATAGCATCTGGTTTGGGGCTAGATAGGACAGATGTTGAGGGTTGCTACAATGAAGGCAAGTTTAAGGAGAGAGTTAACAGAATGTATCAGGGTGGTGTTGATGCGGGAATAACCGGTACACCTGGAAATATAGTAATAAACGATAAAGGGGATAGTTGGCTTGTTCCTGGAGCAGTTCCTTTTGAGAACCTGAAGACTATTTTAGATCAGGCGCTTTGAGTAGTTAAAGTTTTTCTATTATTTTATACGCAACGATTGCTGCTGAACCCCAGACGTTAAATGAATGGTTTATTCCGAGCATGGGCAACTCGACTATGATATCTGCTTCCTTTAGAACTTTGGTGCTGACCCCTTTTGTTTCATGACCTACAACGATGGCAACGGGAAAGTTTGGGGAAAGATCTTTTGGGGGAATAGACCCTTTCCACTGTTCAACGGCGATTATTTGAACGCCTTGTTTTTTGAGCTTTTTGACTGTTTTGAGGATAGAATTTGAATGTTCCCATGGGACCCAATTTTCTGTTCCTACAGCGGCTTTGTGGATGCGAGAACTGGGGGGAGTTTCCATGTTACCACAGAGAAACATTTTTTGGGCGGCTACGGCGTCGGCAAGACGGAACATGCTTCCAATGTTGTAGGTATCCAGGATTTCGTCCAAGACAAAATATATCGGGTTTCTTTTTATTTGTTCAAGCTCTTCTGTGGAAGGAGAGGAGACCCTTAAGTTTTTTGCTTTTAATTTGTTCATATGTTTTTCTTTCCAAGTGTATCACAATTGAGGCTGGAGATGGAGAGATTTACTGCACGGCTCTGTGGTATATAGTAATGAAATTGATATAATAGGGTATAGCTGATAATGGCAGAAACTGCAGTTAGTGGAAAACCAGAATCCTCGTTATTGAGAAAGGTTGGTGTTTATGGAAGAAAATTTCGTCGAGCAATTGAGCATGTTGTTGTTGACAAAGAAGGTCCTGTAGAAATTAGTAAATCATTTTCTACTTTGTTAGCTGTTGGCAGCACCAAATATGAAAGAACGGTTGCTGCTCTCGAGATAATTACTGGACTGACCGGTCGAATCCCTGCGGGGATGCTTAGAGAACGATATGCTTACAAGCAAGATTTAATGCCGTTTAGTCCGGAAGATTATGCTCTGAAGGATAAAATAGGATTTGGGGGTGTGAATGATGTATTTTTGTTGCAATCGAACAAGGAAGGTGTTCGATCTTATGTGTTAAAGGTAAATTTGTGTGAATGGGGAAGTGGGATTAAGGATCTTCTTTCTGTCGCGAAGGAACAAAAAAAAGAATATGAGAGAATCTCTACGGTATATGAGGGTATACCGGGTTTGGTTCCGGGAGAGCATTATTTGATAATGCATGGACCAAGTATGGGGAGGCCGGTGTTTGCTATGATTCAACCATTTGTTGAGGGGGAAATAAGGGACGTTTTTGTGGATTTTAAGAAAGATGAGCTTTTGGATCTTTTGCGAAAAAACAGATCATTGGCGTGTCAATTTGCAATGTTTGCCGAGGCTACGAGGGCAGATGGATCTTTGATCGAAAATGAACTGGATTTGCTTGGTATGAACAATCTGGCGATAGTTGGTGATGAGGGAGATGAAAGACTACTTTTACTTGATCCTCATTTTCGGTCAAGTAGGTCAAGAAGTACGGAAGCGAGAGAGCAGATTGAGAAGCGGATGGGTTATATAGAAGAATTGGTCAGGGCTTCAAGTTGAAATATGTTCTTGCGATTTAGGATGTGCTGCGGAGCAGGGATTTGAACCCCAATTTTCGCTTCCAAAGAGCGACGTGCTACCATTACACCACTCCGCATTGATTGCAAGAAACTTTTAGTTCAATTGAATTGTATTTGATTAGTGTTGTTGTTGAAAATGTTATCTTTTTGGTGAGCCCGGGAGGATTCGAACCTCCAACCATCAGCTTAAAAGGCTGTTGCTCTGCCGTTGAGCTACGGGCCCTCCGATCGAGCTTTATGAGAGCTTGGAGTATTATACATGTTGGTTTTGTTTGGCTCAATCTGTCGTATTGTTTACGCAATGCGGGAACTTGACAGTGGAGATGTGCTTGGTTAGGATGGAGTTGGATATGAGGAATTCTTCTCAGACTGGTTTTGCTGCGTTGGCAATTTTGGGAATACTTGCTCTTATTGGTGTGGGTGCTGTGGGTACCACTGCTGCTTCGGATAGTGCCAGGCCGGGAGATGTGTTGTATGGTGTTGACCGGGCGATTGAAGGTGTTAGGCTTGCCTTTGCTAATTCTCCTGAGGCTCGAGCTAGAGTTCAAAGCGAACTTGCCCTGGAAAGATTGGAAGAAGCGCAATCATTGGCGAACGAAGTGGGTCGTACTGCCCATCTTGAGGAAGCTTTAGTGAGGGCACAGACACATCTTGCCAGTGCTCAGGCTAGAGCGGAGGAGGCTCAGGCACGAGGTGTGGATGTTGATGAAGTTTTGGCTCTTTTGGCGGAGAATTCTGTTAGGCTTCAGGAGAATTTAGCCGAAGTATATGAAAAGGCACCTGAGCAGGCGCAGCCTGCGATTGAGCGAGCGATGGAGGCTACTCAGAGAGGTTTTACTGAGGCAGCAGGTGCTGTTTCGAACCAAAAACGAGAGAGTCTTCTTGAGGATTCGCTTAACAGACTGGAGAATGCTAGGGAGAGGGTGGAGGAGCAGGGTATGGAGTTGCCTGAGATTGAAATTCCAGAAGTTGAGCCGGGAGTAGGAGTTGAAGATGGTGTTCCCGCCGATGTCTCCAGGGGTAGGCCGTTGTTGCGCTGAACACTTCCGAGTGGTAGATTTGGTTGTAATGGTAGAGCGTTTTGTTTCGGAAGATTTTGTGGTTTTAGCGTGTCCGGTTGCTGATGGTTTTCCGCCCTGTTGCAGAGGTTGCGGCGGTGGCTGGCCGGGTACAAAGGCGACGACGAGGAACCTTACTGAGGCTGTGGTGAAGGAGAGATTAGATCCAAATAAGCTGGGTTGTCAGCCATTGGTTGATAGAGCTAGAGCAGGTATAAATGAACTTAAGAGAGCTTCTTTAGTATCAAAATCTAGGTGACCCCACAGGGAATCGAACCCTGATTTGCACCTTGAAAGAGTGCCGTCCTAAACCGTTAGACGATGGGGCCTGAAATGTTCATGCATACCCATCGTCATGCGGTGCAAGCACCTGTATTTTCAATATAGACGATGGGGCCAATAAACACACAGTAGTTTATCAATTTTGTGGTCTTGAGACAAATTTATTTCCTTATTTTGGGCGAGTAATTGAGTATTTTGAAGATAGAATTTTTTAATAATTATACTGCGTGTAAGCTTGTGCTTTATGAGTTATAATTGTTTAAGGTGCGAGAGTTTTTGACGGTAGAGGAGGCAGCGAAATATCTTCAAGTGGGGGAGGAAACGGTTCGAAGATATATAAAGAGAAAAAAACTTCCCGCCGAGAAGTATGCGGGGAAGTTTGGGGTTTACTTGATTAACAAGACGGATCTTCTGGAATTTAAGATTGAGAGGCTTCAAAAAAAGATGCTTCCTATCTTTGAGTGAAATATGGTATACTGCTTACTGAGTTTCGCAAGGATTGGTGCTTCGGGAGGCAAGGACTTCTGAATGACATTCCCCAGGAGACATAAAGGAGGTGAGTAGATTTGCAAAATAATAAAAAGCTTTATGTAGGTAATTTGCCTTGGACTATTCGCACGGAGGAATTAAGAAACCTTTTTGTTGAATTTGGTGAGATTGTTGATGTTATTGTGCTTACTGACAAATACACCGGAAAGAGCAAGGGTTTTGGTTTTGTGGAGTTTGCTACGGAAGAAATGGCAAAAGCTGCTATGGATGCCACTAACGGGAAAGACATTGAAGGAAGAAAAATAATTGTTAATGTAGCTAAACCTGCACCTGCGAGAGAATAAGAGTGTTTGAGGGGTAGACAGGTGTGTTTGTGGGTGATATAATTGCCTCGCCCAAATGGATTAAATGAGAGAAAAAGCTTGAGAATTGGTTTGGGCTCGCCATTTGGGTGGGCTTTTATTTTTTGGGTTTATGGTTAGACAAAGAACTTTGACATCAGTATTTAATGTGTATTTCACTGGTTTTTTAATGAAATCAGTGGCTCAAGATACACTCAGAAGTGTAGAAGACGGATTTTCCGTCACATTTTGAGGGTTTGATCCTGGCCCAGGATGAACGCTGGCGGTGTGCCTTAGGCATGCAAGTGGAACGACCCCGCCTTTGGCGGGGGAGTCGCGAACGGCTGAGTAACACGTAGGAATCTACCTCTTGGTGTGGAATACCTCAGGGAAACCTGGGTTAATACCGCATGAGTCCCATCCATCTTGATGGATGGGGGAAAGGGTGTAACTGCCCGCCGAGAGAGGAGCCTGCGTCCCATCAGCTTGTTGGTAGGGTAATGGCCTACCAAGGCTACGACGGGTAGGGGGCGTGAGAGCGTGGCCCCCCAGAGAGGCACTGAGACACGGGCCTCACACCTACGGGTGGCAGCAACCGGGAATAGTGCGCAATGGACGAAAGTCTGACGCCGCGACACCGCGTGAGGGATGACGGCCTTAGGGTTGTAAACCTCTTTTGCCACAAGCGAGAGCTTGTGGAGAATAAGCACCCGCTAACTACGTGCCAGCAGCCGCGGTAATACGTAGGGTGCAAGCGTTATCCGGATTTATTGGGCGTAAAGGGTTCCGCAGGTGTCTTGGAAAGTTGTTTTTCAAAGACCGGGGCTCAACCTCGGGAAGGGAAGCAATACTACCAGGATTGAGAGATTTCGGGGCTACTGGAACTGTCGGTGTAGGGGTGAAATCCGTTGATATCGACAGGAACTCCAAGGGCGAAGGCAGGTAGCTAGGAATTTTCTGACACTCATGGACGAAAGCTAGGGTAGCGAAAGGGATTAGAGACCCCTGTAGTCCTAGCCGTAAACGATGCTCGCTAGTCCGCCGATGTATTTTGGCGGACGTAAGCTAACGCGTGAAGCGAGCCGCCTGGGGAGTACGGTCGCAAGATTAAAACTCAAAGGAATTGACGGGGACCTGCACAACCAGTGGATTATGTGGTTTAATTCGAGACGAACCGAAGAACCTTACCTGGACTTGACATCATATCGTTTAGGTCTGTAGAAATATGGACTGATCCCCCTATACAGGTGGGATGATATGACAGGTGTTGCATGGCCGTCGTCAGCTCGTGCCGTAGGGTGTTCCCTTAAGTGGGGTAACGAGCGCAACCCCTGCCGAATGTTAAATTGTTCATTCGGGACTTTTTGGTTTTTTACCAGAAGGAAGCGGGGACGACGTCAGGTCAGCATGACCCTTATGTCCAGGGCTACACACATAATACAATGGAGCCGACAATGGGTTGCCAAACCGTAAGGTGGAGCTAATCCCTGTAAAACGGCTTCTCAGTTGGGATTGAGGGCTGCAACTCGCCCTCATGAACGTGGAATTGGTAGTAATCGCGAATCAGCCAAGTCGCGGTGAATACGTTCTCAGGTCTTGTACACACCGCCCGTCAAGTCAGCAAAGTTGGGGGCAGCCGAATGTCGTTTGTACGACAGAAGCTGAATCCAGCGATGAGGATTAAGTCGTAACAAGGTATCCGTTCTGGAAGGAGCGGATGGATCACCTCCTTTCTAAGGAGTGTTTGGTCGTTAAGAACGACAACAACACCCGGTTTTAAGATCACGGTTTTTCCTTAAAAACCGAATCCGCTAGACACGGCGAGAAAGGTCGCTTCTGAGTGTATCTTGAGTAATTAGACAAAAGACACCCCGTCTGTTAAGGCGGGTTTTTTGTTATACTGCCCTAATGGATGATACTGCCCGACCAAGAATGATGGTTGAAGAGGTTCCTTCTGTGTTTCCGCAGCAAGAAGCTCAGGGGGTGGATGAAGTTGTTCAAAAGCTGCCTGTGGTATCTAAAAGGAGTTTTTCTTTTAGAGCATTGGTTTTTATAGTTCCGGGAGTTCTTCTTTTGGTTGCGATACTTGTTGGAATGTATTTGGCAGATATTTTTTTTGAGGGAAATGAACAAGTTGTTGTTACTTCAACCCCCTTTCCTTCTTTGATTCCTGCCACGCCTGTTGCTTCTTTGGCTCCTGTTTCAAAATTATTGCTATATGTAAATGGGGACGGGGGATTTAAGTTTAGTTATTTGGATGATGTGGAGATCTTGGAATGTGCGGGTAGAGTGGAGTTGTTTGCTAATAAGAGTGTTCAGAAAACTTGTGAAGGAATGGGGGTTGTGTCGGTAATTTATGATGAGGATCAGTTTGAGTCAATTCAAGGGTTTGAGACAAGTGGGAAGGAGTTGGGGGAGAGAAAGTTGTTGGTGGTTTTGAGGGATGAGAGATATAGAAATGTTTATCAGAAGGTGGTGTTGAGTCTTAAGGCTTTAGTTGTTGATACTTCGGACTGGAGCTTGTATGAGAACGCTGTTGGAAAATACAGCTTTCTTTACCCCTCGGACTGGAAAGTTACGGAGCTTGAGAGTGGGAATGTTGTAGTTCAAAAAGATGAAGAGGAAAAGGACCACTGGATTTATCTTGTTGAATATACGGGAAGTGTAAGTGATGCTGAGCTTACGGCTAGTGAGATTTCTTCTTCTACTGTTGGTTTGGCTGGTTGGGACGGAGTACCCGAAGTGAATGTTCGCAATCTTTCCGGAGGGACAGCGCAGGTGATTGAAGGAAAGCTTGGAGATGTGTGGCAAGTGTATGTGGTTTTGTGGTACAAGGACAGATTGTACCAAATGAGTTGGGTGGATACTTTGAGTAGACAGGAGAGTGCAAACTTTGAGGCGATTATATCCAGTTTTGAACTTGTGAATTAGTGATCTTTTGAAGATTTTTTACCCCAACGTTCTTGAGAGATTCTTATTACTTTACTTCTGTTTTGGTTTGCTGATGTTGGAAGCGGAAGAGTGTTGGCTAAAAACGGACGACTTGTATAGCCATCTATTGTAAGCTTTGCTGCTATTTGAAAGTTGTCCAGGTTTACAAGATCCTTTTTTTCGAAAACTTCTGCAAATTCTTTATATAGCACTTCGGCGTCTTCAGCCCCTATGGCAAAGGAGATAAGAGAGCCTACGTTTCCAAGGATTGCTTTTTGCACTTCTTCTGGGATTTGGGCCATGTATTGATTGGCAAGCATTAGGTTTAGGCGGTATTTTCTTGCTTCTGAAAGAATTTTAATGAATGATTCTGTAGCGAAGTTTTGAAACTCGTCAACGTAAAGAAAGAAGTCTGTGCGCTCTTCCATGGGGAAATTGACCCTGCGCATGGCTGCTAGTTGAAATTTTGTAATGAGAACTGCTCCCAGGAGTGCTGCGTTATCTTCACCGAGACGACCTTGAGAGAGATTTGCCAGGAAGATTTTTTGATTATTCATTATGTCATCGAAATGAATTGTGCTTTTAGGGCTTCCGATGATACGACGAATTAGGGGGGAGGTGACAAATTGTCCAACTTTGTTTTGAATAGGGGAAATGGCTTCTTTTTGGAGTCGGTCCGGCATTTTTTCATATTCTTGCTTCCAAAAGTGAATGAGACTTTGATCTTTGACTTGTTCGAGGGCCCTTGCTCTGTAGCGGGTATTTGCAAGAAGTTTTAGAACATCTTGCAGGGTTGCTCCGTTAATGTGGGTGAGTGTTAAAAACGAGTTTCTGAGAATGTATTCCATACGAGCTGACCAAACATTGGCCCAGATTTTTGTGAATACTGCCATGAGTCCGGAGACAACTAGCTCTGCTTCTTCTT
Organism: uncultured Gammaproteobacteria bacterium; assembly: GCA_964422865.1. Classification (GTDB taxonomy): domain Bacteria; phylum Patescibacteriota; class Microgenomatia; order UBA8517; family UBA8517; genus CAYRCU01. The sequence continues at coordinate 62,990 of CAYRCU010000002.1, forward strand.
GATTGGTGACTTCCAAGGGATTAATGACGATGGGTGACTGCCGATCTGAGGGATTAAAATAGATGGTGTCGTTTATTCTGTGACTTGGAATGTAGTTTAAGAGATCTTCACAAAGGTCGCCGTGAGGGTCAATTACACCAAGACCTCGGCTTTTTTTTATGTCGTCGATACACATGTTTGCGATGAGTGTGGATTTCCCTGTGCCGGTTTTTCCCACGACCCAAATATGGCGCCTTCGATCATTGTTTTTTATTCCAAAGATTGTGTCATGGTTTTTGAATTGGGTGCGTGCAAAGAAGTTTACCAAAGCTTTTTCTTCAGTTGTTTTGTCGGTTGCGATTGGAAGGTTATCGGGAGCCTCGGAAAGGACGGAAGTCCCCCAGGCGATGGAGGCGGTTTTTACTTTTTCGCTGGGGAGGTGCCAGAGAGTAGCGAGCTCCATGATGTTTAGGATTTGTTTGTCGGTAACAGTTCTTTCAAGTAATGCTTTTTGAGACTTTGATTTTGATTCCAACAGGCCTCTTTTTTTAGTTACAAAGCTGTTTCCGTCGGATCGAGTGAATACTCCAAGAGCAGATGAAAGTTCCGTAAGGACCCTTTTGTTGTTTGAGGCGATGCGAAGGGAAACCAAAAAACCTGGGTAAGAAATTTTTTCTTTTATAATGGAAGCGTCCGGATGTGGGGAGTAAGTTCCATCCTCATTTTTTGTGCCGTGGTCCGCGTAACTTTGACCTGTGGATTGCCATTTGGTGCTTGTAGCCTCAAGGGCTAATTGGATTATTGTTATTTCGGTGGGGTTACCTTTGGTGAGAATTGTGAGAAGGCTTGAGAGAGGATCGATATCGGTGAAATTTGTATAAGTAGCCAGAGGATAGTAATTACCTCTTTTTAGAGTTAATTCTTTGATATAGAGCGGGGACTCGCTTTTTAGGGGATCTTGGGTTGGCTCTATTATTACAAGAGGGTATGATGATCGGATTTGAGCCTCTATAAATGGCAGTAGTTCAGTGTTACAGGTTATTTGAAAGTGGATTTGTTGGTTAATAAGGGCTATTTCGAGTGCAAGAGGGGCGGCGCGCTTGCCTTTGAGACGATCCAGATTCGAGACGCTGTTTATTTGGGTAAGGGTTGCCAGAAAAGTTTGAGCAGCTTCTGGTGTAACTTCTGTGTTCCTTGGTATTTTAAGAAAAAGAGTAGTGAGGTTTTGCATATAACTATTATATAAGTATATAGGGAAGAAGTAGTTGATGTGTAGGGTTTTTGGGTGGGCCTGTCAGGATTCGAACCTGAGACCTCCAAATTATCAGTTTGGCGCTCTAACCAACTGAGCTACAGGCCCGAGTGCATAACTATTTTAACTCAAAACAATAATAAATCCAACAAAACGTGTGGTTTTATACAGATGGTTGACTGATGTGGGGTGAAAGTATATAATTGGCATTACCTTTTTTAAGTTCGGAATAATTAATGAGAAGTAAGAGTTTAAAATTAAACACAGACCCTTTGCCTGCTTTTTGTGGGTAAAAGGGATTTAAGCTTCAAATTGACCGACTTAAAAGGGTCGGTTCTTTTTATTTTGAGATGGATTGGAACTGGGCCGATAAGAACCTGGCTTTGCCAGAACCTTGACGCCCTGCTCGTTAATACTCGCAGGCCGTTAGCTCATCTGGTAAGCAAAGCTTGGCCAGCTGAGCTGATTGATAGATTAGGGCCGTTAGCTCATCTGGTAAGCAAAGCTTGGCCAGCTGAGCTGATTGATAGATTAGGGCCGTTAGCTCATCTGGTAGAGCGTCCGGTTTGCATCCGGGAGGTGGCCGGTTCGAGTCCGGCACGGTCCACTCGCGAGGCTCGTTGCCCGTTTGACTCGAGGAGCGCGGAGAACAAAGGACCTTTCGGTACTATGCACGGCGAGTCCGGCACGGTCCACAAAGCAATTTGCTTTTGACTTTTGAATATCATAATTGATTGATGGTTTTTAAAAGTCAGTAGCAAAAAAGTGAGATTGTTCTTTAACATCTGAAGAGAATTTAGGTCGAAAGTCTTTACAACGCAGACAGTGGATGCCTTGGTCTAAGTTACCGAAGAAGGACGTACAAGGCCACGATAGTCGTCGGGGAGCTGCCAAGAAGCTTTGATCCGGCGGTGTCCGAATGGGGAAACCCACCCCGCTTTGGCGGGGTACTTGCAGCCCAAATTTTTTGATTTATCAGAAATATTAAGTTGCAAGGGGGAACCAGGGGAACTGAAACATCTAAGTACCCTGAGGAAAAGAAATTAAATAAACGCCTTTGGCGTAAGATTGCCTGAGTAGCGGCGAGCGAAACGGCAAGAGCCCAAACTTTGACCTTTGCCTTCGGGTGAAGGACAGAGGGTTGTAGGATCCTAATATGGGACTTTTAACGGTAGTAGAACAGCATGGAAATGTTGGCCATAGAAGGTGATAGCCCTGTATACGAAACTGAAAAAAGCCCTAAGGAATTCCTGAGTACCACGGTCAAAATCTGTGGGAATCTGGGGGAACCATCCTCCAAGGCTAAATATAACTTAGGACCGATAGTGAACTAGTACCGTGAGGGAAAGGTGAAAAGTACCCCGGGAGGGGAGTGAAATAGTAACTGAAACTGTTTGCGGACAAACCGAGAGAGCCTGTGCTTGCATGGGTGATCTCGTGCCTATTGAAGAATGAACCGGCGAGTTGTCGTATGCTGCCAGCTTAAGTCAGTTAAATGACCGAGGCGTAGCGAAAGCGAGTTTGAAAGAGCGAAGAAAGCCTTGTGCTTTCATAAGTAGCATGCGGCAGACCCGAAACCAGGTGATCTAACCATGAGCAGGGTGAGTCCTATCGAAAGATGGGAGGAGGCCCGAACCGGTGTAAGTTACAATTTGCTCGGATGACTTGTGGTTAGCGGTAATATGCCAAACGAACCTGGAGATAGCTGGTTCTCCCCGAAAGGTCTATAGGGACCGCGGCACGGAAAGGAACACTGATGGTAGAGCTACTGGATGGGGCAGCGAGAGGTAACTCAAGTTGTCTCAACCAAACTCCGAATAGCAGTGTGGGACGTGCTAGACAGCCGCATGGGGCTAAGCTCATGCGACGAAAGGGAAACAACCCAGACTCTCAGATAAGGCCTCTAAATCTTGACTAAGTTTTAAAGGAAGTTTTTTTCCACAGACAGCTAGGAGGTTGGCTTAGAAGCAGCCATCCTTTAAAGAAAGCGTAACAGCTCACTAGTCGACTTGCCTGCGCAAGCAGGTGGGAAGAAAGCGCCGAAGATTTATCGAGGATTAAGTCAAGTGCCGAAGCTGGAGCCCCGCCTTTGGCGGGGGGTAGGGGAGCGTTCCAAGGGCAGTGAAGTTCAACTGTAAAGTTGGATGGAGCGCTTGGAAGTGAGAATGCCGGTATGAGTAGCGTACAAGAGAAGTGAGAATCTTCTCCGCCGAATGCCCAAGGTTTCCGTCGGAAGGTTCGTCCGCGACGGGTTAGTCGGCTCCTAAGGCGAGGCCATATGGCGTAGTCGATGGATAGCTGGTTAAAATTCCAGCACTTTGGTAAATTCGCTTTTAACTGAGGACTGACGGAGTGAAAGAGCTTGTGGCAATTATTGAATTTTGTTGCAGAAGCCTCACCCATCTGGTGGGAAAATCCGCCAGAGACGCAAATTATTGCGAATGGTTGAGGTGGTGCTAGTCCTGCGAGAGCAGGGCGACATGAGCTAATAGCTTCCCAGAAAAGGTTCGCAGTGAGAATTTATCAAAGCCGTACCGCAAACCGACACAGGTGGGCTGGTAGAGAATACTAAGGCGAGCGAGAGAAGGAGGGTTAAGGAACTCGGCAAATTAGCTGGACGTAAGTTCGCAAGATGTCCTGCCTCCAAATAGTAATATTGGAGGTCGCAGCTAACGATTGCTGGTCGACTGTTTATCAAAAACACAGGTCCGTGCAAACTCGAAAGAGGAAGTATACGGGCTGACGCTTGCCCAGTGCCGGTAAGTTAAGGGGATGGGTGATTTGCCTTCGGGCACTTTGCTTTGAACCGAAGCTCCGGTAAACGGCAGCAGTAACTATGAACAAGTTGTAGTTGAGAGTGGCCTCCGCTTGAGGCGGAGTATTCGTCACTCCGTTGATTGATAACAACGAAAAATTTGGCTATATGCTGGAACATCCCGCAAGGTCATTGGTAGGCCACCAGTTTGGCAACAAACTGGTTAACTCCTGAAAATCCAATGAATAGGGACAATCAGCAGGAAAGACCCCGCTTAGCGGGGAATCCTCAGAGACTATACGCCAAACCTCGCAATAGTGAGGATGATATAGTCCGATCCTTATGGAGACATAGGGAGTCCTGCGGAAACGACGGGACCACCCCGCCAATGCGGGGGAGTAACAAAAAAGAACTGTTCTACGGTAGCGAAGTTCCTTGTCACTTAATTGGTGACCCGCACGAAAAGCGTAACGAGCTAGCAACTGTCTTGACCCTTCACTCGGCGAAATTGCGTTGGCTGTGAAGACGCGGCCTACTTCCACCAGGACAAAAAGACCCCGTGAAGCTTTACTGTAGTCTGGCATTGATTTGTGCAATGCAATTGTTTAGTGTAGGAGGGACCTCGCCTTTGGCGAGGGCCAATGAAACACCTCCCTTTGAATTGTGTCAAATCTTACTTAAGGGCCTTTCAAACAGGTCTGAGGAAAGTGTCAGATGGGCAGTTTATCTGGGGCGGATCCCTGCTAAAAGGTAACGCAGGGGCACAAAGGTTGGCTTACCACGGATGGAAATCGTGGGGAAAGTGTAAAGGCATAAGCCAGCTTGACTGCGAGAGTGACAACTCGAGCAGGTGCGAAAGCAGGTCTTAGTGATCCTCCGATGCGCCATGGGTGTGCACGGAGCTTAACGGATAAAAGCTACTCCGGGGATAACAGAGTAGTCGCGCCCGAGAGTCCATATCGACGGCGCGGTTCGCTACCTCGATGTCGGCTCAGGATATCCTGGGGCTGGAGAAGGTCCCAAGGGTTGGTCTGTTCGCCCATTAAAATCCTACGTGAGCTGGGTTCAGAACGTCGCGAGACAGTTGACGCTATAAGACATTTTAGCGTGACATTTGAGCTGTCTCATCCTATCGATGTTCACTGGGACATGAGCCCGAAATATATCTTTTTGTCATAATACCGAGATGGATACTCGGAGTAATATAGGAATAAAAAATCTGGCTATATGCTAGGAAGTCTCGTCAAACAGTAGAGTACTAGTATAATATTTATGTACTAGTAAAAATCTCTGCTCTGAGATTACTAGCAGGAAAGACTAGTTTTTTATGTGTATGTCTAATTTAATTTCTGATGACTACATTGCTGGGTTTGTTGATGGTGAGGGGATGTTTTATATTGGTATTGTCAAATCAACCGGTTCAAGTAGAAACAAGAGCGGTTGGCAGGTAATTTACTTTTTTAAGGTATCCCAAAACCCAAACGGTAAATTTGTTCTTGATCAAATCAAGAAACGTTTGCAGTGCGGGTATATCAAAGAAAACAGCAAATCGGATCCCACAGACAAGTCACTTGCATTTGTGGTTCGTGACTTGCCAAGCATCAGAGATAAAGTTGTTACTTTTTTTCAAGATAAGTTGGTTGTTAAGAGAAAAACTTTACGGAAATTTAGTAAAGTAATCGAATTGGTGGACCAAGGAAAACATCTTGAGAAAGATGGGATGAAACAAATATTAGACATTGCGTATTCTATGAATACCAAAAAAAGAAAGGTTTCGAAGGATAAAATTTTGTCATCCTTTTAAAAAACTAGAATCCCCACAGGCCATACGCCAGACCCCGCCAGAGGCGGGGAAGACATGGTCGGACCCCCATGGCGACATGGGGAGCTAGCGAGAAAAAGAAATCAGCTAGCCCAAGAATTACTTGGTAACAATAATGTCGGACTCTATCCGGTGGAAGCGTTTGAGTCTTAAAAGGAGCTAACCTCAGTACGAGAGGACCAGGTTGGGGGAATCCCTAGTGTGCCGGTTGTGACGTCAGTCGCAACGCCGGGTAGCTACATTCCTAAGGGATAACCGCTGAAAGCATCTAAGTGGGAAGCCCACCTTAAGATTAGGACTCTTTGAGACCCCTGGAAGAATACCAGGTTAATCGGCAGGAAGTGGAAGCTCCGTGAGGGGTTAAGCTTACCTTGCGCGAATCGGTCGAAAAGGCTTTTGACTAATTCTCTTCAGGTTTTAGGGAGCAATCCCTGTGAAGTTTGAAAATTGAATGGGACTGGTGACTTGAGCGTGGTGGAACTACCTAAATCCATTCCGAACTTAGAAGTAAAACGCCACAGCGTTGACGATAGTGTACGGGCAACTGTACGCGAAAATAGATCGTTGCCAGGCCCATTGAGCGTTCAAACTTATTGAGAGTTGTAGCTTGTGATATACTTTGCAAGTTAAAAGACAGAATGTTTTTTGACGCTTAGAAAAATAATAAAAAGAAAGGTGGATATGAAAATTGGTAAAAAGAAAAGCTTCAGGAAGTAGGAAAAGCTCAGGCGCTGGTGTGCGGGGTAGTGCTCCGAAGACTATGGAAGAGCTTCTTAAAAAGCACAATTCTGAGATTCGCGGTTTAAAGGCTGGTGAGAAGATAACTGCAACGGTGGTTGAGATCACTAAGAGTGGTGTTGTTTTGGATGTTGGAAGAAAGAGTGAAGGGATGGTTACAGGAGAGTGTTTTGATGAAGTAAGGGATTATGTAAAAACTTTAAAGAAGGGGGAAAAGGTTTCTGCTTTGGTGCTTGAAGCTGAGGGGAGAGATGGCTTGCCTGTGTTGTCTTTGCGGCATGCAGCGCAAAATAGTGTTTGGGACAGGCTTTCGGAGGCTAAAAAGAAAGGTAAAACGGTTAGTGTAATGGGAAAGTCTGTTGGTGACAGTGGAGTTGCAGTTGAGTTTGAGAATGTTTTTGGATTTGTTCCGTTGAGCCAGATAGGAAAGGAAGCTTTGAGGGATCCACAAAAATTGGTTGGAAACAGATTTAATGTGAAGGTGATTGATTTAAATAGAGGGAATAAAAGGGTGATTTTTTCCGAGAGAGCTGTGAGTGAAGCCAGTGATGTGAAGCTTGAGATGAAGGCTATGAAGAAGATTTCCGAGGGAGAGGTTTTTGAGGGAGAGGTTACACAAATTACCGGGTTTGGGGCTTTTGTCAGGATTTGGGTGGAAGTTGGAGGAAAGAAGATTCCCATAGAAGGGTTGGTGCATATTAGTGAGCTTTCTTGGCAGAAGATTGGCAAGGTTGGAGACATGCTTGCCGCTGGGGATAAGGTGAACGTTGTTGTTATTAGTGTGGATGATGGGAAGATTGCACTTTCCATTAAGAAAGCTCAGAAGGATCCTTGGGACGAAGTTGAAAAGAAGTACAAGACTGACATGAAGATTGACGGCAAGATTATCAGAAAGAGTGGTTTTGGTCTTTTTGTGGAGCTTGAGCCTGGTATTGAGGGGTTGGTGCATATAACAAAGATTCCGCCCGGAAGCAGCTATAATAAAGGTGATGTTGTGAAAGTTTATGTTGAAGAAGTAAACAAGGAGGGAAGGAAGATTTCTTTGGGACTGGTTCTTACGGCAAAGCCTGTGGGGTATAAATAAAAGTGTTTGGTTGTAAATAATTTGCATTTCGTGGTTTTCAATTTACAATGCTTTTATGACCAGGGAGTCTGTTTTTGTGTGTCAGCAGTGTGGTGAGGATTTTCCAAAGTGGATGGGAAGGTGTAGTAATTGTGGAGAATGGAACAGCCTGGTTGAGACGAAGGTTTTTTCTGAGCGGAAGAGGGGGCGAGTGATACAAAGAAAAAAAGAAGCCAGGTCGGTGAAACTTGCGGAGGTAATTTCCAGAAAGACAGAGAGAATTTCTACGAAGATTTCGGAGTTAGATAGGGTACTGGGTGGAGGATTGGTGTCGGGACAGGTAGTTCTTCTTGCCGGTGTACCTGGGATAGGAAAGTCTACAATTCTTCTTCAAGTGGCCGAGAAATTGGGAAAAGTGCTATATGTTACGGGAGAGGAATCGGCTGAGCAAATAAAGCTTCGTGCGAATAGATTAGGTGTTTTGGGAAAAGGAATTGAGATATTAAATGAGACGGATATTGATGTTGTGGTTTCGCATAAAATGGAGGCAAATTTGATTATAGTTGATTCGATTCAGACGATGAGCACTTCTGATTTAACCGGAGTGGCCGGAAGTGTGGGACAGGTTAGGGAATGTGCTTCTAGGCTTGTCAGGATGGCAAAGAATTTTGGAGTTCCTGTTGTGATGGTTGGGCATGCTACAAAGAGTGGGGTGGTTGCCGGGCCTGCAACCTTGACTCATGTAGTTGATACGGTTCTTTGGTTTGAAGGTGAACGTGAGCACAATATGAGGGTGTTGAGGGCTACTAAAAACAGGTTCGGATCAACCGATGAAATTGGTGTTTTTTCTATGGAGGAGAAAGGGCTTTTGGAAGTAACCGATGCGAGCAGGCTTTTTTTGGGGGATAGGAGGATTCATGTACCCGGAAGTGTTGTGGGGGTGACACTTGAGGGAACACGTGCGATGCTGGTTGAGATTCAATCACTTGTCGTAAAAACAAGTTCGCCGTACCCAAAGAGAGTGAGCCAGGGAATTGATCCCAAGAGACTTGAGATGATATTGGCGGTTTTGGCACGCAGGGTAGGGCTTTCTGTTTATAGCAGGGATGTGTTTGTTAATGTTGTTGGGGGACTTACATTGCGTGACCCCGGAATAGATTTGGCAGTGGCCTTATCTGTTTCAAGTGCGATGCTTGATAAGGCTTTTCCGAGTTTGGTGGCTGTTGTTGGGGAAGTGGGTTTGTTGGGGGAGATACGAAGCGTAGTGGGAGAGAAGATTAGAATTGAACAGGCTAAAAGACAGGGGTTTGGTGAGGTGGTTGGAAGCAGACATAAAAGTCTGCGAAGGATTGTTGAGAAGTATATAAAATAAAGCTCCACTTGTTATCCACAATTTAAGGATGGTTGTTTTGTATTATAAAAATGTCCGAAAAATCGCCTCTTTTTACAGTATGTCTACTATGGGACATTGAAATATTTTGGGTAAATATATTATAGGTTTTGACAGTTAATATTTGTGGTGTTACTATTTCTTTAAGCAATAAGAAAAGAGCATCACTATCGATGCTTTTTGCCAACTTAGGCTGGCAAATGTTTGTCACGAGTAGCGATGCCCTTTTAATTCCGGATTTACCCAGAGCAGGCTGAAATATAAACAGCCAGGATAAATCTTATTTAAAGTAAATACGTGTGAAGGTACTTGTCAATAGTGAGTTTTGAAAAGTGAGCTTGTCTTCCTTGATGGGGAGCGGTATGTAGGGCAGGCGTACTGCTCCCTTTTAAGGGAGACAATTCGGTATTTAGTGCAAGAGCGGTATGTGAGCAAAGCTCAACCTCGCGCTACGCACGTTGTAGGGCAGGCGTACTGCTCCCTTTTAAGGGAGGTAAAATGGTAGAATTCTTCAGATGGATAATTGGTCCGAGAAACTTCAAAGAAGCAGGTATTTAAGGAAACTTGCTTTTATCTTTGGTGCTTTGGGAATGTTTCTTATAGTGGCTTCGTATGCTCCTTCATTTTGGTTTTATTTGACCTCTTCGTTTGGGAAGGGTGTGAGTAGAAACTCGGAGCAGATACTTTCGACTGCAAACACTGTTGGTGGAAGAGGATTTGGGGAGGAGAGGGTGTATCAGCCGAGGCTGGATGCGAGTTTGCCAAAGAAAAATATGCTTATAATTCCCTCAATAGGGGTAGAAACTGTGATAAATGAGGCGGAAATTGAGAATTATGAAGACGCCTTGAAAAAGGGTGTTTGGAGAGTGGGGGACTCTGGAACACCGAAGACAAGAACTAAGCCAATGGTGCTTGTGGCTCACAGGTTTGGGTATTTGAAGTGGACAAATCTTTTTAGGAGAAAGAATTCTTTTTACAATCTTCCGAAGCTTTCGGAGGGTGAGGTGGTGGAGGTAGTTTGGAGGCAGAGGAAATATAAGTATGCGATTTATAAAGCAGATGAAGGAACGGAGATAACTGATTATGGGGCGGACTTAATTCTTTATACCTGTTTGGATCTTTCGAGTGATATACGAATTTTCCGCTACGGAAGACTTCTTGAGATATGATGTGCGTCTTGTAATTTTGTGGTTTGCGCGAAAGACTTGACAAGGTGCTTGACCTATAATATACTTCCTGCACTCCGGTGAAGATCGGAGGTTTTTTAAATAATGGCATAAAGCCATTTGGCGACGGCTTTGTAAAACGTATTGTTAAATTAAATGATTTTTATGAAAAAGATAATCATGAGACTTAAGAAGTTTATTGCGGGGCTAATTGTTTTGGTAGCTCTTTTTTCTCTGCCGCAAAGCGTGTTGGCCGAGGAAACCTGCACTACAGTTTATGGGCAGGGGGTTGTTTGTGGAGCTAAAACTCCCGAGGAGTTTGTGCATGAACCGGTGAAAGCTGGATTTGAAACTAATATTCGTGTTTTGGGATTTGGACTTATAGCAGCTTCCGGTGCAGCTTATTTCTTTTCCAAAAAGACACGCCCCAGCGCTTCTTTGTATATTGATCTGTAATTTGGTTTGAGGGTGAAATTGAAACAAACCTGCACCTTGAAAAATTTAATTTGAAGAGATGTTTAGTTTGGACTCGACCAGTTGAAGGCGGTCTTCGTGATCTGAGACTCTGTGAGAAAGGACGGTTTGTTCTTCTCTTGAAGTTTTGATTTCTTTCATGATTTTGTCCATATATGTGAAGAACTCGTTTTTTGTGGGAAGGTTTCTTACTTCCTCTCTTAATTTCTCAAAGTCATCTTTTTTTGCGAATTTGCTGTCTACATATTCGATGAGATTTTCGATGGCTTCTCTCAAATCATCTTTTGTTGCATACTTTGCAAGTTCGTTTTTTAAATCATCCTTGGTTGCAAAGACGGACTTTAATTTTTTAATGTCATTTGGTGTTAATGGCATGCTTTATTAGTACATTGTGTGTGCGTGTAAGTCAATGAGTTTTTTGCGGGTGGACATCAGATTGGCTGAGCTAGTTTGATGTCTGCTTGGAAAAGCAGATTGAGTGAAGGTAATAAAAAGGCTCATTGATATTTTGCATTAGGACGGCCTTATTGATTACCAGTACTTTAAAAAAACAGGCTAGATAGTGGATCTCGACCGAGCTTGCTTTGCGCAGGCAGGGGCGGGCGCACTGTTATGAACTTTATAAAAAGGGTTCACGGTGGTGCGCTCGTTCTTGCTCGAAGCGCGCTGAGCAGGAAAACCGTTTCGAATAGGCCAGCCCGTCTCGCCAATGTGAGATGAGTACGGGGGCTGGTTAGGCATCAGGAGGATGTCATGAACAGAGAAAAGGGTTTGGTGCTGATATTGGTTGCTGCAGTGATTGGGGCTATCGGGTTGATGGTTCTTGCCTTCGGGCTTGGGAAGAGGAATAAGGTTACCATTGTGGTGACGCCTACACCCGTGACCCAGCAGATGCGCAGTGTTGTGGTTGTTACTGCGACGCCGGTGGTGCTGCAGGGTGCTGAGGTTCTCGATGAAACAGATCTTGTTGATCTTGGTGGTCTTGCGGATTTTGCCAAGAAAAACGAGAGTTTCATCAGTTGGTTCGATTGGGATGAGGAAAACCCTCACGCCTGGTCGAGGACCCATGGCTTGTATGCACCAGATTCCATCTACGCAGATACATCGATCAATGGATCTGCTGTTTATGATTTGGATGTGGATTTCTTGGGTCTCCCTGAAGAAGCGTACGACGGTAGATTTTACGTCGTGGTGACGGGAGTGATGGTAAATGAGAACGGTGCATTCTTGGGAGCGTTTCCCTTGAATCATGGTATGCGCTTTTATGTTGCCAACGGGGCGATCATGATAGTCGAAGAGCGATACGCACAAGGTGAGGCCTGCGCAAGACTCCAACAAGCGGTCACGGATTACGGTTTGGGGTCGATTCGGCTTGTCGATGTCCCTGACAATTGGCAGTGTCAAGAACATGAGCTTGCGGCAGGACTGATCAAGGACCCCACGCGACACGTGGACCCCTAAGTACCGGCTTTGACTGGCCTGTGGCTTTTTGGCCAGAATGGCAACTATCCTTTTGAAGACTCTGCGGAGACTTTGAATGAGGTAGTTGCCATGTTTTTTCAATTCAGAAACATTTTTGTGGTTTGAAAGAACATTTTCTATGAGGAATAAAGAGAAACAACCTTTAATTTCTGTTGTTATGCCGGTTTATAATGCCGGCAGTTTTTTGATGGAGGCTATAGAGAGCATTCGTGCTCAAACGTATAAAAATTGGGAATTGGTGTGTGTGGATGATGGGTCTAGTGATGATTCGTATGAAATTTTGAGAAAATATGCGAGAAAAGATAAGAGAATAAGGGTTTACAAAAACAGAGAGAACATGGGAGTTTCTGCTACTTCAAACCATGCTCTTTCTAAATCTAAAGGTGACTTTATTGCTAGGATGGATGCAGATGATATTTCTATGCCCTGGAGGTTTGAGAAGCAGATAAAGTGTTTACTTTTGAGACCTGATGTAGTTGCTGTGGGTGGTCAATGTGAGTTGATAGATGGTGAGGGTAATATAATTGGTGAGAAGAGATTCCCTGTATCCTTTGAAGATGTAAAGAGGATGATTTTTTGGAGTATTCCTGTGCAGCAGCCTAGTTTGATGATAAATAGAGTCAAATTGCCCGATGATTTTGTTTGGTATGACGGCGGGTTTGGTTCTGCGGAGGAAGTTGAGCTTCTTTTTAGATTTTTTAAACTTGGAAAAGTTGTGAATTTACCCGAGACACTTCTCAAATACAGATTGCATGGTGGCAATTTATCTTTGATTAATCCCAGAAAGACTTTTTATTTGACTTTAAAATCACGAATTCGAGCTATAGGGAAGTATGGATATGTCCCCAGTGTGTATGGTGTATTTTTGACACTTATTCAAATTGGTGTGGTGACTATAGTACCCAATAAATATATTTATCCGTTGTATAGTGTTTTGCGAGGAATGAACGCGAGGAATGTGAGTGAGGGATTTGTTGGTCAAAAACTGCGAACGATTTCTATTCGTGGTTAGTTTTGGTTACAATCAGGGTATGCGCTTTTTTAGGAAATTTTTTACTTCTGGGTCTAATTTATTGTTTTTGGTGTTAATTGTTTTGGCTTGGTTTGTACTTGTTGTAAGTAATTTTTCTTTTGGTGGTGGGACTTTTTTAGCAGGGTGGGATAATTTGGTGCCGGAATTTAACTTTAGGGTGAATATTTTACGCTCTTTTAGTGCTGTCTGGCAGGAGTACCAGGGAGTAGGGCTTTTGGGGGGAATGGGGCATGCAGCGGATTTGCCACGGCAAATTATTCTTCTTTTTCTTTCGTTTTTTGTTTCACTTTCTTATTTGAGATATGTTTGGATTTTTGGAATGCTTCTTTTGGGACCTTTGGGGGTTTATTTTTTGGTTAAGTATCTGGTGAGAGAAAGTTTGGCCTCTTTTTTGGCAGCGCTTTTTTATCTTTTTAACTTTTCTACTGTACAAACCTTTTTTGTTCCCTTTGAAACTTTTGTGAGTTTTTTTGGATTTTTACCCTGGCTTTTGCTTGTTGCTTTAAGATGTTTGGATGAGAGAGAGAATAGATGTTGGTTGAAATTTTTTGTGATTTCTTTACTGGCTGCACCGAGTTTTTATGTCCAAACTTTGTTTATTGTTTGGATGATGATTTTGAGTGTGTTTTTGATTGAGCATATTTTGCGCAAAGGAGAAGTGGAGAGAGTGGTAAAGCTTTTAGGTGTTACTTTTGTCGCAAATGCTTTTTGGTTACTTCCTGTTTTTTGGTTTTCTTTGAAAGGTTCTGGGGTTTTGCTTAGTACTAAAACTAGCGTGATGCCAACTATTGAGCAGAAATTAATGAATCGGAGCTTTGGAAATTTGAGTAACATCGCGAGATTTCAAGGATTTTGGCTTGAGTATACAGATGCTAATTTACAGAATACGGATTTTGAATACTTAATGCCTTTGTGGCGCGATTGGTTGGGGAAGGGGAATGTGGAAATTGTTGGGTATGCTTTGTTTATAGTTTCTATATTTGGAATTTTGATGAGTGTGGCAAAAGGGCGAAAGTGGAGAGTTTCGGTTGGAACAGCGATGATTTTGGGGATTTTGATGCTTACAGGTGGAGCGGGAATATTGGGTGTTCCGTACGCCTTTCTGGCTCGAGTTATACCCCTTTTTGGGCAGATGTTTAGAAGTACTTTTACCAAGTGGTCTGTTGCTTTTTCTTTGTTTTATGGGTTGGGGATTGGATTTTTTGTTGTTTGGGTTGGTGATGTTGTGGGCAGAAAATTTAGACTAGTGACTTTGGGTGTGGCTGGTTTGCTGTTTACGGGGATAGTGTGGCAAGTAAAGCCTGTGTTTTGGGGACAGCTTGTTTCCCCTGCGATGAGAGTGGATTTTCCTGAGGAGTATTTGGAGCTTTTTGAGTATTTTGAAAGCCAGCCGAGGCAGGTGAGGATTGCGCGATTTCCTGTTCACACCTTTTGGGGTTGGGACTTTTACGACTGGGGATACAGGGGGTCGGGGTTTTTGTGGTATGGAGTAAAGCAGCCTGTGCTGGATCGAGCGTTTGATGTTTGGAGTGGAAAAAATGAAACATATTTTTATGAGATTAGTACGGCTTTATACAGGGATGATAGTGAAGCTTTTGAGTGGGTATTGAGAAAATATGATGTGGGGTATGCACTTATTGATAAAAGCGTGGTGGTGCCGGAAAGTGAAGGCGGGCGAGCATTGAGATTTGAGGAAACAGAAGGAATGCTGGAGGAAATTGGAGGGAAGATGGTGTTTGGTAAAAACTTTTTAAGTGTTTATGAATTGCCTTGGATAAGGAAAAGCTTTGTGAGTGCACCTGGAAGCTACACTTTGGCTGATGGAGGTACTATATACGGAAGACATGATGTGATTTATGAACAAAACGGAGATTATATAAATGGGGAAACTTTTTATCCGTTTGCTGATTTATATAAGGAAAGAGTG
>CAYRCU010000003.1:0-63669 GCA_964422865.1 uncultured Gammaproteobacteria bacterium
AAGTTCGTGGGGCATATTATGTCCTATAATATCAAATATTTACCAAATGTCAAAACAAAAACCTCACCCCCACTCTATCATTCTTCCTTCCATGATATAAGCAAAGCTTGCATCATGAACATCATTCTTCCTTCCATGATATAAGCAAAGCTTGCATCATGAACATCATTCTTCTTTCCATGATATAAACTCATATTCTCCGGTTGTGGGAAAGTAGGGTGGGGGAGCATAAAGAAGATTCGCATCATAGTAGATGTCACGGGTTATAAATCCACTGGTGGGTGAACTGCCGTAATTCCAATAACTTTTGCTATACGAAATCAAAGCTCCATTTATAACCAGGCTGTCTCTCACAGCATTAGTAGTGCCGCCGCACCACCAAAAATATCCGTGCCTGATAATTCTCCCCTTTTGCGCCATCACCGCTCCGTCAACCCTAAAATCCGTAGGCACATCCCTTGCAATATAAATATCATTTTGGGCGATAAGCCCAAGAGTATTGCCGCTGTTATAATCTTCATAAGTAATATTCCCCGGAATCCATATATTTGCAGTTCCTGAAGTCACCGGAAACTCAGCGGCAACAACGGTAGTCCTTCCGTCTACAATTCCTTCCACCCAAAGATTGTCTTCAGCAAAAATAATAGGAGTATCAGCCAGAGTATAAACTCCCATATACTCTTCATCTCTTATAATCTGGTATCTTCTCCTGCAGCCCCCCTGCCCCTCCTGACCGAGTCCTTCACCGGGAACACTATATCCTTTGATCGAGCTGGTTCTTGTAATTCTGCTTACGGACACACTTCCATCGGCGTCAAAAACCAAGTGATACCCCGCACTTCCGGACGGACCCAAATAAAGCCCTTCCGTTTGGGCGGAATCCCGCATATTGGCAAAATCAAAGTTCATTCCGTCAAAATCTACAGAAGTCACCGGAAACTCCCACAGGCTCTGGTCCCCGCCGCTTCCCCAAACTCCCGGTTTCCAAGTCGGAGGACTGCATCCGGTCTCACTGCCGCATCGATACTCTTCCTTTGCGCTTGTAACCCTCCCCGTATTTGTTCCATCCATCCTGATTCCATTATTCGAGTGAATATCTCCATGTACCGTAATATTTGTTCCGTACCAAGCACTGGCATTGTTTAAAAATGCAAACTTTGCCAAAGATGGTTTTCCGTACGCAACAGTGACAGTCCTCTTTATGGCAGGGTAGTCATCCGTTTTCCCCGTCGATTTTATTGTCACAATCGAGGATCCGCTGTTGGGAGGAGTTATTTCCAAACTAAACTCTCCCACCCTTGCTCCCTGAGGGTCAAAATATTCATGTACATATGTCCCGTCTTGTCCGGTTCCGTCCTGAAAATCCTCCGGATCATGTGCCAAATGCCATCTGTAATAATTTACTCCGGCCTCAGCAATGCTCAGCGCCTCTTCACTTGCAACCTGTCTGTGTGAATAATTAAGCTGAATCGACAAAAGAAGAAGCAAGCCATAGATGGCAACAACAAACGTGCCCGTTATTACAATCAAGGCCGGCGTTATCTGCCCTTTTTGGTTTTTAATACTCCTGCGTCTCATAAATTATCCTTTCTCGTCCTGATTTGGGAAAAAGTGTTCAAAATATAATCTTTTTCAGGCTCTCCATCCCTTGTATTTAGTCTCAAAAATATCTGAACCACTCTGATTTCGCTCAAATCTGCCGGTGTCGGCAAAGGATTATTAATTGTATCCCCAGGCCAATCACTGTTGTAGTAATAAAAAACAGGTTCATCTCCGTTTCTTACATTCTGTGCAATGGTCTTCGTTTTGGCATTTTCCGGCGGATACGAAGCGGGAGTACCCATAGGCTCAATTACGGATTTTACTAAATCCGTCCCGCTTAGGTAATATCTCACTCTCTCACTCTGTCCGTCAACATCAATATCACTATAAAAAATAATCTCCTGGTTATCCGCAAGCTCCATCAAATACGTTCCGTTATCTCCGCTTCTTGCGGTTCTAATCTCCCGAGCAAAGCTCCCTACCGCAAAATTGCTCTCATTTACAATCAAAAACTGATCCATCGATGTAACCTGCCCCTTGCTCATCACATACTGAAGCCCAACTATTCCAACGCCAAGTGCAACCAGCAAAACCGCGCCCACCATCACCTCAACAATAGTAAATCCTTTTTTCATCATCACAAGCTGTTTAGTATTATAAATTCGATCTTTTCAGCAGAAACCTCAATTTCACCCACAAAATCCTCGTAGCCGACAGCCGTTGTATTAAGCTGGTAAAGTCCCGCTTCAAGCGAATTAAAAAAGCTCTGTCCCCAGTCAGGATCAGTTTCAAGTCCGCTGACAACAGTTTCATTATAATCCGAAGGTCCGGTCAAGTCCGCTGTCACGTCCGGCACCGGGTCACCGCCGCTATTTGTGAATACAATTCTTAAACTGTTATCAGTCTTAGTATCCAAAGAAAGCATTAAATTCACATCTTCCCCCGGTAGGGCCGAGATAGGTGAAAGGGGATTACTGCCGGAAATTACTTTTGTACTGTCCGAAGGCAGTTCCGCGTAATAATTATCCCATTCAAGGTTTTCGATCGTCAGCGTCCCCAAAGAATTTGTTACAACCTGTTCATCAAATTTATACACAGGCTCGTCAGTATCAGTCGTTCCGATTATTTTTTCCCCGCGGATCCTGACGATTTGATTTCCAAGAGGTAAAAATCCGCCGTCCCGCGGGCCAAAAGTCGAGACACTCATTGTGCCAACAACATCAATTGCAAAACTCACCTCGGTTAATTCTCCCTCAATCACTGTCAAGTGAGGTTTTGAAGGGTTAGCAATCTCACTCGTTGAGTATGTCCTGTCTGTGCTAAATCCCTCGCGGCTCACAGTAATCTGGTAGCAGGAATCACATATCGGAGCCCCCGGAAGAACAATAATGCCGTTTATATTTGTTTGCAGTGTCAAATCCACCTGAGGATCAACACTGTCGGCAACAATATGGGTATCAGCTCCCGACACAGGCTGTCCCTGGGCATCAAAAACCATAATTTGTATCGTCCCCCCTCCAATTGTCGTCTCAATTCCTTTCGGAGCAATATCACTCACCAAAGTAATAGTATTTGACCCCGATTTTGCAATCCCTCCCCAGCTTACGTCAACCCGCACTCTCTTGTAATCATTAGGAAGGGTATCTTCGGGTGCGAGCCCGTCAAAAGGGTCATCCATATAAACAACACTTGTCTTAACAAGGTAACTAAGCCCGTTTAATTCCACCTGCTCTTCTTGTTGCAAAATCCCGGGAGGAATTCCCCCAACCGTTCCCACATCCGAAAAAGGCAAGTTGTGAATTATCTCCATCTGTTCACCCGCCAAATGCCTGGCATTAATTCTTGCACGGGTAAAACTAATAAGATTGTATGAAGAAAACACCAAAGCAATCACGGCTTGAGACAAAATTGCAAGTATCCCAATCGCAATAATAACCCCAATATATATCTCTCCCCTTCTGACTTCGGGCATTAATTTTAGTATACCAGAGCTTTAAAAAACTTTGGTCTAATGGAATTTCAAAGATGAAAACTGTAGAATTAAATCACCTGCCATGTTTAAAAAGTCATTTGTATCACTTGTTTTTTCAAGCCAGAAAATTCAAATCCTTCAACTGGACTCCAGCAAAAAGAAAATTAAAAGTTTCGGCTCTTTTCCGCTCCCCAAAGGAACCATCATAAACCGTCAAATTAAAAATCTTCCTCTGCTTACTCAAACAATCTCCACAGCCTGGAAACAGCTTAAGTTAAAAGAAAAATCAGTAGGGATCGTAATCCCTGAATTTTCCACATTCACAAAGTCAATTAAACTGCCAAAGCTCTCACCTTCCGAGCTGGACGAAGCCGTCCGTTGGCAGTCAAAAGACTTTCTTCTCGATTTAAGCCACGACATGGTCCTTGATTGGGAAGTTGTAAAAGAGGAGGATGGTGAGTTCCAAATTCTTGTTGTCGCCATGCAAAAAGATGCTTTGACACACTACGTTGACGCAACAAGTAGGGCAGGGCTCTATCCGTTGGTCGTGGAAACCCCTTCTCTTTCTCTCACAAGAATCTCGGATGGTGATGACAAAGGCAGACTCATCATTTACGTAAATCAGGATGAAACAATCCTTGTCATTTCCCAAGGTGAAACCATTATTGCAAGCTCAGTAGCTACAAGCAGCTCTCAAAACGAGATAATTAAAACCGCAATTCGGATGCTCAACCATTACAAAAACATCCCCGTATATAGAATAGTGGTGGGGGGAATCGGCATTTCCCGGGAATTTTTAAAAAATGTCCAAACCTACACCCAACGTCCCACGGAAATGGCAAGTGTAAAGGTAGAAGGCTTAAACCCCGGGCAAATACAAGAATATTTAATTCCCCTTTCCCTGCAGCTAAAAAATCCGGCTCAGCCTAAAGATGCGGCAACAATAAACCTTCTCCCAACCGCCTGGGCCAAGCATTACCAAAGTAAAAAAAACCTCCAAAATTATTGGAGTATCACTCTTTTTACCTCTTTTGCTACCTGGGGTATTTTTCTTGTTACATTTGCGGTTTTTCTAATCTTTGGCCAAAAAGTAAATAGTCTCAAAAAACAAATATCACAGGACTCGAGCCTTCTGGATAGCAAAGTAATCGAAAGAATTGATGAAGTAAACAGTTTGTCAAAAAGTGTTTTGACAATTAACGCAGTTACTCTTTCACCTCAGTCTGTTATAAACCAAATCGCCTCAAAAAAACCTTCGGGAATAAGCATAAATCTATATGACCTTAATTTGGAAAAAGGGGAATTAATCATAAAGGGAAATTCATCAAACAGGTCATCCCTCCTTGCATTTAAAGATTCACTTCAAAAAATTGAAGGAATCATGGGCGTAGAGCTTCCGATTACAAATTTTATAAACGAAGAAAACATTGACTTTAATATAAAACTCATCACCAAAAAAGAAGAGAAAAAAACCCCAAAACTCAAAATATAAACATGGAAATCAAAAAACAAACACAAAAACAAAAGCCAAAAAGAAAAACTAACAAAGCCATTATCGGAATAATTTTTCTTAATGCAGTAAATGTTATTCTGATTATCCTTCTTATTCTTATTTTAAAAAAGCTTCCCGTCATCGCAAAGGAAGTTAAAGACCTTAAAAATAAGTACGTATTAGCTCACGAAAAAATAGATCAAGCGGTTCTCAGATCGGACCTTTTAGTTTATAACGAGAAAATAAGCTCCATCGAATCACATTTTGCCGACGAAGAAAGTATCCTTAATTTTATTATCGAAATAGACAAGCTCAAAAGCGCAGGTCTTGTTGCAGATTTTTCATTTGTTTCAGAGGAACCCGTCAAAGATAAAACCGGCTCGTTTGGCTTCCCGATATTGATAGTATCAGAAGGCTCAATCCAAAACGTAAATTCAGCACTCGCAAAGATAGATTCCCTGCCTTACCTTAAAAGGGCAGTGGATGTTAAGCTAATTATAAACGAAGACAAAACAGTCAAACTTGAATACGGAGGGTTTATCTATGTCTCAAAAAATATCATTTCAGATTGATCGTTTTCTGGTAATTTTTGGAACAGTTCTCTTGGCACTGTCCATAATTACAATTCTTTCACTAAAAACTATACTCAGCTCGGTAATAACTTCGCGCCAGGTTGACGATGAACTTCTGCAAAGCTCAATTCCTCGCCTGAATAAGGAAGATATAGACAAGGCATTTGAAATTACTACCAAAAAAGGCACAATGTCACTTGACTTGCATGAGTGAAACTGTGTACAAATATAGTATGAACAAAAAGGGAGGGTATACCTCCCGGGGCTTTTGCGAAAGGGGGTGATAGAAATGACATTTAAGAAAAAAGAGAAATTTACGCTTATAAGCAAAGTTCGTGAGGGTTTCACTCTCATCGAGTTGTTGGTTGTTATAGGAATTATTGGTATTCTTGCGGCTATCGTATTGGTCGCTGTAAATCCGGGAAGACAGTTTGCTCAAGCCAGAGATACTCAACGTCGAAGCGATCTTCTGCAGATCACAAATGCAGTCTATCAATTCGCCGCCGAGCACAATGGTAATTTGCCGGATACCGATGGTGATGATACAACGAGCAATTTCCCAACGACGGCCACATGTATAGGAACAGATGCAGCATGTTTCAACCTGGCAGCAGCAAGCGATGCCGCTGGAACGGAACCTGTTGTAGCAACCTACATTGCCGGAATGCCGATTGATCCATCGACGGGAACAAGCGCGGACACTGGTTACACTATTTATGTGAACGCCAACGGTCGCGTAGTTGCATCTGCAGTTGGAGAATTAACAAATCCAATTACAGTGGAAAGGTAAAAAAAAAGAGAAGCACCTGCCCCAGTGTAAGGACTTCTCTTTTTTCGTGGTTTCAACTGTTTTTATACACTTTGTAAAACCAACTCCAAACCTCACAGAAGCTAATACGGAAGCTATTCGACATTCAATCACAATAGATTTAATCTTTGTGCCAAGGTAATCTTGCACCTGGTTTCCCAAAAAACATTGCGGCAACCAGAGAGAGTGCAAAACCCCCCGCTATAAATCCCCAAAGATCTGGATTGTTCACAGGATAATAACCTAAAAGCAAAACAGCAATAACAATATTTACAAACGACCAAACTACATTGATAACAGGAGAAGAAACTCTTTTGAATGGCGTCATATGTGTCTCCCCAGTTATTCCTTTTACAAGATGGGGAACGCCGTTAAACAGGAAAAATCCCGCTACAAAAGTTTTTATTATCATATTTTCTCACCTCCTCTGGTACAATTTATACTAACACTTATGTTTACCAGAATTCCAGTTTTTAATAAAACAAAAGTTTACATTGGATCTTTGGGCAACGCCCGCGATGTCCAAAAAGCTGTAAAAATAATAAAAAATGGAGGCGTAGTGGCCGCTCAAATGAGAAACGTCTTTGGGATATGGATTAAGGGGAACGATGTTAAAGCTATCAATAAAGTTCACAGCATCAAAGAAAGCGACCCCAATAAACCTATAAGTTGGATGATGCTTAGTAAAGACTTTCTCAAATATATCGACAAAAAGCTTGTTCACAAAGACCTTGTAGACATAATAAAAGACTCAGAAAAGTTTTCACAGAGAATTGGAGCAATCTGCCATATCAGAGCTCCAATAAAATCTTCAACAGTCGGAAACATCCCTTCCTCTCTTTTGAGCACAGAAGACGGTAAATACTACGCGCATAATCTGGATCCGTTTGGACATAAAGGAATAACAAACTTTATTAGCAAACTTAACAAGGCAGGAGTTATTTTTGTCGGAGTTACAACTTTAAACAAAAGTGGATGTCCAGAAATCTGCAAAATAAAAGATGCTGTAAAATATTGTCGCAAGAAACAGATATCTATGCTGCTTACCGACCCTCAAAACACAAAAAAGAGTGTTTTGGGTTCGTTCACAATTATAGACATTGAGAAAAAAAGTGTCTTACGTGAGGGCAACATCCCCGCTCAGGTGATTGAAAAAATACTTGGAGTAGATTTTAATAAATTAAACACTAAGTCTTCAAAATTTCCTTTATCTAATTTCACACCAATCATTAAACTTGACCTATCTCCAGAAGAGTTAAGAATAGAAATTCTCAATTACATTTCGGAAGACAAAAATATCTAGCAACTCAACCCCACGATTTGTTTGTACTCTTCTACTGTAGGAATTTTTCCAAGCAACGCGGTAACAGCAACCATAACAGGACTTCCCATGTAAACATCTCCACCCCCCATCCTGCCTTTATAATTTCGATTAGAAGCGGTGATTGCTGTCTTACCTTCTTCCAATGCAAACCTCCCCTGACCAATACACGGTCCACACACGCTCATATCTGACACAATTGCACCCATGTTGCGAAATGTTTGCAGTATTCCTTCCGCTTCCGCCTGCTCGAAGATTTCTCTAGAACTTGGGATGATTACAAATTTAACACCTTTTGCAACTTTCTCTGCCCCCATCGTTTTTGCGGCACTTCTCAGATCCTCAAGTCCATTAGTGCAAGAAACCAGATAACAGACGTCAACTTGAGGGTGATCTGTTAATTCTGACAAGAGAACAACATTTTTTGGGTTTCCAGGCAAAGCCACCACAGGGACCACGTGTTCAAGGTTAAATTCGAACACCTGTTCGTATTCTGTTTCTTTGTTTACAACACCAAACAGCTTTATTGCCTCATCTTCAGTCATGTTAAACCTGTCCACAAGATATCTAATTCCTGCATCATATGCCTCAGTTACGGCAATGGGGCAATTGAAAGTTTCGGGGACCATGTTGCAAAGCGCTGCAACCTGATCCAAGCTCATAGACCTAAACCCCTCACCTCCAAATTCAATCACAGAACCAGGTTTTACTTCCATTTTCGCAAGCATCAGCTGGGCATCTCTTATAGATAGTCCTTCGGGAATTTGACCTTTGATCTCAATCCTTACGGTTGGGGGAATA
This sequence comes from uncultured Gammaproteobacteria bacterium, assembly GCA_964422865.1. Classification (GTDB taxonomy): domain Bacteria; phylum Patescibacteriota; class Microgenomatia; order UBA8517; family UBA8517; genus CAYRCU01. The sequence goes on from CAYRCU010000003.1 coordinate 8,509, forward strand.
GAAATAGGAATTCTACTTTCTTTCAATGCCGCTGCAAACAAAGTTGATCCAACGGGAATTGCCAAAACAGGTAAAGCACCAAGTGTTGAAGTATGTGAGTCCGTAGCAGCAACAACGGGTGAAACGCAAGGATCTATCTCACTAAGCATTACTCTGTGGCAAATTCCTGCTCCCCTTGGGTGGTAGTCTTCAACACCCAACTGTTGTGCAATTTGTCTTTGTTTCCTTTGTAGTACACCAACTCTATTGTCTTCTGGATCAAAATGATCCTCATGTAAAGCCAATATTCTTGAATCGATCTCCGGTGCTCCTTTAATCAAATCAAAAGCAGGTACAGATAAAACAGGATAGGAATAAATTTTGTTTACAGGAAGAGCACATAACATACCCGGTTCCACAGAAATCGCTTCTAAAGCCCTAGCCATCCTTTGTTCAAAAATTGTCATTTTCTTAGGATCCCTCTCACTGTTTACAATAGGCTCGTCACCGTATCGTTCAAGGTATTCTATAAGCCCTCCTACACGAATTATTTGTTGACTCAAATCATCCATTCCTTCAATCAGCATCTCTAGGCTAACCGGGTTTCCAATAGTAATTTCATCAGCAAGCTTGGGATTGGTACACAACAACAAACCATTATTTACTGCATTTTGAAAAAAAGTTGAGCCAAAACTTGCTGCAATTACAATTTCAATACCTGCTTGTTGCAGAGCCCAGACTGCCTGTTCACGACTCGATCCAATTCCAAATTCTGCCCCAGCCACCAGAACTTTCACCTCTCTCTTTTTAAGTTCCCCAGGTTGAAAACCAAACCCAGTCATTGCATATTCACCAAGCTCGTCCGGTTTCAACAGTTCTTTGACCGGAATTATTCCATCTGTAGAAACATTGTCCAAAACTTGTCCTTCCTTATCTTTTAATACCAACACTTCCTCTGGTTTAAACTTTAATAGTTCGGGAGATCTTTCGGGAGACATATCTATCTTTCAATAGACAGTAGTTGAACAAATTCTTTTTCTGTAAGTCGCTCTCCTTTTTGTCTGGCATAGTGAATGATTGCATCTGCTTCCTTATCGGTTACAAGAGATGGATCAAACCCAAGATTTGCAGCCAATAATCTTATGGTACTTCTTCCACTCCAATGATTTACATATACTTCATGATCCCGGCCAAACATTTGAGGGTCAGATGCAGAATATACTTTTCTCTGCATCTCCATCATTTCTCTTGCGATTTCTGTTTCTCCAAGTTCTAAAGCTCTTTGAGCGATATGTAAAGCTTTTGCCATGGCATCAGTATGAATTCCAAGTGATGTCTTAAAGGCATTTGAACCAAAAGCGCCATGAGTAGGAATTGGCTCACTTGTAATCTGACTATAAATTACAAGTGTTTTCCATAAGTGTTTTAATTTCCAGGGAACATCTTCAACCTGACCGTTTTCAAGCATTATCTCAACGGCGTTTAACACAACTGTTTCAAGTGGGGTATTTCCGGCTCGTTCACCAATACCCCACGGAACCGTGTGAATTCTTGTCGCCCCATTTGCAATGGCAACCTTAGCATTTTCCGTAGCGTTCCCGAGATCCCTGTGTCCATGCCATTCAATAGGTATATTTTCTAGACCAAGTTCGTCCAATACATCTCTTGTGAACTTGACTATGGCCTCAACCCCGGGTGCCCTAGCAATCCCGACAGTATCGGCAATACAAATCGCGCTCGCCCCATTCTCCACTTGTGTCTGAATAATCTCCCTCCAAAAATCTGGAGGTGTTTGGGTAGTATGTTCAGTTCCACCAATTACTCCAATGCCTTTATTCACTACCTCCCTCACTGCCCAACCAAGTTGCCGCAATACCTGTTCTTTTTTCCAGCCTTGTACAAGAAGTCTTTGGGGAGAAGTACCCATAAAGACAATCGCATTCAAATTAGGATTTTTCTCTCTGCAATTTGCGACCCAACTGATCGATTCCTCACTTGCTAAACACAAGACAATAGGTGTCACATTAGGATAATCCCCATTCATAACTTCAAGGAGCTTCTTGAGTCTCCTGTCAACCTCGTTACCATTTTCACCCGTATAAATTCCCACAGTCACCCTATCAACTCCAAATCTTTGCAGAGCGTCAATATATCTCAATTCCTCCTCAGTGGTAGGAAGATGCGAAATACCATGTTTTCCGTCTCTCAAGGCTTCACAAACAAGAACTAAATCTTGAATTTGCTCTGGTGAAGGTTCAACAATAACCGGTCTGCAAGGATCTTCACGTCTATTCCAATTGTAATTAACGGGAATCTCCCCGTTCTTTAGTTGCCAAACGACCTCCGTGTGTTCAACTCCCATAAATAAATAATTCAACGCGATGTGTTATCATTTTTTATATACTAATTTTTTGATGCAGACCTATAATACCACACCCAAAAAAAGGGAAACAATAGAATCACTTTGGCGCTTGATGCATGTTGTTCTTGACACTCTTGACTTCGATCAGGTGGTCCAAAAAGTAGTAGATAGTGTACTAATGGAACTAGGTTACCTGGAGCTTGGCTACAGCATTGTTGTTCTTATACTTTATGATGAAAAGACAAACTCTCTAAAAAGAATTTCAATTTCAAGAACACAAAAAGCCAAAAAAGCTCTCGAAGTAACTCCGGTCCCTTTCGAAGACATTATTATTCCCTTGTCCGCTTATGAAAACTTGTGTACTCGCGCATTCCTGGATGGTAAATCTTATTCAACCCATGATTGGAGAGATATTCTCTTTCCAGCATACACAGTAGAAAATGCAAGAAAAGTTCAGAGTATTGTGGGAATAAAAACCAGTATGGTTTATCCGATTATCTATCAAGGAAAATCTCAAGGCGTAATTATCTTTAGTATGGTTAAGGATGAAAAGCAAGTAACAGAAGAAGAAAAAGATCTCATAAAAAGCTTTACAGATTTAGTTGGCTTGTCAGTTCAAAACGCCAAACTTTTTACTGCACTTGAACATTCATCCAACTTACTCAAAAAAGCAAATGAACGATTAAAAGTCCTGGACGCCAGGAAAAACGAGTTTATATCCATTGCCGCTCACGAACTGCGCGCTCCTCTTACGGCAGTCAAAGGGTATGTATCTATGATAATAGACGGAGATGTGGGGGTAATTACTCCTCAAGCTCAAGAATTCCTCGAGGACGTGCTGGTTTCCTCCAATCGCATGATACGGTTGGTAAACAATCTCTTGGATGTTTCAAGAATCGAGGAAAATAAAATTCTATATGCCGAAGATTATTTCAAACTGTCAGATATTGTAAAGAGCGTTTATAGTGAGTTTAAATTAGAAGCAAGAAGAAAAAATCTTAATTTCAAAATTGAAATCCCGGAAAATATTGTTGATAGTGTTTATGTAGATCAAGATAGGCTTCACGAAGTATTGGTTAATTTTATAAGTAACGCCCTCAAATACACAACAGATGGTGGAGTAACTCTTAAACTTTCAAACCCCAAAGTAGGAATAATCCGCGCGGAAGTTACAGATACGGGTCCCGGAATTTCAAAGGAAGAACAGGAAAAACTATTCGCCAAGTTCTATAGAGTCAAATCACATATTGGCAAAACAGTGGGAAGTGGTTTAGGATTATACATTAGCAAGCTTTTGATAACAAAGTTCGGTGGCCAGATTGGTCTCATCTCAGAGCCCGGTAAAGGTTCAACATTCTGGTTCGAATTACCGATCAAAAATAAAAGGCAAGATGAGTCAAACACAGTCTCAGAATCAACCAATTCAACCCAGCCGGCCTAGTGCCGTACCTGACACACAGAAAAAACCTTCGGTCCTTATCGTAGAAGATGATCCGTTGTTGGTAAAAATGTACGGAGCAAAACTAAGGTCAGACGGCTTTATTGTCTATTCAGCATTTGACGGAGAGCAAGGCTTGAAACTGGCATTAGAAAAGAAACCTTCAGCAATTTTACTTGACGTGATGATGCCGAAGATGTCCGGTGTTGATTTTCTGACCCGTATCAGACAGGATCCTTGGGGAAAATCTGTCGCGGTGCTGGTTCTTTCAAATCTTTCCCAAGATGAGGAAATAAAAAAAGCCCTTGCCTTGGGCGCTAAAGAATATCTTACAAAAGCGAATGTAACACCTGCTCAAGTTACGGAAAAAATCAAAAGCTATCTTAAAAAATGAGTCCCGCCCTGCTGCTAATAGATAAAACAGTTCACGCTTTCTTGCCTCGCGAATCAAACGATCACAAAGCCCGTGCTCTTCAAGTGCCGGGACTGATTATTTTTCTCCTTGTGATTGTTCTTGTGCAAATGGTATTAAATTTTATTACAACCACGGACGTAAAAGTCTTAGGCTACGCGGCAAACATTTCTCCAAGAGAAGTAATAAGACTAACCAACGAAAAACGTCTTGAAAATAACGTTCACGCACTCGAATTAAGCCCAATTCTTACGGAAGCGGCACGCCTCAAAGGCAGTGACATGCTTGAGCGTGATTATTGGGCACACAATGCGCCTGACGGCACAGAGCCGTGGGTATTTTTTGTTAATGCCGGCTACAAATATCGCTATGCAGGTGAAAATTTGGCTCGGGATTTCTCAAATCCCAAAGATGCCGTCGAGGCATGGATGGCCTCTCCGAGCCACAGAGAAAATCTGCTCTCGGACAGGTATCGTGAGATCGGCATAGCTGTCGTGGAAGGGGATCTCAATGGCGTAGACACAACAATAATAGTTCAATTTTTTGGAACTCTTGCCGTGGACACGGTTCCGGTAGTTCCCGTTGCGGCAGCAAAAAGTATTGAATCTACACCCGCACCCACTCCGTCTCCGCTTGCCAAACCGGCCACAGAAGTTTTTTCACAAACCCAGCAAATTGCTCAGCGCTCCTCCACACAAAGCCAAAAGTTAATCTCTCCGTTTCAGGTTACAAAATTCATCTCACTTGGCGTAATAGCAATTTTAAGCATAACCTTAGTCATTGATGGGCTTATAATCTATCAGAAAAAAATCACCCGGGTTTCCGGGAAAACTTTTGCACACTTTTCGTTTATTGGGATGATTTTTGCAATCATTCTCATCGCAAAAGCAGGACAAATTTTTTAAAAAAACCCTTAGTTTGAAAAAACCCTTAGTATGAACAATTTCCAAAAACCCAAAAACATAACACATTACCTGGCTCTTTTAGGAATCTTTCTTGTGGGATTCTTGGCATTCTGGATTTTTTCCTGGGACAGATTTTTTCAAATCGGAGTAAGTATTGCCGTTGCAGTTTCATACGTTGTCTGGGGAATTATCCATCATTATTTTCAAAAGGATCTTTGTTTCGAGATTATTGTTGAATATATTTCAATCGCAGCTTTGGGTGTTGTAGTGCTTTTATCTCTCATCTTCACAAGCTAAGAATATAGGGCAAACTGGTATAATGCGCACATAACAGTAACATGACAAGCTCAAACGGAAAGTTTATAAGCCCCACACGCGGCCCGATGTCCGTGTCGGGTATGATAAAAGAGATTTCAAATTTTGTGGAAGAAGAGCCTGACAATTTTTACAGACTTGTTATAGGCACAGATTCCCAGGCACACAGAACAAACGGCAAATCTCAATGTGATTTTGTGACGGCAATTGTTATCCACAGGCAGGGCAAGGGTGCTCGTTATTTTTGGAAGAAGGAAAAACACAAACCCCTGCGGCTCAGGGACAAAATCTACACGGAAACACAAAAATCCCTGGACACCGCCCAAAAAATAGTGCCATCCTTAAGAAAAGCAGTCACGCCTGCAAAATATGATCTTGAAATCCATATTGATGTAGGCTCTCTTGGGCCAACCAGAGAGATGATTAAGGAAGTTGTGGGAATGGTTAACGGAAATGGGTTTGTAGCAAAAACGAAGCCGGAGAGTTGGGGGGCATCTTCAGTCGCCGATAAGCATGCCTAATATATAATAACCCATTGAGAATGAAAGCAATAATACCGACTGGGGGAAGGGGGACAAGAATGCAGCCTTTGACTTTCTCGACAAATAAGCATTTTATCCCGGTTGCAAACAAGCCCCTGATACATTACCCAATTGAGGCGGTGGCAGAAGCAGGAATAAAAGATGTTTTAATCACATACAACCCTGGATGGTTTGAATTTGTAAAAAAAGAGCTTGGGAGTGGAAAAAAATGGGGCTTAAGGTTTACCTATGTGCTTCAAGAGAAGCCAATGGGTTTGGCAAATATTTATCAGGTTTGTGAAGAAGCATTAAAGGGCGAAAGTTTTGTACTTCACTTGGGTGATAACATCTTTACTGAGGGGATAAGAGAGGCGGTTGATTACTTTACTAGGGAAAAACCCAACGGACTGGTGACAATGATCCATCATCCGGAAAATTCAAGGCTGGGGGTGCCGTATTTTGACAAAAAAGGAAGACTGAAAAAATATGTGGAAAAACCAAAGAACCCACCGCACGACTACGCGATACCGGGACTTTATTTCATGGATAGCAATGGATTTAAGGTTTTTCAGGGAAAGGACAGGCTCAAGCCGTCAGCTCGCGGTGAATACGAGATGCCGGATGCTTTTCAGTGGATGATTGATAGAGGATACCGGGTGGATGTGGTTGAGTATAAAGGAAAATGGCTTGATCCGGGAAAATTTGGAGATTGGATAGAAGCAAATCAGTATTTACTTGACCGGTATTTGGAGGAGGAAATCAAGTCTCGGGTGGACAAAAAAACAAGAGTAGAGGGGAGAGTGAAAATTGGGAAGAAGTGCAGGATAAAAAATTCCGAAATAAGAGGGCCGGTTGTAATTGGAGAAGGGGTTGAAGTAATTAATAGCTATATCGGCCCATACACATCTATAAGTGACGGATGCAAAGTAGAAAACAGTCATGTAGAAAATAGTGTTTTAATGAAAAAAGTACAAGTGCGAAATATCAGCCAGCCCATAAATGAAAGTGTAATAGGAGCAGGAGCTCAAGTTATTGATGAGGACGGACCAACCGATTGGATGAAGCTATTTATAGGGGAAAAGTCAAAGGTAAAGGTATAATCGTTGTAGATTTACTTGCGTTTTTTGGTTTTCTGAAGAGTTTGCTTTTCTCTCCATTTCTTGATTCTTTCGTGATGGCCGGAAAGAAGCACCTCCGGCACTTTCCAGCCTTTAAACTCTTCAGGTCTTGTATATTGGGGATATTCAATCATGCCGTCTTCAGAAAAGCTCTCGTACTTGACGGCATCTTCTTTTTTTAAAACACCCGGAATCAGTCTTGTCACGGCATCTACAACAACCATGGCAGGGATCTCCCCACCAGCTAAAACATAATCTCCAATAGAAATTTCCTCATCTACAAGATGTTCTCTTATTCGTGCATCAAAACCTTCATACCTGCCTGCAATAAGTATTAAGTGTTTTTCTTCTGACAACCCTCTTGCAATTTTTTGGTTGAAAGTTTTTCCCTGAGGTGTCATCAGTATTACTCTGGAGTGTTTTTTTCTTAAATCTTTCAGAGCGTTGTAAATAGGCTCAATCATCAAAAGCATTCCGACTCCACCTCCATAAGGTCGTCCGTCTACGGTTTTATGCTTATCTTTTGCCCAATCTCGAAGATTATAAATATTTATCTCCACAAGCTTTTTTTCCTGTGCCTTTTTAATAATCGATTCATTAAAAGGCCCTCTAAACATTTCAGGAAAAAGTGTGATGATATCAATTTTCATACCAACAACCTTAGTATACACTTTCCCTCCCACTCAACAGCAAAAAGTGCCAATAAGGTGGAAAAAATAATTTTAAACACCTATAATTACGACAATTATTTTTTAAGTATGATACGGTACATCGAATCTTTCGTAAGACCATTTATCAGAGAATCCCCACCGGAATTACTCCAAAGGTGCGATGATGATCTTGTCAACGAAAAAATCGATAGCGGGTTGGATATGGATTATTTGCTCGATCATGTTCGTCTGTTCAAAAACAGAGAAAAAACAACAAGAGAAGCCTCAAGGTCACTCGCCCGTTTAGTCATTGAACTGGAAGATCAAATACCACACTATGACACGATAATTAGTGACGACGTGAGCGGCAGATTAGTGTCACTTTTCTTAAGAGAGGTTATAAAACCTACTTTGTGGCAAGCGGCAGGCATCATGACCAAAGAATCCATGAAGCAATAGATGAATTCATAGCAAGAAAAAAGCCTTCCATGGGAAAAGTATTGCTGGTTACTGAATTCATAGAAACTGGTGCCAGCATTAATTCAATAGCTGAAAGGCTAGACAGGCAAGACATTGATTTTGACATTGCGTCGGCGTCAGTTTCCAGCCGTTTTTTCAACCACAAGACTAATAAAGGGTTAAGAAGTTTATTAGAAAGACTTAGATACGGAACAGTGGGTAAGGCGGGACTAGCTTTTTACTTTTCTCAATCTTCCACAGGTGTCATAAAAGATCTTCAATCCGGAAGCGCCCACCCGGCAAAAAGAGAAGGTGCCTGCCCGCGAACTCTAAGCGAAGCAAGACAAGACATGAAATTAATGGCCACAGAAATTTTAAAGCTAATTCAAGAATAAAGTTATTTTGGATACTTCAACATTGAAATGAAAACGCAAAGTGGTCTTTGAATCGCAGCTGTCACTTGGAAATTATGGATGTTCATTATCAAACAACATCTGTACTACTGCCAAGTTAAAGTTTAAAATCTATGTGTGAAAATCGATTTTATCGGTATAGGTGCAGAAAAATGTGCCACCAGATGGTTAGGAAAATGCCTCAGTGAGCATCCCGAGATCTGTTTAGGCAGGGAAAATGGTGGAAGTGAGCTGTTTTTCTTTAATGAATATGATCCCCATTTGTTAAAGATAAAAAACTCCAAGTATTATTGGGGCCTCAAGTGGTATTTAAAGCAATTTGACCACTGTCCGGCAAAGTCGGTCAAAGGAGAAATATCTCCAACATATTTATATAGCAAAGAAAGTGTAAAGCGAATAATAAAACATTTCCCGGAGGCCAAAATATTGGTTTGTTTGAGAGATCCAACCAAAAGAGCCCTTTCACAATACTTACATGACATAAAAATTGGAATTACGCTGCCGCTTGGTTTTGAAAGAGCCTTGAAAAAAAATAAAACTTACATAGAAAAAGGAAAATACTACAAATACTTAAAAGAATATTTGCATGCGTTTGGGAGTAAAAGAGTACATGTAATCCTGGTTGATGAAATTGAAAAAAACCCCAAAAAGGTTGTGAAAGAAGTATATAAATTTTTAAATCTAAAAAACACTGAATTTGAGCCTAAAAATTTACACAAACGCACAAATGTGGCAAAAACGACCAAATTTCCTTTGTTAAATTACATCCTAATTCAAACAGAATATTTAATTAAAAGATACAATCTTTGGTGGCTACTGAAAATCTCAGACAATTTAGGTATCAGAAAGTGTGCCTTAAATGTTAGCCATAATATCAATACAAAACCATTCGAAAAATATCCCAAAATGAAAAGCAAGACACGAACATGGTTAAAGAGAAAGTATTTGAAGGATATAAATCAACTGGAAAAATTAATTAAAAAAGATTTAAGCACCTGGAAATAGTGAAAAAAACATATTCGTATATATCCATATTGTTACCTGTTTTTTTAGTATTGCTATTGTTGCTTAGTTTTTTTAGAAATATAAAATATCCGCTTTTATGGAACGATGAGGCAACAACAGCAGTATTTGCAAGAAGTGTATTAAGAAATGGTTACCCAAAGGCACACGACGAAAAAAATAATCTCAATCCCACAATTCCGGATGATAAAAGTCTTTGTATAAAAGAAGAAATAGATGCCTATCTGTGTATTGGCTGGGGACACTACTACCTGGCAGCACCCTTTGTCTATCTGGCCGACAAAACGAACGATCTATACACAAAAACAGCCCTTGTTAGATTCCCTTTCTCCTTACTGGCTTTTATGGCAATATTAATGTTTCCGTTAATTGCGTTAAAAGAAATTAAGTCCTTCTCGGGTAAAATACTTTTTTACAGTGGATTCTTGGTTTTTGAGCTGCTTTCGGTGTTTTTAGCACTTCACGCTTCTCAGGTGCGTTATTATTCTTTACTTTTGTTTTTGTCCGCTTTACTGATACTTATCTATTCTCGCTACAGAATTTTTGGAGGCAATAAACATCTTTATATTGTCTTAGTACCAATACTTTTAGTCTTAGTCTTTATAAGTTATTACCCTGCTTACGCGGTATTCATTATTACATTTATCTTGCAGGAGTTTTTGTTTTTTATGACAAAAAAGAACAAATTAAAAACTGGGCTTGCCCATGTGGGTCTAACACTGTCAAGTTTAATAATCACTCTTCCCTTAATGATATTCTTTGAAACTTTTAAAATCTCCAAAGAGTATTCAAATTACTTAACAACAAATTTATATGGAGGAAAATATACACTCACCATGTATATAAAAAATCTCCTTTCGGTCTATGAATTTTTCTTCAAACAAGAATTCCTTTTTGTGCTTTTCATCCTAAAGATGCTATTGCTTTGGATCTTGTACAAAAAAGGAAAAGATAAAATAATAAAACTGCTTAGGGAAAACAAGTCCTTACAGATCTCAAATCTCCTAACCTTATTTTTTATAAACTACATTTTTATAGTGTCCCGAATTCCCTACCTCTTCACGCGTTATTTCTATATCGAGCAGCCCATTTTGTCCTTGATCATTTTAATAGACACAGTCTTAATAATAAATTTAACAAAACCCAAAAAAGACGCACTCAAAGCCTATGCAATTTATTTTGCTTCAATCCTAATTTTGTCAGGTGCATACAAAATACAAACTTTAAGATTATATTTCTATGAATTGACACACACATATAAAGGCCCACTGGATTATGCGATTGGTTATATACATAAAAACTATGAAGATCCAGAAAAATTAATTATTGCAACAAATTATGAAGAGCTTGCCTTTATTTTCTATCTAAACAGCAGGGTAATAATAGGCGCAGTTGGAAACGAACTGGAAAAGGACATGAAAATTGAACCGGACATTATTATCCCTCGAAAAGACTGGAAAAATATAGAATATTTAGAAGATTTGCTGGCCAAGGGGACATATGAAAAAGTTTCTTTCCCAATTTATGATTACAAATTTAACAACATCTCCGAGCTTCAGTGGCACCTGTTTAAGACAAAGTATGCAACCAGCGATGACGAAAAACTGACAATATACTTAAAGAAATGAAAATCATAATTCTCATCCCTACTTACAATGAAAAAGAAAACATAGGAGATCTTCTGAAAGATATTATTAAAAAAATAAACAAAATAAAAAAACACAAATTCGAAGTGTTAATTGTTGACAGCAGATCCAAAGACGGAACAGTAGAAATAATAAAAAAATTCCAAAAGAACCACAAAAACATACACTTAATTTTTGATAACAAAGAGGGATTGGGAAAAGCCATGATTCAGGGCTATTTACATGCAATAAAATCACTTAAAGCAGACGCCGTGATAACAAATGAAGCTGATTTTGCATTTGATTTCAAGCACCTTCCGTATATGATAAAAAGCCTTGAGGGGGGGAATGATGTAGTGGTTGGCTCCCGCCATGTGGGCGTAGGAAAAACAGAAGGCTGGACTACAACAAGAATTATAAATCACTGGGTAGCAAACACTCTTTTTGCAACTTGGGTAGCGGGGGTACACGAAGTATACGACCACAACGGCGCTTTCCGCGCGATTAGAGTAAAAGGCATATTGGATAAAATCGACTTCAAAAATATCCCCGCAAAGGGCTTTGGTTTCTTTTTTTATTTTCTGTATGAACTTACAAAGCTAACGGATAAATTTGATGAATTTCCGGTAACCTACCGTTTTCGCAAAAAAGGGGAGTCCAAAGTATCTTTCAATAAAAAATATATCAAAAGATATATACGCGACATTGCCGAATACATTTTTCTCGCTCTCTTGATAAGATTAAATAAGCTAACCTCATGGATCCAAAAAAAATAAAATCCAAAGATTTAATTTATCTGGCGGCACTACTTATTCTCTTTGTAGCCTTAAGGTTCAATAGCTTCTCCGCTCCCTTCGAAAGAGACGAAGGAGAATACGCATATTCAGCATGGATCATGAGGAATGGAAGCATGCCCTATAAAAACGCCTTCCTTCAAAAGCCTCCCCTGATTATCTACACCTACATTTTCTCCCAGTTTCTTTCATCCACCGCTCTCTGGCCTCCGCGCCTCTTGGCCTCGATTTTCACACTTATTTCCACCTTTCTGGTGGCTCTCATTGCAAAATCTATCTTCGGAAAAAAGTACTTTTGGCCAACCGCATTGGTTTTTACTCCCATGATAATGCTTCCAACTCTCATGCCTTTTAGCGCCAACACGGAAATTTTCATGCTCACGCCTCTCCTGGGGTTTTTATATCTATACACAACTTCTCACCCAAATCCCAAAGCCTCTCGCCTTTTTCTTGCAGGAATTCTTTCCTCCCTTGCACTCCTATATAAACCGATTTGTCTGTATGTAATTGTTTTTATTTCTCTTCTTTGGGGCCGAAGCATCCTTAAATCTCAAAAAAGCCTACTTCATTCAGTTAAACTACTCCTTTTTTTACTTTTAGGAGGAGCCGTGACTACACTCATAATTTTAGCTCCGTTTCTTCTTACCCAAACATTCAAAGACCTTTTTCAACAGGTAATTGTTTTTAACGGATACTACGCCAAGTCCTGGGGTATTGGTCTTGGTGGAATCATCTTCCAGTTTTCAAGGATCCTAAAGTATTACTGGCCATTGGCTATTGTTTCTCTTATCTTCTTCATAAACCCGCCCAAAAAATGGTGGCTCCCCTTGGGCCTTACATTCTCATCAATCCTTGCTATTTACCAAAGCTACATAGGTCACTATTATCTTCTTCTTATGCCTTTCTGGTCACTTATACTCTCCTACTCATTAGTCAAACTTTCAGGTTTCAAGGGACTGGCAAAAAGAAACGTTAAACCCGAAGCATTAGTTGCCGTCGCTGTCATTACAATGCTTTTTCCCATCCGAGCCCAATTCACACATACCCCGGAAGAGCTAAATCTTTGGGTCTATGGTACCGCAAACCCATTTTACGAAGCACCCCTTGTCGCCCGAAAACTTTCAGAAATCACAACCCCAACAGATCCGGTTTTTATTGCCGGATCCGAGCCCGAAATCCTTTTCTATGCAAAACGAATAAGTACGTCAAAATTTGTCATAACCTATCCCTTAATAATTGATACTCCAAAAAGGCTTGACTACCAAAAAGAAGCAATTCAGGAGCTAAAAAACAAGCCCCCTCAAGCAATAGTCCTTTCCCGACGTCAACACTCAGGCCTTTGGAATGAAGATAGCCCAAGAGAATTTATTGACTATCTTTTAAAAAGTATTAATAAAGATTACAATTTAATAGGATCATATGTTTGGATCAGAAACAAAGGGTATTGGCTTGAAGATCCGAAAGAAGAAGAATTAGCCGCAAGCAGTTTGATTTTATACAAAAAAAATGATTGAAAAACTTACAAAAGGCAAAAATCCTTACCTGGTTATTGCGTCTCTAATATTCTTGGTTTACTTCAGAAGCTTGTTTTTTAATTTTACATATCTTGACGACAACGTTTTGATCTTAGACAACATATTTTTCTTAAAGAACATCAACAACATCTCTAAAGCATTTCAGCTGGAAGTCTTTCATGTCCTTCATTCCTCAGCTGCATACTACCGCCCAATGCTTACGGTTTCTTTTATTTTTGATGCTCAACTTTCGGGAACCAACCCTTTTATGTATCATCTGACAAATATATTGATCCACATGGCAGTCTCATGTCTGCTTTTTCTTTTTTTAATTAAACTGGATTTGAGAAAAGATTTATCTCTCCTCTTTTCAGCCCTTTTTGCAGTTCACCCAACACTAACCCAGGCAGTAAGCTGGATACCCGGGAGAAACGACTCTCTCCTCGCGCTTTATCTTCTTTCTTCCTTTCTTTCCCTGCATTACTATCTTGAAACAAAAAAGAATAAATGGTTGGCCATGCACTCAATATTCTTCGCCCTGTCGGTTTTTACAAAAGAATCCGCCGTCATTTTTCCCGTATTCCTTGCCTATTATTTATTGGTCATAAAAAGAAAGCAGATGTTTTCAGGCAAACTTACCAATCTTTATGTCATTTGGCCATCCATTGCTTTTGTCTGGTTTCTTATGCGCTCCTCTGCCCTCGTAAATCCGGTTGGGTATACCCCAATGAGTATAATTCAGACAATTACAAAAAACTCACCGGCCGTATTTCTTTTTTTAGGTAAAGTGTTTTTTCCGATAAATCTATCAGTGCTCCCCATATTGCAAGATTCAACGCTGGTTTATGGATTTGTCGCCAGCTTAATCATTTTTGTTCTGGCAATAATTTCCCGCAAGAATTACAAAACATCACTCTTTGGCTTAGCTTGGTTTTTTCTATTCCTTATTCCTTCATTCGTAAGACCGTCTGACACATACACGGCGGATTTTATTGAACACAGAATCTATGTTCCCCTAATCGGCCTAATCATTTTTTTTCTAGTTAACCCCTTGGTGCAAAAAATAAATCTTTCAAATAAAATTTACATAACATTTTTTTCCTTCCTAATTGTCATTTTCTCAGTCTTAACAATTATTCACTCGACCAATTTCTCAAATCCGATCAATTTTTGGCAGAACGCAGTTAACACTTCTCCTCATCATCCGCTTGCCCAAAAAAACCTTGGCGCAATGTATTATCTTGACGGGGATCTTGACAAAGCGGAAAAATATTATCGCCAGGCACTTGAGCTTAATCCCGCTGAAACAATGGTTCACAACAATCTTGCGGTAATATACCTTGACAAAAAAGACTTTCAAAACGCGCTCAAAGAACTTGATGAGGAAATAAAAATAAATCCTCTTTACGATAAGGCCCACTATAACTACGGCCTTGTTTACTGGACGCTGGGCGAGAAAGAAAAAGCGGAAAAATCTTGGTTAAAAACTTTGGAAATTAATCCTAATCACACAACAGCTCTCTACAACCTTGCTGTCTATTACAAAGAAATTGGAGAAATAGAAAAGTCAAACTACATCCTTGCTATTTTAAAACAGAAAACATAGTATTAAACCATGGCTGATTTGCCCAAAATTGTGATCATAATGCCCACCTACAATGAGGCAAAAAATATTGGTCCCATGATAGAGGAGCTTGTGGGAAAGGTATTTCCCAAAATAAAAGGTGCTGACATGCACCTTCTTATTGTTGACGATAATTCTCCGGATGGCACGGGAAGCATTGTCAATAAATATATGGAAAAATTCAAAAATCTACACCTTCTTTCAGGTCAAAAACAAAAAGAAGGGCTCGGTAAGGCATATGCCAGAGGCATGAAGCATGCTATGCATAAGCTCAGGGCAGATGCAGTCATGGAAATGGACAGCGATTTTCAACACAATCCCGAGGAAGTCCCCGCAATGGTTAAGGCTTATCTCGATGGGGCAGACTACGTAATAGGAGCACGTTACATAAAAGGCGGCTCAATCCCCAAGGCCTGGCCGCTTTCAAGAAAGATGATGAGTTTTTTCGGGAACCTCTTTATTAGAATTGTTCTTATTAAACCCAAATTGCACGATCTTACAACAGGTTTCCGTTTAACAAAAGTAAAGGGTGTTTTAGATCAAATCGACCTGGACAACTTGATGGAGATTAAGCGCTTTGCCTACAAAGTTGATCTTCTCAATCAAACAGTAGCTCTCTCAAAAAAAGTTACAGAAGTGCCCATTCACTTTGGTGAGCGGAAGATGGAAACAAGCAAATTCAATCTCAAGGAACTTGTTGCAACCTTTAAAGTAGCAATTGTTATTAGATTAAAGGAGTCTCAAAGATTTATTAAATTCGGCACAGTCGGGTTCATAGGATATCTTGTAAACGCAATAAGCCTCCACTACATAGCAAGAACAGGTGTCCCGGAAGCCGTCGCCTGGGCAGGCTCCACCGAATTGGCAATCATCTCAAATTTCACCCTGAATAATATCTGGACATTCAAAAGTGAAAAAATATCGGGAATAGGGAAACTTGTAAATAAATTCATTCAATTTAACGGCACTTCTCTGGGCGCTCTTGTTATCCAAACCGTTGCGGGGTCCATCGGCGTATCAATGCTGGGGCAAGAATACAGGCAAATCCTCCTTCCGTTTATAGTTGTCTTCTTGGTTCTTCCCTATAACTATCTTGCCTACAACCTTGTTATTTGGCGCACGTGGCGTCTTCCGGGAAAACGCAAGTAAGATTTTATACGGCTCTTGCCCACAAAACGGGACTGTTTGAGAGACATTAGTATTGTATAATATGGGTTCATGTATCCTGACAATCTGTCCCCGCGTGAAAAAGAAGAAGAGTTTAATAAAAAAATAATCAGAGATTATCTTAAGTATGGTTCAGTCGATGAGGTTTTCAGGCGAAACCGCTACACCCTCCCAACATCGCACGCCAGCTTTCATCGTCTGCTGGACAAGTGGGGGATAGTAAAAGCCGCAGGTCCAAACACAAGAATCTCGGAAGTAGTTGCCTTCATGGAGCATCTTGCCCTAGAGAAAATTCCACTTGAAACTCTCTACAGAAAACTTCCCCCGAGCTTTAAAACCTCAAAAGTAACCCTCCACAGGGTCTTAAGTTATGTTAAAAAAGGAGTTACCCGCCGCGGTGCCACAGCACTTGTTATCACGCCGGAGGATGACGCGTTTTCAGTTTTAACAGGAAACGATGTTTCTACTCCGCGTCTTGAATTTGGGAAACCATTTGGCTCCGTCTCGCTCCCCATGGGTTTTTCCAAAAAAACCGAATCCTCTCAAACCTCCATAAAACGCCTTCTCCAAAGAGAAGTATTTACAGATCTTACGATAAAAAAACAATTTCCAGAAGAAATACTGTCAACCGTACACACCCCGTTTATGCATTTTCATATAGCCGATATTAAAGTTTCGGTTTTTCACCTCACTCTTCCGGAAAAACTTTGCGCCCAAACCACAAGCCAAATTCTAAAAGACCTAAGATTTTCTCCCTTAGAGGAAGTATTAAAAAAAACCAATCTTCGTGCAGGAATCACCGAAATTGTAAACTGCTACGCAAAAGTTTTAGAAGAAAACAACCCCGCAAGTCTTCCGGTTACAGAAACCTCTCCTATTAATCTCGCTCTGGCCCTCGACCCCTGGATCCGTACTTAGTTTCACCATCAAAGTACGGAAAGGTAAAACTTCCATCCTTTTGCAATTCATATATCCTCTTATCTGAATTTTGTACACCTCCCGTCGGAAGCACAGTTCTCTTCTCGCTAGACACACCGGGATTTGCAGTAATTATTCGAGCATTTACCTCAGTGGCAAACAACCTCGCCCTAGCAAGTTTCAATCTCCAGATATCCGCTCTTCCACCAGCTCTTTCACCCATACCGGGAAATATACACCAACTACGCTCTCAAGCTCTCTCAACCTTCAAAACTACAAAAACACACTCCAATCGCTAATAGGCATTACATTCCTGCTTATAAATGCCAAAGAAAAAAGATAAATCGGAACCACGATAACCGCAAATGCTATTTTAAACTCGCGCTTTACCAGAAAATCACTGAAAGCAACATACAAAAAAGGAATAATAGGTAGGCTGTATCGCATTAAATCTCTATGGCTGACAAATAGGGTAGAGAAGTAAAACACTCCCACAAACCAGGCAAAATTGTAATATTTTTTTTCTATAAGCTTTACAAGTCCCAAAGCACCGATCAAATAAATAAAGATTATTTCCTCCAGCCAGTGTGTATCTACCCATGCAGACGAATAATTAAAAATCTGAAATGGAGGGAAGAAAATGTGAATATTGTCCCCACTATTAAAATATGCCCAGAAGCTCCCAAACGCCTGTCCATAAAAAATAAATACTCCCAAAAGAGCCAGCGGAATCAACAAAATCGGATAGCTTGCAAATTTAATTTCTTTTAACCATTTCTTACTGCTCTTCTCCGCAATACGTTTAAGCTCAGGAACCCAAAATGAAAGTGCAAGTGCCGCAAAAAGAAGTATTCCCGGAGATTTTGTTAGCTGTGCCAGGGCTCCCCAAAAGCCTGCCTTCCAGTACTTTTTATCATTAAAGTAATAGACACTGGCTATCACACTTCCCACAAAAAGAGGCTCGGGTGATCCGACAGATCTAACAATAAGCCACCTGGCAGGAAAAATCGAGAACATCAAGACAAGCCATAAAACCTCATCCTTTTTGACGTATTTGGAAATTAACCTGTAAAAGAAATAAATTGCGAATAGAGAAGTTAGAAGAGAAAGTATTAGTATCGCATAGGCTGAGTTAGTTGCGATATTTAAAACTCGAATTAAAAGCGGATAAAGAGGAAAATGTGCCGCATAATATTCAACAGGCAGATCAAACGAGAAATTTGCCTTTATCAGGGTCGTGTTATAAAGAGTCTTTGCAACAACAACATACAAAGGCCCGTCATAATTAGACACAATGGTTGCCATTCCATTGCCCGGTAGGGGAATCTTCCAAAACTCAGGAAGTCTCAAAAAAAAAGGAAGCCAAATCAAAACTACAGGAACTACGGCCAAGATTACCAGAGCAAGAAAAATTTTGGGGCCTTTCTCCATATGAATCCATATTATATCTTTAGAAGATAAATACTCAAGTCTTGTGGTGAACATATGTTAAACTTTCTCTATGCCAAAGCTAATCTCTGAGCTTTCGGTTTTCTTTCCTTCCTACAACGAAGAAGAAAACATAGAAACCACGGTAAATAAGGCAAAAGATGTCCTCGAAAAGGTTGCAGACAAGTGGGAAATAATAATTGTTAACGACGGCTCCAAAGACAGAACAGCAAAGATAGCAAACCATCTGTCAAAAGCAGATAAAAGGATAAAAGTAATCCACCACAAGCTTAATAGAGGTTACGGTGGGGCATTTAAAAGCGGCCTCTTTGGGGCTAAATATGCTTGGATCGCATTCACCGATGCGGATGGACAGTTCGATTTCTCGGAAATCACAAATTTTATTGAAGAACAAAAAAAGACCGACGCAGACCTTGTGATCGGATACTACAAAAAGCGGAGAGTTTCAAATTCAATAATAATAACCTCTAAAATATGGGAAGCTTTGATATTTATACTTTTCGGACTAAAGGTACGCGATATTGACTGTGGCTTCAAGCTTATAAGAAAAGAAGTTCCCGACAAATTAAAAAAGCTCGAAAGCGAGCGCGGAGCATTTATTAATAGCGAATTTTTAATCAAGGCTAAAAAAAGCGGCTTTAAAATAGTTGAAATTCCGGTTACACATTATCCCAGAGCGGGCGGCACCCCCACAGGAAGAAACCTGAATGTTATTGTACAAAGTTTCAAAGACCTCTTTTCTCTATATCAAAATCTAAAAGTATCTTAAAGCAATATTTTGATGTGTCATTCTGATTAAATGCCATGGCAAAAGTTAAAGAAATAAAGACTTGGGTTCAAAAAAACAAAAAGGAAGTTTTCTTTCTTCTATTTGTTCTTCTTGTAGGTTCCTTTTTTCGCCTTTATCGTATAGGCGAATACATGACTTTTTTAGGAGACGAAGGACGCGACGCAATCATTGTCAGACGTCTCCTTGTGGACTTTGACCCCATCCTGATAGGTCCGGGCACTTCCATCGGAAATATGTATTTAGGCCCGCTCTATTACTATCTAATAGCGCCATTTCTTTTGCTTTTCAATTTTTCCCCCGTCGGCCCCTCAATTATGGTGGCGCTGATTGGGGTACTCACAATTGGGCTTGTGTGGTGGATGGCAAGAGAGTGGTTTGGTAAAGAATCCGCAATCCTCGTTAGTTTTTTGTATGCAATTGCCCCCACAATCATTATCTTCTCTCGATCTTCATGGAATCCCAATATAATGCCCTTCTTTGCACTTCTTGCAATATATTCTCTTTGGAATGTTTGGCAGAAGCAAAAGTTCATGTGGCTCCTGCTCTTGGCTGTTTCATTTGCTTTTGTTTTAAACTCTCATTATCTCGGGCTGCTGCTTGGCTTGCCCATGGCCTTCTTCTGGTTTTTAACAGCGCTTTCCCGCTTCAAAAGCAAAAAGCCCTTAAAGAGTTTTTATTATCATTCGATTTTGGCCTTAGCAGTTTTTATTTTTCTTATGTCACCCCTTCTTATTTTTGATATCAGACATAATTGGATCAACTTTTTAGCTATAGAAAAGTTTTTTACCGAGCGCCAAACTACAATTTCCGCTCGCCCATGGAACGCGCTTCCGGAAGCCCTTCCTCTGTGGCAGCTTTTTACAACAAGAATTCTAGCCGGTAGAAACGAAACTCTAGGTAATTGGACAGCACTCGCTCTCCTCTCAAGCTTATTTATCTATTTCAAGTTTCCCCGAAAACAGCAAAAGGCAACTTCACTTATCTTCGTGTGGCTCGGGTCTGCAATTATCGGACTGGGAGTTTACAAACAACACATCTATGACCACTATTTTGGCTTCTTTTTTCCGGCAATGTTTCTTCTTCTGGCAGCTATCTTCCAATATCTTTTGGATAACTATAATATTCGCGGCAAATGGCTTGTCACTTTCTCCATGCTTTTTTTGAGTTTCTATAATCTCCGTGAATCTCCTCTCAATAGCCCTCCCGCCCGCCAAATGCAGCGTGCTGTTGCAGTAGCTCAAAAAATAAAAGCCGAAGCGGGGGATGATAAATTTAATCTTGCCGTGATTGCAGATAGAAACTACGAAGACGGTTATCAATACTTCTTGGAAAAATGGAACACAAACGTAGTGGATATCGATCCTCTAAATTATGAAAAGACACTGGCAGAAAATCTTTTTGTGGTTTGCGAAAAACTTCCCGAGGATTGTGATCCAACGCACTCCGCCAAGGCTGAAGTTGCAAACTTCGGCTGGAGCAAAGTGGAGGAAAAATGGAACGTTCAAGGTACAACAATTTTCAAACTGGTTCACACGAAAAAAGATGAGTGATAAATACCAAACTCTTCATGCTCACACGACAACTTCCAACGGAAAACTTTCTCATTTTGAGGTTCTAGACATCTGTGCAAAATACAATATCGGAGTCGTGGCATTTACGGATCACGATTCTCTTCCAACCAAAAAGACAATCGATAGTTTAAAAAAAACACAACACGAAACAAACTGGATTATCGGTATTGAAATCTCATCCGAGTGGCCCACCGACATCGGAAGTGGAGCCACAAGCGGCCTACATATTGTTGGCCTATTTGTAGATCCCTTCAATAAATCTCTATTAAAACACTGCAAGTTGGCCCAAGAAGCAAGAGTTGTAAGAATGCAAAGGATAGTCAAAAACCTCCAGAGCATCGGATTTGATATTTCAGAAAATGATTGCCTTAAAGCCTCAGGAGGTGAAGCAGTCGGAAGACCACATATTGTAGAGGCCTTAAAATCCAAGCAAAGTAATCTGCAAGTCATAGAAAACCTCAGGCTAAAAATGAAAAATGATTCTGAAAACAACTTAAAAATTAAACAAAAATATGAAGAAATGATGAGGGACGGAGAGTATCAATATCCCTATACACTATTTTTGAGTGAAAACTCTTACATTCCGGAAATTTATGTTAATTATCAATATCACTCCGATATGGACAAAAGCGTCTCTCTAATCAGAAACGCAGGTGGAGTAGCTGTGCTTGCTCATTGGTTTACATGCATAAAAAAACTAAACGAGGAAAT
Organism: uncultured Gammaproteobacteria bacterium; assembly: GCA_964422865.1. GTDB lineage: Bacteria > Patescibacteriota > Microgenomatia > UBA8517 > UBA8517 > CAYRCU01. The sequence goes on from CAYRCU010000003.1 coordinate 30,267, forward strand.
TCTTGACAAAGTGTTACTCGAAAATAGGTTAGATGGAGTGGAAACGGTCTATGGATTAGGGGTCAAAGAACTTGATATTAAAAGCCAACAGAAAATATTAAAAAAACTTGTCAAGAAGCACGGCAAAATTGAAAGTGGCGGCGCAGACGCACATTCTCAAGAAGACTTTGAGTTGTTTTCAAAAGAAGGTTGGTACTCTAAGCGAACGATTGGTATGGTTGAGAAAATAATGGAAAAAACAAAAGTAGACACTACTTGGAGCTCATTTGCTAACTGATGAAAAAAATACTTGAAAAGCACAAAAAAGATTTCAAAAAAGAAATCCTCACACACAAATTCATATACACACTTCTTTTTTTAATTCTCTCCCTCAGCTTTTTTGTCCGTATTTATCGCGTTGGCACGATTCTTGGTTTTTACTTTGATCAAGGAAGGGACGCCCTTGTTATCTGGGACCTTTGGCACAAAGGTAAGTTGTTTTTGGTAGGCCCAACAACAGGAATTGCCGGGATCTTCAGAGGACCATTCTACTACTATTTAATTGCCCCCTTCTACCTCCTTGGTGGAGGAAACCCAATTTACCCCTCCATCTTTCTTGCCTTCACCTCGGTTATGGCCATTGCCCTCCTTTATTATCTGGGGCTAAAAATCCAAGACCATGAAACAGGAATTCTCGCGGCAATCATCGCAGGAGGATCTTTTTATATAATCATGGCAAGCCGCTGGCTCTCAAATCCCACCCCAATGCTTCTCTTGAGTATGTTGCTTCTTTGGATGATGATACTGGTCACAGAAGGCAAGCGCTGGGCATGGGTGCTCGTAGCATTCATTTCAGGTTTATCTCTCTTTCATTTTGGGTCCTCCGGGGAATTTTTCTATTTTCCTGCAATTGCTGTTTTCATGCTCTGGCAAAAGAGTCACTTCCCCACAAAAAAACTTCTTTTGCTTTCAATTTTAGCCTTCCTTTTTTCAGCCTCCCCTCTGATTCTTTTTGACATGCGTCACAACGGGATCCTAACGGGGAACATAAAAAAATTTCTTTTTGAAGAGGAAAGTTTCAAGGTATCCTTTTGGGAGGTCGTAAAGCTAAGAATTAACTTCTACTATGATGTCTTCACAAATAAAATTTTCCATGGGCGCTACCTTCGCGAGCAAAGAATTCTCGCCGCAGTTGCCGTTTCCTTCCTATTCTTCCTGCCCAAATTTCTCAAAGACACTAAAACAAAAATCGTGCTCCTTCTGCTTCTTTCACCCATGATTGGCCTTCTCTTTTTCCAAGGGAACTATGGAAACATATATGACTACTACATGACCGGCTACTACCTGATTTTTATTCTTATGTTTTCACTTGTTTTAGGTAAACTTTGGAAATTCCTCCCGGGAAAACTGTTTGTCTTATACTTTCTTTACGTTTTCATTGCAGTAAACTTTGATGTCGTCAGATACAAAACCATGGATAATGTTGATGGCCCGAACTCCATTGCCTTAAGAAACGAACTTCAGGCGGTCAATTGGGTATTCAAAGATGCCGCCGGAACCCCTTTTAGCGTTGATGTATACGTCCCCCCGGTTATTCCCTATGCCTATGATTACCTTTTTACCTGGCTGGGAAATACAAAGTACAAAAATCCCCCAAGCACGGATCCCATTGACCCCCTCTACACCATTTATGAGCAAGATCCGCCGCACCCGGAGCGCCTTGAAGCCTGGCTCAAACGCCAAGAGGGGATAGGAACAGTGGAAAAAGAAACCCGTTTTGGAGGAATAACTGTTCAGAAAAGGCAAAGAATACAAAATGAAAAGAATTAATGTCAAAGCTCTTTTAAAGAAAAATTGGCAGCTGATCTTAATAATACTTTTGAGCCTTTTGATGCGTTCCTACAAACACACGGAACTTTTTATGTACTCTCACGATCAGGATCTGTCGGCCTGGTTTGTTCAGGACATCTTAAGCAACAGAGACTTTCGCCTCATTGGCCAGGAAACTTCCTCGCCGGGTGTTTTCATCGGCCCACTCTATTACTATCTTTTAATTCCTTTCTATCTTCTTTTCAGTCTAAATCCGATTGGCGGACTTTATCTCTCCATGGCTCTCGGTGTCACAGCGACACTAAGCTTCTACTTAGTTTTCACAAAAATCTTTAACAAAAACATTGGCTTAATCGCTTCAACAATCCATGCCTCATCTTTCATCATTTTCATGACCGAGCGGGAAGTAGTTCCAACTGTACCGGCCTTTCTTTGGACCGCCTGGTTTCTTTACGCCATTTTTCAAATTCTAAAAGGAAAACAAAAGACAGGATTCGTTCTCTCTGGGCTCCTCATCGGCCTTATCTGGAATATAAATCTTGCATTTTTTATTCTCACACCTCTTGTTCTCATTTCATTCGTTCTTTCAAAAAAGAGTCTAAAACTAAAGCCAGCCATCGCAGGAATACTAAGTACCATTATTTCCGCCTCACCACTAATTCTTTTTGAGCTTCGAAACAATTTATCTCAAACCAGAGCAATCTTTTCCTCACTCTCAAAATCCGAAGATCTCGCCGCAAGCAAACTTGCAAAGCTGGATCGGGTCATGCAGCTGGTTTTCAAAAACGTAGACAATCTCCTCTGGGGTAATACCATTCCGGTACCAAACAAATGGGCGCTGTATCTTCTCGTAATTATCCTTCTTATTCTAATTTTCAAAAAAATTCTCACAAGAAATCAAACAATTATCGTTACTTATTGGCTGTTGATCTACATAATCTTTTTTACACTAAACTCTATAAACCCCTCCGAATATTACTTCAACGGCATGACAATTATTTGGATTCTTGTTCTCAGTCTAGGACTTTTCCACCTCTCGAAATTTCAAAAAAAACTCTCGATCACTCTTTTGGCATTATTTGTTGTAATCAATATCCACAGGCTCCTCACTCTCCCCATAAATGAAAGCGGATACCTTCAAAGAAACCAACTTGTGGCTCACATCAAAAAAGACTCACAAGATCATGGTTATCCCTGCATTTCAGTCTCATACATAACAAAACCGGGATTTGATATGGGTTATAGATATCTTTTCAAGCTCCAAAATATGCACGTAAATAAGCCCAGAAGCGGCAGCCCCGTTTACACCATCGTTTTCCCTCACTCCATGGTGGATCGTTTGGATAAAACATTCGGAGCACTTGGGCTCATCTACCCGGATTACGACAGATACACCCCGGAAGAAATCAAAACAAGTTGTTCAGGGGAAAACTCAAATCTTACGGATCCGCTTTTCGGTTACAATTGAAAATTGCAGCGAATAGCACAATTGAAAATTGCAGCGAATAGCACAATTGAAAATTGCAGCGATCGGCTATACTAAATAGTAGTAGAATTATCTTTCCAATGAAAAATCCCGACATTTCAATAGTAATTCCCGCCTACAACGAAGAAAAGTCCATCAAAAAAGGCTCCTTAAAAAGAGTCCACAATTTCCTAAAAAAGCAAACATTCACCTGGGAAGTATTAATCACAAACGATGGCTCAACCGATAAAACCCTTGAGCTTTCTCGTGCTTTTTCAAAAACCCACAAGAATTTTAAGGTTCTTGATGAGCCCCATAGAGGAAAAGGGGGGACAGTGATCGCAGGTGCCCTGGCAGCAAAAGGAAATTATGTATTTTTTTCCGACATGGATCAATCAACACCCATAAACCACGTCTTGGATTTTCTTCCGGAATTTAAGAAAGGTGCAGATATAGTAATTGGTACACGCACCGGTCGCAAAGGGGCGCCCATAATTAGAAAACTAATGGCTTTTGGATTCGTCCTACTGCGCACAATGTTTCTACGTCTACCATACAAGGACACCCAGTGCGGCTTTAAAGCTTTCACCAGAGAAGCCGCCCAAAAGGTCTTTAAAAAGATGGGATACTTCGCAAAACAAAAAAATGTCAAAGGAGCGGCAGTAAACGCCGGTTTTGATATTGAGTTTCTCTACATCGCAAGAAAAATGGGCTTCAAAACAGTTGGAGTCCCGGTTACATGGAACTTTGAAGACACAAGAAGGGTTAGTCCCATAAAGTCCTCACTTGAAGCTGTAAAAGACATCCTAAGAATCCGCCTAAACGCCCTTCTGGGAAAATATAAATGAAAAAATATTTTTTAGAGTGGAAGAATGCTACGATCATTCTTCTTTTGATATCACTTCTGGCTCTTTTGTTGAGGTTAATCAATCTCACTATCCTTCCGGTTTTTGCAGATGAAGCCATTTATATCCGCTGGAGCCAAATTATGGCCAATGAGCCGACTCTTCGATTTCTCCCGCTCTCAGACGGCAAGCAGCCTCTGTTCATGTGGATTTTAATGTTTGTGGTTCACCGCTTCTCAGACCCGCTTTTTATAGGAAGACTCCTTTCAATTGCAACAGGCATGGGAACTTTGCTCGGAATTTTTGCTCTTTCTCTCATTCTTTTTAAATCCAAAAAAGCCGCCCTCGTAAGTGCGCTGATCTATGCTGTTTCTCCGTTCACTTTCTTTTTTGACCGCATGGCACTTGTCGATTCAATGCTTGCGATGTTTACAATATGGACCATTGTCCTGGGGATTCTTACCGCAAAAACAAAGTACCCAAGTTTCGCAATGCTTACAGGCTTTACTCTGGGAGGCGCGTTGCTTACCAAATCTCCCGCAATTTTTACCGCAATCTTACTGCCAACAACATGGGTTTTATCCGATTTTCCTCGAAAAAAGGAAAAACTTGCGTTACATATACTGCAAGCTGTCTTTTTACTGTCAATTTCCTTTTTAATAGCCCTCACCCTCTACAACATCCAACGCCTTGGGCCAAATTTTCATATGCTTGCCCTACGGACCAAAGATTACGTGTATCCGATATCCCACCTTTGGGAAAATCCAAAAGACCCTTTCAAGCCTTACTTTCACAGAGGATTAAAGTGGATATGGATAATGGGTCCAAGCTTTCTTTATTCACTGGCTGCAATAAGCCTTCTTGTGCGCCCGAAAAAGTTTGTCAGAGAAAAATTACTTCTCTTGTTGTGGTTTATTTTTCCCCTGTCCATCCAGGCAATGTTTGCAAAAACATTCACGGCTCGCTATATCCTTTTTGCCCTTCCTCCGCTTTTTGTACTCTCCGGCATTTCCTCTTCTTACAATAATAAAAAGGTACTGCACTTTGCATATCTTTTTCTTTTGATCTTTATTCTCCAATCTTCAATTTTTAATTTAAACCTTCTCACAGATCCTCAAAAAGCCAATCTCCCCAGAAGTGAACGTTCCGGGTATCTGGAAGAGTGGACCGCAGGAACAGGTATAAAAGAAGTCGCGGATTACCTAAAAAAGGAAGCGAAAAAAAATCCGGATACCCAAATTATTGTAGGCACGGAAGGATATTTTGGCACTCTTCCGGATGGTCTCCAAATGTATCTTGAGAATATTTCCAATATTACAGTTATCGGGATAGGGCTAAACATAAAAGAGCCGCACAAAAGCCTCCTTGAATCAAAAACGGCAGGAAACAAAACATATCTCTTGGCAAACTCTTCACGCCTGAAGTTTGAAGAGGATCCTCAAAATCTCGGCCTAAAGCTAATTATGGAAATTAAAAAAGCCAATAGACCCGAGTGGATCAGAGAGCGCGTCCAATTTGGCTCTCACGACTTTCTCCGGCTATATGAACTAAGTCCTTAATTAATTTTCCTTCTTCTGGTAGTATTTCTATACATGCAATTTGTTAAAAATTTACAGACCTCCTGGAAAATTATAAAAAAACCCAATTTTTTTCCCCTCGCCATTGTAATTTTCTTTGGGATTTTGGCAGGGAAGGGGCTAATAGGTAGCGGCTACTTTAACATGCACGATGATCTTCAAATAATGCGTCAGTTTGAGCTCGAGAAGTGCTTTCTGGACGGTCAAATTCCTTGTCGCTGGGTTCCTGATATGGGTTATGGGTTTGGCTTTCCTTTATTTAATTTCTACCCGCCTCTCCCCTATTTGATAGGGCAGGGGATAAGGGTTTTGGGCTACAGTTTTATAACGACCATAAAGCTTCTTTTTATCATTTCATTTGTAGTAAGCGGTGTTTCAATGTATTTTTTAAGTCGCGAATTTTTCGGCAGATTCGGTGGAATTGTTTCAAGCATTTTTTATATTTGGGCCCCGTATCATGCGGTAGATGTATATGTAAGAGGAGCCATGAATGAATCCTGGGCTTTTATGTGGTTTCCTCTGATTTTGTGGACAAGCTACAAGCTTATTATTAAAAAAGAAAACCAATGGGCCTGGATCATGGGTTTGGCTCTTTCCTGGTTTGCTCTTTTTACATCACACAATTTAATGGTTTTAATTTTTACTCCCTTTTTTGCTGTCTGGTGCGGCATTTGGTTAATAAGCTCAAAAAATTACAAACACATTCCTCAACTGATAATTTCAGGCCTCTGGGCCCTTGGTTTAAGTGCTTTTTTTACTCTTCCGGTTCTTTTGGAGAAAGGAATTGTGGCTACGGACACACTTGTTGTCGGCTATTATGAATATACCGCCCACTTTGCAAATCTGTCCCAACTTCTTTTTAGCCGTTTCTGGGGATATGGTCCATCCGTCTGGTTAACGGAAGGCGACAGAATGTCGTTTCAGATTGGTTGGATTCATTGGGGCCTGTCACTCTTTATTGCCATACTTCTTGCAGCAAGATATCTAAAAACCAAAAAAATCGATCAACTGTTTCTTGTCACGGCATTTGTATTAGCAACTGGCTGGTTTACAGCCTTTATGGCACATTCCCGCTCGACTCCAATCTGGCAGCTTTTTCACCCTCAACTGAAATTTGTACAATTCCCCTGGCGCTTTGTAGCAATTGTAATTTTCAGCTTCTCATTTGCGGCAGGTTCCCTGGTTAAATTATTACCCAAAATAATCGCTCATATATTGTCATCAATACTTCTTTTGGCGGTCTTGATTTACAGCTGGAACTATTTTCTTCCGGAACACGGCCGCTTAGGTCCCCTTACGGATGAAGAAAAGCTTTCCGGAGTAGCCTGGGATATGCAGCAGACCGCGGGGATTTATGATTACCTTCCGGCGGCTGCACGTACTGCACCCAAAGAACCAAGAAAAACGGTTATTGACATAGTGGAAGGAAAAGGTGAAATTCCAAGCAGTTTTCTGGGAACAAATTGGGCAAAAGCAGTTGTGTACATGGAAAGCTCCGGCACGGTTCGATTAAATATTATAGATTTTCCCAATTGGAAAATCAGTGTCAACGGAATTGAAACAACTCATTTTGTGCCCGAAGAAGAAGAGTGGGGAAGAATGTATATAAAACTTCCGGCAGGGAGAAGTGAGATTGAAGCACGCCTGCACGACACCTGGCCGCGCACGGCGGGGAACATGATTTCTCTCTTCTCTTGGATCTTTCTCGCCGCCTTTGCCGTCCATAAGGAACGGAAAGCATGTTCAAAAAAATAATCTTCACATATTCTCTTGCCCTTTTTCTCTTTTTTCCTGTCTTTAATACTTTCTTTGCCCAGGATGACTTTTTTCACTTTAAAGTTGCCCTGACGGACGGATCACTCGGTGCATTCATTCGCTTTTTTGGTTTTTACCCATTCAGCGTCCGCGGCATTGCCTTTTATCGCCCCATCTTTCGGGAAGTTGTATACAATATCTTCTATTCACTCTTCGGTCTCAACGCTTTTCCCTTTAGAATCCTTCAATTTATCATCCACTTTATAAATATCTATCTTGTCTACATTCTCACTCAAAAACTTTTCAAGAATTCCCAAATATCTTTTTTCACCTCGCTCTTTTTTGGCATAACTGCCGCAAACGTAGGAATTCTTTACTATCTTGCAGGCGGGATCCAAGCATCGGGAGCCACAATGTTTATCCTTGCGTCTCTTCTCGCCTTTTTTAATAACCGTCGCACTTTAAGTTTTTTATTCTTCATTCTCGCACTCGCTTCACACGAGCTTTCTGTTATTCTTCCAATTCTTCTGGCTGGATTAATATTCATTAACTCCAAAAGCACAAAATCATTTTTACTAAAGTCTCTCACCACTCTCTGGCCTTACATTCTAACTTTATTTACCTACTTAACTCTAAATTTAAAAGTAATTGGCTTTTCACACTCGGAAGTGCAATATCAGCCGGTTTTCGACGCTGCAAAAACTATAAACACACTCTCTTGGTACGGTTTCTGGAGTTTGGGTTTGCCCGAAATGACGGTTGATTTCGTTCGCCCGGGCCTAAAGCTTGATCCTCGTCTAATGCGCTTCTGGAGCAGTTATTTCAAGCTTATTTTCCCGGCATTTTTCTTCTCACTGGCGGCAATATTTCTCGCCGCCGTCCGTCTTTTGACTACAAATCACAAAAAAATATTTAACAAAAAACTACTGTTTCTATTAGCTTGGTTTTTCTTGAGCCTTTTCCCGGTTATCTTCCTGCCGCTCCACAAGAAAACTTATTATCTGGCACCCGCTCTCCCGGCATTTTGGATGGCAGTGGTATATATAGTTTATTCATCTAAAGCACATCTTTTTTATCTTCTTGCAATATCTCTCTTGGTATTAAACATAACTTCCATAAAACTTGGGGAAAAAACATATCCTGCAATACAAAGGGGTAAAATCTCAAAAAAACTAATTGAAGACATTAAATCCACATATCCAACTCTGCCAAAGGAAGCTGTTTTTTACATCAAGAATGATCCTGGCTACAAAGTTTTCTCAAACGAATGGGGAAGTACAAGCAAACAAGCCTTCTATGCACTCTCGGGTTCAGACGCTCTTGAGCTTCTCTACAACAACTCAACTTTAAAAGTGTATTATGAAGACCTAAAAACCCCTCCTCCGGATTCTAAAATAATTGAATTTGTCGCAGTTGCAGACTAATCTGAACATTTCTTGTGAGGATCAGTTCTCCATCCCACAAAGACAATGTAATCAACAGGATCCCTAATCTCAAAAATCTTTTCAAGACCATGTTCCTCCGCCTGGCCTGAGGAAATTGCAAATTCGTCTCCGACAAGTATCTGTTCAATACAGGGGTCACTTTCCCAGGAAATACTTCCGGTTCTGATATTTGAAAAACTGTAGTCTTCATTAAATATCGGACGGTTGTAATAATCATCTCTAATCTCGGGGTCAACCATCTTTTGAAACTTCTCAGGCGGATATTTTAGAAAAAATGCAAGTTCTATATAAGCAGGCTTCAAGCGCGATTGGTCAATCAAAAACATTTCTTTAGGCCTGTTTTGTGTTTCCCGGGCAAGCTCCTTAAATCCCCAGTTCCAAGCTCCGGCTCTTTCACCGGGGAGAAGCACAAAGTACGATCTCCACAGTAGTACCAAGGATAAGAAGATTAGAAAGCCTCCCACAGGAACCCACACGATCTTCAAAGTTCTGGAAACAATTTCGTCAACCCCAATAGAAATAACAATGGAAAGCGGCAATAAAAGAGGCAGAGCCCTTTGCGTTGAAAAAGGTGTTCCCGTTAGTGCAATTGGCACAGGAAGCACAAAAAGAAGCATTATTAAAAATTTAAAAAATAGTTTCCTTCGTCTGTTGTATAAAACCCAAATTCCCACAAAATAGAGCAGTATCATCCAAGGATAAAACACGGACAATTCCGGCACGGATCGTTGCGGGTCCGAATCCGGAAGAAAGAATAAATTTCTTGGAGAATAGTAAGACACGTATTGAGAAAAAAACTCTCTAAAAAAAGACAAAGGCCAGGCAATCAATCTCGGCATAAAAAGAATCTTATCTGCCTCCCGGGCTACTGCATCTTTGTAAAACAAAGTATTCTTGGAAAAAAGTGCCCCGGTTCTCAGAAGAATAAGATGGGGTATTTGAATAAAGAGTCCTATTCCCATTCCCCATAAAAGGCATTTTTTGCTTTTTTTTCTAAACAGCTCTTTTCTAAAGACTAAAAAGTAAGCCAGTCCAAAAATTGGCACAACAAACCTCTCTGTGTGTGCCCCGTATGTTGAAAAAGACAACAAAGGCAGAGCAAGCATTAGGTATTTTGGTTTCTTAAAAGAAATCCAGGAAAATAAAACTCCCAACGAAAAAACAAAAAAGCCAAAATATGTCTCATAACCGGCTCGCGCAAAAAATACATTCCACGGGCTTATCACAAAAAGAAAAGTTCCCAGCGCCACGGAAGATTTTTTCTTTAACACTCCGCTTGTCTGCAAAAAAAACGCAAAAATCAAAGCACTCATCACACCACTCAAGGCTGAAACAAACCTCACTGAAAAAATACTCAATCCAAACACTCCGATAGAAAGACTGGTTAAATACGTATAGATAGGAGGGGAGTATGATCCGAAAAATCTAAACAATACAGGAAAGCTCTTTCCATACTCATCTTTACCGGTTTTTAATATAGAATACGCATTATATCCCGTAGTCGCTTCATCCACGTAAAGCCCGTTTGGAACCTCACCCAGTTTGTAAAAATACAAAAAAGTCCCGATCAAAGTAACCGCTATTATCATTAAAGAGACTCTAGTTTTTCGCATATGAAATCATCTGAATAAATACAAGTACCACTAAAACAACAAAAAGCTTTTTAATTAGTCCGTTTGGAATTTTCTTAAACCCCTCGGCTACCCCAACAACAATAAATGGCATCAGACTAAACGGCCCAATAGAACTTCTACTGCCAATTAAAGAAAGCAAAACCACGGGAGCCATAAAACTCATTGCAAAATATCTATTCCACCTCACCTCAAGAAGTCCCCAAAGAAAAATCGGCAGAAAAACATAGGGAAATTTCTCAAATTCTCGAACTCCCACTCTTTCTCTCGGATGGTTTGCAAAAAAATATACATTTGGCCCCACCACCTCGGAGAAATTGTTCGCAATCCTGGTCCAAGCAATGCTTTCCTTTCTTCCTTCGAGCCAATATCCAATTCTTAAGTATTTCGGCGGGTATTCACCAAGCCTCATGACCTGAATTCTTCGCTCATCGTTGCTTAGAGCTGTCAGAGAAACCTTTTGAGTAGTCTTCCATTGAAATATCAAAAGAAGCACAAGAAACAAGAAAAAACTGTTATGTTTTTTGTAAAGAGCCAAACTTCCAAGAATCACCAAAAATCCGGCAAACAAGTTTACGGCGAGTATTTTATACACCCAAAGATTGGCTAGTAATGGAAACCAAATCACTTAAAATATTGTAGCACCAATGCTACAATTACAATTGTGCGTAAGCCAGGAGAACACATTGACCCCACAACGGAAATATCCCTAGAAACAGTTAAAAATCGCACTGTGAAAGGAGTCTTCGTTCTAACAGGCCGCACCTTTGTATTAAATGTCATAGCATTTATCGCCCAGGGCTTCCTATGGGCATACCTCAGCCCGAACGAATTTGGAGTATTCTGGATAGTATCCGCAATTGTAAACTTCTTAGCCTATTTTAGTGATATTGGTCTTGCCGCGGCATTAATTCAAAAAAAAGAAAAACCAACAAGGCTGGATCTTGAAACAACTTTTACGGTTCAGCAAATTCTTGTAATAACACTTCTAGTGGCACTTTTCTTTATAGCACCCTCTCTGGAAAGAATTCAATCTCTCTCCGGGGAAGGAAGAATGCTGATGTATGCTCTCGGGATATCATTCTTTCTTTCTTCCTTGAAAAGCATTCCGTCAGTTCTTCTGGAACGCAAACTGGAGTTTAATAAATTTATTATCCCGCAAGTCATCGAAAACTTGGTCTACAATATTATCGTTGTGGTTCTCGCCATAAATGGCTTTGGAATTTCAAGTTTTACCTATGCCGTGCTTGCCAGGGGGGTTGTGGGGCTTGTAGCAATCTATATCCTAGAGCCATGGACGCCGGGAATAGCGTTATCAAGAAAATCTTTAAAAAACCTAATGTCATTTGGCCTGCCATATCAGGCAAACACTCTTCTTGCGGTTATCAAGGATGATGGCATGACAATAATGCTGGGCAGTATTTTAGGTCCGTCCGGAGTAGGAATACTGGGGACCGCACAACGCCTTGCCCAATACCCTTTAAGATTTTTCATGGACAATGTCACAAAAGTTACCTTCCCGGCTTTTTCCAGGATGCAGGATGACAAAGATCACTTAAAGCGATCGGTAACACGCTCAATCTTTTTTATCACTTTTCTTGTTTTCCCGAGCATAATTGGTCTTGCAGTTATTGCCCCTGCTGTAATAAAAGTAATTCCTCGCTATGGAAAATGGGAACCGGCGCTTATCCCTCTCGCACTCCTTACAATTAACGTCATGTTTGCAAGTATCACAACTCAGCTCACAAACCTTCTAAATGCAATCGGAAAAATAAAGACCACCTTCAAGCTTATGGTCATGTGGACAGTGCTCACGCTCACTCTTATTCCCTACCTCTCCCTGAAGCTGGGTGTAAATGGCGCGGCCCTCGGCTACGCATTAATCGGAACGAGCTCAATTATCGCAATTTTTGTAGCCAAGCGTTATGTGAATTTCTCGCTCATTGATTCAACCTTAAAACCTCTTCTGGCCTCTCTGGTTATGGGAGTTGTTGTTTTCTTTCTAAGGAATGCTCTTCCGGTAAGCGCCACTTCTCTTCTGGTTCTCGTGGCAACAGGTGCGGTCACCTACATCTCAGTTATTTTTGCTTTGATAGGAGCCACACTCATTGAAGATGCAAAAAAAGGTTTCAAGAATATTTTTTCAAAATAAATATATATTACTCTTAATAGTTCTTGGGAGTTTGTCTTGGTCTTTGGTTATGATTCGAAGCGGACTAAGATATGACTACGGTCTTGGGTTCTGGGGACCAAACGGACACGATGGAATTTGGCATATAGCGCTAATCAACTCATTAACCCGTTTTCCTTGGCAAATGCCCACCTACGCCGGAGTGCCTCTAAAAAACTATCACATAGGTTTTGATCTTTTAATTGCTGCTGTTCACAAGTTAACTGCTGTCCCCGTGCACAATTTATACTTTCAAGTCATTCCTCCGATTCTCGCCATCCTCATGGGGTTATTAACATACAAATTTGTAAGTCTGTGGAAAAAATCCCAAAAATCCGCATTCTGGGGTACCTTTTTTGTATACTTCGGTGGAAGTTTTGGTTGGATCATAACACTCTTTTACCGCAAAACACTTGGCGGCGAATCAATGTTTTGGTCTCAGCAAGCTATCTCCACTCTTATAAATCCTCCCTTTGCTCTTTCTCTGGTAGTACTCCTCACGGGGTTAATTTTTCTTCAAAAAAAGCACGCACCGTTTGCAATACTTGCCTTTGGAGTTCTAATTCAAATAAAGTCATACGCAGGTGCATTAGCCCTCGGCAGCCTCCTTGTAGCAGGTGTCTATCAAATGCTTTTTCAAAAAAAAGCAGAGACACTAAAAATATTCACAGGTTCTCTTGTTCTTTCTCTAATCCTCTATCTTCCTCTAAACGCAAACTCTTCCTCGCTTTTAGTCTTCAAACCTTTTTGGTTTCTGGAGACAATGATGCAGTTAACGGATCGCGTAGGCTGGATTAAGTTTGGTGAGGCTATGGTTAACTACAAATACGCAAATAATTTTTTTAAAGCAATTCCGGCATACGCCGTAGCCTTTGCAATTTTTATTATTGGCAATCTCGGAACAAGAATAATTAGTCTCAAATATTTTTTCAAAAAATTGGACATGGACATTTTAAATGTCTACATTTTTTCGCTCATTGCGGCGGGTATCATTATCCCCACCTTTTTTGTCCAGAAAGGAACACCTTGGAACACAATTCAGTTTTTCTATTATTCCTTGTTTTTTTTGAGTATTTTGGCCGGAGTAACCCTGGCATCAATTTTACAAAACACCCACACTATATTGATACATATCATTATAGTGATAACGGTGGTTTTGACAACGATTCCAACAACCATTGGAACCCTAAAAGACATTTATTTGCCCACAGCCCCTCCAAGTTATTTATCAACTGCCGAACTTGAAGCGCTAAACTTTTTGTCTCAAGAACCACAAGGTGTGGTTCTTACATATCCGTTTGACGAAAAAGCCTCAAAAAGTGCCAAAGCACCAAAACCTCTTTATTTGTATGTTTCTACAAGTTACGTCTCAGCTTTCTCTAAAAAACCTGTATTTTTAGAAGATGAAATGAACGCAGATATTACGGGCTTAAATTGGAGGAAACGCAGGGAAGAAATCGAAAAGTTCTATTCAAGTCTTGATCACAAGTTTGTTTACAATTTCCTCAGGGACAAAAATATTTCCTACATCTATTGGGTAAAGCCCCAACGCGCCCCTCTTGGAGAAACTCAGCTCGGAATAGACAGGATATTTGAAAACGAGGAGGTAGATATTTATAAAGTTGCCAATTAAAACGAAAAAAAGCACTTTTCTGCATGGATACTGACTCACTCATGATAAAATTGTTTAAATGCGAAAAATTTCCGTTGTTATAAACACTTTAAACGAAGAAAAAAATCTTCCAAGATGTCTCGCATCAGTTAAAAATCTAGCGGATGAAGTCGTGGTTGTTGATATGAATTCCAGTGATAATACTCCCGTAATAGCAAGAAAAGCGGGTGCCAAAGTTTATACCCACAGAAGGATGGGCTACGTTGAACCTGCAAGAAACTATGCCATCAGTAAAGCTACAAACAAATGGATCTTGATCCTTGATGCGGACGAAGAGATCCCCAAAAGCCTGGCCGCAGAAATAAAAAAAATTATCAAATCCCCAAAGGCCGATTACTATCGCCTTCCCAGGAAAAATATAATTTTCGGCAAGTGGATCAGGTATTCTCGCTGGTGGCCGGATTACAACATCAGGCTTTTTAAAAAAGGGGCAGTTATTTGGAGCGAAATCATTCACTCAATCCCGGAAACCCGCGGGAAAGGATCAGACCTTGAGCCGTCAGAAAAATTTGCCATAACACACCACAATTATCAATCCGTAGAGCAGTTTTTAAATCGTCTTAATCGCTACACTTCTTATCAAGCAGAAAGCCTGATAAATGACGGGTACAAATTTGTTTGGTCGGATGTTTTAACAAAACCCTCAAAAGAATTTGCCGGCAGATTTTTCGCATCCGAAGGCTACAAAGACAATCTTCATGGCTTAGCTCTGGCTCTCCTTCAAGCTTTCTCGGAACTGGTCTTGTATCTTAAGGTTTGGCAATACGAAGGCTTCACGCAAAAAAAACTTGAAGTGAAAGAAGTAACAGTAAAAATCAAAGACACTCAAAAAGATCTTAATTATTGGACTGCGGACACTCTTTTGAAACACGGTGGAGGAGTAGTTCAGAGAATAAAAAGAAGATTTAAACTTCCGTAAGACAAAGCGCGCAATGAAAAAATCTAAAGTTTCCATAATAATTCTCAATTGGAACGGAAAAAAAAACACGCTTGAATGCTTAAAATCCATCAACACTCTTCGCACGGAACTGTCCAAGATCAAAATCATTGTCGTAGACAACGCCTCTCGGGACGACTCAGTTAAAGCAATCAAAAAAGCCTCGTTAAAATATCCATTAATAGTGTTAAGAAACAAAAAAAATCTTGGCTTTGCAGAAGGAAACAATGTAGGCATAAGTTACGCACTTAAAAAAGGAGCAGATTTTATAATGATTTTAAACAATGACACAAAGGTAGATAAAAATCTTGTTGATAATCTCCTAAAAGCCGCCGAACGCCATCCCGAAGCAGGAATCTTAAGTCCAAAAATTTATTTTGCCAAAGGCTTTGAATTTCACAAAAAAAGATATAAAGAGAAAGATTTTGGGAAGGTTATTTGGTATGCGGGTGGTGAGTTTGATTGGAAAAATGTTTATGGAAAAAATCGGGGGGTAGATAAAATAGACAAAGGTCAATTTAACAAAGAAGAGAGCATAGACTTCGCAACAGGTGCCTGCCTTTTTGTCCGCGCACAAGCTTTGAAGGAAACTGGAATGTTCAACAAAAACTATTATCTATATCTTGAAGATGCTGACTTGTCTCTAAGGATGAAAAAAAGGGGTTGGGAGATTGTTTTTGTCCCGACAGCATTTATTTGGCACAAGGTTTCTCAAAGCTCAAAAATCGGAGGAGATTTGAACGATTATTTTCTCACAAGGAACAGAATTTATTTTGCACTTACCCACGCTCCTCTTCGTTCCAAAATAGCGGTAATCCGCGAAAGTTTTAAACTCCTTTTGTTGGGAAGAAAATGGCAGCGTCTCGGGGTTCGCGATTTTTATTTAGGAAAATTAGGCAAAGGAACATGGAAAAACTAACAATAATAATTATTGCAAGAGATGAAGAGAAAATGCTCTCAGGTTGCCTGGAATCCGCTTCTTGGGCAGATGAAGTAATAGTTGTAGATCACGGTTCGATTGATAAAACAATAAATATCGCCAAAGCGCAAAAAGCAAAAGTAATCAATCTTCCCAGAGAGGATAAACCTGACTACTCACATCCAAGAAACGTCGGCTTAAAAGCTGCAAAGGAAAATTGGGTTTTTTATCTTGATGCGGACGAACGCATCACACCCAAACTCAAAAAAGAACTCCGAGAATTATTAAAAAAGGGCAGTTACAAATATTCCTTTTATGCTGTCCCTCGATTAAATATAATACTGGGCAAACCCTTAAAACACGGTGGATGGTATCCGGATTATGTTAAGAGACTGTTTAATAAATCTGCCCTCAAGGGGTGGAAAGGAGCTCTTCATGAGGAACCGGTAATCAAAGGCAAAATCGGTCATCTCCAAAACAGTCTCTTGCATATAAAACATGAAACAATCTCGGAAATGATTGAAAAAACAAACAATTGGTCAAAGATAGAGGCAAAATTAATGTTTGAGGCCAATCACCCCAAAATGAATATTCCCAGATTTTTTACAGCCATGTGGAGAGAATTTTTCTTCCGCATGATAAAAAAGAAAGCTTTTCTTGACGGGTCTGAGGGAGTAATCGTGGCACTTTATCAAGTTTGGAGCCGTTTCACTTCTTACGCAAAACTCTACGAAATGCAAATAAAAAATGAAAAGGGCTAGTATTTTCAATCCGTATTTAGATACTCTGGGTGGAGGGGAGCGCTACACGATGGCGGTAGCCGCAAGCCTGGCTAAAGCAGGATACGACATCGATGTAGAATGGAACAATCCGGACACAAAACAACGCCTCGAGAATCGCTTCGGAATTAATTTGAAATACATTAATTTTGTCCCTGATATAAAAAGGGGAGACGGGTACGATATTTGCTTTTGGGTTTCAGACGGCTCCATCCCTACGCTTCGTGCACAAACAAACTTGCTTCATTTTCAGGTTCCCTTTACAAAGGTTCGGGGCAAAACGCTTTTAAACAAAATGAAGCTTATAAGAATTAAAAAAGTTATTTGCAATTCAAATTTTACGAAAAATATTGTAGACCAAGAATACGGCTTTTCTGAAAAAAGTATCGTTCTTTATCCGCCAGTTGACGTAAAAAAGTTCCGTCCGAAAAAGAAAAAAGAAAAAATAATCCTTTACATTGGTCGTTTCTCGCGATTAACTCAATCCAAAAGACAGGATGTTTTAGTAGAAGTTTTTAAAAAATTCTCAATGAAGTACAGAGATTGGAAATTAGTGCTTGCAGGCGGCACGGAAGTTGGCACAGATGAACACTTCAAAAGATTAAAGGATGGCTCGGAAGGCTTCCCCATAGAAATTCTCGAAAGCCCGGGGTTTGATGTTGTCAAAGATATTTTGGGAAAAGCAAAAATCTTTTGGTCAGCCAGCGGGTACGGCGTTGATGAAAAGAAGGAGCCTCAAATGGTCGAGCACTTTGGCATTGCACCAGTTGAAGCTATGTCAGCAGGCTGTGTTCCACTGATCTATTCTGCCGGCGGCCACAAAGAAATCATAAAAAACAATTCAAATGGTTTTCTCTGGAAAAAGAAAAGTGAACTTCTACAAAAAACAGCCTATTTAATCGAAAATCAGAAAATTCTCAACAAACTGAGCAAACAAGCAAAAAAAGACAGTTTGCTATATAGTTATGAAAATTTTGAAAAAAATTTCTTATCACTTCTTTAAAAACTACTGGCCACTCATCCTGTTAGTAGGTTTAGTCTGCAGCTTCTTCTGGAAATTTTTTCTCAGAGGTCAAATCCCATTTCCGGGCGACTTCGTTGTGGGAGTCTATTATCCCTGGCTTGACTATAAGTGGGGCTACGCCGTGGGAGTTCCTGTCAAAAACCCTATCATGGCAGATGTCCCCTCGTTTATTTTTCCAATGCAAACCCTTGCAATCAATCTCATAAAAAGTGCAAAAGCTCCGCTTTGGAACCCCGCTATCCTGGCAGGCACTCCACTTCTTGCAAACTTTCAATCAGCTCCTTTTTCCCCCGTCAATTTTCTGTACTTTATTTTTGACACACTCACCGCCTGGAGTTTTCAAATTATTTTCCAACATATTCTTTGTGCATTTTTCACTTATATTCTTCTCAGACACTGGAAAGTCTCTCGCTTTGGCTCTTTTGTAGGTGGCCTCATCTTCGCATTTTCAGGCTTTAATCTCATTTGGTCACAATGGAATGGCCATGCTCTGACAGCTGCTCTGATTCCACTGTTTGTTCTTTTTCAGGATAAATTTTTCAAAAAAGGTAAGGTTGTCTACGGAGCAGCTATCGCTCTCACACTAAGTTTTCAAATTTTCTCGGGATATCCACAAGTGGTTATTTATACCGCCCTTGCGTCAATAATCCTTTGGACAGTAAGACTAAAAAAAGATAAAGATTGGTTACGCAAAACCCTGTTTTTTGGATTTTTTTGTACACTCGGACTCGGTCTGTCCGCAATACAGCTCTTACCCGGAGCAGAGCTTTTAAGGCTCTCCCAATGGACGGCTGAAACAAACACAAAGGCTTGGGCGTTTTTGCCTTGGATAAAAACAATCACGTTCCTGGCTCCCGATTACTTTGGAAATCATGTAACAAGAAATTACTGGGGGCCGCAGGATTACACTTCAAATACAGGCTTTTCGGGAGTGGTAGCATTTATTCTTGCTGGCCTTTCTTTGGGTCTCATCAAGAAAAAAAAAGAGATTCTTTTTTCACTTCTTCTTTTGATAGCAACTCTAGCCATCTCATACCCAACTCCCGTTTCAATATTTTTCTGGAAATATAATCTTTTTGGAATGCGCACTTCCTCTTCTCACAGGGCTCTGGTACTGCTGAATCTGAGCATTGCTCTTCTGGCGGGTTTCGGAATTGATGCCCTGCAAAAAAGTAAAGCCAACCTAAAAGAAGCGCTTACTTTTCCCTACTTGATAATTGGCGCAACTTGGATAGCCACTCTTTATTTTTGGTTTACGACAAAAGGGATACCCAAGTACTCCGTGGGTGTCAGAAATTTAATTTTCCCCACTGCAATTTTATTTTCCTCGACAGCTCTTATTTGGATAATTTTGAGATTCAAGGCTCTCAAAAAACCGGCCAACTTTCTGCTCCTCGCTCTTCTAGTCTTCGAACTTTTTAGATTTGGCTGGAAATTCACTCCCTTCTCACCGCGCGCCCTGGTGTTTCCCAAAACTCCGGTATTGGAATTTCTTACCTCTCAAGAAAAACCATTCAGAACCACAAATTCAAGAGTAATTCCCGTAAATCTGCATATGTTCTATAATCTGGAGTCTTTGGAGGGCTACGAAACAATGCGTCCATACATTTCCTCAAAGTTTATCGCAGCACTCAATCAGGGCACGCCCACTGCAAGTCCGACAGGTAGATACGGAATAATAGATAATGACACATCTCATCTTTTAGATCTGGCAAATACCAAGTATTATCTCGCTCTAAAAAAAGACAAAAATGGTAGAGAAAGCCCGACAGGCATCATAAATAAAAAATATGACCCCAAAAGATTCACAATTGCCTTTGAAGATAAGTCGGTAGTCGTTCTTGAAAGTAATTCCGTTCTTCCAAGAGCATTCATGGTATATGACTGGGAGGTTGAGGAAAACGAAGAAAGCATTCTTAAAGCTCTTCTTGACTCTTCGTTCCCAATCTCAAAAAAGATTATTCTTCAAAAAAATCCATCAATAAAAAAGCCTGTCAACGACAATTTTCAAAACGAGGTTAAATACTTAAAATATGACAAGCAAAAAAGCATCATAGAAGTTGCAACAAATTCCCCCGGACTCCTGTTTATCTCCGACACTTTTTTTCCGGGGTGGAAAGCATTTGTTGACAATAAAGAGACCGAAATCTTAAACGCCAATTTCACTTTCAGGGCAATGGAAATTCCGGAAGGCAAACACATTGTGAGCATAGCCTACGAACCCAAAAGCTTCTCTCTTGGGATAATAGTTTCCTTTATTTCATTGATACTGCTCACAACAACAGTAATATTGAAACAAAAATGACTAAAAAAGATCTCAAAGTATTGTTTTCAATTTTTATCCTGGCACTTCTTGTGAGATTTATATTTTTTCCCTCAAATATCTATTTTGGTTTTGATCAAGCAAGAGATGCCTATGAATCTCAAAGTATATACCTGAAAGGGAATATTAAAATAATCGGCCCTTCCACGGCAGCGGAAAACCTTTTTCATGGCCCGCTGTACTGGTATTTAATTGGTCCCTTTTACCTTTTGGGTAGTGGGAATCCCGTTTTCCCTGCAGCCTTTCTTATTGTTTTAAACGCGCTCAATATTTTTGTGCTTTACTATTTTGGAAAACTTTTGGTAAACAAGAAATTCGCACTAATCGCAAGCCTTCTCTATGCCGTTTCTTTTGAGCAAACTCAATATGCTCTCTACTTCGGAAACCCGGCACCTGCGGTTCTCACAATCACTCTTTTTTATTTGGCTCTCTCAGCCTTTCTTTTTAAAAAGAAATGGTGGGGACTTCCCTTGAGCCTTTTCTTTCTGGGACTTTCAATTCAATTTGAATTTTTTTTAATTTATCTCGGAATCATTCTTGTTCTGCTTCTGACAATTTTTATAAAAACTGTAAAACTGGATCTCAAGACAATCCTTGCTTCGGGAACAATGTTTCTACTAAGCACATCAACCTTCATTCTTTCAGAGTTGAAATTCCAATTTCGAACAACAAAGACCTTGTTTGCTATCTTTACAAAAACCGCTCCAAGCTCTCCATACCAAAAGGTGTTCTTTGAATACTTTCGGAGACTGGTTCTTCAAATACACGATAATATCTTCGGATTAACAAACACAAAAATTGAAGGCGCCATCCTTGTCGCAATTCTTCTTATGTCCGTTTATTGGATTGCAAAAAGAAAAAAGCAATCTAAGTTATTGGTAGTTTTTCTCGTCTGGTTTCTCTCAACCATAATTCTCACTAAATTCGGAAATCCCACTCTTTACTATACAAATATCGGTGTCTCTGTAGGCCTAATCATGCTCACCACCTTCTTTCTATGTAAACTTCCTCGCAAAGTCGTTCTCCTCATTCTTGCAGTAATTATCGCGGGGAACCTTTCAAGAGTGTACAAAGAAAACAAAAACGGAATAACAAATGACATATATGTTCAAGAAGGAATGCTTTTGGGAAAAGAACTCAAAGTCATAGATTATATATACCTAAACTCCAACCAAAAGTTTATAGTTGTATCAGCTCTCACAATGCCCCTAAACATTAACACCACCTGGGCATACCTGTTTAATTGGTATGGAAAGGCTACGTATCAAAAAGTTCCCTTTTGGTCAGGCGATGTGGCAGAAGGCTACCCGGGTTCCCTTCCGGCCTGGGTCAATCAATCAGAAGACTTTAATTATTTCTCAATCATCGAACCAACAAGAGGAATAAGACAAGCATTTGTCAACAATTTTACAGCCTCCCAAGAATCCATCGGACCAGCCGTTAACTCATTTACTCAGGGAAACGCCTGGTATAATCAAATTATTGTACAAAAAAGAAAATGATAAGATCAGAATCACTTAAAAAAGCGGCCAAACTCCACGAAAATGTCCCTCCTGATTGGTATTATCGCTCAATCAAGATTAACTTCGGTCAGCGTTTTTGGCACAAAACCAGATTCAAAGAAGTGGGAAAGCTCATAGAAAAAACCGGCGGGAGCATTCTTGACATTGGAAGTGCAGACGGAGTCTTTTCAAATATAATTTTAAAAAAAAGCGGGGCAAATAAAGTAATTGGAATTGACGTATTAAGCTCCTCCGTTAACTGGGCCAACTCTCATTGGAAAAAGCAAAAAAAGCTGCAATTCCGCCTCGGCGATGCCCATAACTTGAATTTCAAGGCAAACACGTTTGACGCTGTATTTGCGCTGGAGGTTCTTGAGCATGTTGAAGATTCTCAAAAGGTTTTAAAAGAAGTAAAAAGAGTCCTTAAAAAAGGAGGATATGCGGTGTTATTGGTACCCACAGATAGTAATCTTTTTAAAACAATATGGTTTTTCTGGACAAAGTTCTTACGCGGCCGGATTTGGAACGATTGTCACATTAATTCCTTCAACAACAAAAATTCATTGGTCTACAACTTGGAAAAGGTCGGGTTCAAAATTGAATCGGATAAAAAATTTCTGCTGGGAATGCTGAATGTGGTAAAGGCAAGAAAAGTATAAAAAGGTTATGAAAGTATCAATAATAATACCAAGTTGGAACGGACAATTCCTTCTTGAAAAGCACCTTCCAAAAGTACTAAAAGCAAAGGCCAACAAAGAAAACAACATACTTGAAATTGTCATAGTTGACGACCACTCCACAGATGAGACAGTTAAATATCTAAAAAAACACTTCAAAGACAAAGTAAGGCTTATCAAACATTCCAAAAACAGAGGTTTCTCAAGTACTGTCAATACGGGGGTGCGCATGGCAAAAGGAGATTTAGTCTGCCTTCTCAATCAGGATGTCTCCCCAAGTGAAAATTTTCTGGCGAAAGCACTTTCCCATTTCAAAGATGATCTGGTTTTTGCGGTAACGCTTCATGAAAAAGGATGCGGCCCGGCAGTAGGAGTGTTTGAAAACGGCTACATTGAACACAAAAATGCAAAGGAAGCAAACTCCGCGCAAGATAGTTTCTGGGCAAGTGGAGGGAGCGCAGTCTTTAGGCGAAGCATCTGGATGAAACTGAAAGGTTTTAATGAAACACTTTTTAGCCCATTTTACTGGGAAGATGTAGACTTGGCTTATCGGGCGCAAAAAAGAGGCTTCAAAATTCTCTGGGAGCCCGATTCATTAGTCTCGCATCAGCATGAATCAACAATAAATCCGTCAAACTTTCAAGCCCGATACTTAAATATAATAAAGGAAAGAAACCAGCTGCTGTTAATCTGGAAAAACATAACAAGCCCTCGCCTGACAAGAAAACATGTTGCCTCGATGCTTAAAAGAGCTCTTCACAATCCCGGCTACTTCATCGTCATTTTTGCCGCACTTCGAAAATTGTTCGTTGTGCGAAAATTGAGACTTATCGAAAAAAAAGAATCCAAAGTCTCGGATGAAGCAATTTTTGCAAAATTTTCATGAAGCCGACACTTTCAATAATCATAGTAAGCTACAACACGAAACGCCTCACTCTTCAATGCATTAAATCAATTTTTTCCTCAAAACCTAAAGTAAATTTTGAAGTAATAGTTGTAGATAACGCTTCCCAAGATGGGTCAGCTGAAGCTCTCTCAAAAATCAAAAATATAAAGTTAATAAGAAATTTCACAAATACGGGATTTGCCAGAGCCAACAACAAGGGCATCAAAAAAGCGAAAGGGCAATATATTCTTCTTCTGAATTCCGACACGGAGACGGCAAAAGGATCACTTGACAAGCTTGTTGACTTTGCTCGAAAAAATCCTGATGCGGGTGTGGTTAGCCCGAGATTGTTAAACTCCGATAAAACCATTCAAGCTTCGGTCTACAATTTTCCGACAATAAGAAATGCAATTTTGGAATACTGGTTTGGCAAAAAGGGAGCCTACGAAAAACATTTCCCAAAAAGCTCAAAACCTGTCAAAGTAGAAGCTCTCGTCGCAGCCGCGTTTTTAATTACTCCCAAAGCAAGGAAAAAAGTTGGATTGCTGGATACCAGGTATTTTATGTTTTTTGAGGATTTGGACTATTGCAGAAGGGTAAGAAAGTCGGGTCTTAAAATTTACTATTTGCCAACTGTTAATATTATCCATCATCACGGAGCGAGCGGGAAAAAAATTGCAAAAAGCGATGATCAATGGCGGCGCCTTGTCTCATCGTCAAAAATCTATCACGGCGCAATAAAACACTACATTCTCTGGTTCATTCTCTACTCGGCTCAAAAATTTACCCAACTGAAAGTAGCTGTTAGACTTTAAAAAGTGAAAAGCAAAAGAACTGTTCTTGTTATTATTCTTCTACTATCCTCGCTTCTTCGTCTTTGGAAACTATCAAGCGTTCCTGTCTCACTTTTTGGGGACGAACTGGATGTTGGGTATCATGCTTATTCGGTGCTAAAGACAGGCAAAGACTACTACGGAAACTTCATGCCTCTTCACTTTCATTCCCTTGCCGAATACAGAACCCCGCTTTATCTTTATACCGCTGTACCAACCGTCGCACTTTTTGGAATCTCTCCGCTTGGGGTTCGCCTCCCTGCGGCAATCTTTGGAATTTTGGGAGTTTGGGTGTTGTATCTAATGGTCAAAGAGCTTTTCAAAAACGAAAATTTGGCTCTTATTTCTTCATTTGTTTTAGCCATTTCTCCTTGGCACATTCAGTATTCTCGAGCGGCGTTTGAAGTAACTCAACTTTTGTTCTTTCTTCTCTTGGGGATCCTTTTATTCTTCAAATCTTTCAAAAAAAGCAACCTACTTTGGCTTTCTGTCTCAAGTTTTCTTCTTATGCCCTGGGTATATAGCTCCGCCAAGCTTTTTACACCCTTCTTGTTAGCCTCTCTCTTTATTTTTTATTTCAAAAAGATTACAGCTTTTCCCAAAAAACATCTAATCCACGCCGCTATTGCAGGCATTGTCATTGGAGGACCTCTTATAATAAACATTCTTTTCGGCGGAGGAGCACAGCGCTTTGGCTACATAGGGGTCTTTACCAACCCGTCTACAGAACATGAAGTAGGGGTAGCAAGATTAAATGATGCAAAAATGCGGGGAGAATCGGGCACGGGAATCAGTCCGAGGATAGATGATAGATTTCTTCACAATAAATACGTATTTTGGGCAGAAAACATAATCTCAAATTATCTTCAGGCATTTTCAACAGATTTTCTTTTCATAAAAGGTGATCCGAATCCGCGCCACTCAATTATAGGTATGGGACAGTTATACAGAGTAGAAATATTAGCCTTGGCACTGGGAATTATCTACTTCTTCTCATCAAGGGAAAACAGAAAATTAAAGCTATTAATAGCCTTCTGGATACTTGCCGGAGTAATCCCCTCATCCATAACCCGGGATGGAGGAAATCATGCCACACGCCTGATTCTCATCCTTCCGCCACTGATATTTCTAGTTTCATACGGAATCTACAAAATGAATAAACTTTTACTGGTAATCTACTTTCTTCTTCTCCTTATTAACTTCCTTTTCTATCAGCATAAATTTTGGATCCACAATCCCTGGCAAAGTGAAAGATGGTGGCACTCAGGCTATAAAGAAGCAATAACCTACATTAAAGAAAACCAGCAAAATTACGACAACATTGTAATTTCGACCGCAGGAGAACCTCCCTGGATTTTCTTTGCCGCACATTACCAATATCCGCCTCAAAAATGGCACAGTGAGTTTCCGATAGGCAACGATGTGACCCTAGAAGGATTCGGGAAAATAAGCCACACAGGCAAATTCTACTTTGGCTCTCCGCAAGTAGATGGATTATATTCCTGGGGACAAGTTATTGATAACAAAACATTGTATCTGGCAACAGAAAAGGAAGTAAACGTGAATTTAATACTGGAGCCCAATAGAACCCCGTCCGACCTCGTTCTTCTTAAAAGCATCCCCTTCCCATCGGGAGAACCCGCCCTATACATATTTACAGGAAAGTGAAAACCTTAATAAAAATTTTTGTCATAGCCTTATTGTTAAGAATTTTTTTGTCTTTTACTGCCATTCATACGGATACAAGAGTTAACATGGATTGGGGAACAAGATTTTTTGAATACGGCCCATCGGGTTTTTACGGTCCCCAGGCAAATGTGTGGAACTATACTTGGCCCAATCAGCCGCCGGGAACAATTTATATCTTCGCGGCAGTAAGAAAGCTTTACGAAATTACCTTTTCCATTCTTTGGTGGATAAATACAAACATTCCGGCTTTTCCGTCTAAACTAATGTTTTTTGTAGAAAATCATTTATATCAATCAATGATCAAGCTCCCGGGGATCATTGCAGATATTGGTATTGCCTGGCTTATTTATATACTTGTAAAAAACAAAAGCTCTCAAAAAACTGCTCTTTTGGGTGCAATATTTTTTTTATTTAATCCCGTCATTTGGTACAATTCCGCAGTTTGGGGCCAAACGGATGCAACTGTCAATTTCTTCGGGCTCCTGGCCTTTTATTTTCTTACAAAAAAACATCTCTCTTGGGCAATTTTAGCAATGGCGATTTCTTTGTATATCAAAATTTCTCTTCTGATTTTTGCCCCAATTTTTGCGCTCTTAGTACTAAAACAAAAACACTCCGCCAAAAAAATAGCTCTTTCAATCCTGCCCGCTCTCTTCTTAGTCGGCTCTTTAACTCTTCCTTTTTCAAACGGTGAGCCGTTTTCTTGGCTCTACTGGCTTTACAGCAAAAAAGTGCTTTCCCAACAGCTTCAGGTAACTGTCGCCAACGCCTTTAATTTCTGGGCGGCCCTCAAGGGTCTGGAGCAAGAACCTCACACAAACACGTTTATTCTTTTTTCATACCAAACCTGGGGATTTTTGCTTTTTACTGCGGCATTCATCCCCACGCTTTTTTTAACCTGGAAAAGAAAATCAAAAAATGCACTTTGGTGGGGGCTCGCTCTCACAGCTCTTGCAAGCTTCACGTTTTTAACAAACATGCACGAACGGTATCTATATCCGTTTTTCCCCTTTTTTACAATCCTTGCAGTCAAAAACAAAAAACTTATCCCAATTTTTGTCATGATTTCTTTAATAAATCTCATAAATCTATATAATTTTTGGTGGACACCAAGAGTAGAAAGCTTTATCGCGCTCCTCACGTTGGGTAACAAACTCTTGCCGCGCCTGCTTAGCCTGGTAAACCTGTTTCTGTTTGTTCTAACCTACAAACTCTACCTCACAAAGAAATCTTGAAGTTGATATAATAATTCATGCACAAAAAACTTCTCTTTGGAGTATTACTTCTTGCACTGCTTATTCGATTAATCGGCCTATCAAACCATCCCTCGGGCTTCACTCCGGATGAAGCATCCTTTGGTTACGATGCATATTCAATCATAAAAACCGGCAGGGATCAGTGGGGCAACACCCTTCCTCTCTCCTTCAAATCATTTGGTGACGGGAAGCTCCCTTTGTACACGTATTTGGCAATTCCTTCCGTGGCCGCATTCGGCCTGAACGAATTTGCCGTCCGCTTCCCAAATGCAATTCTTGGCTCTTTTGCAGTTCTTGTTGTGTATTTTCTTGTTCTGGAAAGCCTGAAAGACAAAAAAACAGCTCTTCTATCTGCTTTTCTTCTTGCTATTTCCCCCTGGCACATTCCCATGTCCCGCGGCGCCTTTGAAGCAAATCTAACAACTTTTCTTCTACCACTGGCAATCCTTACTTTTATTAAAGGCACCAAGAATTCAAAATATTTTATACTCTCAGCTATCTTTTTCGGATTTAATCTTTTTACATATCACTCCGCTCGCTTAATAACTCCCCTTATTTTCTTGTTTTTATTTTTCTCATCTAGAAAAAAAATAAAGTTTAATCTTCACACTAAAACAGCAATAATCCTGCTGAGTATTTTTGTCCTTTTAACAGCCTATACATATTTAGGTGGAGCAGGCTCTCGCTTAAGTTCAGTTAGTATTTTAAGCCTATCATCTCAGGCGGGCCCGGATCGCTATAACGCCGTCATGGTTGGCCTGCCCGATATTTTTGCAAGGCTTTTTAACAACAAAGCAACAAAGCTTTTTTCCATTTTTACATCAAACTATCTTTCATACTTCTCTCCGCAATTTCTTTTCACCCAGGGTCCTGCGGAAGGAACATACGGAATGCTTCCGGGAAGGGGAGTGCTATATCTTACTGAAGCGCTTTTTATACTGGGATTTTTCTGGATGCTGGTACTAAAAAGGTTCAAAATCCCCTCATGGCTCATTTTTTGGCTGCTGGTGTCTCCAATTCCCGCGGCACTTTCAATCGGCCCGGGTTATGCCGCAAATAGAGCCACCATCATGATGCCGGCAATCCAAATTATCGCGTCTCTGGGCCTGATTTTTTTGCTCACAAAATTCACCAGATACAAAAAATTTCTCATCCTCACCTTTTCCTTTCTTTTAATTTTTGAATTTGTGTTTTTTGGGGAGGATTATTTTATTCAACAGCCTGCTCAAAGATCAAAGGATATGATCTACGGAGCACTTGAAGTTGCAAATTTTTTGGAATCCGTTGAAGATCAATACGATCACATAATTATTTCAAAAAGTATCTCCGAAGCACATATTTTTATAGCCTTCACCAAAAAGATGGACCCCACTCTTTATCAAAAAGAGGCTAAAAATTGGGATTTTGATAAACAGGGCCTAAAATGGGTCGACCAAATGCCGATCTACTCGCTCGGAAAATATACCTTTAAATCCCTGGACTGGAAAAACGATTCCAGAATTCCCGGCATTCTTGCTGTAGGCCGACCTGAAGAGTTTCCCGAGAACACAGTTTCGGAGAAGAAAATCTATTATCCAAATAGCAAAGAAGCCTTTTGGATCGTCTCAAACTTAACTAAAGTTTTTGCGCAAAAATGAAAACAAACTTAGCCTTACTTTTGATAGTTCTTTTTGCGTTTTTTTTAAGAATTTATCAAATTTCGTCAAATCCCACCTCTCTTAATTGGGATGAGGTAAGTCATGGCTACAATGCATATTCAATCATAAAAACCGGCAAAGACGAATGGGGGGAACATCTTCCGACAATCTTTAAAGCATACGGAGATTACAAACTCCCCGTGTATATTTATGTGACAGCAGCCTCAACAATAATTTTTGGTGTCAATGAGTTCTCAGTCCGTTTTCCTTCGGTTTTGGCGGGCACTTTTAGTGTGCTTTTTACTTTTTTTCTCGCAGAAAAACTCCTAAATAGCAAAAAAACAGCTCTAATTGCCGGTTTTCTTGTAGCAATTGAACCCTGGTCACTCTTTTTATCTCGCGGTGCCTTTGAAGCAAATTTAGCACTCTTTCTCTTTATTTCCGGATTCTACTTATTTCTTGAAGGGCTTACTCGGAAAAATTGGAGAATACTGGTAGGAATTGTTCTTTTGGGTCTTACAGTTTGGACATATAATTCTTATCGCATCTTTACTCCGCTCTTGATAATTGCCGCTGCCACTATCTACAAAGATGAACTTCTCGAAATGCTGAAAGCCAAAAAAATCTTGAGTAGTGGATCTGTCATATTGCTGATGATTTTTATTCTCCCCATGTTTTTTCAACTATTAAGTCCTGCAGGACAGGCACGTTTTAGTTGGGTTTCAATTATAGATCAGGGAGCCATTGAAAAAATAATCAGTCTCAGAAGAAGCTCCAACTTTAGCCCATTGTTGACAAGATTTATTTATAACCGCCCTATTTACTTTTTTGTAAACTTTATTAAAAACTATACCTCTCACTTTTCCCCGTCTTTCTTATTTCTCAAGGGCGGAAGTCACCATCAGTTTAACATTCCCGATTTCGGATTGTTATATCTTATCAATCTCCCGCTTATAATCCTCGGGCTTTACTCTCTAATGACAAAGAAGACAAAAAATTCAAAGTTAATCTTACTTTGGATCCTTCTGTCTCCAATACCTTCAAGCCTAACTCGCCAAGCCCCGCACACACTTAGAAACATCACCACGCTTCCCATCCCCATGATTTTAGCTGCGCTGGGACTTAAATATTCTCTCAACAAGCACAAACCATCAAGGTTAAGAATTTCACCTATCCCAATTTATATACTTATTCTTCTTGGATTTTTAACAAGCTACCTTAGTGTTTACTTTGTTTCTTACAAGCATAAATACTCTCAAGCTTGGCAGTTTGGTTACAAAGAAGTGGCCAAAATAATCGAAGAAAAATATGATAATTACGACAAAATATTAATAACAAAAAAATATGGTGAGCCGCACGAGTTCATTCTCTTTTACAACGCTGCCTCAAGTTCTGCTCAATGGGCACAACCGGAAAAATTCCAAAATGACCCCAATCTTATTCGTTTTCGGCAAACAAACTGGTTTTGGGTAGATCGTTTCGATAAGTTCTACTTTCTAAATGATTGGGACATAAAAGATCTCAAGCTTGAAAGTGGGGGAGAAGTAGATTGTCATAAACTCAAATGTCTCCTTATTTCAACGCCCAACAATCATCCAAATTCCTGGGAACTAACAGATTCAATTGAATTTCTCGATAAAAAAACAGCTTTTGAAATATATGAAAATTAACAATAAGGCAGTAAAACTACTTATCCTATCTATAATTTTTGCAATAGCAGCAATATTGCGTATTTATAAACTTAGTAGTATACCTCCGCACTTAACTCCAGATGAAGCATCTATTGGTTACAACGCGTATTCAATCTTAAAAACCGGACGAGATGAATACGGAACCCTGTTCCCATTAATTTTTAAATCCTTCGGCGATCATAAACCGGGCCTCTATATTTACGCAACTATTCCATCGGTTGCTGTTTTTGGTCTTAATGAATTTGCCGTCCGTTTTCCTTCAATGCTGGCAGGATTATCCGCAATTTATTTATTGTATTTAGTAGTCAACGAACTTTTTGCAAATAAAAAATTAGGGACAATCTCTGCAATCGTACTTGCATTTTCCCCTTGGCATATATATTTCTCAAGAGGAGCTTGGGAGGCAAACCTGGCCCTCACCTTAACACTTGCCGGAATATATTTCTTTTTAAAATCTTTAAAACAAGAAAAACATCTCATCTTTTCAGCAATTTTTTTTGCGCTAACACTAATTGCATATCAAGGGGCAAAAATGTCATCACTCATTGTGTTGGTTATCTTGTTTTTATTACATTTGAAAGAACTTGCAAAACTTAATCGATCAATTTTTTTTACATCTCTGGCAATTGGTTTAGTTATCTCATCTTCGGCCATTATGGCCTTCTTTCAGGAAAAAACTGGACGCTTAGAAGTTTTTAACATATTCTTCTACCCCAGATCTAAAGAATACCTGGAAACTTTTTTGAAAGAAGGAAACGAAAAGGTCGGAACACTTACTTATTATTTATATCATTCGGAACCCCTCAACTTTATACGAGGAATTCTTGGTCGCTGGTTTAATCATTTTTCGGGGAGATTCTTGTTTTTTGAAGGCGACTACTCAAATCTTCGTCACTCTTCTCCTTACCAAGGCGTTATGCTCTACACCGATGTAATCTTTTTAATTCTGGGTTTAGCTTCAGTTTTTAGGGAGAAAATATCAAAGCCTGTTGCCTTCGTCTTACTTTGGCTTGTTTTTTCCCCTCTGCCGTCAGCTCTGTCTCGCGACCAAGTGCACGCAATAAGATCCTTAAACATGGTGGTTCCTCTGGTTATCCTGGTTTCCCTGGGAGTCTATAAAGTAGTAAACTCAAAAAAACTATACAGCAAACTATTGCTTCCTATTGGTGTTATTAGTTTTATATATTTTGCCGAATCATATTTTATGCAGCTTCCGCATCTTAGATCACAGTATTGGTATTATGGACACAAACAAGTTGTCCGGAAAATTGCGCAAAATCAAAGCACCTACAACCAAATTATCTTTCAACAGTCCTTTGATCAACCATATATCTTTTTTCTGTTTTTTCAAAAATACGATCCGCGCAGATATCAAAAAAACTCACGCCTGATTCAAAATTCAGCGGATGTCGGAGTTGTAGAAAAATTAGATAACATCCACTTCACTGAGATAAACTGGAGTAACGACAAGGAAAAATCAAACACCCTAATTATCGGCCCACCGACAAAAATTCCACAAGATGTTGATGCAGAAGAAGTGAAATATTTAAACGGCATAATCACTGCCTTTAGAATCTATAGTACGAAATGAAAAATAAAATCTTACTTATCGCAATAATTGTTCTTGGTTTTACACTTCGTGTTTATAAAATAAATTCACTTCCGGCTTTAAATGCAGACGAAGCATCAATAGCTTACAACGCCTATTCACTGCTAAAAACCGGTCGTGATGAACACGGAAACTTCTTGCCAATTCATTTTCAGTCCTTTAACGATTACAAGCCCGGCGGATATTTTTATCTGGTATTGCCGTTTGTTAAATTGTTTGGCCTAAGTGTTTACTCTGTCCGTCTCCCCGGCATTATTTTAAGCACACTTACAATTTTTGCAATCTATCTTTTAACAACAGAGCTTTTTACAAAAAAACTGGGACTGACAGCAGCTCTGTTTTTGGCAATTTCCCCATGGCACATTCACTTTTCTCGGGGTGCCTGGGAGGTGAGTGCAGCAACCTTTTTTATGACAACAGGTCTCTGGGCTTTTCTCAAAGCTCAAAAATCTCCAAGAAGATACTACTTACTTTCCGCCGTTTTCTTTGTGTTTTCTTTGTACACCTATCACGCGGCTCGTGTTGTAGTTCCTCTCTTGGGCGCAAGCCTTTTTGTTATCTACCGAAAAGCTTTAATCAAATCCACAAGATACGTCGTCGTTGCAGGTTTGGTGGGCTTTATCATCTTGCTTCCTTTAGCGGGAGATTTACTCGGGGCGGCAGGAATTTCCCGTGCGGCAGGCGTCGGGCTTTTTGCCGATCCCGGCACGGTTAATCGCATAAATGAACAAAGGGGAACATACAAAAATTTTCAAGGGATAGTGCCCAAACTTTTTCACAATAAAGTTTCAAACTATACCTTCGCTTTTCTTGAAAACTGGGCGGAGCATTTTCATGGGGAATTTCTTTTCCTTTCGGGTGACAAGATCCAAAGAAACAAGGTGCCGGAAACCGGGCAGTTGTACCTTTTTGAGATAATAACTCTTCTTGTTGGCCTCGCAGCCATTGCAAAAAAACCAAAAAACTGGTCTCCAATATTGCTCTGGTTGATATTCGCCCCTATTCCTGCGGCTCTTACTTTTCAGTCCCCCCATGCACTCCGCGCCCAAAACATGGTTATTCCCATTACCATTATCTCCGCCTTTGGAGCAGTTGCAATAATCACATATATTCAAAAAAACATTAAAAAACAAAGCCTTCGGGCAACTCTTTATATGTTTTTAATTTTTGTTTTTTCTGTGAATATCGCAAGATACTTTCATATGTACTATGTTCATATGGCCAAAGAATACCCCTATTCTTCACAATATGGCTTAAAAGAAGTAGTTACAT
>CAYRCU010000004.1:0-61265 GCA_964422865.1 uncultured Gammaproteobacteria bacterium
CCAAAGGAGTTGTGGTCGTTGAAGTGACGGAAGATACTCCAGCTGAGGCGGCGGGTATATTGGAGGGAGATGAAATAATTGCTTTTGACGGCAAGGACATGGTTTTTACCGGAAAGTTCGGTGAAGTGGTTTTTGAAAATAGAGGGCAAAAAGTTACCCTTCAGATCAAGAGGGACGGTGTGGTGAGGGATATGGATATTATTGTTAGAAGTGAGGCACCAAGTGGGGAGGGGCTTTTGGGTGTTACATATGCGCCGCGGGAAACATATCAACCTCCTTTGTGGCAGAGGCCGTTTGTCTATCTTTATCTTGGGTTTTTGAATACCCTTGCTCTTGCGGGACAGATCGTTGCGGGATTTAGACACTTATTTTTGACGCTTTTGGGCGGGAAGGTTCCCGCCGGTGTTGTTGGCCCTCTTGGGGTAACGGCGCTTGTGGCAGAGGCTGCAAAGATGGGGATTTTGCCGCTTTTGGATTTTTTGGCTTTGATTAGCGTAAATCTGGCAGTTTTGAATTTGATACCTTTTGCACCTTTGGACGGATATAGGATTTTTCTTATTGGAGTGGAGGGAGTGTTTGGAAAACGCCTTGTGCCAAAGGCAGAGCAATATATTCAAATGGGAGGAATAGCAGTTCTTTTGGGACTGATGTTTCTTTTGACCGGAAATGAAATTTCAAGAATAATTGAAGCAGGAAGTTTGAGTGGGTTTGTGAAAGGCTTACTTCAACAATAGGGGTTGGGGACAAGTTTTTGATATACTTTGGAATTATGAGAGAGGGCTATGAGAAAAAGGAGCTAAAAAAGCGTAGTGAGAATCTCAGTGATTGGTATAGAGATGTGATCTTAAAGGCGGAACTTGCTGATTATGGACCTTGTAAGGGGACAATGGTTATTAGGCCTTATGGATATGCTATTTGGGAGAGGGTTAGGGAGATTTTTGACAGTTGGATTAAAGAATATGGTGTTGAGAATGCGTATTTTCCTCTTTTAATTCCTATGAGTCTTTTGGAAAAAGAGGAGAAGCATGTGGCGGGTTTTTCTCCGGAGCTTGCAGTGGTAACGCACGGGGGAGGAAAGAAGCTTTCGGAGCCTTTGGTGGTACGCCCCACTAGTGAGACTGTTATGTACCACATGTACTCAAAATGGATTAGTTCTCATAGGGATTTACCCATGATGATTAATCAGTGGAACAATATTGTGCGCTGGGAGCTGAGGACTTATTTGTTTTTGAGAACAACCGAATTTTTGTGGCAGGAGGGGCATACGGCTCATGCTACAAAAAAGGAGGCTGTGGAAATGCAGGAAACAGCTTTGGCGTGGTATAGAAAAATTTATGAGGAGTATTTTGCCATGCCTGTTATGGTTGGTGAAAAGAGTGTTGCAGAGAGATTTGCCGGGGCGGAAGCTACGTTTTCGGTTGAGGCTTTGATGCCGGATGGCAAGGCGCTGCAAGCTGCAACCAGTCATAATTTGGGACAGAATTTTTCGAAAGCCTTTGATATAAGTTTTCAAGATAAAAACAGCAAAAATAAGTTTGTTTGGCAGACTTCCTGGGGGCTTTCAACGAGGAGTTTGGGAGGTTTGTTTTTGGTGCACGGGGATGATCATGGTGTTTTAATTCCTCCAAAACTTGCTCCTGTTCAGGTTGTTATTGTTCCTGTGAGGGTTGAAAAACCCTTGGTTGCTTATGCTCGGCAGGTGGAAGGTGTTCTTGGCAAGGTTGGTGTGAGGGTTAGAGTTGATGTGCGGGAGGGGCAGAGCATGGGGAGGAAGATCAATGATTGGGAAGTGAAGGGGGTCCCTTTAAGAATGGAGATTGGGGACAAGGAGAAGAGTGCAGAAAGCGTGACGCTTGTCAGAAGAGATAATGGTGAGAAGGTGGGTGCGGGGCTTGCGGAGGTTGGGGACGTGGTCGGACAGATGTTGGATGAAATTCAGAAAGATATGTTTGATCGGGCTAAAAGGTTTTTGGAAGAAAATACGCATGAGGTGAAAAATTATGAGGAGTTTAGAGACGTTATGGTTAAAAAGCGCGGTTTTGTAAAAGTTTGGTGGAAAGAGGATGGTAAAGTTGAAGCAAGGATTAAGGAAGAGACGAAGGCGACTCCGAGAGTTCGACTTCTTGACTCTGAGGGGAAGGGGAAGTGTTTTGTGACAGGCAAGGAAACTAGTGAGCTTTGGTATTTTGCTCAAGCATATTAGTTGTTGGTGGTATTGCAAAGGCGGTTATTGGTCTTCTTTAACCTCTTGCCTGTTTCTTTTTAACTTATTATACTCAAGCTGGAAATGAAAGACTGTGTTTTTTGTCAAATTGTAAAGGGTGAGATTCCCTCTGAAATTATTAAGCGAACCGATCGATTGATAGTGTTTAAAGATATTAATCCGAGTGCAGAGGTACATGTTTTGATTGTTCCTAAAAAACATATTCCAACATTTGTTGATCTTGATGAAGAGAATTTTGCTGAAATGCTTGGCCTTGCCAGAGAACTTGTCGGGGAATTGAAAATTTCCGGAAAATACAAACTTGTTATTAATGGAGGTGAGAACCAACTTGTTCCTCATGTGCATATGCATCTACTCGGTGGCAAAATGAAAGGCAGTGTATGATATCAAAGGATATTCAGAAACAAATTATTTCTGCCCTTAGAGCCGGAGATGAGATTCGCCTTTCCACTCTTCGTATGCTCAGTTCCGCTCTTAATTATGAGCGTATTGCTAAACAGCATAATTTGTCTTCTCAGGAGGAGGTTGCCGTTGTCAGGAAGGAAGCTAAAAAAAGAAAAGATGCAATAGAGGCTTACAAGAAGGTTGGTGCTCATGATAGGGCAGAGAAGGAAAAGAAGGAGCTTAGTGTTTTGAGTGAGTTTCTGCCGGAAGAGATGGAGGACAGCAAGATCGAGAGAATTGTTCAGGAGGTGATTGTTGAAATTGGTGCGAGTGGTGTGGCTGATACGGGAAAAGTAATGGGGAGAGTTATGCAGAAAATTGAAGGGCGGGCCAGTGGAGATAGAGTTTCTGTAATAGTAAGAAACAGACTTCAGAAAGGTTTGTTTGAAAAATGATTAAGGTCGAAGTGGTAAAAAAGGTTGATTGTCCTGTGAGTGCCGGGAAAATCAAGAATG
The DNA here is from genome assembly GCA_964422865.1 of uncultured Gammaproteobacteria bacterium. Classification (GTDB taxonomy): domain Bacteria; phylum Patescibacteriota; class Microgenomatia; order UBA8517; family UBA8517; genus CAYRCU01. The sequence goes on from CAYRCU010000004.1 coordinate 3,124, forward strand.
CAGTTTCTGAGATTTTCAAAAAAAACGGAATCATTTCCGATGCTTTGGCTTCCGTGACTTTTGTAAGGGCGGATGAGATGCGGAAGCTTTCGAGGGAATATATTGGTGAAGAGAGAGAGGTAGTTAGGGGCCATCCGGTACTTTCGTTTGTTACTTCTGAGATTGAGGGTCCTTTTTCTTTTCCTCCGGATGGAAAAATACATATTGGGGAGATAGTTATTAACTGGGATTGGGTGTTGTCGGAGGCAAAAGAGAGGAATAGATTAATTGATGAAGTTGCGGTGGAGCTTGCCGAGCATGGTGCACTTCATCTTTTGGGGATTCACCACGACTAGGAAAGTTAAATTGGTAGTTTCCAATGTCAGGGTGATTTGCTAAGTTGTTTGTGAGGATGACACTTTATCTTAAGTATAGACCGCAGACTATTAGTGAGTTGGATTTAGAAAGAGTGCGGGAGCAGTTGACTAGACTTGTCGCTTCAGGGAGGTTTCCTCATGCATTTTTGTTTTCCGGACCGAAGGGCACCGGAAAGACGAGTGCGGCGAGAATTTTGGCTAAGGTGGTAAATTGTGAGAAGCCTCGGAAGAGTGGAGAACCTTGTAATAAATGTGGGCAGTGTATAGCAATTTCTCGTGGACAGAGCTTGGATGTAATTGAAATGGATGCTGCGAGCAATCGCGGCATTGATGATATCAGAGCGCTTCGAGAAAATATTGCGCTGTCACCAAATTCGGCACGCAAAAAGGTTTATATTATTGATGAAGTTCACATGTTGACGACTGAGGCGGCAAATGCTTTTTTAAAGACTTTGGAAGAGCCGCCCGAGCATGTAATTTTTATTTTGGCTACAACTGATCCACAGAAACTTCCCGCAACGGTTCACTCACGTTTGACAAATATTGTTTTTACAAAGGCAAGCGAGAAGGAAATAGGAAGACAGCTGAGGCGAGTGGTTAGGGGGGAAAAATTGAAAATTGAAGACGGGGTTTTGTCGGTTATTGCCAAAAGAGTGGATGGTTCTTTTCGAGACGCTGTAAAGGTGCTTGAGAGCTTGATTGTTGGCAGGAGGAAAATAACTTTGAGGGATGCTAAAGCACTCTTATTGTTTGGCGGGGAAGCGGTGGACGAGTTTGCGGAGGCTTTGGAGAAGAAGGATTTGGAAAAATCGCTTGGAATAATTGAAGACTTTGCCGCAGGGGGAGGTAATGTACGCAACTTGGTGGATGGAGCGATTGAGAAGTTTCGAGTAAAACTATTGAATGGAGAGGAAGTAGTGGAGCTTTTGGAACTTTTAATAGAGACCAGAGCCAAAATCCCTTTGAGTCCCGTATCTGAACTTCCTCTGGAAATGTTGGCGGTTAAATGGTGTGCCTCGGGGCACCGGGAATTTGGTGGTGAGAAATCTGTTGATGATGAGGATGAAGAGGGAGACAGTGGGGATAGAAAAGAGGGTGCCACTGAGGGGAGTAAGGAAGACGTGTTTGGTGGTAAAGGAGATATGGGAGTTGAGGAGGGAGTGCATGAAAATGGGAAGGCATTAACACAGGCCTCGTATTTCGGTGGAGAGGCGTGTTTGACGAAAGAGATTTGGAGGAAGGTTGTGGAAACTGTTCGTAGCCAGAATGTTTCGGTCGATGCTCTTTTGAGAGCTGCAAGGCCGATGGGTTTTGATGGGAAGAATTTAAAGATCGGGGTTTATTATCAGTTTCACAAGGAGAAGCTTGAGGATCAGCGAAACAGAATGTTCTTGGAGGATGTTTTGAATGGGATTTTAGGATTTCCTGTAAGAATTAGTTGTGCCTTGACTGAGAGGACTGAGCCTTCTGTTGTACAGAGAGAGGAGTCTGTGGATTCTTTGACGCGGGCAGCAGATGAGGATATAATTTCAGCAGCCGAGGAAATTTTTGGCAGTTAATTAAAAAAAAGAAAAATGTTTGACAAGGTTCAAAAAGGAAAACAGTTATTAAAGATGAGAGGGGAAGCCAAGAAGCTTCAGAAGCAAATGGCTGAAATTACGGAAACGGTGGAGGAGGGTGGTGTAAAAGTGAAGGTGAGTGCCGACCAGAAGATTTTATATATTGAGAAGGATGGGGAAAAATATGAAGATGTTGTGAAGGCCGTGAATAAGGCTTTTAAGAAGGTTCAGAAAAAAGCTGCTGTGAAAATGATGCAAGAGGGGGGACTTTCTTCACTTCTTGGGGGAATGTGATTATATTTAAGATGAAGAGGGACAAATTATTGTATGGCGTGTTTGTTTTTGTTTTGCTATTTGTTTTGGGAGGCATGTTCTTTTTTTTGAAAGATGAAACCGGTGGTGAGGAAAACCAAAAACTTGAGATAGCAGGAGAGTTGGAAGTGAAAAAAGATGAGAGCGGGAAGGAAAAAATGCAAAAACCTGAATTTATAATTGATGAGAGCAAGGAATATAGAGCGGTGCTTGAGACCAGTGCTGGGCCGATTACTATTTTGCTTAATGCAAATAAAACGCCAATTACGGTAAATAATTTTGTGTATTTGTCAAAAAGCGGATTTTATAACGGGACGGTGTTTCACAGAGTTATAAACGGATTTATGATTCAGGGGGGCGATCCCAGGGGAGACGGCACCGGAGGGCCGGGGTATAAATTTGATGACGAGCCTTTTGAGGGTGAATATAAGCGGGGTGTGGTTGCTATGGCAAATAGCGGGCCCAACACCAATGGGAGCCAGTTTTTTATAATGCATCAGGATTACCCGCTTCCGCCTAATTATGTAATTTTTGGGAATGTGGTTGAGGGGATTTCTGTGGTTGATGCAATTTCCAGTGCGGAGGTTGTAAAAGGTCTGGGCGGAGAGATGTCAAAACCTGTTGATCCGGTGGTGATAGAAAGAGTCGAGATTATTGAAAGTGAGGCTTCGAACTAGTTTGGCTTGTTTTGGTATGTTTTGCTAGAATGATGGGATAATGAAGGTACCGAAGCCACTGCTTAGAGCGATTGAATCTTTTGAAAAGCTTCCCGGAATTGGCCCTAAGACTGCACAAAGGTTGAGCTATTATCTTCTTCATGTCCCGCAGAGTGAACTTGACAGTTTTTCTGAGGCGCTGGTTAGTTTGAAAAAGAAGACGGTGTTTTGTCGGATTTGCAAGAATGTTGGTGAGGCTGATCCTTGTTTGATTTGTTTGGATGATAACAGGGATCATTCATTGATTTTGGTTGTGGAACAGCCTTTGGATATTTTGGCTTTTGAAAAGACCGGTAAATATCGGGGAGTGTATCATGTTTTGCATGGGGTAATTAATCCTTTGGAGAATATTGGTCCGGATGAGATTTATGTTGAGGATTTGCTGAAAAGAATTAAAAATAAAAATGGAGAGAAAATTGAAGAAATAATAATTGCCACGAATCCGACGATGGAAGGGGAGGCAACTGCGATGTATATTACAAAGAAAGTGCGAGAGATATTGCCTTCCAATGGAAAAGGCATGAGGATTACAAGGCTTGGAATGGGAATTCCCACTGGTGCTGCTTTGGAATTTGCGGATGAGACAACGTTAATTCAAGCTTTGGAGGGCAGGAAGGAGCTATGAAGAAGAGCGGTAAGCGGGCGACCCGAGCTGTTGCTCGGCAGGTGAGAGAGGAGGGCTTTGAGATGCTTGGGTCTGCAAGGAAGCAAGTTGCTCCTTCGTTGGAGAAGGTGTCGAAGTTGAACGCGGTTCCCGGAGCGGTGGGAGTAGCAAGGCAAGTTTCGGAAGAAAATTATGATAAAGGTCGATATGATACGGAGGCAGAGGCTAAGCTCGAGGTTTTGAGGAGGAGGCTTAAGCAGATTCAGGAGGAGGAGCTTTTGAAGGCGAGAGGTGCGCGGGATGAGCGGGACCGGAAATGGGCGCAGGAGCAGGATGAAAAGATGGGGAAGGTGCCGGAGGGGGAGCAACGGAAGCCGGATTTTACTCTACCTGTGGGGAAGAAGAGAGCGGGATTTTTTAGAGGAAGGAAAGCGGTGGCGGAAAAGAAAACTCAAAGGCTGGAAACCGGGCGCGGAATTAAAAATTAAGGTAAACTTAAGGTAATGGGGTTGAAACTATATAACACACTGACCAGAAGCTTGGAGGAGTTTAAACCTATTGATTCAAAACAAGTGGGGGTTTACTCCTGCGGCCCGACGGTTTATTGGAATCAGCATATTGGACATATGTATGCATATGTCCAATGGGATATTTTGGTCAGGTTTTTGCGTTTTTCAGGAAAAAACGTTAAGTGGGTGATGAATATTACGGATGTGGGGCATATGACTAGTGATGAGGATTATGGAGAGGACAAGCTTGAGAAGGGAGCAAAGCGTGAGGGACTTACTGTTTGGGAAGTTGCCGAGAAATATACCAAGCAATTTTTGGAGAGCCTGGATCTTTTGAATGTTGTTCGGCCTGATGAAATGCCCAAGGCGACGGAACATATTGAGAGACAGATTGAACTGATTAAGAAGATTGAAGAGAGAGGATTTACATATAAAACAAGTGCCGGTGTCGTTTTTGATACCGGAAAATTTAAAGAGTACCCTGATTTTGGGAATTTGGATCTTGATATGCAGATGGCGGGTTCCAGGGTAAAGATTGATCCTGAGAAAAAAAATCCTTGGGATTTTATGCTTTGGGTTACTAATCAACCTAAACATATTATGCAGTGGGACAGTCCGTGGGGGAGAGGGTTTCCGGGGTGGCACATTGAGTGTACGGCGATGAGCACTCAATATTTAGGGGATCGCTTTGATATTCATACCGGAGGAAAGGAGCATATTCCCGTACACCACACGAATGAGATAGCTCAGGGTTATGGTGCATTCGGAGGGCAGACTGCAAATTGGTGGCTTCATAATGATTGGCTCCGGATGGATGGGAAAAAAATGAGCAAAAGTACCGGGGAGTTTGTAACAGCACAGGATTTAGTTAAGAAAGGGATTGATCCTTTGGCTCTTAGATATTTGTTTTTGAATTCACATTACAGAAAAGGGATGAAGTTTAGCTGGGAGGCTTTGAGTGGAGCCGAAGTCGCTCTTTCAAATTTACGGGAGATAGTATCGGGTTTAAAAGGCGGTGGGGAAATCGGTGGCAAAGAGAAAATTGAGAAGTATGAGAAATATAAAAGCAAATTTATAGCGGCTTTGGAGAATGATTTAAATGTTCCTCAGGCTTTGGCTGTGACTTGGGAAGTGGCCAAGAGTAATCTGCCGCCAGGTGACAAATATGATTTGCTGATACTTTTTGATGAGGTTTTGGGGCTTAGGCTGGGGGAAGTTGGTGGAGTGGAAATTGAAATACCCATTGATGCACGAAAGTTAGCTGAAAGAAGGAGTAAATTGAGGGAGAAGGGTGAATGGGCAAAGGCAGATGAAGTCAGGAAAAAACTGGAGAAGATGGGATATGAGGTGCGGGATGTGGGCGGTAGAACTGAAATTGCGCGTAAATCTTTGAAGAAAGTTGACTAGATAGGACTTCTACTGGTTTACTTAGGTGATATGTACAGGCTTCTTTTAGCCTTCCAGATTGTTTTGGTTTTGATTGTTTTCTTGTTGGGTCTTTTGGTTTTTGATTTGAGAAGTAGGGTGTTTAGTATCTCGGAAAGGAGAGTTCCGGAAAGAGTAGTAAGAGAGGTTGTTGATTATAGTAAGGAAATTTCTGAGCTTCGGAAATATGTTGACAGCGAGATTACGGGAGTTACCGGGAAGATTGAGGAGAAGGAGTGTAATTGTGTTGGTACAACACAGGTAGTAACAACAACGGATGCTGTTAAACAGACTTCATATATTGCAATGGGTGATGCTTTTGCAACCAGTTCAATGGATTGGGTGGATGTGCCCGGTAGCGGGGTATATGTGGATTTGGCTGATGACTATGGTGAGGATGCGATGGTGATATGGTCGGCAAGCTTGAAGGTTGCTCATGGGAATGGGCAAGCATATGCCAGGATTTATGATGCCACGAATAACATTACGGTTGCGGGAAGTGAAATAACAACTACAAATAACGCGGACTATGTGCAGGCAACAAGTGGTGGAATGGCCTTGTGGCGCGGGAGAAATTTGTATAAAGTGCAGATAAGGAGTTTGAATGGATTTGAGGTAAGTTACAGTGGTGGGAAAATTAAGATTAGTTATTAATTAACATGAGAAGAAATATTTTGGTTTTGTGTGTTTTGTTGCCCCTTTTTGTTTTTGTGTTGGGGGTGAGTGCAAGCGAGGAGTTTAATTATGCCCGGGCATATGGGGATTATGTGGAGGCTTTGGGAGAGTATAAAAATGTGCATTCCGAGTATCTTCTTGCGAGAAGCCAATATTTGCAGGCTCGGACTTTGGCTTCGCAAACTAAAGCTCAAAATGCGACAATGAACATGCTTAAAGAGAGAGATGAGGCAGTTGTAGCGTATTTGGTTGCCCTTCGCATGAGGCTTGGTGAGGCGATTGGGATAGATGAAAGAGACGAGGAGGGTTTGAACTTGCGTATTGATAGTGAGAAGGCTTGGTTTGAAAATCATAAAGGGCGAGTGACGAGCGCCGGGACTATTGAAGATTTGGTGATTGATTCAAATGAAGCGGCTGATCATTTTGAGGCGGTTACGGAACCTTTGTCTTATGAGGTTTTGTCTTTTTTGGCTTTGGGCAAGGTCGGAGCAATGAGGATGGAGGTTAATGATGCTATGTCTAGTGTAAAAATGAAACTGATGGATGTGAGAGCTGACGGGGATTATGATCTGGCGATAATTGACAGGTGGGTTTTGGAAACTGAGAATAAAATTACGAGAAGTTTGGATAAGGAAATTGAAGCGAGGACGTTGGTGTTTGGTTTGCAGGCGCTGGATAAAAATGCTTTTGGCAGAAAAGATGACAAGGTGGTGATATACAACAGTGTTTTAACTAAAGTGCAGGAGAGCTATCAGTTTTTGAGAGAATCTGTGAGTTTTATGAATGAAATTGTCCGAAAGATTAAAACAAAAAAGTAGTGGATATGAATGAAAAGTTAACAGAACAGGTTGTTGTGAAGAGGAGGCTTAAACTGCCCAGAATTAACTTTCGAAAGAAAAATATTATTGTATTTGGGGTTTTATTGATATTTCTTGTTGTTTTGGGGGTTGCGGCACCTTTTATTAGAAGAGTAATGAGGGATAACAGCGGTGGTGGCGTGGAACTTACTCCTTCTTTTGTGCCTGAAGCGGGGGAAACTCAGAGCACTTCAGTTTATGCGGATGACCCCGAAATCAGAAACATAGAAGAAAGACTTGAGAAGATAAATGAAAACTTTGGGAATATGAATATAAGAGAAGATGATCTTAGGCCCCCGGGTTTGGATTTCAATGTAGTGTTTTAAAGTGAAATCACTTAAGGCTTGATTTGGGGGATCTTGAAGGTGGTTATGCCGATGGAGTTGAAATGAGGGAACTTTTTTTGTACTTCTCCTATGAATTTTTCTGCAAGATTTCCCGTAAAACTTGCATATCCCGTGCCTTCTGAGCGGTTGCAGAGTTTGTCTTGCCATTCAAAGACTATTCGTTGGATTTTGGTGCCTTCCTGATTTAGCTTTTCTTGTAGTGCGTCTGGATTTAGGGCATATGCGTCGTGGATTTTTTTGAAACTATCGAACGCTTCGGAATTATTTTTTATCATTAGTTCGAAGTATTCTTTGTACTTTGCGCGCGCCATATGAAAGAAATTATACCAGGCAATTTTTGATTTGTGATAAGCGTTTAGTCAGAGGGTATTTTGTATTCGTAGATTTTGTAGCGAAGATTTTCAAGTTGCATCATTTGTTTGGATGTTAAGTTTTCAAAGTACTTAATTATTGGTCTTAATGAATTGCTGTGACAGATGACAAGAATGTTTATTTTTTCTCTTTTCATTCTTTTTATTACATCTTTTACAAAAGAGAGAACGCGTTTTTCAACCTGTTTCATTGATTCTCCTCCCGGGGGTGGGACTGAATAACTTCTGTGATAGATTGGTGCGAGACGCGGATGGTCGCGGAAATATTTATCTTTATTCATAGTTGTAAGTTTTCCGTAGTCACGTTCGATAATTCTTGGATCAACGTGAACCTCAATGTTGGGGTGATATTTTAGAATGTAATTTAAGGTTTGCCGTGTTCGTTTTAAAGGAGAGATATATGCAACATCAATTTTTACGTCTTTTAATTGTTTTGCAAGATTTGCGGCTTGCGCGTGCCCTTTATCCGAAAGAACCGATTCGGTGGTCCCGCAAAAGATGCGTGCGGCATTGTATTTTGTTTCCGTATGAGTGAGAGCTATGAATTTTAAGTTTTTCATTGGTTTTTTATTATACAGGTTTTTTGATCTTGTATAATTGGTCAAAGTGCTTAAGCTGAAAGACTTCGGTTTTGGTGTGGTTTTTCTTTTGTCGTGGCTTGTTTTTTACCCAATAAGCTGGTTTTTTATTGGAAAGGACTTTCTTGGTGATCAGTTTTCTTTTATTGCGGTAATGCCCCTTTTGATTTTTCTGATGCTGGTTTATATGGCTTATGTGAAGGTTTTTATGTTTCGGGGTGTGTTTTGGGGTAGAGCACTTTTGTTGATTGGGTTATTGAGTTTTGCGCTTCTTTTTGTATGGAATATAGCTTCTGATGATTTGTATACATATATTTATAGAGGAAGAGTGCAGGCTTTATATAACGCTAATCCGTATTTGACTTCCTATTCGAATTATCCGCAAGATGCGTTTTATGATGAGTTAAAAAATATCTGGGTTTCAAAGACCTCGCTTTATGGACCTGTTTTTTCCTTTATATCTTTTGGGATTGCTACTGTGGCTGGTGACAGTTTGCTGTTTAGCGTGCTTTTATACAAGATTCTTTTTGCTTTCTTGTTTACTTTTTCCTCGTATGTAGTTTACAAAACAACAAAGAGTAAAAAAGCTTTGATCCTTTTTGGACTTAACCCCGTGCTTATATTTGAATTTTTGTTGAATTCTCATATGGGTATTATTATGATTTTTTTTCTTCTTTTCTCTTTATATTTTATTGTAAGAGGGAGAGGTGTGGGGGATTACCTTTTGGGGTTGGTGCTTTTTGAACTGTCGGTTTTGACTAAACCAACTGTAGCGATTTTTGCTCCGTTTATCGGTATTTATATTTTAAAGAAACTTGTCGGTTATCGTGCGAAGCTGTTGTTTATTATTGTTGGACTGGTTGTTTCTTTGATGATATTGATTCTGGCTTATGCTCCGTATTGGGAAGGATTAAGAATCTTTTCGTATTTGAGTGAAGTTTATAGGCATGTAACTCCAAGACCGTCACCATTAATGTATGTTTTGCCGGTTTTTCTTTCCCGAGGCCTTTTTTGGGTGATTTATTTGTATTTGTTGTTAAGGTTTGCGATTTTTGCAAGGAAGTTTACAAGTATCTTGCTTTTGAAATTGTTGATCGCGGTTTATTTTGCGGCTTTGCTTATGTATTTTACTGTCCTTATGCCTTGGTATTTGACTCCTCTTCTGGCTTTGTTGTGTGTTGTAGTGGGGCTCTTGCGACGAGGGGTTATGTGGATATATTTGGTCAGTTTTTTGGAGCTTCTTTTGTATACATTTACCAGGTAAAAATATTCTTTCAGCTTTTTTTCAGGAAGTGAAATATAATACTAGAGAGATGCATTTGTTGGTTATTGAGGATGAAAAGAAAATTGCTGATTCTTTGAAAAAGGGATTTTGTGCAGAAGGGTTTGTTGTGGATGTGGCATATGATGGTGCGGAAGGGTATGATCTTGCTTTGAGTGAAGATTATGATGTGATTGTACTGGATTTGATGCTTCCTTCTATGGATGGGATGGAAATTTGCAAAACACTTCGAACAGAGAATGTGCAGACACCAATTATTATGCTTACTGCGAGGGGAGAAATTGAAGATAGGGTTGAGGGACTTAATTTGGGTGCTGATGATTATTTGTCAAAGCCGTTTTCTTTTGAGGAGCTTTTGGCCCGTGTACGCGCTCTTTCCAGAAGGCCGAAAGAAAGTGTGGGGACGGTGCTGACGGTTGGGGAGCTTGTGCTTGATACAGTAAAAATGGAGGTTAAAAAGGGTGGCAGGAAGATTAAGTTGTCGAGAAAAGAGTTTGCCCTTTTGGAATATTTGATGAGAAACAAGGGAAGGGTTGTCACGAGGGGTCAAATTATAAGAGGTGTTTGGGATTTTGATTCTAATATATTGCCCAATACAGTTGAGGCTTTTGTAAGGAATTTGAGGAGAAAAGTGGGAAAAAAGACGATAATTACAGTAAGGGGGTTTGGATATAAAATGAGTTCTTGAGAAAAATGATGTTTAAAAACGCGCGAATGAAACTCATGGGTTGGTATTTGCTGGTTATTATGCTTGTGAGTGTGTTTTTTAGTGTTGTTATATATAAAGCGGTTATTTGGGAGATTGAGAGGAGTGTGCACAGAATGCCCGCTAGGCTTCAAAGGATGCACCCCGAACTTAGAAATATAGGGCGGGATTTTTATAACGATGAACTTTTAATTGCTAAAAGGAGAGTACTTTTAGGACTATTGGGTTTGAATGGGACGATATTTGTGTTTTCTGTAGGAAGTGGGTATTTTCTTGCGGGCAAGGCGCTTGAACCTCTGGAAAAGGCACATGAGGAGCAGAGGAGGTTTGTTGCTGATGCAAGCCATGAACTTAGAACACCTCTTACTTCTCTGATGGCTATGGTTGAGATTGCCAGAAGAGACAAGGGATTTAAGTTGAAAGATGCAAGAAAATTGATGGATCAATCTTTGGAGGAAATTGAAGATATGAATAGATTGATTTCTGACCTTTTGGATCTTTCAAAATTTGAAAGTGGGAGCGGAGGCTTGAAATTAGAAAAAATAAACTTTGGAAAGATAGTCGAAAAATCTATCAGGAGAATATCTTTGGTTTCGAGCAGTAAAAAGATAATTGTTAGAAAAAGTGTTGATGAGGGTTTGGTGATCAAGGGGGATGCGGCGAGCCTTAATAAAATGGTGATGGTTTTACTTGATAACTCGATTAAATATACAGATAAGGGAGGAAAGGTTTTTGTTGAGGCGTATAGAAAGGGCAAGTGTGTTTATTTGAAGGTTCGTGATACAGGAATTGGTATGGAGAGGAAAGCCATACCCCGTGTTTTTGACAGGTTTTATAGAGTTGAAAAGTCGAGAAGCAAGATAAAGGCGCGTGGTTTTGGATTGGGACTTTCTATAGCAAAAAACATAGTTGAGTTGCATAGCGGTAAGATAAGTGTAAAAAGCAAGCTTGGCAAGGGAACAACTTTTACAGTGAAGCTTCCGATTTCTTCATAATTTTTCAGCTTTTTTTCAGATTGTTTTATTAGATTTGAAGCATGATAAGGAGAAAGGGGGTGAGAAGAATATGAGTAAAAAAGTATTTATTCCCAGCCTTTTGGTCTTAAGCTTACTACTGGTTGGGATAGTGAGCAGCGGATCTGTGAGCGCGAGCGATAGTAGCCAATTTTCTCCTTTGGTTCAAAGATTGGTTGAACGGTTCAACCTGCGTGAAGATGAAGTCCTTGAAGTGGTTGATGAGTTTCGCGCTGAACATTGGGCTGAGATGGAGAGTCGCTTTGAAGATAGACTGGACAGAGCGGTTGATGATGGAAGAATAACTGAGGATCAGAAAAAAGCGATTCTTGAGAAGAGGGAAGAGATGAGGGCGGATATGGGTATGGGTAAACACGGCTTTCACTTTGGACTGGGGCCAATGTAAGACCTACCTCTATGTGGGCAATAAACACTCTCTGGTTAGCTCCAGGGGGTGTTTGTTGTGTAGGGGCTTTATTGGTTGACACACAATATCTTAAGTTAGTATAGTTAGTTGTAATGATTCATATCATTACGTGTTATGGATCATCTTAGTCGTTTCTTTTCTCTTTCTAGGATTGGGGATAAAAACCCGGAAGTGGTTGAAGAGGTGACAAGATTAGGCTTTGAGGAGCTTCTTGAGCCTCCTAAAAATCTTTCTACAGACAGGTCTAGGTTTAAACTTCAGAGGGAGCTGTACAGGAAGCTGAGTGGTGGAGATGACATTAGTTGGGAGGAGGCGGTATTTGGAATAAAGTCTCTTCCCGGTTTTTCTGCCCCAGAAAGATTTTATGAGGGACTGAAGATAACAAGGCTTCCTGACCCAATAATCAAAAATGCAGAGATTAGAAAGTTATATGCGCTTTTTATTTTAAATCACCCTGAGAGAATAAAGGCTTTAATGAGTTCTTATAAACTTGGGTTTCGAAAACCTTCACTTGGACATTCGAGAGTTCTTGATCGAGCGGAGACGGAACACAGGCTTATTTCGTTTTCGGATGTTGCAGCCGTGCAGCCTGAATTATCAAGTGACAGATTGCACAGGAGAAAACTTCTTTCTCAAGGTCCTTTTATCGCAACGTCTTTGAAAGAAAAAGGGGGTGTTAGACTGCCGATTGCGAGCGGGTCCATGATAACCGGTAATCCGGAGATGATTGCAACAATAGCAATGTGCGGTGTTCTTGCAACCGTGTATAGAGAAGGGCTTTGTTCGAGTCCCAAAGTTCAGGCAAAGATAACTTCTGCGGCGGTTGAAATCTTGCACAGGGCAATTGAAGATAAACTGTGGGACAAACATCCATACAGAAAGGTTCTGCTTGATTTTTGGCTTTCTCAGATAGGGATAACTGTTGGTGTTAACACGAGAGATGCTGTTCAAAGAGTAAAACTGGTTATGCCCCTTATAACTGGCGCCAAGTTAAATGGTATTGCGGTACGGGTCTATAATCCCCAGGTGTCAAAGGAGACGGTTGAAACAGTTAAGGTTTTAAGAAAGGAGTTTGGTGATGTTCTTGAGATTTTTGCGGGTCAAGCAAATAGTGTGGAAGCTGCGCAGGAGCTTGTTGAAGCTGGAGCTGATGCAATTGGACAAGGCATTGCGGGCGGGCTAAGGTGCACCACTTCAATTGTAAGTGGGGTGGCGGTTTCCGTGTTGAGAGATTTGTGGAGAATGAGAGGAAAGGTTGATGCACCAATATTTGTGGACAGCAGCGTATCTTATTTTTGGTCTTTGGCCTATCTTCTTGGAGCTTCAATGCTGGTAAAGCCCAGTCATATGGTTGGGATAGAGTCTATTGGAGGAAGGTTTCCTTTTTTTGACGGGAAGGACTATTACATTGCTTATAATGGTGAGGCTTCTGGAATAACCAAAGAGCATACTGGTAGATTGATGAGGAACGGCATGCCCTTTGCACCTGAGGGGGTTGGTGGTTTTGCAAAATTGGATCTTAGGTTATTGACGATTCCTGATCAGATACTTGATGCGGTGATAAATTTTCTTATCCCGCCTTTTGTTTTTCAGGGGACTTTGAGTGGAAGGAGGTTTGAAAGCATTGCGGACATGCACAAAGAGTCGGACTTGGAGTTTTTATGGGAATTGTCGGAGGAGTCAAGAAAGGTTCGTGGAGCTTGGGGTCCGGTGTTTCACAATAGGTGAATTGTGGATGATTTTAAGCTTCGATTGATTAAAGCATATGATAAAGATGTGTGGAGGAGAGATGGCGCGGAAGGAGTAGATTGAGCCATCCGGTGTCTTGGATGAGGTGGGTAAAAATGGAGGTAGATAAGTGGTGGTGGTATGTATTATAATTGTGAACCTTTTCTATGGGGAATGTAGAAGTAGAGCGTGAAGGAAATCACTCATTAATGTTGCCTCAAGATCCCCCTGGCTTGGATCTTTGGGAGGAGAGGTCTCTGGTGATTGCGGAGTTTGTCAACCACCCAGTTAAGTCGCTTCCTGGACTGTTCTTCTTGGTAAGATCCTGCAGCACTGAAGAGCAGCAACAGATTATTGTCGGTGAAACACTAAATACTTTATTGGACTCTCTTGATAATGGAGAGATTACGCCAAAACAGTTTGATATGAGATTGTTGAAAGTATTGGAGGTTGATCAAACTAAAAATACTCAAGGAGAGAGAGCGTGTCGACTGGTGAGAGAGGTAATAAGTGGAATGATGTTTTCTGAAGAAGATGAAGAGGCTGAGAGGGCAAAGAGATTGTGTGCGGCCATATCCGTTTCAGCAATGGAGCGCTACCTTGAAAGGATAGACATTCATGTTTGTTCTGCTAAGCGGATGGCAGCCTATATTAGAAATGTTGCTTTTCAGATTTTTCGGGCTGATCGGGGCGATATTCCAGAATGGAAAAAATCTTCGTATTCAGAATTGTTAACGGTTTTGTTGGGTGTTGCTCTGGAGAGAGATGAGGATATTGATGATCGTGGGTTTGCAGATGAAGTTATGGCTGCCCTTTTGTGTCGGGATAGTTCAGAAGATTTAATTAATACTTTGAAGGAGTGCGGTGGGGATGCAGGTGCTATTTTTTTGAAAAATAATTGGCAGTATGGGAATGCTTAGATCATGATGATATCGGTTTTCATGAAGGTGGGTTGTATCCATGAGTAGTTCCGGTGGAGAGCAGTTTCCTCTTATCATTTCTGAACAGGACTTGTTTTCTGATGTTCAGCGGCGTGATATAGAGGCCGTATTGTTTAGCAAAATACTTGTCTATGCTCGAGAGGAAAGTGTTAGTTTGGATGATGAAGGTTTTGGTGTAGTGGCCAGAATTGTTACTGGTGCGTTTGTTGATGGTGCTCAGAGGCTTGGCGGGATTCCCGACAAAGGACTTAAGGGTTTTGCTGCTCGAGCGGTGAATGAGGGCTTGGAACAAAGGAGGACATTGATTCAGCAGGGTAGATTGGTACTGTGTGAGTTGAGGAAAACGAGTGTTTGGAGTGGTGATGTGGTTTCGGTATTGAGTGATGATTTGGCTATTGACAGATCGTTGGTTAGAGAGGCGAGTGATATTCTTTATGACCATTGGCGAGCAGGTGATCTTTCGGCTGTTACCGAGATTGTCCGTTTATTTCAGCAACGTACGCAAACTGTTCGACTGTTGGCGGAGATTGTTTTAGCGAATCAAATGGGGCTTTTGCCAACAGATCGAGAATTTGAGCGGTATCAGTCTCTTGTATCCACACCACAGAGACAGGCGATGGCCTTGCGTGGTTTTATTGCGGCAGCTATGTTGAAGATGGGTGATTCGGAGGCAGAGTATACACCTTTATATATTACCAATAAGGCCTTGGATGATTTGGTTGGTATTTCTGAGGATTTGTTTAACGATCCGGGGGTTGGTAGGGAAGTTTTATTATCTCGCATCCTTCAGACGTTTTCCTCTACAATTCATGAGTTATATGGGGCATCCCGGGAATTGATGAATGTGCATTCGGATGTGGGAGAAGTTATTGATGGATATCTGAACCAAATTCTTAGGAATACCTCAAACTGGGTTCGCGCTGCTACCTTTAAATCCTTTGATAAAGGGTCTCCACAATACTGGAGAAAATTGCGTTCGTTTTTTTATGGCTTACCTTTGGAATCCATGTTGCATGGTACGCGATTTTGTTTTGAACCGGAGAATGTTGAGCAGGCTTTGAAAGCAGGCTCGCTTCATTTGTGGACTCATGGGGTTACGTTTGGGGAGATTGTTGTGCCTTCTGCCCAGGATCTGGCTGCAGCCGAATATGTTTTAACTTCTGGGCGGGCTCGTGAGGGGAGGGGTTTTGATGGTGGTATTTCGGGGATGCTTAAGGATATTCGGAGGGCAAATGCTGCTTGGACAAGGTTCAGCGGGATTCGACGATCGCATCCGCAAAGAATTGCCGATTTGAAATCAAAGCTTGAAGATGTTGAGCAAGCATTGGAGCCAATTGGGGATCGGGATCCAAAAGCCAAAGGTGAGTATCGTTTTTTTCGAGGATTGTACTCGCGTTATCAAAGGGCTATAGAGTTTCATGAGTATCTTCGTGACAGACTGGATCATTATCCGGAGACTTCGGAAGATGTAGTAGCCTTGACTCACCTTTATGTTGTTGCAAGGAGTTATTTTTTAGAAAAGAATATAAGCAGAGTTACTGCAAGAAAAGATAGATATATACAAGCTCTTGAACGGATCTCGATTTTGGATTTTGGATTATGGATGTCCGAAGAGAGTGTTTCTTGGGATAGAGATGAGTCGGATCTACGGGAAGTATTGGAGGAGAACAGGCGTGTATTGGAGCAAGTTAGGGGCTATCCGGATCAGTCGTGTGAGCTTATGGATTATTTTGGTGCTCACAGAAGTTGCTTGTCTGGATTTCTGTCACACCTCTCGTCGCAGACGAAAAGTAGAAGAGTTAAGAGCGAGTTGACCAAGATGGCGGACATAGTTGCGAGCCAGCCTTCTATTGATCTTGTTTTTTTGGCACCTGTTTTGGAAGAGAAGTTAGTCGTAAGAGTTCGGGTTATTGAGAAATTGATTGGGTTTTGGGAGAAGCTGGCTTTGCTGGAGGATGAATGGAAAGTGTATAGAGAGTATCAGGATTCCGGAAAACATCGAGAACCCGGACGTTTAGTGGAAATAAGAAGAGATCGACTTCTGGAGCAATATTTTAAGGTGTTACCCTTTGGGATATCCGACAACCTGCACTCATATTTGAATGAACTGTCTGAAGCAGAGCGTCTATGCACACTCTATGATCAGTTCGGTCGCCGTACCTTTGAGATACCCAGGAAAGAAGAGTTAGAAGAGTTTTTTGGACAACAAAAAGCCAGTTGTGAGTCAGTAAGAGGAGGAAGGGATCAAATTGGAGTTGATTTTTGGAAGGCCCTGGAAAAAGCGGTGACAAACCCGGTGATACCCATAAAGGAGGCCGGTGGAATGTGGTTTGGTTCATTTGTGGGGACTCTAAGACAGCGGTTGGCTACTGCCGAGGCACTTTTGAATTTGGAAAAAGTTGAAAGTGAGTTGGCACGGGCTCGAGAACGGGTGGATCGGGATACTGCTTATTCGGAACAATTGAAACTGAGAGAGCGATGCGAGGAGATTACTCGGCGAGTTGAGGTACTTCGGAAAGAGCTTGATGATTCCCAAGATGACTTGATTGCTGCTATGGATAAGTGTGGTTTTGTTGTTCGGGTGGAACAGCTTAGCGGTTGATCTTGAAGTAGAAATTTTAACCAAAGTGCGAAATGTATGCCGTCCCATGCAAGATGTTGACAAATTGTATGAGTAATGTATCATTAGTGTATGAATACTGTTAATGTGTCTTTGCCAATAAAACTTAAGGAACAAGCGCAGAAGCTTGTGGACGAGGGTTATTACGCCTCTTTTAGCGATCTTGTGCGTGATTCATTGCGTCAAATTTTATCAAAAAATATATACGATTTGATGGTGGAAGAAGCTATTGAAGACGAGAAGAAGGGAAAAGCTGTAATATTAAAAACAAAGAAAGACATCGACGAGTATATAAATTCTCTGTAAGCTTACGGTAGATGTATGTACTCTTAGCCTCAAAGAGATTTCAAAAGCAACTTGATAAACTTTCAAGGCAAAATCCAAGACTTAAGAGCAGTGTTTCAAAAATTTTATTATTGTTGGTTAGAAATCCCAAGCATCCATCTTTGAGGCTTCACAAACTGTCGGGAAGAAATGTATATTCAGTTTCAGTGACGAGGAGAGTGCGAATAATTATTGGGATTCGTGGTAAGAGAATTTACCTTTTGAGAATTGGATTACATGATGAGGTTTATTAGAAAGAGTTTTTAAGATGTCAAGTTCAAAACTATCAGTAGGGATAGTGGGGTTGCCTAATGCGGGGAAATCAACGCTTTTTAATGCTTTGGCTAGTCGTCGCTTGGCTGAAACTGCACCTAGACCTTTTACTACAATTGATCCCAACGAAGCTGTGGTGGGAGTGCCGGATGAAAGATTAAAGAAACTGGTTGATATTATTAAGCCCCAAAAAACACTACCTGCAACTGTAACTTTTATTGATATTGCAGGTCTTATTAAGGGTGCTCATAAAGGTGAGGGGCTGGGTAATCAGTTTTTGGGAAAAATTCGTGAAGTTGATGCAATTGTTCATGTTGTGGCTGCTTTTGGTGATCAGTCAGCCGCTGAGATTATGGAAAATATTGAAGTTGTTAATCTGGAGCTTGAGCTGGGTGAGATAGAAGCAAAGCCGACAATTTATGTGCTTAACCTTGCAGAAAACGGTAATACCCGGAATGATGAATTATCCACACAGATTAAGAAAAGGTTTGGTGGTGAGGTGATTGAGCTTTGTGCTAAATTGGAGGAGGAATTAATTGATCTTGAAGAGTCTGAGCGCACAGTTTATTTAAATGAAGTCGGCTTTGGGCAATCCGGCCTTGTTAATTTGATTCAAAAGTCTTATCAACTGCTTGGTCTGATTACTTTTTATACTATTAAGGGAGGCAAGGAAGTATCAGCCTGGAGCCTGGAGAGCGGTGGAGGTGCGATTGTGGCTGCGGCCAAAGTGCACAGTGATTTTGCTGCCAAATTTATTAAAGCAGAGGTGATTGGAGTTCATGAATTGTTGGGGTTGGGGACTTGGAAGAAAGCAAAGGAGAAGGGGAAAGTGAGACTTGAGGGAAAAGATTATGTTGTACGGGATGGAGATGTTATTGAGTTTAGGGTTGGTGTGTAGAGTGGGGGAGAAAGTGTTGTTTGGGATTGGCTCGTTTGGTATACTGTGCGGGATGAATAAGTATGAGCTTGTTGTTGTTCTTCCGGGGGACGCGACTGTTGCCAAGAAAAAGGCTGTTGGCGAATCTTTGGAAAAGCTTGTGAAGATTTTAAAAGGTAAGATTGAGAAGGTTATTGATTGGGGTAAGAAAGATTTGGCTTACGAGATTGAAAAAAACACCTCTGGAGTTTTTTTGATTTTTGAATTAGAATTATCTCCAGAAGCGGTTCGGGCGATGCCTGATAAGCTGAGGCTCAATGAGCAGATAATTAGATATCTTTTGGTTAAAAAGGAAGAATAGGGAAGATGGCTAGAAGTTTAAATCGGGCGCAATTGATTGGGAATTTAACTCGTGATCCTGAGTTGAGATATACTCCTCAAGGAACTGCGGTGTGTACTTTTAGTGTTGCCACAAACAGACAGTGGAAAACTGAGAGTGGAGACACCAGAGATGAAGCGGAGTTTCATAGGATAGTTGCTTGGGATAAGCTGGCTGAGATATGCAATCAGCTTCTTAAAAAGGGCAGGAAGGTTTTTGTTGAAGGAAGAATTCAAACCAGAAAGTGGCAGACGCAGGATGGACAACCAAGAAGCACAACTGAGATTGTGATTAGTGATATGGTGGTACTTGACAAGATGGGTGGTGCGCCTTCCGGGGACGTGATTGATGTTCCGGATGATTTTGAAGCTGAGATAGATGTGAATGAAGATGTAAAAAAAGATGAAAAGAAGAAGGGCTCAAAGAAAGATGAGAAACCTGAAGGGGATGAAGATATTCCTTTCTAGTTTTTTTTAGTAAGATTTAATTGGATGGCGAAAACAAGTACTGAAAGATATAAGATTGATGGTCAAATTTCGTACAGAAATTATGAGGAGCTGAGGAGGTTTATGAATGATCGCGGAAGGATTATTGGCAGAAAAAAGACAGGGCTTTCTGCAAAACAGCAAAGAAGGCTTGCAATTGCTGTTAAAAGGGCTAGATTTTTGGGTCTTCTACCTTTTCAAGTTCGCGTTTAAAGTTATTGTTGTATGACTAGAAAACTGATTGTGTTTTTTAGATCTTCTAATATGAGGAAGGTCTTTTTAATCTTTATTGCGGTATTTGTGTTTTCCTTTGGTTATGCTTTGGGTGATTTTAGAGCTGGTGACGGAGAAGGAGTTAAGGTTACCATCAATAGAGAGATTCCTCCCGACAAAGCTTTGGATTTTTCTCTTTTTTGGGATGTTTGGGATATTTTGGAGGAACAGTATTATGATTCTTCCAGGCTTCAGGAGACTAACATGGTTTACGGGGCCATTAAGGGTATGGTGGCTTCTTTGGGGGATCCGTACACAACGTTTTTGACTCCCAGTGAGAATAATTTGGTGGAGGAGGATATGCAGGGGAATTTTGATGGAGTTGGAATACAGATTGGGTTTCGCGGGACTCAGCTTGCTGTTATTTCTCCTCTCCCCGGGACACCTGCCGAGCAAAGTGGAATTGAAGCGGGGGATTTTATTGTTGGGATTAAGGATGAGGAGAGAGGTATTGACAGGGGTACGTTCGGAATTAGTTTGCAGGAGGCGGTGAGAGTGATACGGGGGCCTGCCGGAACAAAGGTGACATTAATGCTTTTGAGGGAAGGAGTGAGTGAGCCGTTGATGGTGGATGTGATACGCGGCAGGATAGAGGTGCCCAGTGTAACACTTTCTTTTGAGGGTGAAGGGGAATCGGTGGCGCATGTGAAGCTGATGAAATTTGGTGGGGAGACTGAGCGGGAATGGAACAAAGTTGTAAGTGAAATATTAAAGAAGAGAAATTTGAAAGGAATTGTTTTGGATATGCGAGGCAACCCCGGGGGGTATTTGCAGGGGGCGGTTGATTTGGGAAGTGATTTTCTTGAAGCGGGCGAGGTAGTGGTGATTGAAGATAGGGGAAAGAAGAAATATGACTATAAGGTTGAGAGAAGAGGAAGGCTTATTGGAGAAAATGTGGTGGTTCTTGTGGATGGAGGCAGTGCTTCTGCGAGCGAGATATTGGCAGGTGCGCTTCGTGATCAATTGGGAACAAAAATAGTGGGGGAGGCGACTTTTGGAAAAGGAACAATTCAGGAGAGGCAGGAAATATCCGGGGGAGTTGCCTTGCATGTTACGAGTGCCAAATGGCTTACGCCAAATGGAATCTGGATTAATGAGACGGGGCTTGAACCGGACGTGGTAATTGAGGATAATATTGAGACTGTAGAGGATGAACAGCTTTTGGAGGCGATGAAACTTGTTTATGAAAAGGTTTGATTTGAAAGGTT
The DNA here is from genome assembly GCA_964422865.1 of uncultured Gammaproteobacteria bacterium. Taxonomy (GTDB): domain Bacteria; phylum Patescibacteriota; class Microgenomatia; order UBA8517; family UBA8517; genus CAYRCU01. Next base: position 23,969 of record CAYRCU010000004.1, read on the forward strand.
TTACAATAGGTGTGCTTCTTGTTGTTGTGGTTACGGCTTCGGCTGTTGGGGGAGCTTTGGTGGATCGAGTTGGTGAAATAAGTTTTTTGGATAATTTTGTTCCCCGGCGAGAGGGAGCCTTGAAGCTTGAACAAAGAGTGGTAAATGAGGAGAGTGTGGTTATAGATGTTTCTGCAAGAGTCAGCCCTTCCGTTGTTACGGTTAGTGTAGAGACTCCAAGAAGGCGTATTTTGGAGTTTAATCCCTTTGAGGGTTTTCGCTCGAGAGTTGAGGGAGGAAGCCCGCAGGATATTGGGAGCGGGTTTGTGGTTAGTGAGGACGGGCTTATTGTGACCAACAAGCATGTTGTTTCCTTGAATGATGTTAAGTACAAGGTTATTACTAATGACGACAAGGAGTATGAGGTATTGGAGATAAATCGGGATCCTACTAATGACCTTGCGATTTTAAAGGTTGATGCAAAGAATTTGCCTTCCGTGGAGCTTGGTGATTCGGGAAATTTGAAAGTGGGGCAATTTGTGATTGCGATAGGAACTGCTCTTGGAGAGTTTAGGCACACCGTTACTACAGGAGTTATTTCCGGACTCGGGAGAGGTATTGTGGCGGGGAGTGCATTGGAAGGATATGTGGAAAGATTGGACGATGTTATTCAGACGGATGCTGCGATTAATCCGGGAAACAGTGGTGGGCCGCTGCTTAATAGTGCCGGGCAGGTAATTGGTGTGAATGTGGCGGTGGCTTCCGGTGCTCAGAATGTGGGTTTTGCGATTCCTATTAATATTATTAAGGAGAGTTTGCGAGAATTTGAGAAAAACGGAAGGTTTGTTGGGAGGCCGTTTTTGGGGGTGCGGTATCAGATGATAGGCAAGAGGACGGCTCTTATGAATGATGTTCCGCAAGGGGCGTATGTTGTGGAAGTTGTGGAGGGGTCTGCTGCTGAGGATGCCGGGATTGAAGTTGATGACATACTTACCGAGTTTGATGGGAAAAGTGTTTCTGAAAGTGAGGATGGGCTTTCTGAGATACTGAAGGATTATGAGCCGGGTGATAAGGTGAAAGTGAAGGTTTGGAGAGGTGAAAAAGAGGTGGAGCTTCAGGTAACTTTGTCTGAGTTTAGCGAATGAGTTTTTTTTAGGATTTTATCTAAGTTTCCCTCAATAATTGAGTCCAGGTTACCCCACTTTTTATTTATTCTGTGGTCGGTGACTCTATTTTGGGGATAGTTGTAGGTTCTTATTTTTTCCGCTCGCATTCCGCGACCTACTGCACTTCTGTAGTTTGCAATTTCCTGTTCCTTTTTTAATTCTTGAAGCTGCCAAAGCTTTGCGCGGAGCATTTCGAGAGCATTTTCTCTGTTTTGTTCCTGGCGACGCTCGGTTTGTGCTGTTACTGTTAGCCCTGTTGGTTTGTGTGTGAGGCGCACGGCAGTGCTTACTTTGTTTACATTTTGGCCTCCGCTTCCACTGCTTCTGAAAAACTGCCAATCCAGGTCTTGTGTATTTATTTGGATTTCTTTTTGGGTTACTTGCGGAAGAACTGCTACGGTTGCTGTGGAGGTGTGAATTCGCCCTCTTTTTTCTGTTTGTGGAACTCTTTGCACTCTATGGACCCCTGATTCGTTTTTCAGGATATCAAAAGCGTTTTGTCCTTTTATTTTGATAGTTAGCTCGTCTGTTTGTGAGATTTTCCAATTTTTTTTTGCTGCAAAACGTGTGTACATTCGAAGAAGATCAGCTCCCCAGAGCTTTGCTTCGTCTCCACCTGCGGCGGGCCTTATTTCTATGTAGCAGATTTGATTGTTCAATGTTGTTATTTTTTCTTTGTGGTTTCTTTGCGAAGTTGTGAGAGAGATTCCAGGCCTCTGTATTTTTGTTTGATTCTTTTTTCTCTTTTTTCTGCCAGCCTTTCCCTTTTGGAGAGGACTTTTTTGTTTGCTTTGCTTTGTCTTGTTTTGAATTTTTCAACGCGACCGGCGCCGCTTGTGAATCTCATTTGGCCTGTGTAGAAAGGGTGACAAGCGGAACAAACCTCAACTTCAAGTTCGGGTATTGTGGCCCCAGTTGTAAATGAGTTTCCACAGGCGCACTTTACTTTTGCTTCCGGATACCACTTGGGATGTATTTTGGCTTTCATCTGCCGGTAATTATATCAGTCTGCAGTTATCCAATCAATTTTTTTCTTTTGGACTCTGCAATGATGAGCCCCAGAATAATAACTGCTGCCCCCATGATGGAGGGGATTGTAAAGCTTTCACCTAGCCAGATGATTGCTATGGGGATGGCAAAGACGGGATTCAAATATGAGAAAAGTGAGGCTTCACTAATTTCAACTGTTTTTTGACCCTTGACCCAGAGGGTGTAGGCGAGATTACCTGAGATGAGTGCCATGTATATGACTCCTAAGTGATAGGGTAGGGGAATGCTGGTGATTTGAGAAATGATTTGCGTGCCTTCTGTGAATAATGCTATTGGAACCATTGTGAGAAATCCTACTACAAAGGAGGTGCTGGTCATGATGGTAGGAGTGACCTTTTTCCTTGTGAGATGTTTGGCTAGAACTGCGGAGAACATGTTGACGATAAGATAGAGAGCTACAAAGATATTACCTGTGAGGGCTCCGTTGTGATGATTTTTGAGAAGAGGATCTATTGTTGTGAGAGCGACTCCGAGAATGGTAATTGTAATTCCCAGTTTTTCTCTTTTTGTGACGTGTTCTCCAAGAAGCTTTGTTCCTGCAAGTGTGATTAGGAGAGGATTTGCCATGGTGATAATTGTCATGTCTACTACCGTGGTTTTTTCAAGTCCCAGGAAGAGAAATCCTAACGCTACGGTAGAAGTTAGAAATCCCCAAAAGAAGAGTGTGAGGCGGACTTTTGGGTTTTTGGGCAAATGTCGTTTGGTGAGGAATAGAATAACAATTGAAACTGTGGTGGAGAGCATGAATCTGTACGCTAGAAATGTGTAGGCACTGAAGTTTTCCAGGGTAAATTTGATTATCGGACCTGCGATACCCCAAATTGCGGCGCTTGCGAGTAGGTAGATATAAGCTTTTGCTCTTCTTTTACTCATTTGTTGATAATTTTTCGATTAGCTGAACATGAGAAAGAGTTTCTTGGGATCCTGTCTCCATGTTTTTGAGAATCGCCTTTTTTCCTGTTTGTTCTTCGGTGCCTATTATTACTACATAGAGGAAGCCGTTTTTGTTTGCGTATTTGAGTTGTTTTTGGATGCTGTCTGTATTATTTGGATATAGCTCTGCCGGTATTTTGTTCTTTCTTAGTAATGAGGCTACTTTGATTGAGGAAAGAGTTGTCTGTTTGTCAAAAACAGTGACGAGAATTTTTTCTTGTGTTTGCTTTTGCGGGAGCAAGTTAAGTGTTTTTGCACCTTCCATGATTCTATCTAGGCCAAAAGATATTCCGACAGCCGGGGTGGCTGGGCCGCCAATTTTTTCAATTAGTTTATCGTAGCGGCCGCCCCCTGCAAATGACCCGATGGGCACTTCCGGGATTGTTATTTCCAGGATAAGCCCTGTGTAGTAGTCAAGCCCTCTTGCCAGGGTTGGAGTGAATTTGATGGACTTTTCAGGTGTTCCAAGGTTTATTGCAGTGTTTGTAATTTCATTTAGCTTTGCTGTGGGTTTTTGACTGTTGATGTCATCCAGAGCTTTTAGTGCCTGGTCTTTGTCGAGTCCTTTTTGGGACAGCTCTTCGATTATTTTTGACTTTGAAATTTTGTCCAGTTTGTCTATGGATTGGATTATGGAAAGGGTATTTACTTTGTTGTTTTCGTATTTTTTTAGTGTGTTAAAGAGCAATTGTCTGTCGTTTATGTTTATATTGATTGTTTCAAAGCCGATGTTTTTAAATAGAAGGTAGGCGCAGGAGAGTATTTCTGCGTCTGCCAGGGGAGATGTGCTTCCGAAGATATCCACGTCACATTGGGTAAACTCCCGATATCGGCCTTTTTGAGGTTTGTCTGCACGAAAGACAGACTGAATTTGGAAACGGCGGAAAAATTTGGGAAGCTCGGCTTTGTATTGTGCGAGGACGCGGGATGTTGGGACTGTGAGGTCGTAGGGTAGTGCAACTTTTCTGCCCCCTCGATCCTTGAATGAATATATTAGTTTATCTGCGTCGGTGCCGTATTTACCCAGAATTGTGTCAGCATACTCGAGAGTGGGTGTTTGGATTTCTTCAAATCCGAAGAGACTGAAAACCTCTCTTATTTTTTGCAGCACAAATTCTCTTTTTTTCTTCTGCTGGGGGAGAAAGTCGCGAAACCCTTTTAGTGTTCGAGGTTTATTCATATTAGTAATGTTATATTTTTAACAAACAAAAAACCAGCCTTAGCTGATTGGAGTGGTCAAACTATTGAATGATGAAGATGGTCCGAGCTATTGGAACGGTGTCTTCGTTTTTTTCTCCGACTATGATTAAGATTAATTTTGAGCCTTCGTCTATATATTTCAATGATGATTTTTCTGCTTCATTCTCTTCTGAAATAGTGTAAACCGTGGGTTTGTCGGAAGTGTCAATTTTTTCTTTATCCAGGGTGATTGTGTTTTTGGTGTAGTCAGTGACAAGACCTGCAACGGGCTTGATAGCCATTTGTTCCGGTGGGGTTGAGATTAGAACTCTTTTTGCTTCAAGAATTTTATTTCCGTTTCTTGTTCCAAGGGCCGCGACAAAATCTCCGATTGCTACATCTGAGAAGGTAATGTTTTTTGTTGTTTTTATGATGTTTGCAAAGGAAGTTTCGCTTGGCTTGACCGTGACTTGTTTTATTTCCCCATCTTTTGAGCGGAGCTGTATGGTGTCTTCCGCGATGTCGGTGAGTGTACCGGTGTAGGAAGTTAAGCTCGCTTTTTCTTGGGGAGAGTCTACGTCTATTTCCGTGGTGTGAATTACGCTGATGAGCTTTTCGGATTGGTTGTTGTTTAGAGAGAAGATTTTGATTTGATTGATTCCACCCTCGAGCTTGATGATGGAGCTGAATTCGCCTGAGTCGGATGATTTTGTCAGATAGTCTTTGTTGGGGGTGGAGATAATTACAAAGGAGCCGGGAGCGGTGATACCTTGAATGTTTGTTTCGGGATCAATAATGACGGCGTTTTCCTCGGGGCTTAGGATTGCGAGAGTTTTTGGAATTTCTTTGTTTGATTCTTTGTTGTTGGTTGAGGTGTTTGAAGTTGTCGTCGGTTCGGGGCTTTTTCTTACTTTTTCTATAGTTGAGGATGCTTTCCAAATTCCAAAGGCCACGACTAGCCCAAGCAGGGTTCCGAAAAAGATTGCCAATAGGACTTCCTTTTGCATATATTTAGTGAAGTGGGCAAAATATACTTAATATCCGGGCGATTGTCAATCCTGTATGGTGTTTTTTAATTATTTTTTGTTTTCCAGCTATGGACAAGTTTTTGTGGTTTTGCTAGGATGGGTTGCTATATGGATATACAGTATTTAGGACATTCTTCGTTTAAGATTCAGGGGAAAAACATCTCTTTGGTTATAGATCCCTTTTCTCCTGATGAAGTGGGTTTGAATTTTCCTAAAGTGAAATCTGAGATTGTTCTTGTGACTCATGATCATCTTGATCACAATAGAGCGGATTTGGTGGGGGAGACCAGGATGGTTATAGATAGTCCTGGGGAATATGAAATTGGTGGAGTAACGGTGATTGGGATAGATTCTTTTCATGATAATAAGAAGGGAGCTCTGCGCGGTAAGAATACGATTTACTCTATTGAAGTTGATGATATTGTAATTTGCCACTTGGGAGATTTGGGGCATAAGTTGTCTGAGAAGCAAATCAGCGAGATTGGAATGGTGGAGGTTTTGATGGTTCCAGTCGGCGGGGTTTATACGATAGGCCCGGAGGAGGCAGTTTCTGTGGTGCAGTCTGTTGAACCCAAGTACATAATCCCAATGCATTATCGGGTGGAGAAGTTAAAGCTGTCGAAAGCTTCCGAGATGGCTGGGGTGGATGAATTTATAAAAACAATGGGTGTTAAGTTTGAAAAAATGGATAAGTTAAGTATCAAGCAGGGGAGCCTGCCCTCTGATGATCAGATTGTTGCCCTTCTTGAAAAGAAGTAAAAGTAAACTTCTTGCGAAAATTATAAAATAGTAGATGCCAGCTAGTAATTTGCAGGTGAAATTACCTCCTTACTCGAAGGAGGCCGAAGAAAGTGTTCTGGGGGCTTTATTGCTTGATAGGGATGCGATAATTTCCGTGGCTGAGTTTTTGGAGAGTGATCATTTTTATATTGATAAGCATCGCGAGATATACGAGTCTATATTAGAGTTGTTTGAGGAAAGGTCTCCAATTGATGTTTTGACGGTTTCCGAGGCTTTGCGCAAGAAAAAAAGTTTAAAGCGAACCGGTGGAAGCGGATACTTAACCGAGCTTGTAAATAGAGTGCCTACTGCCGCGCATGTCGAGCATTATGCAAAGATTGTGAAAGATCAGGCTTTGAAACGTTCCCTGATGACTGTAGCTTCGAGACTGTTTGATGCATCGCTTGATGAGGGAACGAGTGCTGATGAATTGATGGATAAGGCGGAGACCGAGGTGTACGGGCTTACTCAAAGGCATGTTGTCGGGAGCTTTACTTCGGTTAAAAAGACGCTGGCGGATTCTTTTGATAGATTGGATGAGCTTCATAAGGCGGGGAGCGGTATGCGCGGGGTGCCAACGGGATTTGCTGATCTTGATAATATGCTTGCGGGTTTTCAGAAATCAAACCTTGTGATTTTGGCTGCGAGGCCCGGCATGGGGAAGACAACGCTGGCGCTGAATATAGCTCAGAACTTGGCGGTGAAGGAAGAAAGACCTGTGGGAATGTTTTCGCTTGAGATGAGCAAGGAAGAGCTTGTAGACAGGCTCTTGGTTTCTCAGGCGGATATTGATGCATGGAAGTTAAAGACAGGGAAGTTAAGCGAAGATGATTTTACAAAACTTTCGGAGGCAATGGGACAGCTTGCGGAGGCTAAACTTTATATTGATGATACTCCGGCAATGAGTATTCTTGAGATGAGAACGAAGGCACGGAGACTTCAGGTTGATACGGGAGTGGAGCTTATTATTGTTGATTATTTGCAGTTGGCGAGGAGTAGGAATTTGGAAAACAGGGTGCAGGAGGTAAGTGAAATTTCGCAGGGATTGAAAAACCTGGCAAGGGAGCTGAAGATTCCTGTTTTGGCGATTAGTCAGTTAAGTAGAGCCGTGGAACAAAGGGGAAGTAAAAGGCCACAGCTTGCGGATTTAAGGGAGAGTGGGTCGATTGAGCAGGATGCTGATGTTGTGATGTTTTTGTATAGAGAGGATGAAGAGAAAATTGAGGAGATTTTTTTGGATATAGCAAAACACAGAAATGGTGCCCTGGGGAGAGTGGAATTTTATTTTAAGGGGGATAGAATTAAGTTTTATGGGAAAGAGAAGAAAAGGTGATTTTTTCCTTGAGATTGGATTATAAGTCTGTTTATAATTATGGTTGAGTGAATATGAGAGCAAAGAAGCTTTTTGGTAAATATGGTGTGTACAGGATTTTCTTAGCTTTTTTGTTTTTTGCTTTTTTACTGCTTACTACTCACCAAACTACTTTTGCCTATTACACCAATATGCCCGCCAGTGTAGTAATCGGCCAACCCGACTTTACTTCTAGCTCTTCTGGTACGAGTAGAACCAGTCTTTGGGCTGATGGCGATGGCGGACTTTTTGTTGACAATAAAGGGAGACTAATTGTGGCAGATCATGGAAATAACAGAGTGTTGATCTGGAATGAAATTCCCACAGAGAATAATGCTCCAGCAGATTTGGTTCTAGGTCAACCCAATTTCACCTCAAATTCTCAGGGAACTTCAGCCTCTACCATGAAAGAACCTAAACAAGTATATTCAGACGGCAACCGTCTTTTTGTTGCTGATAGGCTTAACGGTAGGGTGCTCATCTGGAACACATTTCCCACGCAAAATGGTCAAGCCGCCGATATTGTTGTGGGCCAGCCGGATTTTACAACAGCACAACAACTGTGCAATCAATCTAACTTTAACAATCGCACCTCTGGAGTGTGGGTGTATGATAATAAACTGCTTGTTTTAGAGCGAAATCAAAACCGCGTATTAATCTGGAATGAGGTTCCAACTACGAACTATGAACCTGCAGATGTAGTATTGGGTCATTCAGACTTTACAACATGCACTTCTGAAAGCACTTCAGCCAGCTCAATAGGGGGAGGCTTCGGAACTTTAATGGTCGACAGTAATGGACGCCTATATCTTTCTGATGCTGGCAGAAACAGGGTTATGGTCTGGAATACTATTCCTACAACTAATAACACTCCAGCCGATATTGTAATTGGCCAGCCGGATTTTACTACTGAGAGTTCAGATGCAACAGGCAACAAGCTTAATGGCGCTAAGTATTTATATTCAAACGGAAAGCGTATCTTTTTGTCTGATCAAGGCAATCATCGCGTATTAATCTACAATTCCATTCCATCAACAAATGGAGCTAGTGCTGATTTAGTACTTGGGCAAGATGATTTTACAAGTACATCTGCTAACGGAGGTGAAGGTACATCTGCTACTGGATTTTATGCCCCTTCTGGAATATTTGAATATGATAACAAGTTAATTGTTATGGATGATTTTAATAATAGAATTTTAGTCTTTGACAACATTATTTCCACTCCAGGGTTGGATGTTGACACTAGTCCGGAGCCTCTTTCTGATGGGCGTTTTAAGTTTAAAGGCAATGTTGTTTTGGGGGAGCGGGATCGCTATGCTTTGCAAAAGGTGGAGGTGTCTGTCAATGGTGAAAGCTTTGCTCCTGTTACTTCTCTGGGTGGGGGACGAGATGACGGCCCTGGCTCAACCAGATATGAATTTTGGCATGAGTTTAGTCCTTGGGTGAGCATGGATGGGGTGAGCCGGGAAACCTGGAATAGTGACCTTGGCTATACTCTAAAAGTTAAGGCCAGTTCTTTCAATGCTGATGACTCCACCTTGTTCTTTTTTGCACCTTTTAAGTTTTTGAGCTTTACAGACGGTCCCCTTCAAACTTTTAAGTTTTCTGTTCCCAGTAAACACACCCAAAGAGTCAGAGACAATCTTGATCACTTTGAAATTTGGGTGAAAAAGGAAAATGGGGAATGGAGCCAATATGTTTCTGATATTTCCACCTCTCAGATTAATACGGATACCGGGGAAGTGTCGTACTCCAAGGTTAACACTCTGAGTGGAGGGAAATATGAAATTAAGGTTGTGGCTGTTTCTAAGGATTCTGGGTGGAGACAGGACAGCAACATCCTAACTCAGGAACTTTCCGGAGTTTCCTTTAATAATCCCCTTAGTCTGCCCATTTCAAGTACCCTTCCCCTTCAGCTTAATAGCATTGCGGGAGCAAATACGGGTATTCTTTCCACTTTTAATATTGGTGCTATCAAGCAAAGTTATACTGCCACTATCCTTGACACTACCTTTACAGGTATCTCATATGCTTTTTCTGAAATTAGCCTTACAGTTACGAATAATGAGACCGGGGAGTACAAAACTTACAAGACTACAGTGAGGCCTGATTCTACTTTTACTCTTCCGGTTAGCTTGTATCCTTCTTCTACTATTGACATTTCCAGCTATCACTTCTTAACCAATCAATTTAATCTCCTTCCCAGTTTTGTTTTGGAGTTGAGTGTGCCGGTGTCTGCTGCTCCTTAGGCGGGCGCATTGTGTCTGTGCCGCGAGTCGGACTCGAACCGACACGGGAGATTAATCCCACAGGTTTTTGAGACCTGCGTGTCTACCTGTTCCACCATCGCGGCGTGTGTATATATTATATCTCTTTGAGTTGAAAGTTTCACTTGCAGCTGGTTTAATAGGATCATGATTTCGGCTACTGACTTAAAAAAAGGGATCACATTTAAAAAGGATGGGAAGCTGTATAAGGTTGTAAAGTATGATCATCAGAAGATTGGTAGAGGCGGGGCCAATGTTAAACTTAGTCTTAGGAATTTGGAGACGGGGAGTTTGGAAGATTATACGTTTGGCTCCAGCAATAAGTTTGATGAGGTAAGGACAGAAAAGAGGCCTTTGCAATATTTATATAATGACGGGAATGACGCGAGTTTTATGGATACTAAGACTTTTGAGCAAGTAAGTGTTCCTTTGAGTGTGTTGGGAGATGATATTTTGTACATAAAGGAAGGGGAGATTGTGGATGTTTTGTTTGCTGAAGGAAGGGCTCTTTCCGTGGAGATTGCGCCGAAGGTTGTTTTAAAAGTTGAAGTGACTGCTCCGGGTGTTAAGGGAAACAGTGCTACTAATATTTACAAGTCTGCGGAGCTTGAGAATGGTCTTAATGTTAAGGTGCCTTTGTTTATTAAGGTGGGGGATAGAGTTAGAATTGACACGAGAACCGGCCAGTATGTGGAGAGGGTAAATAATTAGTGGTAGATGACAAAGAGAGAGAGGATAATGGTTGTAATTTGAGTTAATATTCCGGGAATGAAAGTTGTGTCTACCTGGAGAGTGCGCTCGTAATCAACCCACTTTTTTAGGATACCTTTCCTTAAGTTTTTAAAGAGAAAGAAGGGGTATTTTACGACATCCGGAAGTACCGATAGAAAGCAGCAGATGATAATGAAGAGCACTTTGCCGACGTCGGGAAGGGCTTGTCCTGCTACGAAAAGCCCAAGGCTTGAGGCTAATGTGATGTCAGCAGCAGCGATTGAGAGGGTTTTTTTAGTTGGGTATCCGAACTTTTGGGTTTCTGTATAAGTGTGGGGATTCCAGTGGGGGATTTTATCGAGAAGAAAGTGACTTGCAAGACAAAGCGGCAGAGCTATTAGGGGGTTGGAGATTGATATTGCTATAGCGGCTCCAACTGCAACGTGAGGCGTTTCAAGCATTTTGCTTTGTCTATGATATACTTTTCATGAAATTTATGTCAATTACTGGGTTTTTGGCAGCTTCGATTTTGGCTTTTTTCCCTTATTTGTTTTTTTATTGGAGAAGACTTAGGGAGGATTATGAGCAGGAAAAAATTTTTACCAGTGGGATTGTGATGTATATGTCTTGTTTGGTAGGAGGAGTTTTGGTGGGAAAGTACGCTCCTTCTTTTTTCCGAAAAAGCGAAATTTTTGACCCCTTGGGTTTGTGGTTTTGGGGTGGTGTGGTTTTTTATTTTTTGTCGCTTTTTTGGGTTGTTTTCTATGAAAAATTAAGATTTTTTGAGGTTTTTGAGGCTTCTTCTGTGGGACTTTTGTATTTGTATCTTTTTGTTTTTGCCGTGGGTTTTGTTTTGCTGGGTGACGCGAGGGTTTTGGTTGGTTCTTTGGCTGTGGTTTTGCTGATAGGTGTTTTTTATGTTTTGGATATGAAGTATAAGGGGTTTTCCTGGTATAAGTCCGGGAGAGTGGGCTTTTCGGGATTAACTACTTTGGGGATGATGTTTCTTTTTCGTACTGTTGTTGCGGTAATAAATATTCCTATGATATCCTTTGTAGGAAAAATGGATGCTGTGATGTCTGGGGCTTTGGCGTTTTTGTTGTTTTTTTCGGTGTTTAATTTGTCTGAATTGCTATAGAGATGAAAAAGAAAACTGTAACAAGAAAAAAGACGATGAGTGTAAAGAGGAGGGGTGTTGAAAGTGTTCGTGCTGTGGGAAAAGTTGCAAGCAGCACTTTTACTTATCCGGTTAGGCTGGTGAAGCCTGTTTCTATGTTTTTGAAGGATCAGTTGAAGAGACTTGAGAGAAGAAAGAAAAATGTGGAGGAGGATGATCCTTTTGTGAACTCTGATAGATTTGTGGATAACGCAGCGCCTGATGCGGATGCGGAAGAGCAATTCGGGCATGCAAGGACTTCTGCGGTAAAGAAGCAGCTTGAGGCGAAAATTAAGCAAACGAAAAGGGCTTTGAAGAGAATTAAAAAGGGAAAGTATGGGATTTGCGAGAAGTGCGGTAAGATGATTGACACTGACAGACTGAAGATTTATCCGGAGGCTACACTTTGTGTTAAGTGTGAAAGAGAGAGAAACAGGAAGTGAATGATAGTTTTCCCGAGATTATTTTTGAAGATGACTACTTGTTGATTTTAAGTAAGCCCAGCGGGTGGATTGTGAATGATGCTTCTACTGTGGGGGAGACACCGACTATTCAGGCGTGGCTTTCTGGTAAGCATGATTTTTTGATATCGAAGTCAAGGGAGTTTAGAAGCGGCATTGTTCACAGGCTTGATAAAGAGACCAGTGGGGTGTTGGTTGTGGCGAAAAACAAGCGGGTATTTGTCGAGCTTCAAAGGCAGTTTAAAGAGAGGGAGGTTAAAAAGAAATATTTAGCTTTGGTGCACGGGAGGGTAGTGCCCAGGGAGGGAAGCGTGAGTGTTCCTGTGGGGAGACTGCCTTGGAACAGAGAGAGGTTTGGGGTTTTACCCGGTGGGAGGCCTTCTCTTACGCGGTACAAGGTTACAGGTGATTACAGAAGGGGAGAGGAGAAGTTTAGCTTGATAGAGCTTTTTCCTGAAACCGGCAGGACGCATCAGATTAGGATTCACATGAAGTACTTGGGACATCCATTAGTTTCTGACAGCTTTTATGCGGGGAGAAAGACCGCAAGGAGAGACAGAATTTGGTGTCCCAGGCTTTTTTTGCATGCCAGCGAGATTGTAATCGGGCATCCTCAGGACGGAAGAAAAATAAATGTTAAGGCGAAACTGCCCGGTGACCTTCAATCGGTTGTTGATAAACTTGAGCCTGTGGTTTAAAAAACTTGCTCGTTTTGCGCTTTCAGCGTAAACTTTTTTAGTGCAGGGTGAAGTAATACAGAGTTTGTTTTTTGTTTTAGTTTTGGCTTTAGTTGGTGGTTTTGCGGCCAGGTTGGTGAAAATTCCCGTCCTGGTTGGTTATTTGGTTGTTGGGATATTGGGGAGCTTGTTTTTTTCTCAAGATGGGATTGTTGTCGAGCTTTCTGAGATTGGGATGATTCTTCTTTTATTTTCTGTTGGGCTTGAGTTGTCGCTTTCAAAGCTTTCTCGGGTTGGCGGAGTGGCCGTGGTGGGGGCGATATTTCAGATGCTAATTGTCGGCAGTATATCTTTTTTGTTTTTGATATTGCTTGGGTTTGAGACGAATGTCTCTTTGGTTTTATCAAGCGGGTTTTCTTTGTCTTCTACTGCTGTCGTAGTCAAAATGCTTGAGGAGAGAGCTGAAACGGAATCGATCCATGGAGAGATAATGGTGGGTTGGCTTTTGACTCAGGATTTGGCGGTGGTCCCTATAATTTCTCTTATACCGGTTCTTTTGGCTGAGGGGGGAGGGGGTAGTTGGTTAAGTGTAGCCGGGAGCAGTCTTTTGATTTCGACTTTTATTCTTTCTTCCGTATTTTTTTTGGGGAGACTGGTTGCTCCTTTTTTGATTCACACGATAGCGTCGTCTAATTCTCGGGAATTGATGGTGTTGGGTGGGGTCAGTTTGGCCTTGGGTACGGCGTATTTGGTTTCTTCTTTTGGGATTAGTGCTGCACTGGGTGCTTTTTTGGCGGGAGTGGTTTTGAGTGAGACTCAAGAGAATCATGCGGTTCTTGCTGAGACGCGGCCACTACGGGACTTGTTTGTTATTTTATTTTTTGTGACTTTGGGGATAATGGTTACGCCGAGTTTTTTGATTTCTCACCTTTTTGTAATCTTAGGGTTGGTGGTGTTTGTTTTGGTTTTGAAATTTGTGGTGGTTTATTTGGTGATGTTGCTTTTGGGATATAGGGGCAAGGTTGTTTTGGCTACTTCTTTGGGGCTTTCCGAGATTGGTGAGTTTTCTTTTGTGATACTTATGTTAGGGAGAGAGGTGGGGATACTTAACGCGGAGACTACTTCTTTGGGTGTTTCTGTGGCTCTTATAACTCTTCTTATATCTCCGTTTTTGTTTAAATCTACGGGAGTAGTATGGAGAAGGGTGAAGAAGCTTTCTAAGCTTATAGGACTTGAGGGCTTGTTGGTAGGAAAGAGGAATGTTTTTAGAGTGGAGGGAGAAGGAAAATATAAAAATCATGTAATAATTTGCGGATATGGAAGAATGGGGCGATGGGTGGGAAATGCACTTGAGGAGATTGGGGCTCCCTTTGTGGTTGTTGATTACAGTCAAAAGGTTATTCATGAAGCTCGAATGAGAGGGATTCCTGTTGTATATGGTGACCCCGCTGAGCCATCGGTTTTGGTGGAAGCTGGTTTAACGAGGGCACGTGCTTTGATTGTTGCGATTCCGGATCGTATTACTCAGGAGGAAGTGGTTGCTTATTGTCAGACGGTGGCTCCTACCTTGAAGGTTTTTGCAAGAGCACATCTTGATGAGGATGTTAAGAGACTTTCACGGTTGAAGGTAGAGAGGGTGGTTCAGCCCGAATTTGAAGCTTCGCTTTCTGTTGTGAAGGATGTTTTGAGATTGATGGGGAAAGATAAGGATGAGGTTTCAAAAGAGCTAAAAAAGCTTAAGCGGCTGCATACTGTTTCATTGTGATGAGAGGCAACGAAAGAATTGCTCTGAGAAGGAAATACGGGGTATTTTTGGTTATTTTCCTTTTGGTCTTTTGGGTTTTTAGCAAAAAAACCTTATGGGACGGCCAGAGAAGAGTGACTTTGGTTGTGCCAATGAGTGACAGCAGTGTCTCGTTGGTTGTGTTTGACCCTTCGGATTTTTTAATAACAGTTATAAGTATTCCTTCCAATACAAGGATCGCAGTTCCTTATGGGATGGGGGAGTGGCCCTTGCGGAGTGTATGGGAGTTGGGGGAACAGGAGGGTTATGGGGGAGAGTTTTTGATGAATGGGGTGATGAAGACTTTTAGGTTGCCTGTTGATTTTTGGGTAAGTCGGGAAGGGGAAGGCTTTGCCACCGGAAAGGTGAGATCTGTCTTGCAAGCGGTACTTGTGCCGTACGGGACTAATATGACATACAAAGAAAAAATATTGCTTGGCATTTTTTCTTTGAGGGTGAGTGATAGCTCAAGAGTGATGATTGATTTAAGGGAGACGGGGGGAATAGAGAAGGTGTCGGTAGGTGGAGAGGAAGCTTATTTGGTGCGAGAAAGTGTCCCGGGTAAGTTGGTTAGGCTTTTTTCTTTGAGGAACGTATTAAATGAGGGGGCTTTGGTTGGACTTGTTGATGCCTCCGATGGGGGTGTTGAACGTGGGGTTCTGGCGGATTTGATTGAGCACGTGGGTGCGAAGGTTGTTTCTGTAGATAGTGTGGAATTGCAGGAGGATTTGGATTGTATCGTAAGATTCAGAAAGAAGATAACTTCAATGGAGCTCGCCAGGCTTTTTTCGTGTGAATTGAGGGACGGAGAACCTGAGGGAAATGTGGATGTAGAACTTCAGTTTGGAGGTAAGTTTAAGGCTCGCTGGTGACTTTTAGAAATACCTCCACCTTGCTTTTGGATGAACATTTTATGAAGCCTTTTAACCCTTTTCCGCTTTTTGTCAGTGTAATTAGGTTTGCTGCGACATTGTCGGGAATTCTTCCTATATGTTTTCCGTCTGAGTTTGTGATTGATGCTTTGTGTTTGCCGAGTTTTAGATTAATGGGCTCACCGATACAAAGGGAAAGCAGGATTTTTGCGTCTCCTAGGTGAATGAGTTTTATGGTTTTGGTTCTTCCCGGTTCTTCAATGAAGGAGATTGTTTTTGGTGGGTTATTGACCGGAGTGATTCTCGTTGTGCTGGAGTACTTCTCCAAACACTTAAAGGCAATTTGATTTAAAGGGTCGATTTTTATTGCTTTTTTTGCCAAAAGCACGGCTTTTTTTTGGTTTCCTGTCTCATGATATGCTCGTGAGAGTCTGTTGATGGCATCTATGTCTTTAGGTTTCTTTTTGAGAATTTTTAGGTTTGTTGTAATTGCTTCTTTCCAGTTTCCTGAAAGGGCTTGGTCAATTGCTTTGCGGGACAGGTTGTTGGCCATTTTTAATGAGTATAGATTGGGGGAGAGTGTTGTCAAGGGTGTTTGGTATAATATACGTATGAGTGGACACAGTAAATGGTCGACAATAAGGCGGAAGAAGGAAGTAAAGGACATTTCCAGAGGAAAGGTTTTTTCGAAGCTTTCCAAGGCGATCTTTGTTGCGGTAAGAACAGGTGGAGGGGCTGATGTCAGTTCTAACTATAAGCTTCGTGTGGCGATTGATGCTGCGAGGGCCGCGAATATGCCAAAGGAAAATATTGAAAGGGCAATTTCTAAGGGAAGTGGAGCGGGGGAGCATATTGAAGAGGTGGTATATGAGGGATTTGGCCCTGGGAAAGTGGGGATCTTAGTTGAGACAGCTACTGATAACAGGAACAGAACGGCGCAAGAAATGAAGGGGCTTTTTGAAAAGATGGGGGGGAGCCTTGGAGGGCCGGGATCCGTGATTCATAATTTTGAGAGCAAGGGATATATATTAGTGGAGCCCGTGGGAGACGTGGATGAAGATATACTGGCACTTATTGATCTTGGAGTGGAAGATGTCTCGAGTGAGAATGGAAACATAGTCGTATGGGTTCCCGCTGAGGATTTGAATAAGTTTGTTGGGAAGATTGAGAGTGTTGGATTTAGGGTGAAAGAGACGCAACTGGTTAAGAGACCATTGGCTAAGATTTCTTTAAGTGAGAAAGATGAAGAGAGATTGATGAAGATAGTTTCAAACTTAAGAGAACACGACGACGTTCAGAGAGTTTTTCACAATGCTCAGTAAAAGAGTCAGATTTATTATTTCTTCGGTGTTTTTGAGTCTTGGTTTTATTGGGATTGGTTTTTTGGAGGATCGGTTGAGAATGATTGGAATAGTTGTATTGAGTTTTGGGACTTTGCTTTTTTCTGTTTGGTCTTTATGGGAGGGATTAGGGTTTAATGCTACTCTTTTGGCCTTGATTTTGCCGATTTCCTTTACATTGGGGGTAGGATTGTTTTGGTTTCTTTTGCCTTCAAGCCTTTTGGCTCGGCTTCCCGTGGTCTTGGTGTATGGGGTGGGAACGTATGCATTGGGTTCTACGATGAACATTTTTACGGTTTCTGCTGTTCGAAACATTGCACTTGTGCGGGCCGCTAAGGGGGTTGGTTTTGTGGCCACTTTGTTTGTGATGTTTCTTCTTTTTGATGCTATTCTTTCTTTGAGAACTTCCGTATCGATTCTTTTTGGATTAGTGTTTATTGTATCTTTTCCTTTGCTTTTGCAAGGACTTTGGATGAGCAAGTTGAGTTTGAAATTGTCCGGGGATGTTTTGATATTTTCTCTGGTTTTTTCTTATAGCTTGAGTCTTTTGTCCGTTGTTATGTATTTTTGGCCGGTGAGTGTGGTTGTGGGAAGTTTGTTTTTGACGGTTGGGGCATATGAGTTGTTGGGTTTAGGTCAGGTTGAGCTTGAAGGGAGGCTTTTTAAACGGACAGTGAGAGAATATTTGACGGTTGGTGTGATGGTTTTTCTGTCGATGCTTTTTGCAACCAGCTGGCGGGGCTAGATTTTTTTTATGGACAGGTCAAGGTGGGGGAGAGAGGTGGCGCTACATCCTATAATGTTATAGGATGTTTTAACAGGATTGTTTTCATGATTTCACAAAATGTTTTCACGGTTTGTAATGGTTTGATATAGTTGCTGATCTGTAGTGTGGATAACTTTAGTGTAGTGTTTTTTCCAATTGTTTTATATTTCTACTTAACTAACTACAAATGACGGTGGTGTTATTGGTGTTTGTTTTGGTTGTATTCTCCGGAATGAGCGTGTCTTGGTATATTGTCGTACAATATAACTTTTACGACGTAAAGCAAAATGGTTGGAGTGGAGAGGTGTTAATTATGAATTGTATATGGAACTGGGATCTGGATATACTTTTATAAGTATAGGAAAGTGGCTAAATACTACATTTTTAAAGTTGTCTACCAATTTCATTTATCCGAACAAAGGCCGAAGAAAAATATTGTTGTTTACACGGCAGGTGCGTGAAAACCCCGTATTATTGGGGCGAATTCAAACAACCATTTTTATGTGAGATGATATATACGTTGTCTTTTTGTCTAGAGTGCCTTTAGAATTGATTTGGTGAAGGGCTTTATTGTGTATAAAACGGCACTCCGGCTTTTTGGTATCTAAATTGGAAAATTAATAATGAATATCCAAGGTTGCACCGGATCAGAGTTCATGGTGGTTATAGAGACATGAGTCATACTATGGATTTTTTGTTGTGCAGATATGATTTGTTGGTGTCGCACAATGTTGACTCCCCCTCTTTTTTTAGGTAGAGTGGAGTTGGTGAGACACTCAAAAAATACAGAGTTACCCTCAAAGATTGAAGATTTTTTAGAGTATTTACAAGTTGAGAAGGGTTCTTCCCCTCTTACGATTCGCAACTACAGACATTATTTGGATAGGTTTTTGGGCTGGATGGAAATGGAGGGAATCAGGCAAAGTGTGAAAGATATTAATCCCGAGGTTGTAAGGATGTACAGAGTGTATCTTTCGAACTTGCCGGCTCGTCCGGCAAAAGTGAAAGGAAAAAATTTTTTACCTATATCTTCGAAAACTCAAGGATATCATGTGATTGCCCTGAGGAGCTTTCTTAAGTGGCTTATTAAAAATGATTATAAAGTAATGAGCCCGGACAAAATTGAGCTTCCAAGAATAAAAGAACGACAGGTTAGCTTTTTGACCGGAGAGCAAGTTGACAGGATGTTGAATGCTCCGACACTTTCCACTATTTCCGGGAAGCGTGATAAGGCAATCCTTGAGATGTTTTTTTCAACAGGACTTCGGGTAAGTGAGTTGGTGGGTATTGATCGGGATGATATAGACTTTGACAGACGAGAACTGGGTATTGTGGGTAAAGGAGGAAGAGCCAGGGTAGTGTTTTTGTCGGCTCGTGCCGCAGATTGGCTTCAAAAATATTTGGATGCAAGACATGATAAGTACTCTCCCCTATTTATTCGTCACAGTGGAAGGGTGGGACCTGGTGTGTCGGATGAAAAGATGAGGCTTACTCCCAGGTCGGTTCAGAGAATGGTTAAAAAATATGCCAGAAAGATGAAGATCCCTGTGGAGGTTACACCACACGTCTTGAGGCATAGTTTTGCTACGGATCTTCTTATGGCGGGGGCTGATATAAGAAGTGTTCAAGAAATGCTTGGGCACAAAAATATTGCCACAACTCAGATTTATACTCATGTGACAAATAAACAGTTAAGGGAAGTTCATGAAGCTTTTCATGGAAGAGGTGGAAAAAAGTGAATTGTCTATTGATATGTATCAATATAGTATAAAGGTGTGACGCAGATTTCTCGACGAACGCTTGGTCCGAAGGTTTGGGACAGAATATATGACTTGTTTTTGGAGACTGTTTCGAGTTTCAGTGACAAGAAAAAGTTGGGGCGTTTTCTTGATGATTTTTTGACTCCTACGGAGAAGATTATGCTTTCGAAGCGATTAGCTATTGTAGTACTTCTTTCCAAGGGACACGACTACAGATCAGTTTGTGAACTTTTAAAGGTGACTCCTACTACGGTTTCAAAGATGAGTTTGAAAGTTAGGTATTCGAATGAAGGGATAAAACCTGTTATTGGCGATATTTATAAAAAACAGGCTTTGAAGGTGCTTTGGGAAGAAATGAGGGATGTGTTTGATTTACCTACTAAGGCAACTTATAAGTCGCCTTCGAGATATAAGAGGATATATTTGCGAAGGAAGAAAGTTCAGAGATTGAAGAGTGAATTTTGAACTTCGCTCTATTGATATGTATCAATAGAGTGGATTATTTTTTTTCTAGGGTGGTGACTGCGGCAAGGGAGTCGTCTTTTTTGGCAAATCTCATGAGAATTACTCCTTGGGTACTTCTTCCCATTTGAGGGATGTTTTTGATGGGAAGCTTGATTATTTGCCCTTTGGCGCTTGTGAGGATTGCCTGGTCATCGTTTTGAGTGACCAGAACTGCTGAGGCGAGAGGGCCTGTTTTGGTGTTTAGAGCCATTGCTTTTACCCCTTTCCCGCCGCGGCGCTGTGTTGGGAAAAGGTCAACTCTTGTTCGTTTTCCAAGGCCACTCTCGCTGATTGTAAGGATATCTCTGAACAGTTTTTTTCTTTTGTCCTTTGGAACTTTGAGTTTTTCCGAGAAAACTTCCATTCCTATTACGCAGTCTTTGGGATCCAGGCGGATTCCTTTCATCCCTTTGGTGGCTCGGCCCATTGGACGTACGTCTTTTTCGCTGAATTTGATTGCTTTTCCATTTTTTGTGAGAAGCATGACGAGATCGTTACCTGTGGTTGGTTGGATTTTGACCAAAGTGTCCCCTACCCCAAGGCGCATTGCGATCAAGCCGTTTGCTCGGAGATTTGAAAAATGTCTGAGTGCTGTCTTTTTTACGACGCCCTTATTGGTAACCATCATGAGGTGATTACTCTTCTTTTCCCCCATGGCTACTACCGAGAGAACTGTTTCTCCCTGATTAAGATTGACAAGATTTACCAAAGCCTGCCCCTTGCTCTGCCTGGCTGTTTCGGGTATTTCCCATACACGGGTTCCAAATACTCTGCCTCGATTTGTAAAGAACAGGATTGTGTCGTGGGTGGAGGCTCTAAGGAGGTGTTCGATTTCATCTTCCTCTTTTGTGGTCATACCTATTACTCCCTTACCCCCTCTTCTTTGGGTTTTGTATGTTCCGACGGGTACTCTTTTGACATAGCCTGTTTTTGTGATAGTGACGAGAGTTTCTTTTTTTGCTATCAAATCTTCTTCCGTGAATTCGCCTATTTTTTGTTTGTAGATTCTGGTTCTTCTTTTATCCCCGTGTTTTTCGTCCAGTTTTTTAAGCTCTTTTACGATTATATTTAAAACTTCTTTAGGATTATTAAGAATTGAAACCAGCCGATCGATAAGACTCATGATCTCTTTGTATTCTTTGTCTATTTTTTCTCTTTCGAGTGCTGCGAGGCGCCTTAGTTGCATGTCTAGAATTGCTGTTGCTTGAACTTCTGTCAGCCCGAACTTTTTAATAAGATTTTTCTTTGCGTCTTCTTGAGTGCGGGATGCGCGAATCGTTTTTATGACAGCGTCCAGGTTGTCGAGAGCAATTTTCAAACCTTCCAGAATATGGGCGCGTTTTTTTGCCATTGTGAGATCGAAGATTGTTCTTCTGACGATTACTTTTTGGCGATGTTTTATGTATTCAACTAGAATTTGTTTTAGATTTACCGTGTGGGGAGTGCCGTTTACCAGAGCTACAAAGTTGGCCGGGAAAGTGGTTTGGAGCTTGGTGTATTTGAAAAGATTGTTTAAAACGTTTTTCGGGCGAGCTTCGCGCTTCAATTCAATTACAACACTCATTCCCTTCTTGTCACTTTCATCTCTGAGTGCGGAGATTCCCTTTAACTTTTTGTCTTTAACAAGGAGAGCGATGTGTGACACGAATTTTGCCTTGTTGACTTGATAGGGCAGCTCCGTGACCTCGATAATGGATTTTCCTCTGGATCCTTCCTTGATTTCTGCTATTCCTCTGACTGATATACGGCCGCGACCGGTTGAGTAGACATCCACAAGTGACGGAGTGTCGTAGATGGCTCCTCCGGTGGGAAAATCCGGGGCGGGAATGAACTTTGTGAGCTCTTCTATGGTAATGTCGCTTTCAAAGCTGGCTTTCGTGGCTGTCTCTTTTTCTGAAAGGTTCTTTTTTTGTTCTCCAGAGGCGATTAAATTTATTTTTTCGATGAAGAACTCCACTTCTTTTTTTTGGGTTTCTTCTTTGACAACGGGCTTGCCTTTTTTGATGGTTGCGATGATTGCCGCAACGACCTCGGAGAGGTTGTGAGGGGGAATTTTTGTTGCCATTCCGACGGCAATTCCTTCGGAGCCCATGAGGAGCAAGTTTGGCAGGAGAGCCGGGAGATATACAGGTTCTTTTAGAGTTGCATCGAAATTGTCTGAATAATCTACTGTATCTTTTTCGATATCAACGAGCATGTAAGGTGTGATTGGGGCAAGTTTTGTTTCTGTGTAACGCATGGCAGCTGCCGGATCTCCGTCGATTGATCCAAAGTTTCCTTGACCATTTACTAAGGGGTAGCGCAGGTTAAAGTCTTGCGCCATTCTGACCATTGCGTCGTAGACTGCGGTGTCTCCATGGGGATGGTATTTTCCTAAGACTTCTCCGACGACTTTGGCGCTTTTGGTGAAAGCTGCTTTAGGCTGAAGACCCATCAAGTGCATTGCGTAGAGAATTCTTCTATGGACAGGCTTTAGGCCGTCACGAATGTCCGGGAGGGCGCGGGCGACTATTACGCTCATGGCGTAATTCAGATAGCTTTTTGAGAGCTCTGTGGTTATATTTGTTTCTTCAATTTTTCCTGTGTTTGTGTGGTTAGACATATCTTAAGAAGGACAAAAAAATCAGGCCTTTTGCCCTGTTCCATTGTACCTTTTTTGAGGCGGAAGAGCAAGGGTTTTTAAGTGTTTTTGAAGACTTGATAGGCTTCAAGCATTATGGTTATGAAAGATGCTATGGCAAGGGAGGATGTCAGTGGAAAATAGATAAAGTTTCCAATCTTTATGTCGCCCGGAAGTGTGGTATCGATATTGAACTGAGAATTTAAAGCTATCAAGGTGATGAGTGACAAGAAAAATGAAACCCCAAAAACCAAACCGTATTTTTTCATAAATTTTTTTCTATTCATTTGATTGCTTTGTGAGATCTAGTGTTTGCACGATATCCCAAGTGTTTTCGTCCAGAGCGATTATTTCATTTGAAGCAAGCAGGTAAAAATAGTTGCCGATGTAGAGTCCCCTCTTGATTTGGGAATTTGCGGCTGAATATTTTAGGGTAAGTGTGTTGTTCTCATATGAGAATATATATCCACCTTGGCTTGCCGGAATGAAAAATACTTTATGTTCGGGGTCTTGGAGAAATGCGTGATGGTTGTTTATGGACTCCGACCAGTATTCATTAAGTGTGTATTTACTTATTTCTTTGGGGTTGTTGGGTGAGCTGACATCAAAGAGAGAAAGCTTGACGCTTTGGTTTTCTTTTCCGATTCCCAAGATTAGGTTGTCGGTCAAAGGATGTAGGTAGGACGAGAAGCCCGGGATTTTTAGTTCTCCTGAAAGAATTGGATTTTTAGGGTCTGCCAGATTAAGGACATAGAAAGGATCTGTTTCTTTGAAAGTTACGAGATATCCTTTATCTTTAATGAATCTTGTTGAATAGATTTTTTCTTTTAGACCTAAGTTAAGAAGAGACCCTGCAACTTTAAGATTTTTGTCGAGGATGTAGATATCATTAGCCGAAGTAGTGGGAATTAGGGTTTGTGGTCCTCCTGAGGTGGTTGCGATTCTCAAGAAACCTTCATGCTCATCCAAGGAAAATTGGTTTAGGGGATGCCCCGGAACGCTTCCTATAACCGAGACCTCCATTTTTAAGGGGTCAACTTTTACTATTTCTGTGGTTTCAAGCTCTCTTATTTTGCTATTGAAGTATGTGGTTAATCGGTTTTGCAGTTCTGTTTCTACTCTTAATCTTTCATCTTTTGGGAGTGTGGCTTTGTAATTTGTCAGAAGGATTTCGATTTCCATAAGTTTGGTCTGCGGGCTTAAATCGTAATTTGCAAGCTTTTGGAGTTTTGTAATTATATTGATTGGCAGGAGGTCTTTGGCTTGGTTTTCCAGGAATGTTAGATATGTATCTGGTGTTGAGTTTTCGCGCGTGTAGGTAATGTAGAGAAAGTTTTCTGACATGTAGGTTACAGAGGAGCTTGTGGACCCGACAAATGAGATTTTGTTTTCGATTTGACCTGTTTGTGAATTGAGAGAGAAGGCGGTGTAGACGGTATTTGTGGGTGTGGAATATATGGGATGGTAGATTTCAGTACATTCTACATTAGTGGTCCGTCCGTTTTTTTCAACGAGAGGCATGGGACACGGGTGGGCTTGGTTGATGAGTGTCCTTGTAATGATATAAATCTTTTCGTTTTTTAGACGCGCTGTCTTAACAAAGCTTTCATCAAGATTAAGAGACCAAATCTCTTGGGGGTTTGTGGGAATAGAGATGTTGTAGGCTGTGATGGAATCGTTTGAGAAAATTATCAGGACATCCCCGGCAAGTAGAAGGTTTCCGGATTTTTGAATTGTGGAATTTTGAGAAAGATCCTGGGGAGGGAATGCTTGAATGATTTTTGTAAGGGTTTTGATTTGAGGCTGAAAGGGCATTGTTTGTATATCTTTCTCGGGGATTTGACCGCGCAAGGTGGGGAGTGTTTGAAATGACGGTTCGTTTGAAAAATAGATTTTTGTACCGTCTGTTTTAACGATATCCGGTTCGTCAATGTTTTTTACTTGAACGTTTGTTTGTGAGTATCTTTCTTGCGAACTAACTGGTGTTTTTTGGGAGAGCTCGGCTGTGAGAAGGGAGGGTTGGTCTGTGAGAAAAGAGACTTTGTTGGTATTGGCTGATTGGAGGTAACTTAGAAAATCTTCCCGAGAGGAGAACTTTTCAAGGTTTTTTGGAGAGGACGTGAATATTCCGTTTTTTTGAAATGGTATAAGATTTTTGTAGAAGAGTGCTGTCACAAGAGCGATTGAAAGCATCATAATGACAAGGATGAAAGTGATGGTTCTGTAGACAGCGGTCTTGTTTTTTTTGACGTAGAGATGTTTGGTTTCTTGGGAGTCCATTTATTTTTGCGGCATTATGAAACTAGCTCCGATGTATACCAATAGTCCCGGGATAAAGCCTGTGATGGAAAAAACCAGAAGCAGGGCGATTCTGAGAATTGTCGGGTCTATGTTGTAGTAGTCCCCCACTCCGCCGATGACGCCGGCTATAATTTTATTTTTTGATTTTTTGAGACGTCTTTTTTTTGTTGCCATCTAGAAAACAGTATCCGGTATTTTCAGCTTGATATCAAGTGCCGGAGGCACTTTTGGTTTGTGGGGGGTAAAGGCGCATTAGTTGAATACCAAGGCTTGCTATTTTATATCCGATGCTTGCCATAAAGCCCATCAAAAAAAGCTGAGACATAAGATTTAGCGGCTTGTTGAGCATGTCTGCTGAGAACAGTTCGAGTTGTGGATTTTGGTTTGACGGAAGCTCGACTCCCGTAATGTCTGAGGCGCTCATTGAGACACTATTGAAGTTAAAAATTTGGAGCGGCTGTTTGGAGAGTATAAAGACCTGATAAATATTTAGGGCGGAGGCTACTATAATGACAAGACCTAGAATTAAGAGAATGTAGCCGATGAATTTTTCTGGCATCTTTTGGATAATCTTACTATAAAATGTATATGTCTTGGTAGGAGCTTGTTGAGACCTTTTCTCCTTTCCCTTTAAGAATTGCTTCGTATGGGAGGCAGTGAGTGCAACCATTGTCTCCTTTGGGACACTTGAAATGTTCCAAGGACCTAGCAAGTTTTATTCTTTTTCCGATTGTAAGTAGTTTTTTATGAGCGGTTGAAAGGTCGGGGAGGCTTACTTTGGTGGGGGCGTTTTTTAACTCGAGATACCAAAAGCTTGCTTTTGAAACGGGACGGCTTTGTGTGTTTGTGGCAAGAAGATGGTAAATGAGGAGCTGGAGTGAGTTTTTCTCCTCTTCTTTGCGGCGGTTGGTTTTAAAGTCTATGATGTGGACCGAGTCGGAGTTTTCAATGTATTCCAGCCAGTCGATTTTTCCACAGAGGATTATTTCTTCATCACTGCTTAACCAGTAATTTGGAAGATTTAGATCCGCTTTGATTTTTATTGCTTTTTTTAGGATGGGTCCCGGGTTTTTCTCGATTTTTTTGAGCATTTGGACTCCTCTTTCTTTGTACTCGTCCTCTTGGCTTTTTGATTTGAATCCGCCCTTTTTGCCTGCTACTTTTTCCCAAGATTTCTCGAACCTTTTTAGGAGGGGTGTTTTGAGGCGTTCTTCAACGGGCAGGGTTGATAAGGATTCGATAGTATCGTGGACGGCTTGGCCCAATGCCAGGGGAGGAGAGATAATTGATATTTTTTGCCTCGTTAGGGGGTCTTTGTAGACGGCGCGAAGATAATATAGTCTGGGGCATTTTAGGAAATCTGAGATACTTGAGTGGCTTATCCAAGTAGCTTTGTAGGGATCCGGCATTTAGTTATTTTACCATTTTTAACCTTTGAGGAGGGAATTTTAGTTGGAATTGGGGGTTGGGCCTTCTTTTCAGGTGTCATGGTTTTATAGATCGAATTCCTGGTTCATACTTGGTGTGAAAGCTTCGGGGATGTGGAGTTCTTTTTTGAGTTTTTGGGCGAGAGGGATTCTTTGATTGTTTTCTCCGTGGACGAGAAAAACTTTTTTTATTCCTTTTATATTTTTAATCCAACCGATGAGTCTTTTTTGATCTGCATGCGAAGAAAGTGAATGGATTTCTGAGATTTGTGCGTTCACTTTTATTTTTTTGTCATCTATTACAATTTCTTTTGCCCCTTCTTGGATTTCGCGTCCCAAGGTTTCTTCAGCCTGATATCCGACGATTAATAATCTTGTGTCTTTTCTTGAGAGAAATTCCATGGCGTGGCTTAGAATTCTTCCTCCTGTCATCATCCCTGATCCGGCAATTATCACTTTGGGTCTTCGATTTTTTTTGATTGCTTTGCTTTTGCGTGAATTTCTTATGATGTTTAGCTCGGGAAAGAAAAACGGGTCTTTGTGAGTGGGCTTGTGGAGGACTTCTTTGTTAAAGAGGTGACAGTAATCGCGGTATGCTTTGGTGGCGCGAATGGCCATTGGACTATCAAAATAAATAGGTGTTGTGTTTTTTACTTTCTTTTCTTTTTTTAAATTTTTGATCATGTAGAGAAGCACTTGGGAGCGCTCGATTGAGAAGGCCGGGATGAGGAGTGTTCCTCCGTTTCTTTCAATTTTGTTTATCTCTTGAGCTAAAAGAAGATCCGGGTTTTCCGGAGGGTGGTTGCGGTTTCCGTATGTGGATTCCATGACGACAAAATCCCCGCTTTTGGCGAATTCGGTGGGTTTCATTAGCCGCTCCGGATAGTTTCCGATATCTCCGGAGAAAATGATTTTTTCGTTTGTTTTAGTGTTTTTTATTTCAATAAAAGAGGAGCCCAGGATGTGGCCTGCGTCTCGGAAGGTTATTTCTAAATCATCTACCCTGAAGGGCTTTCTGTATGAGATGGGTTTAATTTTATTTAGTGTATCTACGACATTATCCTCCGAATATATGGGTTCGTTTTCTTCGTCGAATGAGGCGATTTTTGCGGAGTCGAACATGACGATTTCTGCAAGAACGGAGGTTGCCTTTGTCATATAGAGTGTGCCCTTGAAGCCAAGCTTTGTTAAAAGCGGAAGGCGGCCGCAGTGGTCCAGGTGAGCGTGGGTAAGAAAGATTGCCGATACTTCTTCCGGCTTGAATTCCAAAGGAAGCCTGTTTAGTTTTTGTGTTTCTTCGGGGCCTTGAAACATCCCAAAGTCTATTATGTATTTTTTGTTTTCAACGGTAAGGAGGTATCCGGAGCCTGTTACAGTTCCCGCCGCACCTAAAAATTTAATTTTCATTGTTCCAAGTATATTATCATAAGGAGGAGGGCAATCCGGTGTTTCTTTGGGTACCCTCCCCCTTGTTTATGCTACTTTCCTCCTCTCCTGTTCGTTATTTATTTCTCTAAGGAAGATGAAAACCGTTTTCTTTAGCTTTATCCCAGAAAGGCTCCAAGCCTCCTGGGAATATTTTTGTAATTTGGATGAGAACTTTTCCTGCTGGCACGTAGGCCGGTTGGCCATTGCGGTCTGTATATGTTTGGCCAGACTTGGCCAAGGTTTTCACTTTTACATCTACAAAGCTTTTTGCTGTTCTTTGTAGATTTGGAAGGTCCTCCTCGTGAACAATCATGAGAACTTTTATCATCTTCCTCTCCTTTAAGGAATATGGAAAGCGAGGCTGGTATTATACCATATTATAGGTTGGTTTTGAAGTGGAGGTTTTCAAGTCTATTTATGGCTGTTTTCAGGTATTTTTCTTCTTTTTCTATACCTGTTAATTTTCGATTGTAATAATTGGCTACGACTGCGGTTGTTCCTGATCCTAAAAAGGGGTCCAGAATATTATCTTCTTTTTTTGTTGAGGTGAGAATTATTCTTTGCAGGAGTTTTGTAGGCTTTTGTGTCGGGTGGCGGGTAAATTTTGTTTCTTCTTTTTTTGGGGGGGAGATGTACCAGATGGAGTCCAGCCATTTTTTTGTTTTGGCGAGATTGTGGTTGAAGTAATGTTTGGTACTTTTTTTCTTTACCCAGAGAATGGTTTCATGAGAATGTGCGAATTGTCTTTTTGTGAGAGAAGGAATATTTTTGTTTTTATGCCAGGCTATTTCGTTTATTATTTCAAAGCCCTCTTTTGTCAGCAGATGGCCGATTGTGTGGATTGAATGGAAAGTTCCTGTTATCCACATGGTTCCTGCGGGTTTTAGGAGTTTTTTACAGTGGGTGATCCAGGATTTGTGGAATTTTGTTTTTTGTTCCAGTGTTTCCAAATTGTCCCAATCCCCTTTTCCTTTTGTTATCCCTTTTCCTGAAAGAAAGTATGGCGGATCTACAAATATCATGTTGAAATTTTCTTTTTCTAATTCCTTTATTATTTTAAGAGAATTTCCTTTGTAAAGTGTTATGTTTTGTTTTTTGTAATATGGTTTTGTCATATCTGGTGTGCCTGTAAAGTATATAGGTGAGGAAATAAAAGTGAAATAATTTTGTCACTTTGTGATGTTTGTCACTTTGTGATAGAATCGTCTTTATGCTGAGGTTTTTGAAATTGAAATCTTTGGGTGGGGCTTTGGGTTTGGTTCAAAAAAGGAAGAAGTTTTTCTACGGAGCTGGTGTTTTGGGGCTTCTGGCAGTGCTTTATTTTTATAAATCTATTTTTGTTGCGGCAGTGGTTAATGGCTATCCGATTACGAGGATTGAGCTAATGCGGGAGCTTGAAAAGCAGGCCGGCAGGGAAGCTTTGGATACGGTTGTTTCCAAAAGACTTGTGGAGCAGGAAGCTAAAAAGAAAATGATTAAGGTTACGAGCTCTGATGTTGATTTGGAGATAGAGAAAATCAAGGCACAGCTGGCATCACAAGGTCAAGAGTTGGATACGGTTCTTGCTCTTCAAGGGATTGATCCTTCTGAGCTTGAGGACAGAATTAGGTTTCAGCTTATTTTAACCAAGCTTGTGGGGGATGTTAGTGTCAGCGGTGAGGAAGTTGATAGTTATCTGGAGGAAAACAGGGAGTTTTTGGGTGAAGATGCGGATAGCCGGGAAGGCAGGGCGGCTGTTGAAGAGCAGCTTGCGGCTCAGAAACAGGGCCAATTGATTCAAGAACTTCTTGAGAGGCTTCAAGAGGAAGCTAAGATAAATTATTTTTTAAGTTTTTAATACTAAAATAACCTCGTGCGAAAGCTTTTTGCCGCATTGTTGATAGGGTTCTTGGCTATTGGTGGGATGTACCTGTACGGTTTTTTTGACGGGAGAATGCGGCCGGCTGATGGAGAGTCAGAGATTGTATTGGGAGTTGTTGAGGAAAATGTGTTGGAGTTTACTCAAGTTGGTGATCATTCTGTTGCTTGGGTGGAGGTACTTGATAATGACAGGCTCTCAATGCGGCCCAATTTTAATAAGAAGCGAGTGGCCAGTGAAATATTTGAAAATGAAGAGTGTAAGTTTTTAATTAATGGCGGATTTTACTTAAGAGGAGGAAATGGTTTGTCCGCACCTACGGGGTTATTTATTTATGAAGGAAGAAGAGTAGAGGATTTTATTAAGAATGATACTTTGAATGGTGTGTTGAGCGTTAATCAATTTGGGGTGGTCAGGATTACCAGAGAGGTGCCCAGGGGAGATCTTAGGTGGGCGCTTCAAACGGGCCCGGTGCTTATAGAGAACGGTTTTTTGCAGCCTATTTCCATGGTAAAAGACAAGAAGGCAAGACGTGTGGTGGCTATTGTTACGGGAGAAAACGAATTGTATTTTGCGATCTTTTATAACAAAGATTCCGTGTATGATGGACCTGGTTTGGAGGAGCTACCAAATCTTCTAATGAAATTTGCAGAGAATGTTGGGATCAATATTGCGGATTCTGTTAACCTTGACGGGGGTAGTGCAAGTGTGTTTGTGTCAAATGACTTTCGCTTGATTGAGCTCTCCCCTATCGGGAGCTATTTTTGTTATGAGGAGGATTAAGACTAAGTACAGTGAATTTAAGGTGAATGGAGTTAAAGTGGCGATTTATCCCATGAAGAGTGTGCGATCTGTTGTGATACGTGCTTGTGTTCGTGCCGGATCCTGGTATGAGAAGGGTCCGCGGTGGGGAGCTTTGCATTTGTTGGAACATTTGATGCTTGACGGGTCGGCTAATATACCCACTGAGCTTGAAGTGGAAAAATACAAGGAGAGACATGGAATATCCAACAACGCTTCGACAT
The DNA here is from genome assembly GCA_964422865.1 of uncultured Gammaproteobacteria bacterium. Taxonomy (GTDB): domain Bacteria; phylum Patescibacteriota; class Microgenomatia; order UBA8517; family UBA8517; genus CAYRCU01. Next base: position 54,391 of record CAYRCU010000004.1, read on the forward strand.
CTGGATCAAAGATTGAGTTTTGGTATAAGTTTCCATACGACAAGCTTGAGGAAGGTATGAAACTTTTTGAGGAGATGGTCTTTAGACCGCTTATAAAAAGAGACGATTTAGCTCGAGAGATAAAAGTTATAGAGCAGGAATATGTGGATAAGTGGAGCGATCCGTATAACAGGTTTTTTAAGGCTGTGCGTGAGCATATGGTTGGTACTGGTAATCCTTATGCTCGTGATGGAATTGGGCAACCTGAATATCTCAAGAGTTTTACGAGAAGGAGACTTGTTGAAGCGCATAGAAGATTTTTTGTTCCCGACAATATGTGCATTGCTGTTGCAGGAAGGGTTAATGAAGAGGGTGTGAGGAATAAGCTGGAGAGAATTCTTTCTGGATTTGAGCGAGGAAGGGAAATGGAGGGGAAATTTGGCGCGGTGAGAACGAAGAAAGGAACATTGTGGCACAAGGAAGATTTGGATCAAGTTGTGTTGAGTGTTATTTGGAAATTGCCGGGTGCAAAGAAGATGTCTTTGAAGGAGAGGTATGCCCTGAATCAAGTGCGGTATATTCTTGGTGGCTCAGCAAGATCCCGTCTTTTTCGCGAATTGAGGATGAGAGACGGCTTGGTGTATAAGACCGGGGCTTCCCTTTTTAGTTTTCCGACGTATGGTGAATTTGAGATTTGGTCCTCGACAAACGGAAAGAATTATAAACGGACTTACGAAAAAATGAGAAAGATTATTGATGAGTTTGCCGGGAGCTTGAATAGGAGTGAGTTTGAAAGCGCTATGGGTTTTCTTAATATGGGGACTTTTTTGCGCTTTGATTCTGTTGGGAGTATCTCGGGGGAGATAGCAAGTGACTTGTTTTATGAAGGAAGGTTTTATCCTCCTGAGGAGAGAGTTGATATTGGCAGCAGCGTTACTTTGGAGTATTTGAAAAGAGTGTATAAAAAATATCTGGCTGGCGGGGATTTTCGTGTTTGTGTTATGGCTCGAGAGAAACTGCTAATTTAGATTGTGTTTTTTTCTTTCTTTGGCGACTGTTGAGAGTTCTCCGTGCCCCGGGTAAATTATTGTGTTTTTTGGGAGTGAGAGGATTTTGTTTACGGATTTAAGGAGTAATTTTTTGTCTGCGTAGGGAAAATCCCAGCGGCCTATTGCGCCATTTGCGAAGATTGTGTCCCCTGAAAAGACTACTCCTTTGTCTTTTTGGTAAAGCGATATGCTTCCGGGGGTGTGTCCGGGTGTGGAGATGACTTTCAGTTTGCGATCTGCAATTTTTAGTTTTTTGCCATTTGTTAAAAATTTGTCCGGTATGGGAGGAGGGCCGGGATCAAAACCGGTAAAGTGAACTGCACTTTTTCTCATCCACGACAAGAGAGGCACGTCTTTTTTATTGCAAAGAAAGGGAATATTGAATGCGAGTTTTAGTTCGTTTACTGCCATGACGTGATCGAAGTGGCAGTGAGTAGCTATTATTTGTGTGGGGGTTATTTCAAGATCGGAGATCTTTTGAATAAGAAAATCCGCTTCGTCGCCGGGGTCAAGGATAATTCCTTCATTTGTGTTTGTATCTGTGATTATATAGCAATTGGTTTTAAGCTGTCCTACTTCAAGAGTGGTGGTTTCAAGCATGTTTATTATGCTTCAGGTGAGGGTTTTTGAGATGAATAGAGGGAATAGATTAATATAGCTGATGCGGTTAATATACCGATCCAGTGAATTGTTGTAAGAGTTTCTGTTGCGACAATCATTGGTGCTATTAGTATTGCCACAAGATTCATGACTTTTAGAAGGGGGTTTATGGCGGGACCCGCAGTATCTTTTAGAGGATCTCCCACAGTGTCTCCCACCACTGTTGCTTTGTGGGCTTCTGAGCCCTTTCCACCGTATAGGCCTTCTTCAATCATCTTTTTGGCGTTATCCCATGCTCCTCCCGCATTGGCCATGAATACTCCGAGAAGCTGACCTGTGAGGATGGTGCCTGCCAGGAAGCCTCCGAGAGCTTCTGCCTTGAGAAGGAATCCAATTAAAACGGGAACAATGATTGCAACAAGTGCTGGGGCTGCAAGGGCGGAGAGCGCCGCTTTGGTGGTGAGATCTACGACTTTGGCGTAATCCGGTTTTTGAGTTCCTTTCATGATTCCGGGCATTTCTTTAAACTGTCTTCTTACTTCGTTTATCACGGCAAAAGTGGAGTCACTGACAGCTTTTATGGTAAGAGATGAGAAAAGAAAAGGGACAGCTCCTCCAATGAGAAGGCCCACAAATACTTCCGGGTGGGAAACGTCAATGTGCGAGAGGCCGTTATCTGTTAGATAGCTTTCAAAAAGAGAAACTGCTGCTACTACGGCTGACGCTATTGCAAAACCTTTGGTTGTTGCTTTGGTTGTGTTTCCGATTGAATCGAGTTTTGCGAGAATTGAATTTGCTTTGCCTTTCATGGCGGTGAGCTCCGCTATTCCTTGGGCGTTGTCGGAGACCGGCCCGAATCCGTCCATGGAGACGATAAATCCTGTGGTTGTTAACATTCCCATGCCTGCGAGCGCTACGCCGTAAGCTGCTACTACGGGATCGGTGAACAAATAGAATGAGGCGAGGACTGTAACTCCTATGGCGAGTGCTGCCCAGACGGTGGAGTTGAAGCCTGAGACGAGTCCGGCAAGAATTACAGTGGCAGGTCCGGTTTGGGATTGTTTTGTGATTCCCCTTGCTGGTGCATGGTCCCCCGTTGCGTAGTCGGTGAGATAAAAGATTACGCCTGAAAGGATGATTCCGATGGTTGTGGCGAGACCCAAGTTAAAACTTCCTGTGAAGTAGTTTGAAAGCCAAAAAAAGCCGACTATTGATACTAGTGACGAAATTGCAAAAGAGTAGAGAATGGCGTTCATTCCGTCTCTTATTTCACTTTTACCCTTGGCTTTTATGGTGAAGATGCCGATGGTTGAAGTCATGACTCCCAGAGCGCGGACTGCCAGAGGAAAGAGAACTCCCGGAAGACCGAATGTGACGGCTCCTAAAATCATTGCGGCAACGAGGGTTACTTCATAGCTTTCAAAAAGATCAGCCGCCATTCCCGCACAGTCTCCGACGTTATCCCCTACTTGATCTGCAATGACGGCGGCGTTTCTTGGATCATCTTCAGGAATGCCTTTTTCTACTTTTCCCACGAGATCTGCACCTATGTCGGCGGCTTTTGTGTAAATTCCTCCTCCTACTCTCATAAATAGTGCTATAAGACTTCCACCAAAGCCGAATCCTATTAATACTTCTGTTGCGTTATCGCCGTATATCCAATAGATGATTGTAGCTCCCAAAAGGCCGAGTCCCACAGTGAGCATTCCGGTTGTTGCTCCGGCTTTGAACGCAAGCTCCATAGCCTGCCCGAACCCTTTTTTGGCGGCTTGGGCAACTCTTACGTTTGCGCGGGTTGCTATGTTCATGCCGATGGTTCCGATGAGAGCCGAAAACACTGAGCCCATAATGAATGCCAGTGCCCGGCCTAATCTTAGGCTTGGATCCGGAGATGTTAGGTAGAGAAATGCTGTTAGAACGACAATGATTGGGGCTATTGTTGTGAATTGTCGCTTGAGATACGCATTTGCTCCGGCTTTGATGGCATCACTTACTTCTACCATTTCCTTGTTACCTGTGGGTTTTGAAAGAACCAGGCGGGCAAGATAGAAAGCAATTGCGATTCCTGCGAGGGATGAAAGGAGAATTATTGTTAGAAATAGGTTGAGATTCATCTTTAATATGGATAAACAAATTGACTCGCTTTTTACGAGTCTGAGGGTATTTTAGGAAAAAGTCGAGTGGAATGCAAGTGTAAATTTAGATATCCAGGGTGGCACTTGCGGCTCTGGATTGAATGAAGCGTTTTCTCGGGGGGACTTCTTCTCCCATAAGCATAGTAAAAATTTTGTCTGCTTCTTCGGCGTCTTCTATGGATACTCTTTTTAATATCCTGGTTTTTGGATCCATCGTTGTTTCCCATAGCTCCAGTGCATTCATCTCCCCCAAACCCTTGAACCGTTGAACTTTGGAGGGTCCTTTTTGTGCCTCGACTTCCTTGTTTAATTCTTCTTCCGAATAGACATATTTTTGAACTTTTCCTGATTTTATTTTAAAGAGAGGTGGTTTTGCGATGTAGAGATAGCCGTTTTTAATGATTTCCGGAAGATGTCTGAAGAAAAATGTAAGGTACAAACATTTTATGTGTTCTCCATCGACATCGGCATCTGCCATGATTATTATCCTATGATAGCGGGTTTTTGAGATGTTTGTGGTTTCTCCTATTCCTGCGCCGACTGCGACGATGAGATTCTTGAATTTGTCAGATTTTACAATTTGGTCAATTCTTGCTCTTTCTGTGTTTAGGACTTTCCCAAAGAGAGGGAGGATTGCCTGAAAACGACGGTCGCGACCTTGCTTGGCGCTTCCTCCTGCTGAGTCTCCCTCCACGATGAAGAGTTCACTTTCCTGGGGGTTTGTGGTTTGGCAGTCTGCAAGGGATCCGGGGAGGGATGCACCGTCAAGGGCACCTTTTCTTAGGACGGCGTCCTTTGCCGCACGTGCTGCGAGGCGAGCTCTTGCGGCTAGCATCACTTTCTCAATTATTTTTTTGATTTGAGCGGGGTTTTCTTCAAAGTAAGTATCCAAACCTTCCTTTACTGCGGAGTGAACGAAACCTTGTATTTCGGGGTTGTTGAGTTTTGCTTTTGTTTGTGACTCGAACTGGAGAGATTCCGAGGGCATTTTTACATAGATAATTGCATTTAAACCCTCTTTTAAGTCTTCTCCGGTGAGGCTGAAAGAGTCCTTTTTCCCATTTTCTTTGATAAGTGAATTTTTCTTTGCGTAGTCTACGATGGATCGGGTTAGAGCCATTCTGAATCCTGTGATGTGAGTTCCTCCGTCGGTTGTGTTAATTCCGTTTACGAAGCCTTTTACGGATTCGTTGTAAGTGTCTGTGTATTGGATGGCTACCTCAATGCTTATGGGATCGTTTATTTTTTGGATGTAAATGACATCAGAGACTGCGGTTTTGTCGCGGTTTTGATGCTTGACCATGGTTTTTATTCCGCCTTCGAAATAGTAGTTTGTGGATTTGTTGGTGCGCTCATCGTAGAAATGGAAATTAAGTCCGCCTATCAGATATGCGCGGTCTTTGAGGAGGGCTTTGACTTTGTTTGAATCAAATGAAAGGTCTTTGAATATTGTCTTGTCGTGGAGGAAGCGCGTGATTGTGCCCGTCTGCTTTTTTCCGATTTTTATCCCCCACTCCTTGGGGAACCATTTGTCAAGCTGGGATTGTGTTGCCTCTTTGACCGGGGCTTTGGGATCTCCTTTTTTGTATTCCTGAAAATAGGCTTTATTGTCTCTGAGAACTACTACAAGGTATTCTTGGGAGAGAGCGTTTACCACGGAAGCTCCCACTCCGTGAAGCCCACCCGATATCTTATAAGCTCCGCTGCCAAATTTTCCACCTGCATGAAGCTTGGTCATGGTCAATTCCAAAGCTGAGACGCCGGATTTGTGTTTTCCTACAGGGATTCCCCGACCGTTGTCTCTGACGTATACTCTTCCTTCTTTGTCTATTCTTACCCAAATGTTTGTTGCGATTCCTGCGAGGGATTCGTCTACGGAGTTGTCTACAATTTCGCGGAGGCATTCATGAAGCCCTCTTGTGTCCGTTGAACCAATATACATTCCGGGGCGTTTGCGGACGGGCTCTAAGCCTTCAAGAACTTGGATTTGCTGTGCTGTGTAATCTGTGTTTTTTGCCATGAAAGTGAAACAAAAAAGCCTCGACGGCTTCGGATTTATTGTAGCTTATGTGTTGGGTGTATTCAAGCTGGGAAATGCGGAAAGTGTGAGTTTGTGTTTCTGGATTCCCGATCGAGTCGGGAATGACACACACCTGTCATTCCCGCCCTCCATTGTCATTCCCGCGAAAGCGGGAATCTAGTGAGAATGACAGTGGGAGTCGGAAATGACAGAACACTCCCTTTGTCATTCCTGCCCTCCATTGTCATTCCTACCCTTCGTTGTCATTCCTACCGCCCCCTATTGCCGTTCCTGCCTTCCGTTGTCATTCCCGCCCTCCATTGTCATTCCCGCGAAAGCGGGAATCTAGTGGAAGTGGCAGTGGGAGTCGGGAATGACGGGGGGAGGAGTCGGGAATGACGGGGGGAGGAGTTAGAATGTATTGGTTTGCAAACAAAGGTTTATAAGCTGGAGTGTGGGGTTGCCGTTTTTTTGGAGAGCTGTGAGTGTTTTTTGAGCTTTTTCGAGTGGAAAAGCGAGATTGGGAGTTTTTTTCATTAATTTATATCCCCCAAGGATTAGGGAAGTCGTAAATTCCACTGCCTCTTCCCTACCCTTTATTCTTGAAATTGTTTCGAGCTTTTTGATGGTGGACTGGGAGAAAAATTTTTTTGCTTTTTTAATTTCTTCTCTTGAGATTTTGGGTTGATTGTTGATGTTAATCAATTGACAGCGAGAGAGAATTGTGGGGAGGACGGAGTTTTCTGAGCTTGCCGTGAGGATGTAGATAAGATTTTCTTGAGGCTCTTCAAGGGATTTTAGAAACGCGTTTTGCGCGGGTTCTGAGGCTTTGTCAAATTCTTTAATTATTACTGCAGTTTTTTGATTCAGGGAGAGGCGGGTGAATCTTCCAAGGGCGCGCACATCATCAATTTTTTTAAGTTCGAATGGATATGGCTTTGCGTCAAAATTATCAAGAAAGTCTTTAATTTTTCGGTCAGCCGCCTTGTTTGTGCGACTTGTTATGAGAAAAGCGTGCATATTTGTGTTTTTGTTACGGATTAATCTCCCTCCACACAATCCTTTTTCGTGAAAGGTTTCTGGGGTAGTTCA
>CAYRCU010000005.1:0-45518 GCA_964422865.1 uncultured Gammaproteobacteria bacterium
AGCATCTTCAGGCGGGTTTTTGGTTTGCGTTAATTTTTTTATTATTTCTGAGGTGATATTAAACGGAATGTTTGAAAAAACTTTATAGCTGTAGCTAGATAGGGGGTGTATCAAAAAATTTCCTTGTTTTAATTCCAACGACTGTTCGTTTTCAAACCTTTTCGCGAGTTTATTATACAGGTTTTTATCTAACTCGAATGCAATAACTCTTTTTACTCTTTTAAGTAGTTCCTGTGTGATTATTCCTTGCCCTGCACCTATTTCATATACAACATCCTCATCAGTTATTGATGATTTGTCAATCAAATCTGAAACCAGACTTTTATTTTTCAGAAAGTTTTGTGAATATACCATTCTTCTTCTCATACTGACATTTTACAAGATGGTGAGAAATTATTCTTATGCGAAGGCAAAGTTTGGGTAATTATTATCAAATTGACTGTAATTTAAGGTTCTGAATACGCTTAATAGCTGGAGCCAGTTGGAACTTATTACACCAATTTTTTTAGACTTCAGACAGAAACTAGCCTTAAATCACCCCTAATAAAATCACTTAGTTGTAGGGGAATAGGCTTTACTAAATTACTTAAAACTTGAGTAAAATCATAATAGTAACTACTCAGAAAGGAGGACAATATGCCTGAACATGTTTTGCAAATAATTACTTTATCTTGGGGGTTGCCGATTGGATTAGGAATCTTCTTTATTACAGTACTCCTACTTAACAGACTCTGAAGTAAATTACTAAAAGGGGAAGAAGTTGTAGTTCATTAGCCTTTCTGGCTACACGCCATGATAAATAAGCAACCAGTGCAGTCAGGAATATCAAAAAAATGTTTACTACATTAAGTATTTGTGGAAAGTATTCTAGTTGAGTTTTTGCGGTGAAGTTATCTGTTATTAAGTTCATGGCGTCACTTTAATTAACTTTTCTAAGTCTTCTGGTTTATACCGTCTATCTCCACGCTCGTTTATTATAATAGCCTTTAATTTTCCGCTTTTATCCCACCTTCTTAGCGTTTCAACATGGACATTGAGAATTTCAGCTGCTTGTCTTATTGTTAACAATTTCGGTAGCGTGTTATTTTTGTCCATAGTTACCATTGACTGTTTAATCTAGTTGCTATTGCTTCTTGTTCATCGTATAAGGCTTTGTCTTGATTAACCATTTTCTGTTCGGTTGCAGTAAGCCATTGATTGGCTTCCATTCTTGATGCAATTGCCGAAATGTTAGCTATTCTTATTGATATTATCTCATTTATTCTATCAACATCGTTTTTGTTTTTCTGGTAAAAATTAGTGTTATCCTTAAGGCTTGCCCAACTGGGCTGTATTTCCCTGAGTTGAGAGAGGCTGGTTTTCCATGATTCGATATCTGCTTTCTTATAGTTTGGTGGCACATAACCTGCGTAGTGTTGAACAATTACTTGAGTGGGGCAACCGTTTATCTTGCCCTCTACTTCGGCTATACCCATTTCCTGATAGGTTTTGTTCAACAAAAACTTCTTTGATTCTGGAAATTGGAATTGGTTGTCTATCAACTCCTCTGCTTCGTAGTAGCCTTGTGTTGGTGCTTCGCCCCAGACGATGTTGGAGTAGTTAGCATCTCTCATAGCCTTAGCCATCGTATATCCGCTTTGTGTCGCTTCGAATGAGAAATCATCAAATTTGAGAATAACTTCACCTCTTTTACTAGCTGAGACTTCTAGCTTGGGTTGGTATTTTATTTCCTTAACACCTGCTTCCCTGCGTTTTTCATTAAGAAGTTGGAGATATTTATTTTTGTCAAGTTTTATTTTTGAGGTTTCATCAAAATCCTTTGAGGTATCTCTCCACGCTCTATCTAAGACGCCCGCTTGGTTTTTAAGAGGAAGGACATGATTTATGGCGCTCATTTCAATAAATCCGATTTCTCTTGAGTCACCACTTCCCTTACGGTTATCTCCCATAACAAAAACTGAGTTTTCTGGCACAGTAATTTTTTTACACTCGCTGAGGAAGGTTTCGCCAAAGGTGGAGTGGGGTTGGGCAGTGTAAGGTTCTTTTAATGGTTCACCATTCAAATATACTATCCCTTCTCGAAGTTCAATTTTATCTCCTGGCATTCCAACAATTCTTTTCACCCAACCAGAGGTATCTCCATACATATTCTTGGTCATTTCTCTAATTTTGTCATTTTCAACTACGACAATATCGCCTCTACCAATTTGGTATCCAAAAAATCTCTTTCCGCTAATAACTAATCCGTTGGGGTAACGTATCATTCCTGGAGTTCCAACAATCTGTTTAGCTAGTTCCTTTGGATCTTTTCCCTCGCCTTTGGGGAAGGTTGGATACATAGAGCCTGTGCCTGAAATAGTAATTGGTTCTGTGCCATAGCCTAAGGCTTCTTTAGCGGTTACTCCAACCACAACATACCCACCAACCCAGATTGGTAGGATCACTAACCCAACAGCCAGAGACGCTGCTATTTTGGCTAACACTGGTTTAAGACGAAGTGATTTTAGTATTCCCTTAATACCGAGGTGTTTTAGTTTTTTAATTAGCTTAAGCGGTTTTAAGATATAGACGAATAAGTAAAGTGGCAGAATAGCGAGGATAAAGAAGAGTTTAATAAGAAAAATGAAGATATTTTGCTTTTTCCGAGACCTTTTAATTAATATTTGTGCTGTAAAACTTACTGATCCTATTAAAAAAGCAAAACATCCCAAGAGAATGAGACCGAGGAGAGAGAAGGCAAAGATATCGGGTGTTTTATCGAACATCTCCTGTCTGATTCCCACAACATAACCCATGATAGCGAAGACGCCGACAATGCAACCTAACCAGATAACCACTGAGATTTTAGTAATCCGATAAAGAAATTTTTCTTTGTCTAGTTTTAACGATATTTTTTTCCGCATACCTCAACTTAATTATACAAAACTTTGATGAAAATTGGTATACTCTTAGCAAATGAAAATAGGAAGAAATGATCTCTGCCCCTGTGGCAGTGGTAAAAAATATAAAAAATGCTGCCTAATTAAGCCTAGGTTAGTCCCCAAAGTAACTGAAGTCGCTTCTACACCAGAATTAAAAGCACTAAGGGACAAAATAAACCAAGAAAATGAGGCTCGGAGGAGAAAATATCTTGAACCTCTTGGTATTTATATTGACTTCGTTAAACCCTTGATTTTTCAGGGAAGAAAGTTTTGGGCTTTAGGTAGTCGGCTTTATCATGAACGCCCCCCTGAGGAGACATTTCATGAGTTTATTATCTTCGTTTTATGCCAAACCCTTGGGGAAGAGTGGAGGTTACAGCAAATTGCCCTAGCAGAAGATCAACAGCATTTTGCCTACCGTTGTTACAAACAATATAACGAGTGGCGTAAGAAAAACCATATTACCCAAAATCAGCAAGGAAAGATGTGGGCTGCCTTACCTGATGGTTGGACTAGGGCTTTTATAGCCTTAGCTTTTGATGTTTGTAGTTTGATTCACAAGGATTACCTATCTGACAAACTCCTAAATCGATTAAGGAACAAAGACCAATATCAAGGTGCAAGATATGAAGTAGCAATTATGGCAATGTTTGCTCGCTTGGGTTACAAAATTACTCCTTTAGACGATACTGATATCAAGACAACACATCCTGAATTTATTGCTGAAGACTTGACTAATGGAGAGAAGATTGCAGTCGAGGTGAAGAGCAAACAAAGAGAAGGAGTGATCCATTTTCCAGGGAGTGCAAGTGACCCGTCTCAATTACTCTGGGGTGATATTCAGAGATTATACAGACACGCCATGAAGCAGAATCCTGGAGATATGCCTTTTTTAATTTTTATTGATATGAACTCGCCACAGACTCCTGATATTACCTGGCAAGACAAACCTTGGGTAAAAGATATCAAGAAGATGATAGATAAATCTCCTTTACACAACCCTCAAAACTCCGATCCTTGTAGTGGACTTATATTTACAAACTACTCTTACCATTACCAAACTGAAAATGAGGCACAACACGGAGAACACCTGCTAACAATTCCTCTACATCCTGTCTATCGGATACAAAGAGGGGACTTTTTTACTCGATTGGAGAAGGCACTTAGTAGCTATGGTAATATCCCGAATCTTGATATTGAGGTGGGTAAATAGGAGTCAAAGGACGAGAAATTTGTTCACTTCTTTAGTTGTAAACTCAGGATATTCCAGCTCATCTGCCCAGTCAATCCGTCCGAAATCATACCGTCGTTCGAGCCAATAAAGTTTAATCGCACCCAGCTTTAGTTATAAGTTCCAATGTTAGCTGTATGTTATGCATGGTGCGTGTAATAATAGCATAGTATTGTTTTAATAATTAATATGAAAATATTAGTAACTGGAGGCGCTGGGTTTGTAGGGACCAATGCACTAATTTATCTTTCCAAAAAATATCCTTCAGCAAAAATTACAAGCTTTGATATAGGCCAGCCACTTTTTCCCATCGAAGGGGTCAAATATGTTCACGGAGACATAAGAAGCTACTCTCATTTGGAAGAAGTGGCCAGGGATGCTGAAATGATTTTTCATTTTGCCGCAGAACTGGGAACACACGAAACTTTTTCAAACCCCAAAACTACAAATGCAGTAAACATAAATGGCACTGTAAACATGCTTCAGGTTTCAAAGAAGTATGATTGCAAGCTTTTCGTGGCTTCAAAGCCTAATGTTTGGTTGAATCCATACTCTATTAGTAAAAAGGCGGCTGAAGAATACTGCCTGATGTACAACAAGCAGTATAAAGTTAAAGTTGCGATATTAAAGTTTTTTAGTATTTATGGACCTTATCAATATATTCATAAGTACCAAAAAGCAGTTCCATATTTTATCTACAAGGCTCTAAAGGGGGAACATCTGCCAATTTATGGAGATGGAAAGCAGCAGGCAGATTTTGTTTTCGTCCAAGATGCTGTTAAAGCGGCAGACCTGATGCTGACAAAAAACATTTATGGAAAGGCAATAGAATTTTCCAGTGGTAAGGGAACAGAGATTAATGATTTAGCAACAACCATTATTCGACTTGTCAATAGTAAATCCGAACTTAAACATTTGCCGATGCGGTTGGGTGAAGTCGCAAATTCGGTTATAATTTCTGACAATAAAAAGGCATCCGAAATACTGGGATATTTACCTGAAACAGAATTGGAGAATGGAATTAAACAAACAATAAAGTTTTACAAACAGTTAATAGAAAGCAAAAATAGTTTGATGTTTTGAAAGGTGCCGTCCGGCGTGGGAACTTCTTGACAGCCATAGTTTCACCGCGCTAGGCTATGCAAACAAAGCAAATTATCTGTTAAAACTGTTTCTACCCATACATGAGAAAATATCTCTTCGGCATTTTAGCTGTTTGTTCATTTGTCTTCTGTGGCCTTTTTTTTAGCCACACCGCCTTTGCCCAGGATGAATATCAGCCGACGGAACTTGCCCAAGAGGAAACACTGGAAGCAATCGTAACCGGGGTTTTAGAAGAAAGAGAAATCACGTCCGAACTCGGCGGAGAAAATCAGCTTTACCAAAAGCTCGAGTTACTGGTTACAAAAGGATCTCTAAAAGACAAAAAAATAATCACAGAAAGTGGTGGCATGCCAACTGTCAATCTGCAAAGGTATAAGGTCGGTGACCGGCTGGTTATGAGTCTAAGCAGCGACCTTGAAGGCAACGACGTTTTTTATATCAGTGACTACGTCAGGCGCAACTCACTGTTGCGGCTATTTCTCATTTTTGTTGTCCTGGCAATCGTGGTGGGCAAGTGGTGGGGGCTTGCCTCAATCATAGGAATGGGCTTTTCCTTTTTAATAATTTTCAAATTTGTCTTACCCAGACTGCTTGCCGGCGCCGACCCCATTGTTACAGCGGTAGTCGGCTCACTTTTTATTATCCCCATAACATTTTATTTATCACATGGATTAAACAAAAAAACATCTGTTGCTATTGTGGGGACGATAATTAGCCTAATTATCACCGGTATTTTAGCCGGAATTTTTGTGGATGCGGCAAAACTAACAGGCTTTGCCTCAGAAGAAGCGGGATTCCTACAAGTCGCCCGTCAGGGAACAATAGACATCAAAGGGCTGCTGCTTGCGGGAATCATTATCGGCACATTGGGCATTTTGGATGATGTAACGGTATCGCAATCCTCAATTGTCAACCAGTTAAAGGAGGCAGATAAAACTTTGTCTTTTGGGGAACTCTATCGGCGGGCAATGAAAGTTGGACAAGATCACATCTCCTCTATGGTCAACACGCTGGTCCTGGTCTATACGGGAGCAGCACTGCCTCTGCTCTTATTATTCATCGATAATCCTCGTCCCTTTTCTGAAGTCGTCAATTACGAAATCATAGCAGATGAAATAGTAAGGACACTGGTTGGCAGCATTGGTCTCATCTTAGCAGTACCCATTACCACTCTTATTGCAGCACTATCCTTAAAGAAATTAAAATAATGATGCTAATAAAGAAACTGTTTACGGCTTTACTGGTAGTTTTATTTTTTTTCGGGGCCGCAATTTCTATCAACGCCCAGAATTTGCCAAAAATATATCTATTTTACGGAACAGGATGTCCCCACTGTGCAGAGGTTTTAAATTTTTTTGAAGAAAAAGACTTGTTTAACCAGTATTCTGTTGAAAAAAAAGAAATATATTTTAATCGCGACAACGCTCTTCTCTATAACAATCTTCTGGATAAGCTGGGAGTGCCAAACAGCGCCAGGGGTGTGCCAACAGTTGTTATTGGTGACAAAGTTATAGTGGGAGATAAGCCGATCATCGACAACTTTGTGTCCGAGGCTGACAAGTTTATAGCGGAAAAAAGTCGTGATCAAAGTAGTTTAAACACCAAAGAACAAATTAAAAACCCACCCCCGAATTTAACACTGGCGGCAGTGATTGGCGCAAGCGTGGTGGACGCAATAAATCCCTGCGCCTTCGCAGTTTTGATTATTTTAATGAGTGCGATATTGGCAACGGGCGACGCAAAGAAAGCCCTAAAAACCGGCTTTGCTTTTGCGAGCTCAATATTTATTTCATACTTTTTAATGGGACTGGGACTTTACAAAGCTCTGGGAACAGTTGTCATGTCGGGATTGTTCTATAAAATCATAGGCTGGCTGGCAATAATTCTGGGGCTTCTAAACTTAAAAGATTATTTTTGGTATGGCAAGGGCTTTTTAATGGAAGTGCCCGTGTCTTGGCGGCCAAAGCTAAAAAGCTTACTCAAGTCAGCTACCGGTCCGCTGGGTGCGTTCTGCATTGGGTTTCTGGTAAGCCTAATCCTGCTGCCCTGCACGAGCGGCCCCTACATTGTTATTTTGGTGATGCTGGCAGAAAAGGGGCTTCAAACAAAGGCAATCCTTTATCTTGTTTTGTACAACCTGATTTTTGTCCTACCAATGATTTTGATTTCTTTTGCGGTTTTTAAGGGATTTGATCCCAATAAAGCAGAAGAAATACGCCAAAAACGCCTAAAAACTCTTCACTTGATTGCGGGAATAATTATGCTGGCTATGGGAGCAGTGATTTTGATGGGGTGGATTTAATGCAAAGTAAAATTATGAAAGTTAATCTGATACCAAAAACTAAACTGGGTAAATGGTCACTCGGACTTATCATCGCAATGCCAACACTACTTTTCATTGGCGCGTCATTTACGAACTCTTTGTATAAAACAGTTCCAGCGGGTAGCACTATTTTAGAAGATATTACCAGAAGACCAGCTTTAGCTCTCACGATGATTACGGGAATGGTTGCCGGAATTTTAGCTTTTATCATAGGACTTATAGCTATAGTAAAAAAAGAAGAGCGTGCACCACTAGTCTATGTCGCGACTTTTATAGGAATGTTGCTTATATTATTTCTTATTGGCGAAGGATTATTTCCTCATTAAGAGTTTTCCGCCAAAGTGAAATCTATTTGAGCCTTTACAGGCCATAGAAGAAATGGCCATAAACTTCTTGAATTGTATCTTCAAACGCCCCAATAATCTTATTTACACAAGTTCTAATGCTGAATTTGTAATATTATTAAGTAGAGAAGGAAAAATAAATAAATATGAAAACTCGCTGCGAATGGGCGGAGAATAAAGATCTGAGGAATTATCACGACAAGGAATGGGGAGTGCCCGTTTATGATGACAAAAAGCTCTTTGAATTTTTGATTCTTGAAGGAGCACAGGCAGGGCTTTCCTGGGTGACTGTATTAAAAAGACGAGAAGCCTACAAAAGGGCGTTTGCCGGTTTTAACCCCAAAAGGGTTGCAAGGTTCACAAAAAGAGATGTCAACAAACTGCTTAAAGATGAAGGGATAATAAGAAACAGGTTAAAAATTAAAGCCGCAGTTCACAACGCAAGACAATTTTTAAAAGTGCAAAAAGAATTCGGTAGCTTTAGCAACTATATCTGGGGATTTGTAAATTACAAACCAATCAAAAACACGTTTGAAAAAGTGTCGGATTTGCCGGCCAAAACACCTCTTTCTTGCAAAATCAGCAAAGATCTGAAGGCCAGAGGATTCAAATTCACTGGCCCAACCATAATTTATGCTCACATGCAGGCAACGGGAATGGTTAATGACCACACGGTAAACTGTTTTCGCTACACTCAAGTTTAAATCTGTGTAATTCCTTTGTCGTTATTAGCCCCTTATTGTTATTCCAAATCTTGATTGTCTTTTGTAGTTAATTTAATTAAACTTTCCTTTATGCTTGATAGTTTGATTGTGCAATTGAAATTTCTTTCAGAACAAATTCCAATCGGACCCTTTGTTCTTATTGGAGGGTTTATTGAAGAAATAATAGCGCCAATTCCGTCTCCTCTTATCATGACCGTTGCGGGGAGCATGTTGCATATGCAACAAAAGGGCGTGTTTGCGCTTATTTTTATCAGTGCTCTTGCCGCCGTCGGTAAAACTCTTGGTTCATGGTTGATATATGTGGTCTCAGATAGAGCAGAAGATGTTGTTATGCATAAATTTGGAAAATGGCTAGGTGTGACGCACAAGGATATCGAAAGTATAGGAAAGCGTTTTGACAAAACATGGAAGGACGATGTACTTTTGGTAATTTTACGTGCCTTCCCTCTCATTCCTGGTGCTCCAATTGCTGTTGTGTGTGGTGTTATTAAATTGAACCCAAGGACTTATATACGCTCCACTTTCGTAGGCACGTTACTGCGAAGCTTGTTGTTTGGGTTTGTTGGTTATGCAGGTTTGGCCAACTACCAGGTATTTATAGATGGTGTAAATACCCTTGAGACAATTGGAAAGATAATTCTTGTGCTATCAGTTGTAGGGTTTAGTATGTGGATATACTATTTGCGCAAACATGGTGGAGTTCACAATTGGATTCAAAAACGCTTTGGAGAAAAGTAAAATTAAACCTTAGGTCACTTTTATGCTCACATGCAGGCAACAGGAATGGTTAATGACCACACGGTAAACTGTTTTCGCTACACTCAAGTATTAGCCTAATTTGTAAGCTTTTATTGCCCCTGAAATTCCGGGAACAAGCTTTAAAGACGATAATTTAGTGGGCTTAATCCATTGATAATCTGAGTGCTCGTGGCTTAAAGTTACATTATTCTTTTTCTTCCAGTTTCCCCTCTGGCAGTTGCCAGTAACTTTGAAATGTTTTTGTTTCACCTCGCTTGAGAAGTAAAATCTCACCCCTGTCGTTTTTTATAATAGCGCTAGCTATCACCAGTGTCTTGTCTATAACCACAACTCGATTATATAGCACCTATCACCTAAATAATGTTCGGTGGGCGGAACCAAATATTTTAACTTCAAGTTTTGACGATCCTCGACACAGCAAACCCTTTCCCAAGAATACGTCTTGGTATTTGGGGGCAGGGTGTGTCTGTCAAAGTGTTTGGAATTATTTATCAAAAAAAGAAATGACAGAAGGAATAGAAGATTATGATTTAGTATATTTCGATAAAAATCTAAGTAAAAAATCGGAAGAGATAGAACAAAAACGAATAAAAAGGAAGTTTTCTCATCTACCTATTGATATTGATGTAGTAAACGAAGCGAGGGTGCATCTCTGGTTTGAAGAAGACTTTGGAAAAAGAATTGTCCCCTTCAAATCTTGTGAAGATGCCATCAACAGCTGGCCAACAACTGCAACTGCAGTTGGCATAAATAGTTTTGGCAAAGATACAAATGTATATGCCCCGTATGGCCTAAATGATTTATTTGGGATGGTAGTGAGACCTAACAAGCCATTTGTTATTAAGTGGGTCTACGAAAAGAAAGTTGAAAAATGGATCAAAAAGTGGCCGGAACTGACAGTTATCCCGTGGGAATGGATATGAAATAGATTCTACAATCAAACAAAGTGAGAGTGTTAAGCTTTGTTTAATCTCATCAATTATTCCTTTGATTTTTTTAACACAATTACACTTTTTCCTTTTGTTTTT
This sequence comes from uncultured Gammaproteobacteria bacterium, assembly GCA_964422865.1. Taxonomy (GTDB): domain Bacteria; phylum Patescibacteriota; class Microgenomatia; order UBA8517; family UBA8517; genus CAYRCU01. The sequence goes on from CAYRCU010000005.1 coordinate 10,436, forward strand.
TTGCGTCTGATTTTTGATAACGATTTATATCCTCTGGTAAGTTCTTCAATTCTTGTTATCGAAGTCGAGCCAGAAGTCATAATTATAATTCCTCCAGGTGAAAGAAGGTTTACTGACTGTTTCAGATACATAGCATGAACAGCTCGGATATCTTTCTTATCAAGCACACCAACAATAAGATTCATATTGTTAGAGCTATCCAGTTTTATATCTACTTTATGGTGAATTGAGATGTTCTCTTTATTAAAACCGTTAGAAATAAGATTTCCTTTAGCCATTTCTAGTGCCAACAAATCTCTGTCTGATAGCAATATTTCAGAAGAATTAACAAACCTTGCTATAGACACTGGTATTATTCCTTGATTTGGGTTGAACACGATAACTCTATTAATTTCTTTATTCTCTAAAGCAATTATTTCGTCCGATATCATTTCGGTCTCGTAACTTAGCGTATTGAATTCTGGCAAGTCATATGCCGTACGAATCATAAACTGAACGCCCTTAACCATAAAAGCTTTCTCTCCGCGAAAGTAGATGTTTCTTTCTAATGAATTCTTAATGGACTTCTCTTTTTGTGTCGTATCAGTTTTAAACTTGTAGATAATTACTGTGTGCCCAAGCCATTTTCTTTGGAAAATGATATTAACTTCCATGTTGGCCATTATCATCTTGATATAGTCCGCAATTGCGTCAATTACTACAATTGCAACTATTCCATTAGATCTAAGATAATATCTTGCTTCATCAAGCATATATGAAAGTACTTGTTCCCCGACTTTTGCAGGAATATTTGATACAACTAAATCGTAGTTTGTGTCTGCAACATGATCATATCCTAAACTGGCAAAAACACGGGTCTTTACATTATTTCTTTCTGAATTTATTCTGCTGTATTCAACTGCTAGGGCATTACGATCTGTCATATGGACAGTAGAAGAAGGCCTGGCTTTTTTAAGCGATATGCCAATTGGGCCGTAACCGCATCCCAAATCAAGAACTTTAGAATGGGGTATATTTTCTGTGGCAATGGTTTGAAGAAGTCTTTGGGTACCCAGATCAATATCTTGAGAACTGAAAAGAGCCTGAGATACACGAAAACTTAGTTTTTGACCCTTATATTTGTAAAATACATCTTTTTTATAGTAGGCATCTAAACTATCTGTTTCTGAACATAAATAATCAGTTTTGGTCATGTTTTGTATTATAATCTCAAAGGCATGGGACATAAAGAAAAATAAAACAAATTGCAAACCAGAACATAATATAAAAATCTCATCATAAATATTGAACTGAACTTTTCTGATTCCTCGGGTGAAACCATTTCTACATTTTGGAACTAAAAAGTTTGGCCGGATTAAAGTAAAATATAAGACATAAAGGTTTTATTAAAAACAGGTCTCAGTTTTGGTTTAACTTCAGGAGTAATCACCACTCTTGGCTAGTCGTTGTGCTAATTACTTTTCTTGTGGGTGACTGGACAGCTGCCGTTTTTAGTTAAAGTTTGTGCAAATATTATTAAATAGTAAGATTATTCTAAAAGGGGGTGAGAAAAAATGAGAAAAATAACAATAATTTTTTCTGTTGGACTATTAGCCTTGGTTCTAGTCTTTCCAATTTTTGCAGCTGAAAGACCCAAGGGCCTTGAAGACAAGGGTCCCCTAACAAAAGTTACTTTTATTCATTACAAAAAAGGTTATGCCAAACCCGACTGGGCTGGTGGCAAAGGTAAGCCAAAAGAAAAGAAGTGCTATAGTTTCCTGGCAAAAGGAGCTAAGTGGAAGAGTCAAATAGGAGAAGCTTATAAAATTAATCCTCTAAGAAGTGGATTGGATTATGGCTTTGTTCAAGCAGCCATTGATGCCGGAACCGATGAGTGGGAAAAATATGGGCCCAACATCTTTGGTGCAAGTGAAATCGATGAAAGCCTGACCTACGACGGAGAAACATGGGACGGAGTCAACACAATCGACTTTGGTCCTTATTCTAACGATAATGTTATCGCTGTTACAACAGTATGGGGTTATTTCAGTGGCCCACCAAGGGCAAGAGAAATAGTTGAATGGGATATGCTCTTTAATACTTACTGGAATTGGGGTGACGGTAATAATCCCGAAAGTTCCGTGATGGATTTACAAAACATTGCTACCCATGAACTGGGTCACTCGGCAGGCATGGATCATCCAAGTGATACCTGTACAGAAGAAACAATGTATGCCTATTCAAAATTAGACGAGACAAAAAAGCGAGACCTAAATACAGGTGACATAAACGGAATAGTGGAGCTATACAAGTAAGATTTTTGGAGTTGATTACAAAACTATTGCTGATAAGATAGTTAGAACCATGGAAACGTTGTTGTACATTATCATAGCCTCAGTTTTAATTAGCATGGGTGCTTTGGTCGGTGTTTTTACTCTATCTTTACGTGAAGAGAAATTGTCAAAAATATTATTGGCTTTGGTTTCTCTTTCCGCGGGAGCGTTGATGGGTGGGGCATTTATTCATTTACTTCCCGAGGCTTCAGAGAAACTTTCAAGTGAAGATTTAAACATCATGGTTCTGTTGTCATTTATATTTTTCTTTTTAGTGGAAAAGATGTTCCATTGGCGGCATTGCCACAAAGGGGAGTGTGAAGTTCACACTTTCGGGTACATGAATCTTTTTGGCGATGCAATTCACAACTTCATTGACGGATTAATCATTGCCGCCACTTTTTCACTGGATGTTAAATTGGGAATTGTCACAAGCTTTGCTATTGCCCTTCATGAGATACCTCAAGAAATTGGTGATTTTGGCGTGCTGTTGTACGCCGGTTTTGAAAAACGCAAGGCTCTCATTGCCAATTTTACGGTAGCCCTAACCGTTGTTTTAGGTGGAATTGTGGGGTATTTTTTGTCTTCCCATCTTGAAAACGTCATCCCTTATCTTCTTCCTTTTGCTGCTGGCGGATTTATCTACATTGCTGCTTCAGATTTAATGCCGGAAATACGAAAGGAAGAAAGTTTAAAAAAATCAATGGTTTCATTTGGTATTTTCATCGTTGGGATATTAATAATGTTTCTGGTAAAGCTTGTTAATATATGAACGAAACTAAAAACTCCGTAAAAAATTTTCAGATGCCCCTTTTACAATATTTTGTAATTGTTGTTTTAGCATTCTCAGCGTTCTTGTCACCCTATCTTGTCCTAAGCCAGATTCGTCTGACGAGAGATGTACTGATTGGAACAATTATTGTGTGGGCTGTGGTTTGGACCATTCCTCACTTGATTCTTTCCACACTTATATTTCTTCAAAAGCGGAATGGCTATGTATACTCTATGTTTGTGTCAGGATTTGTAGTGCTTTTGGCGTTTCTGTATTTTCCGAGGTTTTTGCTTACCGAAGGAATAGTGATTGAGAGACTATATCTAATCGTTTTTCTCTATTCAGTTTGGATAGTTGTTAAAACTCGTCACATTATCCTCTAAGACGCAAAATTCTCTCTTGCAATAATGTTCTTTTCGTTTATATTTATCTTAAAGAGGTTGTGTTTAAGGAACCCTGTGCAATTCAGGGGCTGTGCCGCAACTGTAATCCCGCCACTGCGGGAAAGCCAGAAAACTAGCAACCCCACTTATCCCGAGCAGGAAAAAGCATGTCAATATCTGAAAACCTTCACACAGCCCAAAAGTTTGTCACCGGGTGGGAAAAAACTCCGAAAGAACAAAGAAGAAAAGAAATAATATCCGTTTACAAAGAAACCCACAGAATAACAGACGAGTGGGTATACTTCATTGACAACAACGGCCTATACGTCGAAAACGGGGGAGCGCGCACCCATATCGAAGACGTTATTGAGAGAAATGGCTATCCGGAGTCGGCCGAAGCTGAAGTTTGCGATAAACTTACAAAATGGGCTTCAAACCACGACGAAGGTCTCGCTCTTTGGATTAGTCCTCCATATCCCGGCAAATATCCTTGTTATAAAGTTATCTGTCACGCAATTTCATATGAGTTTGGAAGCTTGAGAAAAGTATTAAATAGCTCCGCAATTCTTTTTGATGCCCCGAAAGATGATGTCCTGGCAATGCTTCACAGTTTTTTTCCCGAAACTCAAAACACCAACACACTGGAAGGCTTTCGATCACTTTTACTAACTAAAGCAGATCTCAATTTAGACTCTCTGCTTGAAGCAATCAGCCAACTTGATGAAAACACTCTTAACGATAATCCAACCCTCACTCAAGAAGAAATTTGGGAAAAAAGCGCGGATATCTCAGCAATGATTGAGGAAAATAAAAGCCCAAAAGAAATAGCCCATAGAATGCATCAACTCGGGCTTCTTGGTGGGTATTCCATCAGCTGCCCCCCGGGTTCCAAAAAAAGTTTTTCCAAACTCAATCAAGCCGAAAGAAAATTTGTCAGAACATGCGGCAACTGTGGGGCACCAATATTTGCGATAATTTCAACAGGGTATATTTGTCCAAAATGCAACGGAATTTATCAAGGATGCTAGAATATGGTAGAATCCCCCTTCAAAATGAAAATTTTTTTGACCACCATCAAAAGTTTCTTCAACTTCCTTTGGAAAAGAAAGAAGTTGTCAATTGTGCTCATCATAACTCTCCTGGCAGTAAGCTTCTATTTCCATAGAACCCGAGCCAAAAACGCCAAGCTTGAAACAACCACCGTCAAAAGAGGAAATGTTGTCGAGGATTTAATTCTTTCCGGTGAAATAAAAGCTATTGAACACGCAGAGCTTACATTTGAAACCTCAGGAAGAATTGTCTACATAGGTGTTAAAGAGGGTGATAAAGTTCAAAAAGGGCAATTACTTGGGAAATTGGACACAACAAGTCTTAATGCCAACTATCAAACTGCTCTCGCCACACTTCGTGCCGCAGAAGCGGCAGTAGATAAGGTCCACGATGATCTAAAAGATCATGACACGGACGAAACATTTACCCAAAGGGACACACGCACCGCTGCGGAAGCAACAAAAGACAAGGCGTACGAAGCTGTCGTTGCAGCGGAAAGAGCTTTAAAAGGAGCCTCAATTTACGCTCCCTTCGAAGGAATAGTCACGTTCGTGGCGAATCCTTTCCCAAATGTTTTTACACCCTACACTCAAAAACAGTTTGAAATTGTTAATCCCAAAACCATTTATTTCAAGGTCTCCGGAGATCAAACAGAAGTAACTCGCATGCACGAAGGACAAGCTGTAACAGTAGTACTTGATTCCTTTCCGGACAAAGACATAAAAGGCACAATACAAAAAATCGCATTCGCTCCGGATCCGGAAGAAATGGGGGCGGTCTATGAAATTCAAGTCGCCCTGGAGGACATTGAGGGCTTAGATTATCGTCTCGGCATGACGGGAGACGCTGTTTTTATACTAAACGAAGCAAACAACGTTTTATACGTTCCAACAAGTTTTATTAACAGTGATAAAGAAGGAAAATATATCCTTTCAAACGGAGGAAAGAAAAAAATATATATAGAGCTGGGAACAGAGGGGGAAGAAAGAACCGAAATCAAGGGCGACATCAACGAAGGCGATGTGATATATGATTAAACTTCAAAACGTCTGCAAAAATTATTATCTGGGCGAGGAAAAAGTAGAGGCGCTCAAAAAAGTAACATTGGAAATTAAAAAAGGGGAGTATGTGGGAATTTTGGGTCCTTCCGGGAGCGGAAAAAGTACACTAATGCACATGCTTGGGCTTCTTGACCTGCCCACATCAGGAAAGATTAAGTTGTTTGGCAAAGATATAAGTAAACTAAACGACGATGAAATAAGCAGATTAAGAAATCAGCATGTTGGATTTGTATTTCAACAGTTTAACTTGATTGAAAAATTTACTGTGCTGGAAAATGTGGTAATGCCTGCACAATATGCAAAAAAAAAGTTGGATTTTAATCCTAACAAGTACGCACGCGAGCTTCTTGAAAAGTTTGGGATTGAAGGTCGAATGGATTTTAACCCAAATCAAATTTCCGGCGGAGAACAGCAAAGAACAGCAATTGCAAGGGCCCTCATAATGAAGCCGGAAATAATACTGGCGGATGAACCGACCGGAAACATAGATACAAAAACAGGTAACGAAATTTTAGATTTGCTTGATCAATTGAACAAGGAATGGGGAGTAACAGTAATTGTGGTAACCCATGAAAGAGAGGTTTCAAAGAGGACAAAAAGACAAATATATGTAAAAGACGGAGAGATTGTCAAAAGACTATGAAATATTTCATCTTTCAGCTTGGTAGTGCTTTTGGAGATTTTAAAAGAAACAAAACAAGGACTTTTTTAACAAGCTTGGGGATTCTCATTGGAGTACTAAGTGTAGTAATGCTTATAGCCCTTGGATTGGGCCTAAAAAACTATATTCGAGGCCAGTTTGAAAGTCTGGGAACAAATTTGATAATGGTGATGGGTGGAAGCGGTTTTGGTGGCGGGGAAGGATTAGAGTCCTTTGGCCCGGGGATGTTTGGGGGAGTGGAATTTGACGAAAAGGACGTATCTGCATTAAAAAGAGTGCCTGATCTAAATTATGTAGTACCGGTATTTTTTAAATCATTGGTAATAGAAGCTGGAGGAGAAGAAGAACTGGGCTATGTAATGGGAGTAAATGAAGATTTTTTTGAAGTAATGAATATAGAAGAAGAATGGGGGAGGTTGTTTACAAAAGCTGATGTTTCAAAAAAAGCGAAGAAAGTTGTACTGGGATATAGCTTAAGCGAAAATCTTTTTGAAAATCCAGAAGAGGCCGTAGGAAAGAAAGTCCGTATCAGCAGTCAGCGTTTTAGCGTGATTGGGGTTGCCGAAAAAAAAGGAGACCGGGAAATGGACAACGCGGCAGTAATGCCCTATAAAACTACTTTCGGAAACCTAAATCCCGACAAGACATTTTTTGCAATTTACTTGGGAGTTGATAACGACGAAGATATCACGGCAGTAAAACAAAAGACGGAAGAAGTGCTTTTAAAGCGGTACGAAGAAGATGAGTTTTCAGTAAGTGAGCAAGACGAGCTTTTAGAAACAATTGACCAAATATTTGGAATGATAAATGGAGTTCTCATCGCAATCGGCTCGATATCCCTGCTTGTTGGTGGGGTGGGGATAATGAACATAATGTACGCGAACGTAACGGAGAGAACAAAAGAAATCGGGATAAGGCGGGCAATAGGTGCGACAAAAAGAGATATACTTTTTCAATTTCTTGCAGAAAGCATACTCTTAAGTCTCTTCGGAGGATTAATGGGCCTTGCGCTTTCTGCTCTTATAGTAGCGCTCGTCAGACCCTTTTTCCCTATTGCTTTAAATGTGCTGGCAATAGTGCTTGCAATTGGAATATCAACATTTATCGGAGTGTTGTTTGGGGTGTTTCCGGCAAGAAGAGCAGCGAACCTAACTCCGATCGAAGCCATAAGATATGAATAATTCTCTCTGGGGAGAGGGTAGTATTTTGGTAGAATAAGGAAATGCTCATAAAGATACTCAGCGCAGCGCATTTCGGCCTGGAAACGGTGCCGGTTGAGGTGGAGGTAAACGTCTTTCAAAAAGGGTTTCCGGGCTTTAATATCATAGGCCTCGCGGGTAAATCCGTGGACGAGGCAAAAGAACGGGTCAAAACCGCCCTGATAAATACAGGGATCAAGCTTCCTAATTTAAAAATTATTGTGAACTTGGCTCCGGCAGACATACCCAAAGAAGGCGGCAATTATGACCTGCCGATCGCAGTGGGAATACTTTCCTGCTTGGAAATTCTAAAGCTTCCCAAGAAAAAAACAGTATTTTACGGAGAGCTCTCGCTTGACGGAAGCCTGCGGCACACCAAGGGAGTTCTTCTTCTGGCCCTTTTCGCAAAACGAAAGGGAATAAAAAATTTGTTTATTCCCGATCAGTCCGCAAACGAAGCGGCAGCGGTTAAGGGCATTGATGTTTATCCGGTGAAAAAATTGGCTGATCTGATTATGCACTTTAACAACACTTCTCCAATTCAAAAGATAAAAAATGTCCGGCCCGAAAATAAAAAAAGAGGAGTGGCAGAGTTTGATTTTTCCGAAATAATGGGCCAGGAGAGCGCCAAGCGGGCGCTTACAATTGCAGCAGCAGGTGGGCACAACATGCATATGCAGGGCCCTCCAGGGTCGGGAAAAACAATGTTGGCAAGGGCTCTGGCTGGAATATTGCCACCGCTAACTGTGGGAGAAAGCTTGGACGTGACAAAGATTTATTCGGTAACCGGAAACGTTCCGCCGGGAGGAACCTTGATAACCGAAAGGCCGTTTCGCATTTCACACCACACAACAAGCAGAATAGGGTTGATAGGGGGCGGAAGCAATCCCCACCCGGGAGAAATTTCTCTGGCGCATCGGGGTGTTCTATTTTTGGATGAATTTCCCGAGTTTAGCAGAAGCACACTGGAAGCACTCAGGCAGCCGATGGAAGATGGGGAGGTGTCAATCACAAGGGCATCAGGAAGCGTAAAATTTCCGGCCCAGTTTATGCTGGTTGCCGCAAGCAACCCCTGCCCTTGCGGATTTCTGGGTGACCCGAAACGGGAATGTAAATGCAGTCCCAGACAAATATTAAGGTATCAGACCAAGCTCTCAGGCCCCTTAATGGATAGGATTGACCTTCATGTAAACGTGCCGGCAGTGGAGATTGAGAAACTAATCTCCAGAAAAACGGGAAACAGGTCGGAAACCAGCAAAAGAAAAAGAAAAAGAGTGATAAGAGCAAGGGAGATTCAACATGAAAGATTCAAAAAAGAAAAAAATTTATACACAAATGCAAATATGAAAAACAAACATATTAAAAAGTATTGCAAACTGAGTAGCAGCTCAAGCATCCTGCTCAAGCAGGCCGTAAGCACATACGGCCTATCGGCAAGGACATACTTTAGGCTGATAAAAGTGGCAAGAACAATTGCAGACCTGGAAGGAAACAAAAACATTACCCCGGCTCACATGGCGGAAGCCCTGCAGTACAGAGTAAGAATCATGGAATGAAAAAAATTCAACAGACTAAAAGGAGAAGTGGGGGAGAAGATTGCGGAAAAATTCCTAAGAAAAAAGGGATACCAAATTATTGAGCGAAACTTCACAACAAAATGGGGAGAAATTGACTTAATTTGCAGCAAAGACAAGGTCTTAATATTCGTTGAAGTAAAGCTCAAAATAGGAGACCAATTTGGAACGCCCGAAGAAATGGTAAACAAAAGAAAAATAAATCAGGTAAAAAGAATAGCCGAGACATATAGAACAAACCTCGAGCAAAAAAGAATAGATGTAGTGGCAATTGTTTTGAGGACAGACAAAAAGACAGCGGAAAGAATAAGTCATTACAAAAGTGTGACAGCGTAAACAAATATCAAAAACACGCACATGAAGTGGAAAAATTACCCCATCAACGAAGTGTCCGTAAGCAGCAAAAAATATCCAAAACTGCTGAAGAAAATTCAAAAACCGCCTAAAAAATTGTATTACAGAGGAGACTTAAAAGTATTAAATAAAAAAGGAATAGCAATTGTAGGGAGCAGGAGAATGAGCCGATACGGAAAAAGCGCAGTAGATCGGTTTGTAAGTGAATTTGTGTCAAATCAAGCGGTAACAATCTCCGGGTTCATGTATGGAGTAGACACAGAGGTGCACAAAAAGACCCTGGAATACGGAGGAATAACCGTGGGAGTTTTTGGCTGCGGGCTTGATGTCGTCTATCCTCCGGAAAATGAAAAATTATACGGGCAAATTCTGGAAAGCGGAGGGCTCGTAATAAGCGAATATACACCCGAAGCAAAACCTCATCTTTGGAAGTTTCCACAAAGAAACAGAATAGTAGCCGGCCTGGCAAGTCTGGGAGTGTTGGTAATTGAAGCCGGAGGAAAAAGTGGGAGCTTGATCACGGCCGGAATTGCCGCAGAACAAGGAAAAAAAGTATATGCTTTGCCGGGGCCGATAACCTCCCCGATTTCAATAGGAACAAACATGTTAATCAAAACAGGGAAAGCAAATTTAGCTACCGAGCCGGGAGATATCTTGGGTAAAAGACAAAAGAAAAAAGAAAGTAAAAAAATAAGCGCTTTAAGCCCGCTCGAGAAAAAGATCTGGAAAGCTTTGGAAATAGAGCCCTTAAACACGGACGAGATTGCAGCAGAGGTCGGAACAAGCATAATCAAAGTAGCAACAACGCTGTCGGTAATGGGAATAAAAGGGTGGATAAGTGAAAGTGGAGGAAAATTTCACCCGACTTCCTTGTAAAAATGGTCCTGTCTCGGGTATAATTTTTCACTGCCAAACAACGCAAAAAAAATGAAAGTTAAAAAAGCAATAATTCCCGTAGCAGGTTTCGGGACACGGTTTTTGCCCCAGACTAAAGCCATGCCCAAAGAAATGCTGCCTATAGTTGACAGGCCAATAATTCAAATACTTGTTGAAGAGCTGGTAAAATCGGGGATAAAGGACATAATACTGGTCACAGGCTACCACAAAAGAGCGATTGAAGACCATTTTGACATACGCCCCGGACTGGAGGATCTTTTGAAAAAAACCAACAAAAAAAAGAGTTTAAGAGAAGTTAAAAGAATCAGCGACCTTGCAAATTTTATCTATGTTCGACAAAAAGGTCCTATCGGAAATGCAACACCCATAGCAAACGCACTTTCGGCGGTAGGGGAAAAAGAGCCGTTTTTGGTTTGCTGGGGGGATGAGTTTATCTTAAGTGATCCGCCGTTTGCAACTCAGCTAATCGAGACTTACGAAAAATACAACTCAACAGTATTTGGAGCCATAAGAACAAAAGATCCCAAGCACGGCCTTCGTTTTGGTTTTGCAAAAGGAAAAGAAATTAAAGAGGGTGTAATTGAAGCCAAAAAAATTGTGGAAAAGCCGGGAATGGGCAGAGCACCCTCAGAGCTGGCAACGGTAGCGGGATTCGTGTTTAGCCCAAAGGTAAGGCCATTTATGAAAAGGGTAGTCAACGGCACTAAAGGAAGAGAGCCAAATTATATAGATGCAACTTGGCTGATGATGCAGGAAACAAAAGAAAAGCTCTACGTGATGGAATTTAAAAACTCCCGCTACTTTGATACAGGCAGCAAATTTGGATATCTTCAGGCACAAATAGAGCTGGGTCTGGAACACCCCGAAACCTCCAAAGAATTGAAAGAATACCTCAAAAATTACAAGCTCTAATGGCCCTTAAAGCGCCGGCGTCCTAAACTCTCTATTGGCATCATAAATAATCCCTGGATTCCCGCTTCCGCGGGAATGACGGGTGTGCCATTCCCAACTCCCCCTGTCACTCCCAACCCCCCTGTCACTCCCGATTCCTTCTCCCGTCATTCCCACCCCTCTATCATTCCCAATTTCCCCATCTGTCATTCCCGACCTGATCGGGAATCCAGGGACATTTCTGAACCCGTTTGGTGTTCTTGCTGGATTCCCGCTTTCGCGGGAATGACGGGTGTGTGTCATTCCCGACTTGATCGGGAATCTACTTTTGGAAGAAGTCAAAGCGTTCCGATTACCCCGAGAAGTCAAAGCGAAGCTTTGAGGCCGAGGCGGGAATCGAACCCGCGCATCGAGGTTTTGCAGACCCCAGTGTTTCCACTTCACCACTCGGCCAAGTAGTCATATTTTAACCCAAGCCCGTCCAAACACAAAACCCCGCCCCGCCACCGGCGGGACGGGGTCCTTGCATCATCTGCTTATTCCTTTTTTTCCTTAACCTCAATCTTTCTCGGTCTTGCAGATTCCGCTTTGGGAATTGTAATTCTTACAACTCCGTGCTCAATCTCCGCCTTAGCCTCTTCCCAGTTGCCATTAGCAAGGGCTGCAGTGTAATAATATCTATAAGTGCTAGCCCTATATTCACCCTTTTTTTCTTCCTCTTCCCTTGACTCAGCTTTTATGGTCAAAACCCCATCTTCAATGTGAACCTCCACATCTTTTGCGGGTACTCCCGCAACAACCGCCTCAGCGATAATCGAATCGTCAGTTTCTTGGATTTTGAGGCCTCTTGAGGAAACCCCAAAGTCCTCAAACTCATCAAACCATGAACTGAGTCTAAGCGGATCCCATCTGGCTAGTTTTGTCATATTGCGTCCTCACCTCCTTTCACTTTTGGCACTCACCAACATTGAGTGCCAATAAATAATAGAAAGGTTTTTTTTGTTTGTCAACACCTTTGATTTTTGTTACACTTTCCCACACGATGAGAAAAAAGGGGACTGTCTTTTTTCTATTTTTTTTTGCGGCAATTGTTATAGTTGCAGTATTTTTTTGGTTTAACTTTGTAAAAAGTAAAAAGGCTCAAATACTCATTGAGACTCTTCCGGCTTCCAAAGTTTTTATAAACGGGGAAGAAATAGGCATGACTCCGTTTGAAAAAGAACTTGCTGCTGGAGAAATCACCTTAAAACTTGTACCCGAGTCATTCGACATACCCTTAATCCCTTTTGAGGCAAAAATAACTCTGGCTCCGGGAGTCAAAACCATTGTGCGACGCGAGTTTGGAGAATCGGATAGTACTTCAAGCGGTGAAATAATCTCCTTTAATAAAGACGGCTCCAAAGAGGGCAGTATTTCAATAATCTCTATCCCGGACTCAACAGAAATCTACCTCAACGGGGAGTACAAAAACACCACTCCCTATAAAATATCCGCACTTTCACCCGGAAGCTATGAAATTCTTCTCAAGGGTGTGGGTTTAAAGGATAAATCAGTGACAGTGCAAACTTTCCCGAAATACAGCACAACCGTGACACTTTATCTCTCAAGAGCAAAGGAAATAAAAACCGAAAAACTTGAGGAAGAAACTCTACCCTCCCCCACCAAAAAAGTAAAGGTAATCGAAACAGGATTGGGATTTCTAAGAGTCAGAAGCGGTCCTTCAATAGAAAATGAAGAAATATCTCAAGTTAAGCCGGGCGAGGTCTTCCCTCTCTCGGAGCCGGATCCCAAAGACGGATGGTACAAAATTGAATACGAAGAAGGCCTCACGGGCTGGGTCTCCGAGGATTATGTTAAGCTTGTTGAAAGTGAAAACTAAATTCCGAAAGTAGCTACTCCTCCATATAAAATCCACACCACCATTCCAATCCACAAAACCACGGAAGCAACCAGCGAAACATCTGTTAAAAGAAGTTTTTCCGGAGCCTCGCTCCTGCCATCAAAAATAAGAGATTGATACCTCATTACTCCGAAAATAGTCACGGGAATAGAGATCATTAAAAGTTTGTCTACGGTCGTTGTCCGCGACAGTTCTGCTAAAAAAGTCCAAACAGATTTACTGGCATTAGGGCTTTCAAAAAAAGTAAAAAGAGCCCAGCTCATCCAGGCGGCATTTCCAAACATGGTAACATAAGAATTAAGTAGCTCGGAAGAATACTTCCCCAAGCTTTTTCTGGTCCTGGCGGAACTTCCCACAACACCAAGTTCCGCTCTCCTTTTCCCGGATGCCAAAAATAAAGCCACAGAAACAACGCACAACAAAAACCAAACGGACAAATGCGCATCAATTATAAATGCCCCCGAGTAAACCCTAATCACAAACCCGGAAGCAATAACAAGTATGTCAATTACATGCAAGTTTTTTAAAAAAGATGAATACGCAACCTGAAGTGTCAAATATCCCAAAACAAGAAGAAAAAACAAGCTCGAAAGCATGCTGGCCCACATCAGTGCGGAGCCGGCAAGCACCAAAACAAGAGCCAAAGCCTCCCAAACTTCCATATCCCCCTTCGCAAGAGGCCTGTTCTTTTTTATGAGGTGAAGCCTGTCTCGATTTATATCAAAAATGTCGTTCAAAACATAAGCCGCGCTTGAGGCAAAATTAAAAACAATAAACCCCAAAAAAACTCTCGAAAAAAGCCCCTTTTCAAATAAAAGTCCTGAAAACACCAGCGCAGCAAAAATGGCAAAATTCTTGATCCAATGGACGGGTCTGATTATTTTAATTATTGCAATTATTTTTTCGATCGGTAAGTCAACCATAACACTCCTCCTCCCACAACAAGGGAAATTCCAATCATAGTATACAACTTATTTTCAGCATTCAAATTCAAAGCCATAAGTCCCAAAACCAAAGTAACTCCCCAGTAAAAAAACATCACTTGTCGCTTGCTCCACCCGATATCCATCAATTTATGGTGTAAATGGCTTCGATCTCCCCAAAAAGGTGATTTTCCGCGCGCCACCCTTTTGGCAATGGTATAACCCGTATCAATCAATGGAACTCCCAAAACCAAAGCCAAAGTTCCCACCTTTGCAGTAGTCAGTATTGATAAAATTCCAAGCATATATCCGCCCAAATTAGATCCGGAAAAACTTGGCATTATTTTCTGGGGAAAAACGTGCCAGGGCAAAAATCCCAAAAAGGCACCGGCCGTAATCGAGGCTAGAATTATCACAGGCCATTCGGTAATATCTGCTGAAAATCTCATCGATAAAGCTGCAATTACAAGTGCGGAAATAGCAACGACTCCGGTTAATTGTCCATCCACCCCCTTGGCACCCATGTTCAAAAAATTCATAAGGACCACAATCCAAACAAGTGCAAAGAGATCCGAAAGGATCCATATGCTTCGCATCTCACCAAGAAAAAAGAAATTAATTTGTGGGTGAGAAAGATCAATTATTTGAGCTGCAAAAGGCGCTCTCCAAAACGATATCCCGATCCCTGCGGCAATAGGCATACTCGCCGCCGCAAATTGTATCAGAAGCCTTGGGTAAGGACTTAGGTCAAACTTGTCATCGGCTATTCCCATAACAACAAGCGTTGTAGCTCCGAGAAGTATTCCCACAAGATGTTTATCCAAGGGCAAAAAAACAACCGTCGCCACAACTATCCCCATATATATTCCCAATCCCCCTCCTCTTGGGGTGGGTTCAGTGTGGATTACCTTAGGATGTTTTTTCCCCCTTGGGTCATCAATAAGTCCCCATTTCCAGGCAAGCTTAATTACATAATATGTAGCAGCAAGCGAAACTACACCCCCAAGCACTAAGGGATAAAAAACTAAACTCATTTGTTAAAATCCCCCTACTAAAAAAGTTATCTTAAAGACGGTAATGGCAGAAAGAATAGCCAAAACCCAGGAAACCATAAACAAAGCATCCTTCAAAAATTTTCTCTTCAACACCTGGCAAATAATTAAATTCACCACTCCCGCACTCAAAGCAACCAAGGGGGGCACCAAAAGCATATATTTCCCCACAAGTTGTTCATTTCCGGCAGGCTTTCCATATAAAAGTGGAACCTCAGGCGGCAAAAATCTCATGACGGAGAAAAGCACCACCATCACAAACACATTTGCAGAAAAAAGTATCACCCACCCCTTATGCCTTTTTATAACTCGCCCTTTTTCCATATTTCTGTTCCCTCAATATCCAAAACGTGATTATATTTTTGCCTTAAAAGACTATCAATCTCAGCTTTCCTCGGGCTTTTAGGGAGAATAACAATTACCTTGGGTAAAGAGTTTCTAAGTTGTCGCGATAATTCATCCATATTGGAAAAATCGTTTATATGGTAAGTCGCAACATATTTTATTGCCGGAAGCCTCCTGGAAAGGGCATAAATAAGTGAGGAATTTTCCCCCCATACAAAAACCCTTTCATCACTATCCGAAAGAGCTCTTACAACCCCTGCAACCTTGTAATTTCTGTTTATATCTCCCTCAAACAGGTCAAAATACTCATCCTTCCCAATCCTTCCGGAAGAAAACAACAAAAATCTCCGATAATAAGAAAAGGTTGGATAATGCCAAAAATTGTAGTACACAGGCAAAAGCACGGCAAGAGACATCGGAATAATTACAAGAACCTGTTCAATATTTTTGTTAGCAATAAGCATCCCAAAAAGGATTGAAAACGACGGGACAACCTGCAGCAAATAATGCGGATATGGCCGCTCGGACAACGCCGCCGCAAAAAGAGAAAAAAGCATCCATGAAGATGCAAATAAATATGCTTTAGATATTCTTTTTCTAAAAACCCAAAGCACAAAAAGCCCGGCAGTTAAAATCCCCCCTCTAAATAGTAGCGGAGCATTTCGGGCAACAAACGACTTTCCCACGTCCCCGGGCCTGAAGGAAGACAAATACCCAATGTTCTGCAAAAAGGCTGCAACGACATACTTTTCAAGTGCCCCCCGCTGCCAGTACCAAACAAAAGTCAGCAAAATCGGCGTCAGAAAACCCACGGCCAACAAACCACTCTTTCTAACAAAATCCCGCCAGCTCTTGCTGTTAAGCTTAAGAGTCACCACCCATAAAAATATCACGGCCCCCATATCAAACATTGCGGGCATCTTAAAAAGTGTGGCCAAAGAAAACATGAGTCCAGAAGCAAGAATTTTTCTTTCGCTCACGTCTTTCCCCAAGAGAAGCAAAAAACCCAGTATGGTGGGACCAATCATAAAAATTTCTGAGTTTGCAATTTGTCCCTCAAGCGTTGGAATAGTAGTTAATATCGCAAACACAACAACACAAGCCTTCCGTACAAACTTATCTTTTGGGAAAATCTTTCTTGTAAGCTTCCAAAATAAAGCAATAGTTGCGCTCATCCAAAAAGCCAGAATAGCTCTAAACCAAAAAACATTTCCGGCCAACGCCGCCAAGAAATACAATAAAGGAGGCTTGTTGTCATGAATATCGCGGTACAATACCCACCCCTTCCTAATTGCATTCCCCAAACTTAAGTAAATCATCTCATCACCGTAACTGAATGGTTCATAAAAACTTGGGATTCTAAAGATAAAAACAATCGCAATAATAAATATCAGCCAATTAGGCAGTTCTATTTCTTTGTTAATAGTTTTTATAATTTTTGAAGCCATATAAACTTTAAATCTCCAAACTCGCGATAACCTGCTTCAGTATACCCAGCCACATTCACCTCATCAACACTGCCGCTTGTTATTGCTCCAACTCTGTTCACTTTTTCCGGGATCTCGGAAATTATGTCACCCTCCTCCATAAGTGCCGTACCCACAAAAAACGGCAGATCACCACTCCCTTTAGGTTTATATATAGGAGCGGGTATCCCGTAATACTTGCTTTCCCAAATATGGTGGGATCCGGAATTCCAGTTAATCAAAAAATCATCTCCTCGTAGTTCTTCTTTTACATATGCGGCAAGCTCACGGAAAGGCCTCTTTGTAGGATGGTTAAAGTACCACCAGTCTATAGTCACAAATAAACCAAGAAGAATTCCCAGAACCACAGCGCCGGAAACCCTCCTTCGTTCACTGGCTAAAATTAAACTCATCCCGGGGATGGCATACAAAAGATATCTGTTAAAAAAGATGCTTTGGAATTTTTGAGACACAAGCCAAGTTAAAGCAATCGGTCCCAAAAACCAAACCAACAAGAACAAAGTTTTTTTAATCTCCTTCTGCCATCTCCGCATCAAAAGCGCAGCAAAAACAAAATATAAAGCAGTTTTACTTAAAGGGTGGCTTATTCCGGTTGCCAAATATTCCTTTACAACATTGCCAAAATCACTAACAGTCGGAGTACCCAGCCAAAAGCCACCTCCCACCATTTTTGTTTGTTTGTAAAGTGGGATTATCCAGGGCAAATACAACACACCAGCCAACAAAAAGCCTTTAAACATATTTAAAGCAACCTTCCTTCTACTTGTCGCAAGTTCCCACAAAAACCATCCACCCTGAATAAGCACTGCAAAAATTGAAAAGTGATGGCTGTAAAGTGCCCACGCCGTGGAAAGCCCATACCCTACAATAATTCCTCGTCCCACCCTTTTCCCCTTGGCAGGGTACATAATTTTTAAAAAAAAATACATTGAAGAAGCTACTCCCAAGGCAAGGATAGAATACATCCTTCCTTCAAATGCATAAATAAAAAAGAAAGGATTAAAAAATGAAAGAGCAGAAGCCAAAAGTCCGGTCTTTGAGTCCCAAAGAGTCTTGCCTATCAAAAACACAAAAAAAACAGCCAGCAGATAATAAAAAAAAGATAAAGATCTAATTGCCACTTCACTTGTTCCAAATAATCCAAACCACAAATGTTCCGTAATATTGTAAAGAGGCGGCGAAGTGTCCCTGATGATAACCCTAATAATCTCAGGGATTGGTTTCATGGAAAGTATTGCCGAAAAGGCCTCATCCCCCCACAAGCTTGTTGTAAACTGATTCACACTCTAAGTGTAGCAAATTAAGAGTTATAATTAATATAGTACTTTCAATGAAAGCCTCGGTCATAATTATTACCAAAGATCAAAAGCATTTTCTCAAAAAATCGCTTCCTATTCTTCTGAAACAAAACCTAAAGGGAGGTTGTGAAATCATCGTTGTCGATTCGAGTTCAACCGACGGGGCGAAGGAATACGCTTTGTCCATGGGAGCGAAGCTGGTGGAGTATAAAGGGAAGTGGAACTATGCACGGGCAGCCAATATGGGGGTCAAGGAGGCAAGGGGAAAGTTTGTAATAAGATTATCAGGAGACGTAATTCCATTAAAAAAGGATTTTTTGAGTCAAATGATCAAACCTTTTGAAGACTTAAAAGTGGGTGGGGTTTATGGAAGATATACAATCTCGGGCAAAAGGGGATATGGATATCCGGATTTTTGGGAAAGTTGGCGATTCCCCAAAAAACAGACAAGATATTCGGTTAGGCAGTATTTTCTGATGGGACTTTTGGGGATTGGAGGAGTCCATGTTTATAATTTTGCAGGGGGATGCTGTGCAATTCGAAGAGAAATATGGAAAAAGAGAGGATTTAATGAGAAGTTAATTGCCGGCGAGGATGCAGAGTACGCTTGGTTTTTACATGTAATCGGCTATGACATTGTATGTAACCCAAATGCCGTCGTCCTTCATGAGCACAAAATTAAGAGAGTTAAAAAGATGAGAACCTTTTTAGGTTTGAGCTGGTGGCAAGTTGTTTTTACGTGGAATATCTTGAGGTATTGGTTGGAGAGGATGGTAGGAAGAGATAGGTACAGGAATATGAAATCTTAGACCTTCTCGGTAACCTTATATTCCAGGTATTTGCCAAGCATGAGACGGGTATGAGCGTCAAGCCCGGGAAGGGTAGCAAAGAAAAAAGTAGCAACAGGCATCAAAACGAACTCCAAAGGCATAAGTAGTGCTCTCCAAAGTGGGAATTCCTTTGGCCTTTTTGGCTTATAGATAGCATCAAGTATTAAAAGAACCACCAAAAACACCAAAGAAATAGTAAGAATTGCAGACGAAATCTTTGGTGTCATATACCCCAAAGTAGTTCTTCCAAAAGCGGGATTTAAAACAACAGGTAAGCTCAAACCTATCGTGATAACAAACCAATGTACCGGCCACAAAAAATGCGCATGAATAAAAGTAAAAACTCTCATAGTTTTATCCCAAAACGAAAGATCTTCTGCAGTCAAATAATTATAAATCACCCAGGAGGAATCACTTACTCCCCATGCCCACCTCTTTATTTGATTATATTGCCCCTTTAATGTCTTCCAGGTAGTGGTGGACTCCATAGCATCTGCATAGAGTGGAAGGTACAAAGGCTCCACTTCAATCTTGCCCTTGTCTTTAAAAAATGCCTTAAAAAATATTCCCCAGTCTTCAGGAATTTTATCAGGATCCCAGTATCCGACTTTGTCAAGAAGTTTAAAACTCAAAGAATAATTTTGCTGATTTATAAGTCTGTCTTTTCTGGAAAGCATAGAGAGAATAAAAATTGAAGCCAAAGTATTGGGAACTCTTGTTATGGCGGGCAATTTCCAAATATTGTTATAAAGAAGAACCGCAGGCTGCCAAAATCTCTTGTAACGGTTAGGGTTATCCAAAAACTTATATGTTAAAACCGAAAAATGTTTTTGATGAAATACATGATCCGCGTCACAGCTTGTAACAACTGTGTAATCCATATCAAGCTTTCCTTTATCTATCAAGTTTTTCTTTGCCCAAATTGCCGCCGATCTCTCGTTGGAAGCTTTCCCCACAGCTTCACCCGGAGCAAGTTTGTGAACATTAAAAAATAAATTCGGAAGTGCCTCACCATATTTTTTGATTACCCACCTTTTTATTTTTTTTCTGTGTTCCTCAGATGCCTTCTCCTCCTGGGCGACAATAACAACAAGTTGATCACGGGGAAGCGTTTGTTTCGAAAGAGAACCCAATGGCTTATCCAGAACATTTTCCGATTCCCTTACAGTAGGAATAATTACAACATGACGAACACGCTTCCAATCAGGAAACTTTTTGACGTCTCCCATCCAGTCATACACACTTGCCGCTTGAATTCTAAGGTGCGAAAGGATTGCAGTGAAAGCAATTCCAAAGGCTTGATAAAACCAATAGACATTAAAGATCAAAATAAAGTAAGCCACAATTTCCGGAATTAAAAACATCCCCCAATAAGGAAAAAGAATTAAATTCCAGCTAACGGCCCCAGGTAAAATCTCAAAAAACCTCTTTGAACCCTTTTCGTGGTTGATTAGAAACCTTCTTAACATTTAAAACTCCATAATAAATTATTTATCTTTTCGAGGAAAAAGCGGCTCACCTTTAACAATTTTCGGCCCCTCAAATTGTTTTAATATCTTTTCAGCTGTTTCCGGCAAAAATGGTTGCAAATCAATCGCTATTTGTCTAATTTGATTAACTAAAGCAGTTAAAACTTCTTTTTGCTCTCTTTCTTTTAACTCCCACACCCTTTTTTCATTTATTAGTGTGTCGGCCGTTTTAATTTCTTTCCACACAAAATCTAAGGCCTTATCAAATCTATAGATTTTAATCTCAGCACAGACCTCACTGCTTATATTTGTACTATTTCCTTTAACCTTCAAAGCGACACTCTCAGCCATAGCAGAGACTCTTGCCGCCAAATTTCCAATTCCATTAGCAAGATCAGCGGTGTAAGCTTCCTCAAACTTTTCTGCAGTATAATCACTATCCTCATACGGATGGACCTTTGAAAGCAGGTAATATCTCACTGCATCAGTTCCGTATTTTGAGACAAGATCAAACAGGCTAACAGAATTCCCCAAGCTTTTGCTCACCTTTCGCCCATTTATAGAAATAAATCCGTGAATAAAGACTTGCCTGGAGTTTTCTATTCCTGCAGACATTAACATCGCCTGCCAAATAGCAGCCTGCTGCCGGAGGTTGTCTTTTCCTGCAATCTGTACAACCGGCCACCATGTTTCAAACTCATCCATTTTTTTAGGCCAGCCAATAGTTGAAATGTAATTAACAAGTGCATCAAACCATACATACATCACGTGCTCCGGATCTCCGGGAATATCAATTCCCCAAGGCATTTTCTTTTTCAATCTCGAGATACTAAAATCCCGAAGTCCCGTCTCAACAAAGCTCTTTATCTCATTATATTTGCCTATAGGCACCACAAAATTTGGGTTTTTCTCATAAAATTCCAAAAGAGGTTTTTGATATTTTGAAAACTTAAAAAAATAATTCTCCTCCTCAATTATTTCAAGTTCTCTATTGGGGTGAAGCGAGCAGCGACCATCAACAAGCTCACTATCTGTTTTTTCAAGTTCACAACCGACACAATACTTTGTTTTATATTTCTTCTTATAAATATCACCGTTTTTTTCACACCTCTTCCAAAACTCTCTCGCCGCCTCAATATGATAATCATCGGTTGTGCGGACAAACTTGTTATAACTTAGGTTTAAGACTTTTTTAAGATCTTCAAATTTTGCCGCATATTCATCTACGTACTCCTTCGGGGTCTTGCCGGCCTCTCCGGCTTTCCTGTATATTTTTAGACCATGTTCATCAGTCCCAAAATTAAACACAACACCATCTCCAATCAGTCGATGATATCTGGCAACGGTATCGGCCTGCACGGTTTCCAGCGCAAACCCAATATGCGGCTCGGCATTAACGTAAGGCAAAGTAGTTGTTATATAAAATTTTTTCATAAAATCACTTTCCGACAAACTTTCTGATTTTCTCACTCCACTGATTAGCCCACTCATCGGCCTCTATACTCTTGATAGCCGACTCAAACCCATCCTTTTTCATCATCTCAGCCACATTAGCAATCGTTGCACTCGAAACCTTTAAGTTTTCCTTTATGTTTTCATAACTTCGACCCTTCCTCAGCCAGTAAGCAATCGCAAGGCGCCTTGCAAACCCTTCAAACTCGCTGTCAGTCATAAATCCTTTCAAAAAAGCTTCCGTTTTTTTTGTGTCCCTAAAATCGGCAACAACCTGAACGAATGTTTTTTCAATTCTGTTTTTGAGGGTTTTATTAATTTTTTTTCCCGAAGCTCTCATCTTGAGCGCAAGTATAACTCAATAGAAATTGCAATTCCACTCAAAAAGAGAAGATTCAACACATTTCCAAGCCCAACAAGTCCAAGTATTAAAAAAAAGACCACAAGTGACGGATATAAAAATATTCGCCGCATATCATCAACAAATACACTCAAAAGTGTAACCAGAAATACAAAAACCAATATCATAAATACCGGCACTGCCCCGGGTAGTGCCGGATCCACAAGCCAAATAAATAGAATTAACATCACCCAAAGAATAATCGCCGAAACAAATCCAAGAAGCCTTCGGTTTATTATTTTCTTCCTCTTTTTCCTCTTTATCACTCTCCTCACTTTTTTATTTTAACACTCATTGAGTTAAAATGAATTCACATGAATTTGATAGTAATAATCTTGGTTTTTCTTTTTGGTGTATTGTTGGCATTCGGCTTTTGGGTAAACAAAAAGTTCTCAGATCTTGCCAGTGGTCAAAAACCCTCTGATGAACTTTTGGAAATAATTAAAATGCTCCAAACTGGGTCTAAAGAAGACAGAAAAGCTCTTGTTAATTCTCTCCAGAGAAATACGGAGGCTCTGAATCTGCGCCTAGATAATGCTGCGAAGGTTATTTCTCAAGTTCAGAAAAACATTGGGGAAATGAGTGAAATCGGCAGGAGCATGCGCGACCTCCAGGAATTCCTTCGCTCACCAAAACTTAGAGGAAATATCGGAGAACAGGTACTGCGAGAACTACTGGAGCAATTTCTCCCCAAACAATCCTTTCATCTTCAATATGCTTTTAAATCAGGTGAAAAAGTCGATGCGGTTATAAAAACAACCGCAGGTATTATCCCCATAGATTCCAAATTTCCCATGGAAAATTTTCGAGCAATGATATCTTCCAAATCAGAATCCAAAACAAAAACTTTCAAAAAACAATTTGAAAGAGATGTTAAAGTTCACATTCAATCAATCTCAAAAAAATATATAATTTCAGACGAAGGAACAATAGACTATGCCCTTATGTATATCCCCTCGGAGGCAGTCTACTATGAAATTGTAAACAACCCCGCCCTGTTCGAGTATTCCTTCGCCCAAAGAGTCCTCCCGGTTTCCCCAACCACTTTTTATGCATATCTAAGGTCTATCCTCATGAGCTTTGAAGGTCAAAAAATCGAAAGCAAAGCAAAAGAAATCCTACAAACCTTAAGGGCAATTCAAAAAGACTATTCCAAGGTGGAAGATAATTTGACAGTACTGCAAAAACATCTAAACAATGCTTCAAACATGATGGGTAATGTTTTGACCTCTTACGCCAAACTCGGTCAAAAAATTCCCACCATTCATTCCCTGGGCGAGTCTCTTAAAAAAACAAAAAAACTTGAAAACTAATGCTAAACTCCAAATATGAGTTTTATAGAAACTTCTCCAGGCAATAAAGATTTGGTGTGGGACTTCGCAAAGCTTTGTGAAATCAGCGGAGAATTAATTGGCGCACCACTTCATCAGGTTCACCTCGGGATTTTTAATCAAGAGGGATATATACGTGATTTAATCACACAAGTAATTATCGAACAACCGGGTATACTCTCCACTCCCAGTGACGAATCGGGGTTTATAAATATAGCACAATTACCAATAACAGTCCTGGTATCCAGACAAGATCCAGAGACGAATCGCTTCGTAATGGGAATGGTTTTGGGATATCACTCAACAACATTCTCAATAGAAGGTGTTTATATTGATTCAGCCGGAAATTACGGGCACTTTTGTTGGAACACTCAAGAAGAGCCCAACGAAGACGACCTTATAAAATGGCTCTTTCTTTCTAATGAAATCAGCGGATGCAAAAATTAAACAAAAAGCAACTCCAGGCAATAAGACACAAAAATGGTCCACTGCTGGTAATTGCAGGTGCGGGAACAGGCAAAACAACAGTCATTACGGAGCGCATTAAGTTTTTAATATCAAAAGACCTGGCAAAACCCAACGAAATCCTTGCCCTAACTTTCACCGAAAAGGCCGCACACGAGATGGAAGAGAGAGTAGATATTGCCATGCCAATGGGCTACACCCAAATGTGGATCATGACTTTCCACGGTTTTTGTGACCACATTCTCCGCGAGGACGCACTCCACATCGGCCTAGATCCGGAGTTTAAGCTCCTTTCCCAAACTTCTTCCATAAAACTGTTGAGGGACAACATGTTTGACCTAAATCTTGAATATTTTCGTCCCCTCGGAAATCCCAACAAATTTGTCAAAGGACTTTTAACCCACTTTTCCCGTCTCCAAGATGAAAACATAACTCCGGAGGAATATATAAAATGGGCAAAAGAGGCCGTTGGAGACAAAGAAGAAGTAAAAAAATGGAATGAACTTGCCCAAGCCTACAGGACCTTCGAAGAACTAAAAATAAAGAAAGGTTATATGGATTTTGGTGATCTGATCACAAAAACCCTTCTTCTTTTCAAAACCAGGCCAAATATCTTAAAAAAATATCAGCAGCAATTTAAATATATCCTAGTGGATGAATTTCAAGACACGAATTTTGCTCAAAATGAGCTGGCAATGGCCCTGGCCGGAAAAAATGGCAATATCATGGTAACCGGAGATGATGACCAAAGCATCTACAGATTCAGAGGAGCCGCGGTTACAAACATCATCCACTTTAGGAAGCGCTACCCCGAAACCGGTGTTGTAGTTCTTACCGAAAACTACCGCTCCACCCAAGAAATACTGGATAGATCCTATGACTTGATTCAATTTAATAATCCGGATCGCTTGGAAGTGGTGGAAAATATTGACAAACGGCTTATCTCTCAAAGAAAACAAAAAGGAAAAAAAATAAAGCTTCTATACGCGGATCGTGTTGAAAACGAAGCGGACATGGTGGCAAAAGAAATTGAAAAACTCTCGAAAGCTTATTCGTATAAGGATTTTGCAATCTTGGTTCGTGCAAATGCTCATGCACAAATCTTCACCCAAGCCCTCCTGCGCCGCGGAATCCCTCATCAGTTCCTGGGCCCCGAGAAGCTCTTCAGTCAGCCGGAAGTGCTTGACTTGATCTCATATTTAAAAGTATTAAATGATCCCTTAGATTCCGTCTCTTTTTACCGCTTTTTGTCAATAAACCATTTTGATATTTCAGCCCGCGACATTGCCGTTTTAGGGAGCATGGCAAAGCACAAAAACACTTCCCTGTTTGAAACTGCCGAAAATATAGACACACTAAACGTTTCGGAAAAAACAAAGAAAAAAATAAAGTATCTATTGGAGCTTATAGATAAACACCTAAAGTTAAAAGAAAAAGAATCAGCCGGCCGCATTCTTTTTAATTTTCTCCAGGAAACAAAATTATTAGAAAGACTTTTAAAAACAAATTCTCAAGATGATGAAAAAATTGCCGCAAATATCTCAAAATTCTTTGACAAACTAAAAAGTTTCGAGCTAAACAATGAGGAAACAACAATCTCAGCGATTGTCGACTGGCTTGACCTTTCAGGAGAGCTGGGGGAGTCTCCTTTGGCCGCAGACACCGATTGGACCGAGGAAAATGCCGTGAATCTCCTTACAATTCATTCGGCCAAGGGCTTGGAGTTCCCGGTAGTTTTTTTGGTAAATTTAGTTTCTCAGCGCTTCCCTTCTTCAAAAAGAAGTGAACAAATCCCGCTTCCCGATGAACTTATCAAAGAGATCCTCCCCGCAGGGGACTTTCATTTGGAAGAAGAACGCAGGCTTTGCTACGTTGGCATGACGCGTGCAAAGGACAGGCTCTTTCTAACAGCCGCAAACTTTTATGGGGAAGGAAAAAGAAGCAAAAGATTGTCTCCATTCATCATCGAAGCTCTTGGGAAAGATGCAACCAAAACCAAAGCTTTTAAAAATAGGAGTCTTCCATATAACTTCCACGCAAAAGCGGCAATTACAAAATCTAAAATAAAAAAACCCAACATTAATTACCTTTCCTATTCTCAAATTGAAGCATTTCAAATTTGCCCTCTCCATTACAAACTTAAGTTTATTCTAAATATCCCACATGCCCCATCAGCCGCATTAAGCTTTGGCTCAACAATTCACGAAGTAATGAAAGATTTTTACAAAGAAGTGGCGAATGGTAAAAAACCAACAAAAAAATTATTAAAAAATCTTCTTGAAAGAAACTGGACACAGGAAGGCTTCAAAAACAAAAGTCACGAAAAAAAATATTACCAAAGAGCAATCAAATATCTAGAAGAATATTTAAAACAGAGCTTTGACATAAAAAATTTACCCCTGGCACTGGAGGAAAAATTCACGGTTCCTCTCAATAAATCACTGAAAATTGGCGGGCGCATTGATAGAATTGACAAGCTTCCAAACGGAAAAATAGAAATTATTGATTACAAAACAGGGGAATATATACCGACACAAAAGGAAGTAGATCAAAACAAACAGCTTTCCTTCTATGCTTTGGCTGCAACTCAAATTCCTCAAGCGCCTTTTGTAAAGAACATAAAAGATATTGTTCTTTCTCTTTACTATTTTGAAAAGCAAATCAAGCTTTCAACAACAAGAACCTCAAAGGATTTAAAAGAGTTCAAAAAAGAAATCTTAAGAATCCGAAAAGAAATAGTAAACAGTGACTTCACCTGCTCCGGACATTTTCTCTGTCAAAATTGTGAATACTCCATGTTCTGCAAAAACACTTCTTGACAAAATTTCTAAGTACACATAATATAGTACCTAACCCAGAGACGGGTGCTGTATAACAACAATACCTCGCCCCGTCCGCGTGGCCGGAATCAGTATTCTATTCCGGCCACTTATATTACTTTCCCGTCCTCCTCCAAAGAAAGTTTTTAGCAAAAGCTCCCGGATATTCTTTTTCCTCCCCCCCAAATCCCTTCTTAAAAAAACTAAACCCTCTCCACTTTTCATTCGGAAATCTCTTGTCATAAATCCCCTCAAAATCAAATAACTCACATCCGTTTATTTTTGCCCACTTTATCCCCTCCCACAAAATACTGTGTTGAGCATGGCTCTTCTTTCCGGACTTTCCGGTAAAAGCATGCCAATAGTACGTCGTACTTTTGTTTCTTAAAAAAACAGCTCCCGCACTTCCACTCTCTTCCATTAAAAACAAACATTTCTCTGCAAAAACTCTCTTTAATGCATCCAGATCTTTCAAAGAAGGCACGTGTCTTCCGCGCGGAACGGATTTCTTCCAAGCATCTCTAAACTTTTCTGGCACCTCACTATTGCAAATTTTAACCTTCGAGTTAACAATTTCACGTCTTGTGCTTTTTCTCATTTCTCTCAGCAGTTCCCGCTCACTCTTTCTCAAATCTAAAACCAACGTCTTGCTTGGTAAATACGGGTTTTTTAAGATCCTAAACTCATTATTCGTTATTCTCAATTCATCATTCTTACTCCTGGGCTCCACTACCACCATCCAAACTCTGTATTTCTTTGTCAATCTGTTAATAATTTTCAAATCTACCCGCCGCGGCCTTTGAATTTTTATAAAATTGCCAATCAGTGGAATCCTTTTAATAAAAACATAAACTCCTCCAATCATTTCCACCTTCCACCCGATGGCTCTCATGTAGTTTGCATACCCCGGAGTTTGCCTGATATCCATTATCAAAGCCTTGATATCCATTATCAAAATCTTGGGTTCACAAATTTACTTTTCACCCTCAAAGCTTTCCACCGGAAAGCCTCGGCCGCCCTGTACGGCCAGTAAAATGGAGAAGTGGGCAGATCCCAGGTTCCCAAGAGTTCAACAACTTCCGGACCGTACCCTTCCTTAAACTTAGTAAATCCTTTCCCCGGCTCTCTTCCCCAAAGATCAAATTTCTTCAAACCAAGTTTCTTCCCGTACTTTATTGCTTTCCACATAATAAGGTTGTTCGCCATCACATTTTTGTGTTTTTGACTGCTTGCCCCATACGGGTAATACAAAAAATCTTTCCACACAAAAACTATCCACGCAGTAATTATTTCTCCTTCATATTTTGCTGCAAGAAGCCTGGCAATAGGTTTCTTCATGTTTTTGTGAAGCATCTCCCACATCAGCTTGTGATAGCGCATGTTGTGCGCATAAAACCCCTGCCTCTCTACTGTCTCGCGGGTAAGCTCTAAATACTTTTGGAACATACCCTCAGAATTATCCTCAAAAACTTTCACACCCTTTCTTTCTGCCAGCCTTATGTTATATCTGGTTTTTGAAGAAAAGCTTTTCAAGAGTTCTTCTTCACTTTTTGTTAAATCAATCCAGAAAGTGGTCGGAGTAAAATGCGTCCTCCCGCTCACAGCTCCGCTTTCTTTCAATAATCTTATATATTTCTCATCTTTCCGTACATTTGGTTCAAGTTTAATAAATATCAAATCCTGCTCTTTGGCCATTCTCCTTAAATCACAAAGCATAGCTTTTGTGGGCCTTGGACCCTTAATAAACACCCCAATTTTTTTGTTTAACAAAGGTAATTTATGAAGTGTAAGAAGTCCCCATTGAGTCCTAATTATTTCATTTCCCCATTTTTTTCTAAATTCCCCCCATTCCCAAGTTTGCAAAGGATGAGGGGCACTTTTGTTAAAGGAAGCTCTGTTCACGCTTAAATAATATCATCAAATTCAATTTCACGCCTTGCCCTCCCGTCATAATTACTTCCATTCATGCTAACAATATGTTCTTCCGGGATATCAATAAGAAATCTCGAGGGGGGATTGCTGCTGCTTTGTCCAAAATACATTCTTCTGTCTGCATAACTTAAGTACAATATGTCCTTTGCACGAGTCATCCCCACGTAGCAAAGCCTGCGCTCCTCCTCAAGTTCATTTGTGTCAAAAAGAGCCCTTGAATGCGGGAAAAGTCCTTCTTCCATTCCGACAATAAAAACTATCGGAAACTCCAAACCCTTGGCCGCATGGAGTGTCATTAAGGTTACTTTATTATCACCACGGTCCCCGTGTTCCGCTTCCATCTGAACAAGAGCCACATTTTCCAAAAATTCGTGTAGCACCGGAAACTCGGTTGCCACGCTTCGAAGCTCCTTAATATTCTCAAGCTTTGCAATATTTTCCTCCGTTTCTCGC
Source organism: uncultured Gammaproteobacteria bacterium (assembly GCA_964422865.1). Taxonomy (GTDB): domain Bacteria; phylum Patescibacteriota; class Microgenomatia; order UBA8517; family UBA8517; genus CAYRCU01. The sequence continues at coordinate 39,746 of CAYRCU010000005.1, forward strand.
GCATATTTTTTAAAATAGTCTGTTACTTCAATAATCCCGTCCATCAGCTCAAGAGTTGTATGTTTCTCAACGTTTTTTATTCCTTCTGCAAACTCCGTAAATTTTTCAAGTCTCCTTTTTCCTATTTTTAAAACCCTTTTTTTTGAAGCACTGTCCTTCGGATTTTGCAAAAGCCTTAAATATGAAAGGACATCTTTAATTTCCGCCCGGTCATAAAATTTCACTCCCCCCACAATTCTATAAGAAACCCCAAGGCGTATCATGGATTCCTCCAAAACCCTGGATTGGGCATTGGTTCGGTATAAAACTGCCACATCCCCGTATTCATATCCGGTTCTGGACAAACTAAATATCTCTTCTGCCACAAATTTTGCCTCGTCCAAGCCGTTTCTGGATTTCCTGATCTTTATTCTTTCTCCTTTGCTGTTTTCGGTCCAAAGATTAAGCACCGGGTGAGATGAGTTTTTTGATATAACCGAATTCGCAGACTCCAAGATTCTCTGCGTGGATCTGTAATTCTGCTCCAAATTAACAATCTTTATCTCCGGATAGTCTCGTTTTAAGTTATTAATATTTCGAAAATCCGCTCCCCTCCACGAATAAATACTTTGACTGGCATCTCCTACGGCAGTAATGTTTCCGTGATTTCCAACAATCTGCTGAGTGAGTTTATATTGAATCTTGTTCGTATCCTGCCATTCATCCACAAAAACATACGGAAGCCTTCCCCGCCACTTTTCCAGCACCTTCTTGTCGTCACTAAATAATTCCACCACTCTCAAAAGCAAATCATCAAAATCCAAAGCACCAGCCTCTTTTAGCCGCTTTTCATACTCAGTGTAAATCGTAAATATTTTTTCCTGTTTTTTTCCTTCCGTCGCCTCCGCATACTGCAAAGGTCCCAGCATATTATTTTTTGCGTTACTTATTGCCCACAAAACACTATTCGGACTATATGAATCCACGGATAAATTTAATTTTGTTAAAGCATCTTTTATTACCTCCTTTTGATCGTGTTCATCATAAATAACAAAATCCCGCGCTACCCCTATATTTTCTCCATCTCTCTTAAGAATTTGCACACAAAACTTGTGAAAGGTTCCCGAAAAGGGCGGCGTAGAGCCAACAAGTTCAGAAATTCTATTATTCATCTCTCCCGCAGCCTTGTTTGTAAAAGTTAAAAGAAGAATTTCTCGGGGCTCTATTTTTTTGCTTGCAATCATATAAGCGGCTCTGTGGGTAAGAGTCTTTGTTTTCCCGCTCCCCGCTCCGGCCAGAATCAAAAGATGCTTACCTTCATAAATAACAGCTTCTTTCTGTTGCTTATTTAGTCCTCCTAAAATAAAATTAGCTTTCATGGATACGCCTAATACTATCACATCAAAAATTCGAAAGAAGCGTCTTCTTGTGAAGCTTAAAAGAAAACTTTTGGCAAAACATTTATGGCTAACAAGACTTGTTCTTCTGCTGGGTTTTTTGGGCGTAAGTATCACAGCCCTTATGCTCGGCAGATTTATTTTAAAGCAAGCAGGCCTAGATAAATACATCACCCTCGCAAAAATTTTTGTCCTGGCTCCGATGGACGAAGTAGAGAGTATAGACCAAAAAACCAATATTCTACTGCTGGGGAAAGGAGGAGGAGAAACAACGGCTCCGGATCTTACGGATACGATAATGTTCATCTCAATCAACCATGCTTCTCAAAAAGTTACAATCATCTCTCTTCCTCGTGACATATGGATTCCTGCCCTCCGCACCAAGCTAAACAGCGTTTACTATTGGGGCAATCAAAAATCACCCGGTGGAGGTTTAATTCTCGCCAAATCCCAAATCGAAGAAATTGTAGGCGTTCCAATTCATTACGGTATCGTCGTTGATTTCAGTGGCTTTAAAGAGATAATAAACGCTCTGGGTGGAATAGAAGTTAACATAGACCGTTCCTTTACAGACGAATGGTACCCCATTCCCGGGAAAGAAAACGACCTCTGCAATGGCGATCAAGAATTCCGCTGTCGCTACGAAACAATCACTTTCAATAAAGGTGTTCAAGTAATGGATGGAGAAACCGCTCTCAAATTCGCACGCTCCCGCCACTCCGAAGATCTAAAAGAGGGCACTGATCTCGCCCGATCCCTAAGGCAGCAAAAAATACTGGAGGCGATTAAGGGTAAAGCCCTAAGCAGCCAAATTCTTCTGTCACCCAAAAAACTTGAAAAACTCTGGAACCTTACATGGCAGATGATTGAGACCGATCTTCCGGAGCCTGCCCTTGCCGTTCTTTCAAGAAAAACCTACGATGCCAGAGAAAATATTTCTTCATTTGTGCTCCCCGAAGACCTTCTAATAAATCCCAAACCCACGTCAAAATATGACAACCTCTACGTTTTTGTCCCAAAAAGCGGAAACTGGAATGAAATTCAATCTTGGGTTAAAAAAATACTGACCCCTTAAGAAACCTTATTCAAATACATTTTCACTTTCTGAACAACATTTTCCGGGGTATGCATAGCCTTTACTAAATACTCCTTTACACCAAGCTTTTTAGCTCTCTCAAATTCGGGTTTCTGGGCCAAGTTGGTAAGCGCAATAACAATTTTATCCCTTCCCGCTTCGGTCTTTCTGTATTCTTCAAGGAAATCATTTCCGCTTTGCTCTGGAAGCATCATGTCAAGAAGAATTATGTCCGGATTCATGCTTTCTGCAAGCTCAAATCCCTTTTTCCCGTCTCTGGCCACGGCTACGGAAAACCCTTCTATTTTAAATTTCTCGGAATACATCGTAGCCAAACTCTGGTCATCTTCAATAATAAGAACCAAGGGCTTGTGGTTCATAACTTATTATAACATTCACTTAAAACGCCCACTGCCCAGCGGCAAAAATAAGTGAAAAGTATGAAAGAAGTAGTAAAGATACAGTCCACCAAATAATTCTAAAGCTGCGGCTCTCACAAAAATAACCCAGAAGAACAAGAAACGGAAAAACAGACAAAAAATATCTTGGCGTACTCAATATAAAGCTGGTCGAGGAGAATATCACCACACTCAAAAGGTAATAAACAAACCACGATAACTTTAATTTTTTATATGCCACCGGTATCAAAATCCAAGAAACAGTAACAGAAACCGCCTCTATCCATCCAACCATAATTGAGTGTTCATTAATTCCGCTAAAAGCCAGTTTCCAGCTGTTTAACAAACCCGTCCAGGGATATGAAAGACTTTTATACCAATTGTTTTGTAACACCTCCTTGAAGGCAAACACGTCCCCAAACACCTTTTGGTTGATGTAAAAATAAACTAAAAGCGCAAACAAAGAGGGAAAAACAAGATACAACAGTTCAATCACTCTCTTGCCCAGTCCCTTTTGTTTCTCTTTAACCGCAAACCATTCAACAAAAATCAAAGGAACAATTAAAACACCAAAAGGCCTTGTAAGTGTTGCCATTCCCGCAAATACTCCCGAAAACGCATATCTTTTTTTGTACACGAAATAAACCGCCAAAGAAAAAAGAAACAAAAACAAGCTCTCAGCGTAAGGCACACTGAAAAAATATGAGGTGGGAAAAAGAATAAGTGTAATTAAAGTTAATTCCGCTGTTTCTTCAGAATAGATTTCCCTTATCAGTTTATACAAACCCAAACTGCCAACAAAAAAGAAAACATTAGACAAAATTAAACCGGAAGCGCGGTAGCTTCCAATAACTCCACCTAAAGCCTTAACAACTAAAGGATAAAGAGGGTAAAAAACAATAAAATTTGCTTCGTCTCCAACATTTGTATATCCAAATTCACTGATGTATAAATAGTGAGGAGCATCCCATCTATTCCAACTAAAGTTATAAAATCCGAAAAATGGGCCAATAATCCCGGGGAGAAAGAAAATAACCAACCTGCTGATGATTAGGATATAAAAGATTCTTTTAGGCACTGCGTAAATTGTATGAAAATAAAAACTTTTTATCAAAAAAACAAAAGCACAATTCTCATCGTAATCTCGGTTTTTCTCATAAAGCTTTTCCTTTCACTGGCCCCAAGCTTTGAAATAGATATGACCGCATGGCTCGCCTGGTCTCATCGTTTGGCAAAACTTGGCCCGGGCAATTTTTACAGCAAATCAGTTTGGACTCAGTATACTCCCGGTTTTCTTTATTATCTTTGGATCATAGGCAAGCTCAATCTGGTGACACCTGTCATAGTAAAACTACCCTCCATTCTGGCTGATATCACAACAGCACTCCTGATTAAATCACAAATCCAAAAAACAGCAAAAAAGCACAAAGTTTTATCTGGCAACGCAGTCTTTCTTTTATATACACTTAGTCCAGGGATTGTCTTTACAAGCTCCGTTTGGGGCCAAATAGACAGTTTATTATCATTATTTTTATTCCTGTCGATTTACTTTCTAGTCGAACGCAGCAAACCTGTCCTAAGTTGGTTAAGTTGGGGAGTAGCCCTATTAATTAAACCCCAAGCGCTGCTACTGCTCCCCATCCTTGTTGCAGTTTCCGTAAAAAAAACCTCTCTTAATTCCCTTATTAAATCAATTCTTTTTTTAAGCTTACTGATTCTGCTTCTTTCCTTTCCCTTCTTCCCCAAAAATCCCTTCCTCGGTCTGCCGAGTTTAATTATATCCATGGGCGAGGATTATCACTTTACCTCTCTTTATGCATACAACCTTTGGAGTATCACCACAGGTATGTGGAAAATTGATACACATTATGTTTTAACAGGTGCGATTCTATACGTTATATCGGCCGTGTTAATACTTATAAGGTTGCACAGAAAAGGCTTCACAAAAAAGGAAGTTTTCCTTTCATCAGCACTTGCCTCACTGGCTTTTTTTCTGTTCCCGACCCGCGTTCATGAGCGATACATTTTCCCCTTCTTTCCCTTTTTATTAACCGCCGCAGTGCTTTCCAAGAGCAAAAAATATTTTTATATTTTTTTAATCTCCTCTCTGGCTTTTCTCATAAATATTTATTACCCCTTCGCATATTACACGAAAAATTATCTTTCTTTTCCGCTCCTCAAAAAACTTACAGGTTCCCTTGCACCACTGGTTGCGGCAACCTATTTAATATCCTTCCCTCTTCTTTTGATAGATAAACTTCCCAAAATAAGAATAAAAATAAAATCCAACTATTTTATATTCTGCATATTAACCTTTGCGCTCGCAACAAGACTTTTTATGTTATGGCTTCCCGACAGAGAATATTTTGATGAGGTATATCACGCCTTCACTGCAAGAAGAATACTTCACGCCGACCCCAAAGCTTGGGAATGGTGGAACCCAAACCCTGAAGGCTTTGCCTACGAGTGGACACACCCCCCTCTTGCAAAGCTTGGGATGGTCGCGGGAATGTCTGTTCTCGGAGAAAATGCCTTGGGCTGGAGAATAACAGGAGCTCTCCTTGGAGTAGGATCGGTTTATCTGATTTTTGCCATTGCAAAAGAGCTTTTTAATGAAAAAATAGCTCTTTTGTCAGCACTAATATTCTCACTGGACGGACTGCCTCTCACGATGTCAAGAATAGGTATGAATGATTCATACATGCTTTTTTTTATGCTTCTTGCTTTCTTTTTATTTTTGAAAAATAAATTATTTGCCTCAGCGCTTTCCCTGGGTTTTGCCGCAGCTTCCAAGTGGAGTATTCTCTGGTTTCTGCCAATCCTTGTAATCACACAAATCTCTCTAAGAAAAAAAATCACAATCAAGCATATCTGGTTTATAGTCCTTCCCCCGGCCATCTACTTTCTCAGCTATCTTCCGATGT
>CAYRCU010000006.1:0-36723 GCA_964422865.1 uncultured Gammaproteobacteria bacterium
TCATGCCAGCAGAAATAGTTAGGAACAGTATTCCCCGCTTTACCACTTCCCCACAATTCCACTGATCGGCCGTCAAATCCCCATAATTGTCGATTCCCTGGTTGACCCGAAATTTGGAACAGGAGCCCTGAAAGTCACTCCTGCTCACGACCCCATAGACTTTGAGATCGGCCGCAAACACAAGCTTCCCACAGTTTCAGTAATAGACGACGCAGGACGACTCACGGCCACTCCCAAAAAATACATCGGCCTTAAGGTAAAAGAGGCGCGCGAAAAAGTAATAGCTGATCTTAAAAAAGAAGGAACCCTTATTAAAAAACAAACAATACACCACACAACAGGACACTGTTATCGATGTGATAGTTCAATTGAACCCAAAGTGCTAAAGCAGTGGTTCATAAAAGTCAAGCCGCTCGCTCAAAAAGCCCTAAAAGCAATAGAAAAGAAAGAGGTTCGTTTCACCGCCAAACGCTACGAAAAAATCGCAATTCATTGGCTCAAAAATCTCCGTGATTGGAACATCAGTCGCCAAATCGTCTGGGGTATGCAAATTCCGGCTTACAGATGCGAAAAGTGCCTGGAGTGGACCATAACCGACGGGAAAAAACCAACAGCATGTTCCTGTGGAAACAAATCTTTCACCCAGGATCCGGACACGTTTGATACATGGTTCAGCTCTGCTCAATGGCCCTATGCAACCCTAAAAACCACAAAAAATAATGATTTCGAATATTTCTACCCCACCTCTTTAATGGAGACCGGGTTTGACATAATTCCTTTCTGGGTAATTCGAATGATCATGCTTGGACTCTTTGAAACAAAAAAAGTTCCCTTTAAAGAAGTTCTTATCCATGGTCTGGTAAGAGACCAGAAAGGTCAAAAGATCAGCAAATCAAAAGGAAACGTTGTAAACCCATTAAAAATGGTGGAAAAATACGGCGCCGACGCCTTGAGAATGAGTCTTCTTTGGGGAGCGCTCGTAGAAAATGACAGCGCTCTCTCCGAAGAAAACATAAAAGGGCAAAGAAACTTTGCCAATAAGCTTTGGAACATAGCTCGTTTCGCACTGGGAGACAAGCCTCGTCTCATTCGCCACAACAAAAAGCCCCGCAGAACAAACAATGATGATAGATGGATCCACCAGGAACTTCAAAGAACAACAAAAAAAGTTACCGCTCTACTTGAAAAATACCGTCTGAATGAAGCCGCTGAAGAAATTTACGATTTTGTTTGGAACCGTTTCGCAAACACATATCTCGAAAGTTCAAAAAACAGGCGCCAAGAAAGCCAGGATCACCTCGAGTATGTTCTGGAAAAAACACTTAAATTACTCCACCCTCTCATGCCTTTTATCACTGAAGCTCTCTGGCAGCGTACATTCGCAAAATCAAACTCCGATCTCCTTATTTCCACCCCATGGCCTATATAGTGTATATTTAAAATGTGTCAAAATCTGTCCCACTGCTAACCGCAATTCTGTTCATAATTCTAACTCTCTCTGCTTCACTTATAAACTTAAACGTATCACTCAAAAAAAACCGCTCCTCAGCAATCCCAACCACCCAAAACAATCCAAACGAAATTCTCCTCCAAAAAAAGGTCTTTTGGGAAAATTTCCTCCAAAAAAACCCAACATATCAAGATGGCTGGCTACAGCTTGCCAAAATCAATCACAAACTCGGAAATAAAGACAAAGCAAATCGCGCCCTAAAAACCGCGCAAACCATAAACCCGATATCTCAAAATCTCCAGCTCACAAAAATAGAAGTGTCAAGCCTCTGAAGATTCCTCTTTTTGTTCCGTCTGTTTCTCGTCTTCCATGGCACCTGCTTCCCCCTTTTGCTTTCCTTCCGCAGCCTCCTCACCTTCAGGAGACTCCTCTTCCTCGCCTTCCGCAACAACCTGTTCGAGCTCCTCCTCGCGGCGCAGTTCCTCAACTTTTACAACAATCTCGTCCTTTTGAGCCTTTATTTCAACTCCACGTTTAACCTTTAAGTCTCCCACAACCACAGCTTGATTGACTTCTGTCAAGCTGGTCGCGTCAACCTCAAACTTTTCAGGCAGATCGGCAGGTAAAGCCTCCACCTCAAGTTCATTCAAAAGCTGAATCAAAGTTCCTGCCCCTTGTTTTTCCACCAAAGATTCGCCCACAACTTCTACAGGAACTTGAGCAGCAACTTTTTCCTTCAAATCAACCTGCTTAAAATCAACGTGAATTATTTCCTCACTCACAGGATGAACTTGCACATCTCCAATCAAAACCGTTCTCACATCACCGTCAATAGTCAGTTCCAAAAGCCCTGTCTCTCCAACCTCCTCATATACATCCCTAAAATCATTAAGCCGAACACTAACAGCAAGAGAATCAATCTTCCTTCCATACACATTAGCAGGCACCCTTCCACTTTCTCGAAGAGTTTTCACTTTTCTACCAAACAATTTCCTTTTCTCTGCTGTTAATTTCGCTCTTTTCATTTCAACTAAAAAACAATTTCCTTTTCAAAGTCGCTCACAAGATCCGTATTATACAAAGCAAAGTTCCTTCGGGTCAAGGATAAGTCCCCAAACCTCACTCTTACATCAACCGGATAAGGAGTTATTCCGGACTGCTTCTTCCATCGTACCACAAATTTTCCATCCCTCGAAAAATCCAAGTTTGCACTCCGGTCCCACTCAAAAACCACATTTTTATTGTTCGTTCCAAACACATCCACCAAAATTCCATATTCAACCTTTCCATTGTTTTCCACAACTCTCACTCGTCTCGTCACATCCACCCCAGAAACAGTTGCCCGCACCAACCGGCTACCCAAAGGAACCGCAAGTCGCACATAAGATTTATACTTTCCATCCTCACCCACACCAAATTGAGTCGAAAGCTTGCTCTTAATTCTATCCTCGGTAACAAAAACTTCCAAAGAGCCTTCTCTGTGCACAAACAGACTTGTCCCTTCGTCCGACAAATCAGTTTCCAACAAAGCAAGGCTCACGCCGTCACAATTATTGCAAGAGCTAAAATCACGCCCCGCATCACTCCACCCCAGCACATTTCCCAAGTACATCTGCACACCTCTTCTGTCCACTCCTTCAACAATCTCCCCGCCAAGCGACAACATCTCCTCACCGGACAGACCAACCATACTTCCGATAAACTTCTCAAAACGCTCATCCGAAACACCAGCCATTTTTGCAATTCGTCGAAGTTCGCCTTTATTAATCGCCACTACTCCATCCACTTTCCTGTCTAAAGATTTCCGCAAAAACCAAATCACCCTCTCAGAAAAAGCATCATAACTCGTCTCCCAAGCAGCATCTTCAAATCGCATATTCTCCATTTTCATATATTTTCGAAACTCATCGGAAGCCTCAACAACACCTCTCAAATTTTGATCAATAAAAGAAGGATCATACGACTCATAATCAACAAGTTTCCCTTCAAAAAAACTAACAATCAACAACGAGTTGATCACTCCTCCCGCCGGTCGAATCTTGTTCTCATTAAACAGAATCAACGCATAGCTAGTCTCCCGGTCACCGCCCAATATACGCGGCACACCAGGCAACATCTCTCGAAAACCGCGCAAATAGTCAACATAGCCGGAAAATTTATCAAGTCCGGGAATCATTACCTCAACAGCTCCACCCAAACTCTGAACCTCACCACTCACAAAAAGCGAATCTCTATATAACTTATCGGCTTTCAAATACATCTCATTTGACATTAAAAGCGCATCACAATCCTCGCAATTTCCAAAAACCGCATCCAAAAATCCGGCCATATCAGCTCGTAAACTCAAAGCTTCTCCACTCATAGCACCCAGCGAAAATGTCAAATCACTAACTCTATAAAAAACCTCCAAGCCATCACTCAAAAAAGGAACCTTGGAAAAACCATCAAATCCACCGCGACCAAGTTCTGCAAGCTTTTTAGAATAAGAAATTTTCCAAGCAGTCTCAGCAGCTTTTCCGTTCATCAAGCTGTCATAGGAAGAAAAGGCCAGTGCAGTTGATAAAAAAAGCATCAAAAAAGGTGTAAGCAATACCCACACCAAAAAAAGCATAACGAAAGAAACCGGGCGCACCCTGCCTCTTGTCATTCCTCCTTTCCTTTTGGTTTTTTTCATAGTCAGCAAGCGTCTCAACTCCTTTACTCCAAAATCTCTCGTCCAAAAAAAGTTCGGGCTCAGAACTTTCAAAGGGGCTTGCTTATCAGAATAATGCATCTTGCAAAGAGGCACCTCTCTTTTTATCAAATGTGAAAAGTGCCAAAAACTTATCCTGTAACCAAAATAAGTACTCCCAGCAAACCGATCTCCAAACATGGCCTCACACAAAGCACGACTCGCCTCATCTACAAAAGAAAAATAAAGAGGAAAATCTTTCAAAGGAAGTACAATTTTCTTCCTGCGTATCGCATTATCCACAAGTTTCTCCACAACACCCCCCTCACCCAAAATCTCACCAAAATACAAAACTTTTAATTTGCCCTCGCTCTCCCCAGATAAATCGTTTATCTTTTTCAAAGAAACCCCACGGGGAGCATTGTTTTCAAAAAAGGAGACAGCAGCTACTAAACGAACATCTTGATTTTTTAAGATCTTCAAAGACCGCTTTATCCACTCACCCTCACTCCGCATCTGAATCGCAAACACTTTCTCGTAATCATGAAGTTCCAATGATCCAACATTCACCAGGCAAAGATTCTTCTGATGACGGCCCATTCGCCTCCTCCACGTTTTTGGAGAATCCGTTCCGACAACAACACCGCACTCCTTCTCCAATAAATCACAAACAAGCCGGAAAGACAGCTCGTTAAATGAAGACAGAACCAGTATTTTACCACTATCACTCACATCATTATCTTACTTTCAATTCAACTGCACTACAACCCGCATGTGAACAGCCTGTCATATAATTTATCCGCAGATTTTAGCGACAAAGAAGAGGTGTTAGCACAAACTCCAGAACGTGAATCGTCCGCAACACTCACGAGGAAAGTGCATCGTTCAAAGACTCATTAACAAGAGCGTCGGCAATTTTATTTTTATCCCTTAAAACATGAGTGTAAGAAACCGCGCCCTCAATTTCTTTCTCAAATTCTTTTACTCTCACAATCATAGGAAGAAGCATCTTGCTCTTAACTTTATATTTACCGGTAACCTGCTTGCACACAAGCTCTGAGTCCAAAAAAACAGAAACCTTACTGCTTCGCCTGTTTTTTGCTATCCACTGAAGCGCCATTCCAAGTGCACAGTACTCTGCATAATTATTGGTTCTTTTACCCAAATATTTTTTACCACGAACAATTTCTTTTTTCCCACTGTCAAAAATCACAAATGCACTAGCAGCAGGCCCGGGATTCCCACGGGAGCCGCCATCACAATACACAACCAATTCTTGAAGTTTACTTCGCTTTAACAATTAAGTATCTCTCTCTCCCTTCTCCAACACTCTCCGTAATAAGATCTTTCTCGCGAGACAAATAAAGATGAATCGTTCTCCTTTGCGCAGGGTTCAAATTATAAAGATGTTGCGCCTCTCCGGTACTTCTCGCTCTCTCAGCAGCCTGCTGAGCAAGATCGTGCAAATAATCTTCGTGCCGCTCCCTCCACCCTCCCACATCAACCGTTATATTCACCCAATCCCCAAGTCTTTGTCGAAAAGCCAAAGCCAAAAAACTTTGAATAGCATTCAACGTTGACCCGTGTGCGCCTATCAAAAGACCGCTGTCAGACGTATCAATATTAACTTTGTACACATCTTCGCTCTTTGAGACTTCAACAACAGCCTCCACTCCAAGAAGCTTCATCAGCTCTCCAACAAGCTGATTAATTTCGTCTGTTAAATCCTTTTCTTTCTTCGCGCTCATTTATTATAAGACCTCAATTTTACACCACTCAATCTTCGAATCCAAGGAGTCAGGCCACCCCATCCGGTTGACCTGTATTGCACAATCATCTGAAACACAGAGAACGAAAGCCAATACAAAGCAAGTCCGGAAGGAAACCTCATTCCAATAAAAAGTGTCATCAAGGGAAAGGTGTAAATCATCGAGGACTGCATCGCAACCGCCATATCATCCTCTTTTTTAACAGTCTTCTTGGCCATTTTCTTTTCCTCCTCAACATAAGGACTTATCATCTTGGCACTAACAAACTGAACCAGGGCAGCAGCAACAACAAACGCTCCCGGAAGACTAAAAGGCAAGCCGGCTAAATTAAATACATCAGGTTTCGTAATATCCAAATACAAAAAACTTGTATTTAAAGATGTATCACCGGAAAAAGAAAGTGGAGCATAAAGAAGCTCATTTAACTTAACAACAATGTCGCCATTGGCAGTTAAAACCTTGGAAAACACTCGAAAAAGCGCAATCAAAACCACAATCTGAAGAAGGTAAGGTAAACATCCGGCTCCGGGATTTATACCCTTCTGTTTATAAAAATCGCTCTGAGCTTGCATAAGTTTCTTTCGATCCCCTTTGTGTTTTTTCTTAAGCTTCTCAATCTCAGCACTATACTTCTTCATTTTCTTCATGCTTTCCATATAAGGTTTAGTTAAAGGATGAAGAAGAAGTCTCAAAGCCACCGAAAACGCAATGATCGCAAGCCCCATATTTCCCCACAACAACCTGTAAAACAAAATTAACCCGTTTGTTAAGGGTTGTGTTAAAAGTATTGTAAATATTTCCATAATTAATCCTAAGCGACAGGATCATATCCCTTGCCTCCCAGAGGGTGACATCGCAATATCCTGCCGATGCCCATTATCGTACCACGAAACACACCTTTTTTTAATATGGCATCTCTCACATACTCACTACAGCTCGGTTGAAACCTACAGCCCCTTCCAAAAAGAAAGACCAACAAAAAAGAGAGTGTGTTTTGATACAAAACAATCACTCCGTTTAAAAATCTCTTCATCACTTCAATATACCCGCTCTTTCAAAAATATTCATCATCTCGCTCTCAACTTGAAACAGGGAAGCCTCAATCATTGACTTTTTAACAAAAATCACACAATCAAACCCAAAAGAGAAGTCCTCCAAGTGTTTTCTCACTATTTCTCTCAACATCCTCTTCATCTTATTCCTATCCACGGCTCTGCGGCTAACTTTGGTTGAAACAACAAACCCGAATCTGGCAGGTCTCTTACTCTTATGAACTAAAATTCTCACGGAAAAAAGCTTGCCAAAAAAACTCCTGCCCCTTGTCTTCACAATTCCAAAGTCGTGCTCATTTGAAAGCCGGTGTTCTTTTGGAAGCATCTAGCCAATTTTAATATGTAAGTCTTACTCTTTTCTTTAATCGTCTGGCTTGAAGCACGCGCCTACCAGCCCTGGTAATCATCCTCGCTCTAAAGCCAAACCTCCTCTTCCTTCTGATCTTGCTTGGCTGATATGTTCTTTTTGTTGCCATAAAAGGAGTATATCCCAATCCACAACAAAAACCAAGAAACTTGTTAACAAACCTTCGCATTTTTTCGGGGTTGACTATATGTGGATAACTTTCTTACTATGCAAACAGCTTCGCACTTACCTGCCTCATATAAAAGTAGTTAGCTCAAAAAAAATGAAGCCCGATAAAGAAAAGCTCTGGAACGAGGTTTTGGAAAGTATTAAGGTTACTGTTTCGCCTGCAATTTTCTCAACCTGGCTCAATCAAACCCATCTGTTTAGTCTCAGAAAAACAGGTAAAAGATATCTCGCAGAAATCGGATGTTCCTCAACCTTTGTCAAAGCAACCATCGAAAGACGTTATTTTGGTCTCATCCAAGACGCGCTCATCAAAGCTCTTGAGTCCCCATCCGACCTAATATTTATTGTTCGGGAAAAACCAAAAACTCAAAAATCAAAAAGTGGTACAACAAAAACTCCGCTTTTTGAAGAAAATTCAATAGAAGAAAATTTAATCAAACGCCTCACAGATGCCAAAATTCGCCCAGGTTTCACTTTCAAAAACTTTGCCGTCTCTTCCTCAAATCAAATGGCCTATGCAGCAGCCGAAGCAGTCGCCAACCGCCCTGGAACTGCATACAATCCACTCTTCATATGGGGTGGGGTGGGAGTAGGAAAAACCCATCTCATGCACGCAATCGGACACCATCTTCTCGAAACAAACATCGACTCAAAAATAATTTCCTGCACAGGTGAAGACTTTACAAACGACATAGTAGAAGGCATAAGAAATAAAACCACTCAAGCCTTTCGCAATAAATACAGAAAATCAAACGCACTTTTTATAGACGATATTCAGTTTATTGCAGGCAAAGATGCCGTCCAAAATGAATTCTTCCACACCTTTAACGCCGTAACTACAGCAGGCGGCCAGATCATACTAACCTCAGATAAACCACCCGGTGAAATTGCGCTTCTCGAAGACAGACTAAAAAGCCGCTTTGAAGCAGGTCTCATTGTAGATATTGCCCCTCCGGATTTCGAGCTTCGTTGCGCAATAGTGCAAATCAAGGCCGCGCAAAACAACATCGATCTTCCAATCGATCTCGTACACCTAATTGCAGGAAACATAAATACCGCAAGAAAAATCGAGGGGTTCATAATACGCTTCATGTCCGAGCTCAAAATCAAAGGTGCCTCCCCAAACGAAGATCTTGTTATGTCTATAATTGGTCGAGGTGTGGGTAGGGAAGAGCTTGTCAAAAAAGTTTCCCCTGACGAAGTAATAGACGCCGTCTGCAAACACTATTCCATAAGCCGAAGGGCAATGATGGGTAGAGCCAGATCAAGAATGATTGCCCGCCCTCGTCAAATTCTCATGTATCTTCTTCGAACCGAGCTGAACATTCCTCTCGAAGAAGTAGGAAACCTGCTTGGCGGAAGGGATCATTCAACAATAATACACGGTGTAGATAAAATAACTTCTCTTGCCTCAACCGATGTGAATATTCGTGAGGATATTTTGCACATAAAAAACGCTATCTAATTTGCTTATCAACTTATCAACAATTTTCCTCAATTTATCCACATTTCTTTCAACAAATCTCTGAACTAAATTTCAACAATACAAAACAAGCCCACACAAGTACAACAATAAACAATATCCACAGCGCCTACTACTATCACTACTATATGTATATATAAAATATAACGAAACTTTCCACATACTCACTATATAAACTATTGCTCTTGCAACACCCACCCCTTATACTCTAATTAAATGAAACTAACAACTCTTCGCAGCAACCTTCATCAATCACTCATTCAAGCCAGCAAATTCACTTCCCAAAAAGCACAGCTTCCAATTCTTGCAAACATCTTATTCTCAGCCGAAAAAACTCATCTTAAAATCTCCTCCACAAATCTGGAAACGTCTTTTACAACTACCATTGGAGCCAGAGTAGCAAGCAATGGCAGTATTTCAATTCCGGCGCACACCATCACAGACATGATCTCCAATCTTTCTTCCCAGCAGGTAGAGCTCGAAGCAGTCAAAGAAACCCTCAAAATCTCCTCAAATGGTTTTTCAGCTAACCTTACCGGAATGAACACTTCAGACTTTCCTGAAATTCCACAAACCACAGGTCCATCTCCCGTGTCAATAAAAACAGACAACTTTAAAGAAGCTCTTTCCCAAGTGCTTTTTGCAGTCTCGAGAGATGAAACAAGACCAACTCTAACAGGAGTTCTTCTCATAATAAAACCTGCAAATCTTATTCTTGTCTCCTCTGACGGTTTCCGTCTTTCTCAAAAAACTCTTGCATTTAAATCTTCGTCCCCGTCCAAAAAGTTTATTATCCCTCGCCTGACTCTCTCCGAATTACAAAAACTGTCTCTTGGTGACGACTCAGACATCCTTCTTTCTCACAACAAAAAAGAAAACCAGTTAGTTTTTGGACTCAAAAACACAATCCTTGCCACACGTTTAATAGAAGGTAGTTTTCCCGATTTTGAAAAAATTATTCCAAAATCACATTCCACGAAGATATCTTTAGGAAAAGAAGAATTATTGAAAGCGGTGAAACTCGCCTCAGTCTTGGCACGTCAGTCATCAAACACAATCAAGTTTCACATCAAAAAGGACTCACTAACTATTTTCTCGGAAAGCTCAAGTGGGGGAGACCAGAAATCCTCTCTTCCGGCAAAAGTGGATGGAGGAGAGGTCGAAATCTCTTTCAATTACCGCTTTATTGAAGAATTTTTAAATGTTATCAGCGGGGAAGAGGTAGTTATAGAACTAAATAATTCCACATCTCCGGGGGTTTTCAAAGATCCCAAAGATCCCGATTTTCTCCATCTTATTATGCCTGTCAAGGCGTAACAAGCTTTTTTATAAAAAAATCTAGTATACGCCGATTGCGCGTAGTATAATTATCTCCAATGGAAAATCCCGATCAAGTACGTTCTAAATCCCGTTTTCACCTCACCAAACGCAAACTGATTATTGCTCTCATTGGAGCAAGCCTTGCTCTTTTATCCGTTTCAATTTATCTTGCTTCAAAAAAAAGTCCCACACCACCGGTTCCCGCTCTTACACCTCCACCAAAAGCTCTGGATCTTGAAACCAAAACTTGGCCTGAATACAAAAGCGAGGCAGCGCCTCTCACCTTTAAATATCCTCCGCAAGCACAAATCATTAAAAGAGAAAACGAAACAACAGTTCGCTATACGGGTCAAACACAAGGCAGCGATCCCGAGCTCCACGATGCAATTGACATAAGCTTTTCCGTCAAAAAAATAGAAGGAAGTAAATCTCTTCGCGAAATAGTCCAAGAGGACATGCAAAGAATTAAAGATTCTCCGGCACAAGAAGTTATCACTCAAATAGAGCAGGTAACGATAAACAACATCAATGGATATAAATTCAAAAGCAAAGGGATGGGTGAATTCTCCCACATCTATTTACCAATTGATGAAGAAAGTTATCTGAAGATTACGGACGGAACAATCGATCCTGCTGATCAGGGTTTCGATCAAGTAGTTAAAAAAATACTAAACACCATTACTATTTCTTCCGATTAATCTTATCCCGCAGAAAGGGCAGAGCAACATTGAGGTGTATCCACGGGGCAGTCCCATCTACTCGCACCCTCGGGAAGGTTATATGGAATACAGCTTGGATCATCTGCTGGCTTACACACCCCTCTGGCTTCACTACAACTCGCGGGTACTCCGGTAGCCGGAGTAGGCAAAGGCACACCCGAGCCGCCGGGTAGCGGCGGAGGGGTACTCCCAGGAGTCTTGGGTTCCGGAACTCCGGGAATAGGCGGCTCGCTCACTCCTCCTGCGTCACTCGCGAAGCAGACAGAAGTTTTACTGTTAATTGTATAATCAGGAACAACATCATTAATTGAAAGAGGAGAACCAAGTAGTTCATAATGAAGATGAGGGTTAGTAGATGTGCCTGGATTTGTATCCAAACTAGGGTCTCCGTTCATCGTTCCGATAATGTCTCCTGCCTTCACTTCTTTTCCGCTATTTACGTAAATTTCAAGCATATGGCCGTAAAGAGTACTAAAACCATGCGGAGACTTAATAACTACATAATCGCCGTAACCCCCGCCGGAAGACAAAGTTGCAACACCATCATGCGTTGCATATATGGGCGTTCCGCGTGCTCCGCTAATATCTATAGCATTTAAACTACTCCTGCAATGTGTATAAGTAGCAGAAGTTTCACAATAAGGACCTTGAGATATCCTTCCGTAAGTAGGCCAGCAATTTGGATATTCTCCTCCAACTCCTTCATTGAAAGGCACTGCATTACCGGGAGGCACAATGTATCCTCCCGAGGTAATAACAAAAATAATAAAAGCCAAAAGTAAGGGTGTTACAATCAAGAATATAACTATTGGAAGAACCATTACTTCAAGAGTGATGTTTATAATTGCCGTTATCCCGCTCAATATCCCACTGGCACCCGCAGAAAAAGCACCCATCCCTCCCGAGGCAAAAGCAACTCCTCCGCTCAACGCAGCGGGTATAATTGCGGCAGGAACAAAATAGCTCAAAAGTAAAAGCCCCATCGCAGCATACACAAAATACTTTGCATACTTACCCACATTCGTTTTTATTGCTCTTAAAAGCCTTAACCCCAACTCAATAGCAGCCTGGATCAAGAGCGATGTGCCTCCGGACAAAACAGCAGCAAAGGAACTAAGACCCAGCTTTGCAGCAATCTTGCCGGCAAACAGAGCAATTTTAGATTTCGCCTTTCCCAAGATAGAAGCAATTTTCGTCCCCAATTTCCCGCTCATAAATTTCTTTAGCAAACCTTTTCGGATATTGCCGGCACCGGGAATTTTGCCTATTGACGGGACACTGGGAACAGAAACGGAAGCTTTGGCGGGGGAGGGTTCTTGAAAATCATCCGAGGGAGGAGGTGAAGATTCTTGCTGAAAAACCGGAGTCTCAAGTGGTTCTTCAACTTCACTCACAGGTTTTTCCTGTCCGGCCGCGCTTTCAACCTTCGAACTTGCCCCATAAAGCTTTAAAGAATTGATGGCACCAGCAAGATCATCAACATTTAAATCGCTTCCGGTAATGCTCTCATACTCTTGCTTTAAGCCTTCCGGAACCTTCTCCCCGCTCTGCTTGAAGCGCTCTAATTTCTCAACAATATCTCGCACTTTCTCATTCATTTCTGGATTCGGTTATTTTTGCTGTGCCAAAAGGAGTTGTTTGCTGTCCGCCAAACTCAACGGTTTGTTGCGCTTTCTTGTGGCTTTGAGCATATACCTCCTGTGGTTTTGTCGTAATAAGATCATATTCTTTACGACTTGCAACAATTTTTATAGGAGCATGGTGCGGACCTGCAAAAAGAATACCCTCTCCGATGTTTGCAGCAAGCAGCAATTGTTTTTCTCCTTGTGACAAATAAAAAGTTTTACCCACCACATCTATCGCCGCAGGAGACTGTTTAAGAAGCAGTCTAAGAGCGCTATTTGTGACAACAGCTTTCCCAATATCTTGGCTCAAAAAATCCTCAACATCTTGCGTGATAGTTGTAAGCCCCAAATAGTATTTTCGGGCACGTTTCACAATAGACCACAGAAATTGAGCGGTATCTTCATATCTCATCATGTGCCACGCCTCATCAACTATTAAAAGCCTTTTTCTTATGTCTCTTCTAATCTTTGTCCAGATGTAATCGATAATAATAAACATCACAATAGGGCGGAGAGTGTCCGAAACATCCCTAATGTTAAAGACAGTAAAAGGATTTGTAATATCAATATTGGTGTGTTGATCAAACATCCCAACATGCGACCCCATAACAAATCTCTCAATGCGTGCAGCCAAGTCCTGTGCCTCTTTGGTTTCCATGCCGATCAGGGCTTTATAAAGATCTTCAATCAAAGGCGGCTCCCGCCCTTGGGTTGAGGGGTCCGGGGTAATTCCTTTCGCTCTGTACGCATTAACAATAGCTTTATCCAGTAAAGCCTCTTGAGATGGAGTTAGCTTACCCATAATGACTTTGAACAAAGAATGCAGCGACAAAATCTTTAGTCCCAAACTGTCCTCTCCTTCCTCGCGAACCTGAGACAAATCAAAAGGATTAATCTTTGAAGGATTGGAAGATGAAAAACTTATATACTCCCCGCCGACAGCTTCGCTCAAAGCTTGATATTCATTTTCAGGGTCTATTACAAGAACCTGTGTTCCCAGCATCAAACTGCGCACACTCTCCAACTTCACAAAAAATGAATTATGCACAAAAAGCCCGGCATGGCCCGCAAGAAACACTCCGTCTTTAACTTGCAAATCATACACATACTCACGTTTTGAACTTGTTTCTTTAATTTCTACAATAGGATCCCAAAAAAGATCAGACTTTGCCAAAGTTTTTAACCACTCAACCTTCTGCCTTACTTTTTTCAGCTTCTTCTTTTTTTCCTTGTATTTTGCATCAATATAATTTCTTGCCTCAATAATTTTGTAATATTGCGGATTATTGTCTTTCACCATCAAAGAGCTCCAAAGTGATCTGTCAAATAGTGCCAGCGATTCCCCCGATTGTTTAAAAGTACTGTAAATGGCTCCACCAACATACTCTTGCGAGTAATTAAGCTGATGTGTTGCTTGAATTGCAAAAAGTGTATTTTTAAGTTTTGGGGGAATCCCTTTACGCATTGTTGACCAGGATTTTCCCAATGATTTCCATAATAGTTGATTTGCCTTTCTGCTTCTTCCGCGTTTAACAATTTCCTCGACAGTTGGAAGTTTTCTCAATGTTGATAAGCCGTTTGCCTCAAGATTTTCAAACTCACAAACTCTTTTTTCAATCTGCTCAACAATATCCAGTAAATTTTCTCGGGACGGCCTAAAAGTACCGAGTTTTATTTCCGAAAATTTTCTGGGTGCAGGAATTTCAGATGAGGAATAAAGAACATCATAAATTTCTTCAAAAACTCCCTCAATTTCGGGAACAACATCCACATTAGTGTTGCCGTCTTTTATAGCTGCTCTCAACAACTTGCTTTTTCTCTCAGAAACAAACCCGACATGCCTTAAAAACAATCTCACATTCCGTTGTCCCGATATCGTCACCCTGTAATAAGTTTGCTTTCTCTTGTGTTTGGTATTTGAAGCATGTTTTTTCGTCTTTTTTATCCTCGCCACAATCCCGAACCTAAGCAGAAGATACGAGATATCGGAAGCAAGCCCTTTCGATTTGGTGGTAGCAGATACACAATGTTTTTCTACACCCCCATCACCCTCAAAATATGCCCTTAAATATTTTGAAACAAGCTTATCGCTCATTGAAAAAATCATTGGCGGAACACGCTTATCATGGGCTTTTCCAGAAACACCAAGCAAGGTCAAAAACTCCACAAAAGCTTGAGCACTGACGTATATGCCGCACATCTTTTTCCCCACTTTTGCGTAACTATATGAAAGATCAATTGATTTGTAATATTTCTCAACAAAGGAAAGCACTTTTTTAGAATGATTGGAAATAAGTGCTTTGGTGGGAGTAATTGTTCCCTCGGCAGCAAAGTACCCCAAAAGTTCAACAAATTCGCGAGTGACAGGAAACTTCGCAGGAATACTGGTTTTCTTGCTAAACAAGCGATTCCCCACTCTTCCGCGGGTTTTTTTTAAGTATTTTATTCTGGATTTCTTTAATAGCTCAAAAGCATCGATACTTTTGAGCTTTCTTTCTTCCTGGTAAATCTTCCTTGGAAGGGGAACATAATCTCCCACAGAAACCGTGTCGCCACGAACCGCCTGAACTTTCCCGTCCTTCAATACAACCAAACAGTGGTCGGGGGTGATCTTAACCTCTCTGCCGCTCCATGTTTTTACTTTAAACATCTTTTTGGGAGAAATCTTTCTGGCTGCCACCAAGACATCAGACCACCCACCTTTCAATTCCTCATTAAAAGCATAAACCTTAATATTTGGCTTTTTTACACCTTCAATTTCTTTTTCAATTCGCTCGACACGTCCGAATTTCATTATTTCTTCAACAAGGGTGCCTATTTTTTCGCATTTTGTTTCCCCTCCCTCGTTCTGATACAAAACAGGCTCATCGTAGCTTAGCGATTTTCCAGCGCCCGAAGTGGCAAACACGCACATGTTTGAATTCTCAAGCTCGAACCTATCAAAAATCACAAAGGAATCGTTTTGGGAATTAATGCCGTAAAGCACTCCACTGTCACTTGAAAGCTCGGCAGTGGTAAAAGGGAAGGTGGTAGCCAAGCTGGACGTATCCATATTGCGGGTAATAGAAAGCATGTCCTTCCCAAGCGGGGAAGTAGACAAAAAACCCTTATCCATTTCAAGAGTTGAATTTTTTGCGACCACAAGAATCGACCCTAAAGTACTTTCAACCCTTTTTGTTATGCTGTTTAACTTTTCCAGGCTTGTTGCGGGAATAGTAATATAAAAACTAAATTCAAAAAACCTCTCCGCCCCCTTCACAAGTTGCTTTTGAAGCATCTTTGCATCCTCAAGCTTTGCTTGCGTTCCGGGATTAACTATCCTGCCTCTTTGGATATCGGTTGAGATTTCTGCCTCCATTTCGGTAATTTTGCGTCGAAGATCATCAAGAACACTTCTTCCTTCCACGGGGTAAATATAAAAACTGATATCCAAACTGTGATTAAAATTAATAATCGGATCCATCCATCCCGGAGAAACAAATCTTGGGTATCCTGCAACAAAAATCGTTCGGTAATAAACATCATCAATTTTTATGTGGTTGAAATCAACCTCAATCTTTGCGGGTGCAAGCGTGTTTATCACTGCCTCGCCTTTTTTAACAGCTTCCAAAGGATCTTTTATTATCGGTTTATTATTGTTTTGTGTTTTTTGCATTTTCTGCAACCTCCTTCTCGCTTTCCTTCAAGATTTCAACATCAGGTTTGATTGTATCCCAGTAAAGCTCAATTATCTCCTCGTTGGTTAGTTGTTTTAGTTTTAACCCCAACCGGGACATTTGTCTGATAAGGTGATCCCTCTTAGGGTAAAGCGCGATCTCAGCTTTTTTAAAAATATACTCCTTGGGATAGGGGAGCTGCTCCCCTTTTTTAAAGACTTCGGTAAAAGTTGACTTGCTTATTCCAAGTTCATAAGGAGAAAAAGGAATTACAATATAAAACTTCTTTTCCAGCACGTTCTTCTTTCTTATGGTTTCTGAAATAAAATTAATATATCCCTGCATAATTTCATGAAGTTTTGCGTTTTGAACCTTTGGAGCCGCCTCCGTCAAGTATTCCAAATACTTTGAAATATCCTTCTTTTGTGTTCGTATGAGTATTTGCACGGTAAAAGAAAGGCTGTTAATAAAAGCCGCATAGGCGCTTATCACTGCATATTGCTCCTCTTCGCTCAAAAGCCCGAAGTTTAAAGATGTGCTCTCAAGTATTAAAGCCACCCCACCATCTTTAAAAAGTACCAAATCCTTTTCAATATCCAAAACAGGAAGCATGTCTTGTGTCGAAGAAACAATTGCCTCATCAGGAATATTTAACAAAGGAATCTTGTTCACAATGGGAATTCTTCTTGTTCGTTTGTTTTCTTTTCTCTCGACAACACTACTCGTATTTACACTTTGCCCCTTGGCAACTAAATTCGGTGCCGCCTGTTGTTTTTTGGTTTTCCTAATTTTTATTTTCATCGACAGCTGATTTTGCTCGAATAACAATGGGCTGAATTATTTGTCCCGTGGCTTTTATCTCCACCGGCTCAAACAAAAACCCCTCTTTCTCAATTAGAATCCTATATGTTCCGTTAGGAAGTGGTGTGACAATCCTGAAGTGTCCTGTTCGTGCACTTTTCAAAGCACGCACCGGTCTTCCCTGATAATCTTTGATCTCAAGTATAGCTCCTTCAACGATCTTCCCTTCATTGTTTAAGACTTGCCCAACAATAATATTAGGGCTTTCGGGTGGGATCGGAGGGGCGGCCCCTGCAAAAAAATGTGCTTTAATTCCCGGTGTCACAGTTTTCTGGGGCATCAAAGTTTGGCCAATTACGTGAGGAATAGGGGCGTTAGAGGTCCCCGAAGGCATGGAGAAGCCTTGTTTTTGTGTTTTTTGTGGAATAGTCGGAGGAATAGCAACTTGTCTGGGAACAGGGGACACACCGCTCTGGTCAACAGCCCGAGATATTTGTTCGGGGGCAGTCTTTGGGACACTTGTATATTGCTTTTCTACAAAAGGAGGCATTGTAGCAGAGGGCTGTGCTCCAGCAACAGGGCCGGAAGTTTGCGAAGCCGGAGCCTGGCTTTTTATAAATAGCCCCGAAATCTTTTTCAAAACCGCCTCTTCCGTTTCTTCAAGATTGTGTAAAAATTTAGGTGTCAAAGCACCCACCTTCACATCCGACTTAGCCTTCACACTAGTTGCTTGCGCACTCATTTCGGAGAGAGCGTAGTAGCTCTTGGGGTCTGTTTTCTTCCATAAATACAAAGTGGGGGAGTATATGCTTTTTAAAAAGACAACAATCCATTTTTCCAAAGGGCGCTCGGCAATGGGTAAAAAGGCAAGCGCCGCACCAAGAAGAACCGAAAAAACAACAACCGGCCACTTTATAATTCCGGGCAGCGGGGAAGCATAAAATAAAACAGAAACCAAAGCACCACCGGCAAGCTCAAAAAACTGCTTTATTGTCATATCCCCTATAAGTCGGAACTGATACGAGCTAATTTGCTGAGGAACCGGGTGCTGTTCAAAAACAAATCCGCTATTAACCATACTCTTAAGCTTACCTTATGAACACTTCTTTTCAACCCACCTAATTTTTCACACAAACAAATCCCCTATAGTTTGTTTACAGAATAAAAAATGATATAATTCTTCCAAACCTGCCATGTCCGAAGATTCACCAACAAAAATGACACCAGAAATTGCAAATAGTCCCGACAAACCACCACTAAAAGACAGGCTCCAAGTTTGGTCACAAAGTGTTGCCCGAAGCATTAAAGAGGGCAAAGCATTTGCCGGAGTTGAAGCTCGTACTAATTTCACAGTTCGTCAAAAAGGTGAGCCTGTTTCTCTGGAAGGCGATCCAGATGGTGGTTACAAATTTGTGTTTATAAGGCAAGGAGAAAAAAAAGACATTCCTGTCGACAAAGCAAAAGATCTTACCTACTTCTTTGCAGCTCCTGTGGAAGAGAAATTAACACAAAAAACTGGAGACGATGTTTTAACAATTGCAATTTTAGATCCCAATCACCTTGCTCAAGAAAAACGACAAAAAACCAGATTGGAAGAGTTTAAAAACCTCTTCGGAGAAGATAAAAGAATAATTGCCCTGTACTATAGGCAATCAAAGGCAGATCGTAGTGGAAGAATAGGAAGCAAAGGAGTCTTTCTAGTGGTCCCGGAAGGACAGGCGAATGAACTAGAAGACTTAATAAAACAGAGCACTCCACAAGAAGCACACACCGCAGTAATAGAAGCTTTTGCGCTCTCTTCGGACAACCCTGAAGAAACAAGGCAATATTTCGACGCAGCTATTCTAGAAAAAACAGAAGGTGATATAAAGGTGCAAATTAAACCAAAAACACAGCTTAGGGCAATGGAAGTTTTTAAGTCCAGAGAGGGCGGCATTCCCGAAAACAAAGATAAATGGTCAATTACAAGCGAAGCTCCTAAGTCTGCACAGGAAATAACAACACCAGTTCCGCAATCCTCGGATACTCAACCTCTCGATACACCAAAAGATAGTGGGTCGGAAGACAAAAAAGGTGAACCGATTTCTCCCCCAGAAGATATCCAGCCATCGCCTCCGTCAGTTGAACCGCCCACAAACATCACCCCACCAACTCCGGAAGGCAACGATCCAGATAACAAAAAGTGGACTCCTGATGGACCAAAATTAGATTTTATTAAGCCAAAGGAAACTCAACCACAGATGTCCGCGAACATTGAAGAGCAAGTGGCAAAGGGAGTTGTAAAAGCTATAGAAGAAACGGGGCTTTCTGAAGCTCAACAAAAACAGGTAGAAATGATGAAAGAAGCAAGAGGAAGCTACACTGGCTTTGTGCAGATGGAAAGGTCGCAAATCTATGTTAACCCGTATGAGTGGCAAAAAGAGGCTGAGAATAATCCTTGGTTTAACAATTTATCTGATGAACAAAAAGATGCAATTCTTCACAGAACAATGTGGAATTTCATGGCAGGTAAGAAGTTTGCAGGAGGAATGTTTGACTTGGATTCATGCTTAAAGCCGGGGAAAGTAAAAGACGGTGACCCAATACCGATAAATCTCTCCAGAGAGTCAATGGACCATCTTTGGTTCAACATGCCTGGGTACAGAATAATGGAAGCAACCATGCTTCACAACCTTTTTACCCTATCAGGCAAAAACCCAAGTGTGCCAAATGAATATCAGGAAAGAGAAAGACATTTAGTGTTAACAGAAGAAGGTCTTGCAAAACTAAAAGATTTTGCCAATTTTAGGAAAAATTTAGTAAACTCTCTAGCTGAAGCTTTTAAACAAAAACCGGAACTCTTTGTTGGAGACCCTTTGTTCACTTCAGTAACCCCAGAGGTGGCAGCAAATGCAGCGTTCTCAGCCGCATGGAATAAAATATTCGCAAGTGGAGTAATAGACTCAGCAGACGAAGGGAGAAAATTTTTAACTGGACCTCAATTATCATCAAGTGCCCTCAGGGCCTTTTTCATGCCCAGAGATCAGGCCCACTTCAAAATGGGTTACAAAATAGAAAAAGAAGCGGTGGTTGTTGGCGACATACAGGAAGGTTGGGGTGGAGACATCGGCAATTGGTACTTGGATCGAATAAAAAATAGCCCAGACTTTCTTAAAAAAACCTTAAGGGGGGAGGTTAATTATATACCTCCAAGATTAATGTTTTGCTGGTACGATTTTACAGAATTTTCAGAAGGAAAACACAAGCAAGCATCACTTGCCCAAGGACTTATGTTGGAAGAAACTAAAAAAATAGGAAATGGTTTATTGGATTTTGTAAATCCACACAACGCCAGACCCAACAACTTAAAAGACGATGAGTTGTGGTGGAGATATTCGGGAACGGCTGACTCGGCAAGGAAAGTATATGAGCTAATAACAGGGCAGGCTAAAAAAGAGGACTATACAGTCGAAACATTTGCCGATTCAATTGTGTCCGTTCAAGTACAAATGCCTTGGATAAAACATGTATACATGGACGAAGACTTGCAAACCGCAGCAGTGGCCATGCTGGCACAACTGGAAGCACAAAAAAATGGAATTCAAGGTCACGGCTTTTTATTGGGCACAGATGAACTTATATTAAACATGAACTCGTCAGATCAAGACAACCTTGTCAATCATGTGCTTTGGACACTTAATTCTAGAATTTATGAAAATCAACCAGATCTCAGAAAGAAGATATTAAAAAGATTGGGAGTAAACGACCTATACTCTTTTACGGGTGCTGAATTACAAGTACTCGAAAGTGCGTTTTCAGGTATACCGGTGTTAAGAAATTTCTTTAAACGTACCAAAGAGAGGATTAAGGCAGAAAGAGAAAAAAAGGAAAGGGTGAAGTGAGCCAAGCTCTATTTAACTACTCCCAGTCGTCTTAGAACATCATATCTAGCATGTCTTTTAATCACTGGCTCGGTTAATTTTCCAGCTGCTTTAGCCTTTTCATATATACTCGCTTCCTCACTTGAAACATATTGCATGCCACCCATACCAACAACTTTTGCTGGCCCAAATGCCTCTCCAATAGCACTCCCATACGCAAACGGCCTGCCTGATATTATGCCCTTAATAATCTCCGCTGCTTTAGGGATCATGAAAAGAAATACCAAGCTGACAGATAGAAGAATTAAAGGCGCAGGGTCTCCTGCAGCGCCCAGTAAAGGCGGCCACCCGTCTCCGAAATTTGCCCCAGTGTGTTTTGAAATTCCCAACAGATCGCTCACACCGCCCAAAAACGGTAACCCCTTAACGGCAGCATTAAAAGCTTCTGCTAGAAAAATATATGAAATTGTAAACAAAAATCCGGCTGTTGGGAAAACAGCCAGGTTCGCCGCCAGGCTCTTTATCCACGAGCCAAAGCCTATGCCGGGTACAACAGTTCCTAAAGTTATCTGAACAGGTGCAATCATAACAAGAAGCAAAATCTGGGCAGTAGTCTTAATAAGCATCCAGGTGATCTTGAAAAGCATAAACAAAAGAACAAAAATTAGGATAATAAAAGCCAAGACCGCAACAATAATGGCTATGGCACTTGATGGTCCTAATAAGAGAAGATTTCCAATAATACCCTCAGGCAATGCAGTGATCGCCAGCAAAAAAACAATAGTGTAAGCAAACAAATCAAAAATCAAGAAACCAAAAACACCCGCCCCAAGTATACCCTCAGTCAAAAAGCTAAAAGTCAAAGCCACATCGTCCCCACCTCTCATGAAGAAATCCGGAATAGCATTTGCTGTAATAGGACCAAGAATCAGGCTGATAATGCCTATCACCACATACATCAAATCAACCATAAGCCCGGCGATCGCATACGAAAAAGTTACGAGTATTAAGGCAACAAATAATTTTGGCAAAGTGGATTGCACGGAAATAACAACCTGAGGGGAAATCTTAACTCGAAACATAATCATAAAAGCAAAAATTATTGCCACAACAACAAAAACAGCATACGAAAAATCTCTTGACACATTCCATAGTTTTTGTGTAATACCACCAAGTCTGCTATAACCAAACCCCGCCTGTTGTGCGTGCACCTGAGGTGTCAAGGAAAAATTTCTTCCCAGATTTTTAATATAAAAAATTCCGGAAAGAGGTCTGTCTTTAAAAATTTGTCCAAGAAGAGTTGCGTTTTGCCCACCCGGAGCTGCTGAGTCGGACTTAGCCTCCTCTCTTATTTTTCCAACCGCTTCATCCAGTCTTTTAATAATGTCAATCAGGTTGCTAGACATGGCTATGCAGCTGTCTACTTCAGCGGAGCCTTCTATTATCGCTTCAAGAAAACATTTTGTGCCGTCGGGCCCCACAAATTTAGTAGTAGGCCAAGTCAAAAAACTCATTATTATCCAGTCAACTTGCGCTGCCGTATATCTTTCACCAAATATTTCCTCAGGATTGCTGTCATCATAAACATGCGCGTACCACTCAACAAAATCCTGGTTATACCACTGAGCCTTGGCTTGAGACAGGGGAGAGATAAGTAGATTCACAAACAAAAAGGAAAAAAGAAGCAAAGAGGCCAATATTTTTTTATGCATATTTGATAATAACATGTGTAAAGAATAATTCTAACACCCTTTAAGGTGAACAACTCATGTCCGTAGGATAAAGAGGTTGGCAGTTTGGTGAGATTCTTGTCATGTTCCGCAAAGTTTTCTCAGCATAACCCACGGCGGCATCGTTCACCTTACACTCTCCTGCAGGTGCTCCTTGCTGGTACACTAGAGAAAAATTCCCCAAATTGCAACCGTCCCCAAAGCAGTGGCTGGAGCCGTCAAAATTGGGATACAAATAGGGTAGTCTCAAAAACCTCTTTATTTGTGCATCAAAGTTCCCGGAGATAGAAGTGTCATTTATGCCAAAATCCTGAAGCGAGCGCTTAGGGTCCGCAGGGTCACAATAAAAACGCTCGTAATTACTTGCTCCGCTCTCTTGGATCCAAATTGCCAAGGTATAAATCGGGCTAACCCCCGCACCCAGCGACCGCTTTACCACCTCAGGATAGCACAAATCAAAATAATTCGTGGTACTTGCGGGGTCCTCACCAACCCATTTTGCAGCCAAATCCCTTGCTCTGTTTTTTATATCTCCCTGATATTCAGTCGGTATCTCGCCCAAAGATGTAGAGCAAACACTGGGAGTTATCTTGCACAAAGTCCCGGAGGTATAGCTTGGTGTTGGGGGAATAGCACTAGGGCACTCAATACTTGTCATCACCCGGCTTCTGTCAATATGCCCACCCGACGGGTTTCCAATGCTAACCACAGGCAGCCCCGCTGCAAACGGCCTTAAAGCCTTCTGAATTCCTTTCAAAAAATAATCATAAATACTCCCAATATGAGGGAAGTATATCTTTGCATTACTTCCGGGTCTCCGCCTGCCGGGGTCCCCGGCCCAAGTTTCTCCGTTCTCGCTGGAAGAAGTGTAAGACAATTCTCCCTCAGCGGGAATATCTTTTATTTCCTCCACAGGTGCCCCCACTCCAACCTTTGGATAAAACCTCTTAAACACACTCATCTGACCGTTCACATACCTGTCCCAAACTTCCTCCACCTTCGGGACCGCGGAATAAATCGAAAGTGCGGTGGAAGCTGTTACATCACAAGTACTCCAGGTATCATTTATCGGGTCATAGGTAAACCTGCATTTGTAGGTGCCGGAGTATCTAATATCCCCGCTAATGGTTGGAATTTGGTCTCCATTTATTGTTTTATCTCCATACAATCTATCTCCCGGGTTAACTCTGGATTCCACAGGCTCACATCTCTCGGTGTTGTAAATCTGCCTGCTCTCCCCGCCGTTAAATACATTTCTTCCCTCAGGCACATAAGTTGACTGCAAAAGTTCTCCCAATTCACTCGTCTCCTGCATATGAGGAAAATAAAGATACTTAATTTTTCCGTCACCCTCCCCGGCAGGCTCAAAAACAATATCCTCCACGGTAACATCTCCACCGGGCTGGCCGGTCGCAGTCAAATCCCCCTCAGCATATCCAATCCTGTCCTCAGTGGAAGAAAAAGGTATATAGTTAAATAACTGCCCCCAATAATTTGGACGGCCCAAATCCGGGACCCCCAGCTCTTTTTCGTCAAAGCACATATAAAGCCCCAAAACCGTAGGAGTACAATACTCGCCTCTCCAGTTTCTGTATTTTTTCCAGTATTCATTAAAACTTTTATTTTTAAACTCCTCACTGTCCGGGTTCGGAGGCAAATGACTAGCCCACCAATCGGTTAATCTGTGCTCTTCTATGTCAACACCTATAGTAGCCAACTTAAAGTCAATACCTATGGCGTCCAACTTAATTCTCAACAAATCCCCGCTTATTCCCTCATTTTCGGGATAACAAGGGCCGGGAATATGGAATAAATCTGTACTTCCGCCCAAAACGCCAATAATTTTTGTAAGGATGCTCGCCTTTATACTGTAAGTACAAGCCACAATCTGGTCATGCCGACCTCTCTCGCCAAAATATGCACCAGAGTCTCTTTGAAGCCCTGCAATTGCTATTTGTTCCACTCGTTTATTATTTTGAATATTTCGGGGTAAAAGTTTTTTCAATGGTCCCGAATAGTCAATTAATTTTCTGACATCAGCATAGTTGCGCTCATACTTACCCTCTTTTGTCGGGTACTTGCCGTAGGTTGTTAAATAATTCTCTTCGGCTCTGTAGGTAGTGCCGTTTAAATACCAGCTCACATATTCATTCACTCTTTGAGCATCTGTAAATGTTCCAAACGGCCGGCTTTCGCTGTTATTTACATATGGCCCCTCGGTAAGCCCCATAATGGGGAAGGAGGTTTCGCTCAAATCAACATTAACCGGAATCACTCGGTCAACAAAATCGTATTCACACTCCACACTTCCGTCTTCCTGCGTCACACAGCTTGTAGCTCCCGCTCCATCGTTATATTCAATTCGTATTCTTTCATTGGCAACAAGATCATTCCCGCACATGTAGTAGCTAACATCACTAATAACAGGTTCATAAGGGCAAGCAGGATACGGCCGCAGTGAATGAAATTCGGGGTTGCTTATTCTATCTCCGGCATTGTAGTCACAAATCTCTCCAAAAGCCACTCTTGCCCCGCTTCCGCAGGTGTCCGGGTCAACCTCGCTCCCGTCAGCCTTGTAAACCTTTCCGCAAACGTAATACCACCACTCGCTCCCGTCAGCTCTTTTGCTCCCGCAATTTGGAGCAACAAGGGTGGTTGCAGAAACCGGGGGAGAGTGCTCCCTGTACCACTCCACCTGATCCTTCACGGACAACTCGGGCCAGCCACCCCACCCTTCAAAGTGCACAACCTTCTTATTACAAATTCTTTCTTCCAAATATCTCCAAGTTTCAGTGGTATCATACGGAACTCTGTCAGTGGACACATCAAAAACATCTGCCGTTAGAGCGTCCACAAGATCACATCTTCCCCCAAGCCCGTCCAAAAATCCGTCAATCCAAGGCACGGGATCATAATCAGCGTTATACAAGTCCGGTGGAGCAGGGGCAACCGGCCATAAATCATGTCTTGCAATTGTTTCGGAAAAGGGTACAAAAATTTCGGTAGCATACTGTCTTCCCGCTTCAAACGAAGATTGACTCGTATCCCCCCACCACTCCAAATTGCTCATCTCAACCCCCAACACCACAAGCTTCACTCCCCCCGGAAACTCCCTTTCGCCCATAGTATTTAACTTCTCCGCAAATGCTCTTGCAACGCTCCTCGTCGTGCCGACATTAACATCAACCCTCAGCACCGTATTT
Organism: uncultured Gammaproteobacteria bacterium; assembly: GCA_964422865.1. Taxonomy (GTDB): domain Bacteria; phylum Patescibacteriota; class Microgenomatia; order UBA8517; family UBA8517; genus CAYRCU01. Next base: position 25,875 of record CAYRCU010000006.1, read on the forward strand.
TTCTTGTTGTCAGGATACCCCCCCTTTCTGCAGGATATGGAGTTAAACGGGGCATCGCGGATGTTGTTGATTACCGAAGCAACCCCCTCAAATCCTTTTCCGCAAATAACATTGTCTCCGTCTCCCAGCCCGGGTAGGGGCAATTCCGGTCCCACATTAAGATCGCACTGCTCTTGCGCAGAGACATTACCTGCAGGCAATAAAAATACCAAAAACAAAAAACCAATCAAGAACTTTTTCATCACTACCCAAATTCTACTACAAAAAAGATCCTCAAGAATTTAAGGTTTAAAAATATTGAATTGCAATATACTGGCCTGTCCGGTAAATTTATAAATTAAAACAAGAATAAAGTACGCAAGTGAAGCAAGAACAAGACCCCCCACAGCCCAGGTAATGGTTTTTTTGGCCTCCTCCACGGCTTTTGGATCACCTCCGGAAGTAATAAATTTAAAGCCGCCAATAATAAGCATCACAAAAAGAGAAACCCCAAGTAGGGGAATAATAAATCCCACAACTCTTTCAAACATGTCATTTAAATCACTTAGCTTTCGTGGAGCCATGAACCAATTATAAGGGGAAAAGGAAAAGATTTAAAGAATTAAAGAAGCTTAAACTATGGTTGGGATAGTAAACTCCAGAATCTTAATCCCAAAGACACTACCGATAAGCTCCACTATTGCCCAAGCGCTAAACACAATAACAAGCCCAATCAAAGCAGCGGTAATCTGATTTCGAGCGCCCTCGGTCGAAGCCTTATCACCCCCCGAAGTCATCCATTTAATGCCCCCTAAAATCAAATAAACAAAAAAGATAATTCCGGCAACAATTAATAACAACGTAATTCCTGTAGATAATATGTTCGACAGAGTATATTCTCCCACTTTAGTAAAATCTGCTGAAGGGCTTATCTGTACTAGCTCACCACTACCTGTACGCGTACTAGGCACACCACCCTGTCCAAGAAGTTGAGTAATCAATACGTTCATACTACCAACTATGTTAGTATCCCAAGAACACCCTTGTCAATAGCGAATTTATTTTAAACTAAATTAGATTAGAAGAGAACTCACATCAATAGTCGTCAATTTTATTCCAAAAATTTCTTCAATAATCTTAAACACGGCAAAGGAAGTTAAAAGTATAACAAGCCCAACAAAAGCATTAGTAAGCTTGGCCCTTGCTCCCTCAACTTTTTGCGCATCACTCCCGGCAGAAATCCAGGAAATAGCCCCCAGAATAAACTGGAACATAAAAAACACACCCCCAATAATCAAAGCGAGAGTAATAAGAAGAGAAATCAGTTTGCCAAAAAAAACAATCGAACTAATAGAGCCCAATCGTCCGCCAGCAAACAGCGGATTATTTATCCCCAGACCGCTGCCGGTAAACGGTTTAGATGCTGCTAATTTCATATTTAAATCAAACGCTAAAAATAATGGTTGGCCTCAAAATATCAACTCCCAATACAAGTCCCACAAACTCCGCAATAAACACAGCGGCAATTACAATCAAAAGCCCAACAAAAGCATTAGTAAGCTTGGCCCTTGCTCCCTCAACTTTTTGCGCATCACTCCCGGCAGAAATCCAGGAAATAGCCCCGATCACAAATTGCAGTAAAAACCAAATAAACGCAATAACAGTCAAGACCCCCACAATTTTAGATAAAGTAGCCTCAAACAACGAGCCTGCACTGCCCGGATTGCTGCCAACAAAACCCAAAGGACCAAACCCTTCAAGTCCTGAACCTTTGTATAAATTTATCGCTGCAATTTTATTCATAAGTATAATTAAGGCGTAGGAATAGTTGGTCGTAAAAGAAATGTAAAGTCACCAAACAACAGTTTTCCGAATATCGCAGCCAAAAGAAGCGCCCCGGCCGCAATAAGAAGCCCAACCACACTTTGCCAAATTTTTGCCGTGGCATTTGCAACGTTCTCAGGCTTATTCCCGGCACTCAAAAACCCGTATCCTGCAAGAATAAAGTTAATTAGCGCCCAAATACCTGCAATAACAATCATAATCTGAATCCCAAGCTGCAGTAAAACCCCCAAAGCCCCACCCTCCACAGTACCAAACTTTGCAGCCAAAGGGGTTGGTAGTGGTATAGTTCCAACGGGATCCGAAAGTTGTGCTATTTTCATTTTTTTTACTTATCTTTAAAAAGCCGGCGCCGTAACAAACTTAACCCCGGAAATAATTTCGATAACCCGAATCACCCAGTATGCACTCATAACAATTATAAATCCAACGACACCCATTGTCACGGCACTCTTTCCCTTAGCAGCGCCCTGCGGATCACTTTTGCCGGCAGATGCAATAACAAAAATCCCTCCGCCGATGATCAAAAACAAAGCAACAACTCCGGCAATAGTTAAAGCTCCGGTTATAGTAAGCCCGATCAAATCACCAAAAGATTTACTCTTTCCCCAGGGTGAGTTGTAAGCTTCTCCGATATTCACTGCAATTTTGTTCACGTTCTTAATAATCATCTGTTTAAAAAACATTGCCTATGTCAGGCAGTCCCAAAAACATTCCCAAAACCTGTACTATCCAATAGGCCGCAAAAACAATTATAAACCCCACCAAACCATAAGTAATTTTATTTTTAGCGGCAGAGATAGCCTTTGGGTCCCCCTTCGAGGTCATAAGCAAAAACCCACCCATAATTAGGTACAAAAGAAGAAGCACTCCTGCAAAAAAGAAAAAATAGGGGATAAGTCTGGCAACAATGTCCCCAATTGTTGTGGTACTGCTAAAGTTAGGTGTGGTATCGGCTATTAAGTTGTTATAATCCACCTGTAAACCTTCTTGTGCAATTTTGTTCATGTTTCCCTTAAAAGACATCTTACAATAAAAGCCGTCCCAAAGAAAAGCAATCCCACTTATTTTGTCAGCTCACCAATTCCCAAAATGTCAACTCCCACAATTCGGAGAATAAAAACCGAAAACAAGAGAAACAAAAGTCCCGAAATTGCCGAAGTCAACAATTCCTTCCCGGCTTGAGTTTTCTTAGGATCCCCCGAGCTTGTCATAAGGATAAAACTCGCATATCCAATAAAAAGAAAAGCAATCCCTCCCGCAATCCCAACAGCCCAGGCAAGGAAAAATCCTATAAGATCCTGTGTGCTATTAACCGGAATACACCCAATGGCCGTATTTATTTCTTCCTTACTGCAGCTCCCCCCTCCTTTGGGTCCATCCGCTAAAACGCTTCGTGCTGTTGTCATTTTCCATGCAAAAGACACAGCTGCCATCGACAAAAACGATACAATTTTGTTTAAAAAAACCCTCATATTTACAATATTCCAAGTATATCAACTCCGACTATCTTTAATAAAGACACGGAAAGAAGCATTAATAGTATTCCACCTACAGCCGAAGTCAACAATTCCTTCCCGGCTTGAGTTTTCTTAGGATCCCCCGAGCTTGTTACAAAAATAAAGCTCGCATAGATTATCATTAAAAAGCCAATTCCTCCGATTACTCCCGCCGCCCACCCAATTATAAACTTCAGCAGCCCCATACTGCTTTCAATCGGAATACAACCAATGGCTGTATTAATTCCATCCTTGCCGTCAGCCCTGCACTTTAACTTTTCTTCCCCTTTCGGTTCGGGCACTTTCTTGCATTTGCAAACACCATCAACAGTTTCAGGGATTAAGTCGCCGTCACAGGGGTTGCCCCCTGTGCAGCAGTTCGAACCCAGCTCCCCACAGCTGCCGACATTTTTTTGCATCACCGTGCCAAATCCCGGACCGGCGCCCGGAGGGTGAACATCAAAGGCGCAGTAATACAAAACACCGGGATCCGTCGGCTCGCAAACATTACAGCACTCATTTCCCGGATACGCACACCACCCTAATTCATCAATACAGCAAGTCTCCCCCAAGTTCACACAACCCTTCTGTGGATCAACTCCGGCTCCAACCGTAAAAGAAGCTCCGGGCCCACTGCACCAGTTGCCGACACCAAGCGACGGATCATCAGATACCTGGGCATAGTATTCACCGTTTTCAGAAAACCCGGAGTAGCCCATTCCGATGGTTCCGTCCGGAAAAGTCGTATTGACCCAAACGGCATCTACTCTAAAAAGCTCCCACACACCCCCCTCGCTTCTGCGGAATATATAAAGATACAGTGGGTCATCCTTGCCCCATTCAAACCCTTCAGTGGGAGTTATGTATATGTTTACCGCAGTTTCCGAGTCAATCGTTCCACTAACATTAGTGGAAACCGTGACACTTGACTCCCCGTCAATCAAGCAGCTCACAGCCTGCGCCTTGCCGGCCGCAGACAAAAATAGACCCGCGGCAACAAGCAGCACGAAAAATTTCCTTCTCATATCCAAGCTTAACACGAAGCGTACAGTCATTAGTTGCTGATATAATTAATTCTATGAAACGCTTGCTGTTTATTCCAGTAATTACCGTTCTCCTTCTTTTCCGCCCGGCCACCATTGCAGAGCCGGACTGCGACAATCCGGCGATAGGGGATATAGATTATTGTTTGGATAAAATTCAAAAAGAAATCGACGCCCTCACTCCGGCTCACGAGTCCAACAAAAAAGAACTCTCCAACCTAAACAGCCAACTAACAAATCTTAAAAAACAAATCTCGGCCCTTTCAGACAAGCTTTCAGATGTCGAAGTAGAAATATTAAGAAGAGAAGACGATTTAACCTACGCTCGGGACATATTCAATCAAAAAACGTTTGACCATTACAAATTCATTCGTACCTACGACCCAATACTTCCCTTTTTTTCAGCTTCCGAAGCTTCCACGGCACTTAGAGAAATGTTTCTGCGCCTTAAAGCCGCAGACTCAAACAGACAAACAATGGAAAGCCTTGCAGAAGAGCTGATTAGTCTAAAAAACGACAAAGACACGCTTGAAAAGAATCGCACAAGCTTAGCTTCCGCAGAGTCTCAAGTAAACAGTAGAGCAAACTTCCTCTCAGGCGAAGTTTCAAAAGTAGAAAGCTATCTAAGTTCTCTTTCCGCAAAACAGCAGGAATTAATAGCTCAAAAAGAAGGTGGTTTTCAAACATCCATAGGAGACACACCTCCAACTCTCGAACCGTGTTCCGGTCCCCCGGGATCCTCAAACTTTTGTGACCCGGGCTTCAGACCGGCCTTTGCGGCATTCTCTTTTGGGGCGCCTCACAGAACAGGTATGAGTCAATACGGCGCATACGGGAGAAGCAAAAAGGGGCAATCGGCAGAAACAATCCTTTCGGCTTACTATCAAGGGGCGTCTCTTCAAAAAGGATATCCCTCTCCCGCAACAATTAGCGTTGATGGTTACGGACGCATACCCTTTGAAGATAACTACTTGTTAGGAATCTACGAAGTGCCCGAAAGTTGGGGAGAAAAAGGTGGTTTTGAAGCGCTTAAAGCTCAAGCTGTAGCCGCTCGTACATACGCACTTGCAGTAACGGGAAACGGAGTGGGGAATATCTGTCCAACTGAAAATTGCCAAGTTTACAAACCACAGCTAAAGACGGGCAAATGGGCGGAAGCGGTCCGCGCTACCCGAGGCTGGGTTCTTTTAAAAGACGGCCAACCTGCAAAAACATACTATGCCTCAACCTCGGGCGGATACACCATTAGTCAGTGGAGCTGGACAGGAATTAAAGACACGGAAGGAGACTGGCCAAGCACTGCATACGAAAAAATCGCCGGTTCTCCCTGGTTCTATAAAGGATGGTACAAAAGCCGTGGCGGTAAAACCTGCGGCCGCAGTCATCCTTGGTTGACCAGTCAAGAAACGGCTGACATTCTCAATGCCTGGCACGTTCTATATAAGGGTGGTGGAGATTCAAGTCGTATTTCCCCGATAGATACGCAATGCTGGGGAGGAAACCCTTATTCGATTTCAGACCTCCAGGCAATAGGAGGATACAATTCGGTTACCAGCATATCGGTGGTTTATTCACAAGCAGGCTCCACACAATCAGTATCATTTGGAACCAACAAAGGCACAATCACAATAAAAGGCGAAGAAATAAAAAAAGCCTTCAACTTGAGAGCCCCAGGCTATATTGGTGTCAAATCCACTCTCTTTAATATTGAAAAACTATAGTCAAAAACTGCCCTAAAGCAACAACAAAACTTAAAATAAATGATATAATCACCTTTAGAATGCCGGATATCTTTGTTGCAAAAAAGAAAGCTAAACCAAAAACCAGAAAAAAGGCAAAAGCCAAAAAGAAAAAACGTTCTTTTCACAAACCTCCCCCATTGGCTGAGCTTAAAGACGCTCCGGGTTTTACAAAAAACCCGCTGGCATCCTTCAGTTATTATCCCAAAAAAGTTCAATTCGTCGGCAAAGATTCCAAAGAGCACATTGTGCTTCTTTTAAGGCGTCATCCGATAACAAATGTTCGTTGGATAATTATTGCTCTTCTTATGATTTTTACCCCCTTTATTTTAAGCTATTTGCCGCTTCTTGAATTTCTGCCTCAAAATTATCAAATAATATCACTCCTTGCTTGGTACTTAATTACTACAGCCTTCATAATTGAGGAGTTTCTTGGCTGGTACTTTAATGTTTACATAATTACAGATGAAAGAATTTTCGATGTGGATTTTATAAACCTTGTCTACAGAGAAATTTCGGAAGCAAACCTGGATCAGATTCAAGACGTGACGGTCCAAGTTGGCAGCGTTCTAAGGACACTCTTTAATTACGGTAACATAGTTATTCAAACCGCCTCCGAAATCCCCCAGATTGAATTCGAGGCAGTTCCAAAACCGGACATGGTCGCCAAAATCCTCCGGGAACTAAGGGTAGAAGAAGAAATCGAAAAAATAGAAGGGAGAGTAAGATGATTGCCCAACTGCTTTTTTTTGTAAAAATAGGCTTTCTAATAGGGCTTTCTATTTATTTTATTTTTGCCATTGTTGTAATACGCCAAACAATCCATATGACAGATACCCTGGAAGTCGGCTTCGAAACTCCCATAAAAATTGCCGCATGGCTTCATTTATTTTTTGCCTTAGGTACTTTGATATTGGCAGTTGTGATACTCTAAGCTAAGCCTGCTGCCCAAAAATGAACGAAAGTGTTGAAGTAATAAAAGTCTCATTTAATCCTGGGGATAAAGGTTCCACTCAAATTCACGATTTTACTCCAGGTGATCAGAAGAGGCGTGTTTCCGAGGGACGCCTTATAGCCGTAATCTCCATTTCGGCTCAAAATCCCCTGGTCCGCGAGGCAATAACAAGACTTCACGAAGAATATTTCGGCAGCTTCACAGGAAACATCTTTACTTCCATAACCTCCGCAACAGAAAAAGTGTTTCAAGAATTTACATCAAGCGGAGTATCAATAGAAATAGCTTCACTGGTGCTCAGTACAAACACCTTTTATTCAGCCTGTGCGGGTGGAGCAAAACTGCTTATTTTTCGAAACAACAAGCTCACTTCGCTTTTAGCTAGTTCCGATAAGCCAATCTCAGGCTCCGGATACACACGCGCGGACGACAAGCTCATTCTTGGCACAAGCGAGCTGTTCAAAAAAATTGACACATCCATCCTCTCCGCTCTCTTACCTCAAAACCCTCAAGAAGTAAAGGAAGAGTTAATAAGCCTTATTCATAAAGAATCCATCTCCGGGCTTGAGGGGTTGGCCTTAATCGATTTCAATAGCTCAAGTCACTCCCTTCCTTCTCCTGTTAAAGAAGTAAAAAAACACAAGACACTTCGTCAAAGTGCAGCCTTCTTCATCGATCGCCTCATAGCACTCATTCCGGAAAAGAAAATCACAATTCAACCGACAACCGTTGATATCGAAACAAAAAGGAAGAAAAAAACAGTTCCCTTGGTGGGGTTTATTCTTCTTATTCTTCTTGCAACAAGTATATTTTTTGGAATTACACAAAAAAGGAAAAAAGATGTAAGGTCTCAATATGAACCGCTCTTGCTTGAAGCAATACATAATTTTGATGAAGCAAAGTCCCTCAAAGAGTTTGATGCAAATCGCGCCCGTGACCTTGCTCTCAAAGCAAGAGATGTTGCCCTCAAACTTAAAGCTCAGGAAATAAATGACGCACGCCTTAACACGCTTGTTGAAAGTCTTTCTTCAGAACTTGGCAACTTAACAGGGGTCTACGAAACTGCTCCGGACTTGTTTTTAGACTTGTCTCTTATAACAAACGAGTTTCAAGGAAGCGACATGGCTCTTTCGGGTGAACTTATACTCGTCCTTGATTCAAACAAAAAAAAGCTTGTTGGAATTAATATTTCATCCAAAAAAACCAAAATAATTTCAGGTCCTGATTTTTTTCCAAACACCCTCCAGGTAACAGGTTACGCGGAAACAAGCTACATTCTAAGTAATGACGGTATACGCGAAACCACAAACGACATAGAGCTTCAAATCAAGCCGGAAAACTGGAATCCTGACAAAGTCTTGGTGTCGGCTTTTGCCGGAAACATGTATGTATTGGAAAAAACTGAAGAAGGAGTAATCTGGCGGTACCCCGGGATTCGTTCCGGGTTTGCCGAACCTGCAAATTGGTTTGGTTCAGGCGTTGCTCCAAATCTGTCAAACGCCATCTCAATGTCCGTAGACGGCTCTATCTGGGTTCTAACTTCCTCCGGAAAAATTCTCAAATACAACCAAGGAAGCCCCAAAACCTTTACTCCTCCCAAAAACATCTCTCTCTCAAAAGCCACTCATTTATTTACAAACGACGAAAGTAAATTCCTGTACATTCTTTTTCCAACAACTCAAAAAATCTTGGTTCTTTCAAAAGAAGGAGATTATGTGGCCGAATATACTTCCGAGGAAATAAACAAAACAACAAAAATAGTGGTATCGGAAGCAGAAAAAAAACTAATTCTCCTTACAGGCTCAAAACTCCTTTCAATAAACCTGGAGCATATGTAGAAAAAGGGTATAAACATCTCCAACTTTCAGGGAAAGAAAAAAAGGATATGATAAATTGAAATTATGGACAATGTGGAACAGCTGACACCGGGGATTAATGGAGAAAAAGCTAAGAGTAAAGAAACCTATAGGTTAGTGACAGGTGAAAGAAAAGCCGACGATAGAGCGGCAGAAATACTGGATCGTCACTATCCAGAAGGAATACGGGCATTGGTCATAAAAAAAAGAAGAAACATGGTAAAAGCTGTTGACGATTTAATTGAAAAGGTTAGTCAAGAGGTCAGCGCTTTTAATCAGGCAACAGAAAAACACAAAGAATTGATGAGCATGGACTTGACCGATGAAGAGAAAAGAGAAATTGCAGCGGAAGTCGAAGGCTTTATATCCGAATACAGCGAAGGTGGTGTAGTGGAAAAAGTTAAAAAGCAAGCAAAAAAATGGCTGGACAGGGTAAATCCGGGAAGCAAAGATAAAAATCCGTTTGAGATGCCGCAACAACAAACAAAGCGCCACATCAAAAGTAGGGTAGAAAAATTAATTGGAAGTGACACAGAAAGAGAAAAAGATAATGCGACCGGAAAAAGAAGGGAGTGGCTACGAAAAAAAGAGCTGATAAGGCAAATAAAGGAAAGTAACGCACCGGAAACGGTGAAACAGGTTTTACTGGAATACGAGATGAATCTGGGTGTAGAACAAAACTTGCCACCAAACTTAGACAAAATAGCAGTAAGTCGGTTGGTAGAACTGAGCTTAAAGGCAATAAACGAGCTGACAACGGATGTTAATAATAAAACCGTTGCAAGAGATTCCCGCGGCGCCTTTAGACGAGCGTGGTTGTCTGAGGAAACACTAAGTTGTATTCAGGCAGAGCTTCAAAAAATAACAAAACTGATAGGAAAAGTACAAGGGGCAGATTCAGGAATTGATAGCGGGTTAAACATAGTGGCAAAAGCCATGCGGGAAAAAATAGAGAATGTAAATTTTTTCAAAGAAAATCCAGAAATTTTATCGGTCGAAAAATCAAATGATATTTTAATTCACGAATGCGGACCTCACACAATGGCTCAAGTAATGATATCCGGAACATTAATGTCCCGACAGTTTCAGCCAAAAAAGGGACATGAAAAAAAGGAAGGGTCTCGGTTTGATGGGCACAGGATAGAACATCAATTATATTTTAATTCCTTAATATCTGGAATAGAAGAGCAAGAGCCGCAGGCACACACATGGCGCATTTATCAAGGAGAAGTGTCAACAGCGGACGGCTCAAAGCAAGGGTTTCAAGCTTTTTTGGCATTTCCCAAAAGAATACTGCTGGCGAAAGAAAGGCAATTTTTCGTAGAAGATGGACTGGCCTTGTTTGACAAAACATACGAAAACGAGAAAAAGATTGGATTAGGCTTAAACATTCAAGAAGAATGTGGTTTGTTGGTGATAACCGATAATATGAAAGAAAAATTTGAAAAACATTTTCGAAAAATGTGGAGACACTTGGTTTTGGGAGAAGAGTGGATTCCCGGGGAAAATTATCAAGTAGATGGAGTTGTTTCTGCAAATTTGCAAAACATGGGCGAGGATGATGCGGTAGATTGGGTGAGAAAACGCATGATGGTGATAACTCAGGCGGAATACGACGGAGATCCCAGAGAATTACAAAAGAAAGTGTTTAAAGAGCTGCAAAAAAGGTATGCTCAAACTGAAACATGGAAAAAAGCAAGCCTTGAGACTAAGGTGCTGGTGCCGAGCGATAATTCAGGAGAAGATTCCATAGGAAACAAAACTCAGCTTTACAGATTTGTAAAGGCCTGATAAAAAGTCGTAACAAACCGAAGGTTTGTGGAGACGGAGGGAGTCGCCGTGCACAACACAAAGTTCCTTTCACTGCGCTCCTCGACTACGAAGTCGTAACAAACCGAAGGTTTGTGGAGACGGAGGGAGTCGCCGTGCACAACAC
>CAYRCU010000006.1:36823-44601 GCA_964422865.1 uncultured Gammaproteobacteria bacterium
CTCCTCGACTACGAAGTCGTAACAAACCGAAGGTTTGTGGAGACGGAGGGAGTCGAACCCTCGTCCGAAAAAGTCCAATTAAAAACGTCTACAAGTTTATTTGGTTTTTTGTACTTCCTTTAAGACCTTTAACAACCAACAAAAAAGTCTAAAGTAAGATCTCTTTTTTTTAAGCACTTTTCCCAAAGATCAAAAGAAAAATACCGATTCCAAGTGGTTTATGCCCATCTCACCTGCTTGGAATTCAAGTGAGTGAACACCAGATTTACGCTACAGCGTAGGCAAATGCTGGAGTGCGATTTTTATTTGCACTTATCTTTTTGACCCTTTTTTACGAGTGTGATCAAACTCGACTTGCAATTTTTAAAAGTTCTTTCCGTCGATGCCAAATACGTCCCCATTAATTCTTAAGCTCTCTTGCAATCTCTCGTTCAATGTCACGCTTCTTAATTACCTCTCTCTTCTGAGATTTTCTCTTACTCTTCCCAAGTCCCAGCCTTACCTTAAATTTCTTGCGCACATTATACACCCTCAGGGGCACCAGAGTCAACGCTTTTGCCTTAACCTTGGCATTAATTGATATTATCTCTCTTTTATGGAGAAGAAGTTTGCGGCTTTTTGTGTCTCCTCCAAAATTAGCATTAACCAGATAAGCCTCACCATCAATGATTTTAGCAAAAGCTTGAGTAATATCTCCCTGCCCTCTCCTAATGGCCTTAACATCATCTCCGCTAAGCACAACTCCGGCTTCAAACTCCTCGGTTATTAGGTAATTAAATCTCGCCTTTTTGTTTGAAATATTAATCTTCTTTTTTTTCATTTGATTTTGATATAGTTTACTACAACTGATCTTTTCAGTTGGAGCCAAGCTTTTGCTTACTACAACTGATCTTTAACTGATCTTTTCAGTTGGAGCCAAGCCTTGCTTACTACAACTGATCTTTAACTGATCTTTTCAGTTGGAGCCAAGTAATGCTTACTACAATAATGTCTCTGCTTAATTTAATCTTTCCGGTAAATTGTTTGGAGTGCCAGAAAAAGGGCGTATATATTTGCTCAAGCTGTCTTTCAAAAGTTCCATTTTGTGGCACAAGCACCCGTGATTCTCATTCTATCTGGAAATACACAGGGGTAGTTAGAAAATCAATTCTTAAGTTAAAGTATAGATTCGTTTCAGATATTGCAAAGGAGCTTGGTGACCTTGCTGCAATAAACCTCAAAAAGCAAAGGTTCAGTATAAAAAACGCAATTCTTATTCCAACTCCTCTCCACAGCAGGCGCCAGCGCTGGCGCGGCTTTAATCAATCAGAAATTTTGGGAAAAATTATTGCTCAAAATATGAATTGGGATTTTGAGCCAAACTTACTGCTCAGAAAAAAACATACTCACCCTCAAACACAACTAGACAACAAATTACGCCACAAAAATGTAAAAAATGCATTCACTGTAAACAAAAACACCAAAATCAAAAATAACAAAACCTACATCATTTTCGACGACGTAAAAACCACCGGCTCCACTCTTTTTGAAGCAAAACAGACACTCAAAAAAGCGGGTGTTAAATATGTATACTGCCTAACAATCGCTTCCTGATATTCCTCTTCCTATGTTCTTAAAAAATCAGGAGAGTATTTGTTTTCATTGTTCATTTTTTCATTTGTTGTTTGATTGAAAATTGGTTACTTGAAAATTTAACATTTTTTTCGCGCTCCTTGAATCCGAAGCTCAACGCGAACAAAGTGAGCGGTGGGGGAGGGATTCGAACCCTCGTTCCCGCATAGCGGGACCAAGCTTTTCGAGAGCTGGCCGTTTAACCACTCCGGCACCCCACCAAATCAATTGTTTTACTAATTTTTTACTACCTATAGTGTGCCCCCGGGAAGAATCGCCGTGCACAACACAAAGTTCCTTTCACTGCGCTCCTCGATTCTTCCTGTGCCCCCGGGAAGAATCGAACTTCCAGTTCCGGTTCCGCAAACCGGTGTTTTATCCATTAAACTACGAGGGCCCGGACAAGTAGTTTAATAGACAACGTTTTGCGTTAGCAAGTTGTTATCCATTAAACTACGAGGGCAAGTGTAACAAGCCCTAGTTAAGCTATGCTTATAAGGGCGCAATTTCTTGCCAGATTTCAGTTGCGGTAACACATTTTTTAGCTAGGAAGTCTCTTTGAAAACCAGTTTGCAATCTTGTCCATGTTCGAAGGCGGCACTTCTTCATGCACAAGTCTTTCCTCAAGATCCTTTTTTATCTGCTCTTTTATTTCTGGTTTAATTACAATTTCCATCCTTCCCGCCAAATTCCTAGCCTCAACCACCAAAAGCTCTGTTCCAAGTCTCTTGGTAAACCAAAATCTTCCAAGATCATTCCAGACAGTCAAGTTGCCCGCTATTTTAACTCCGAAATTTGTAATTTGATATTCAATATCTTCAGGCTCCACAGTGCTCATGACATAAAAAAGAAAAACAAGGGAGATCATAAGAAGTATCGGCATAAAACCTTCAACCAACAGCAAAACCAATCCAAACAGCGAAGCCATTGCAACAACTGTTATGTAAAAGTCCCTGCTTCTTCTTTTAAATGGCCTTGCCGGTGCAATCCAACTTAAAACAACCTTTTCTTTCACTTTTTTTTGAGTCTGTTCAGGTTCAGGCCTTGCCATATTGACCTTAATTATAGCGTGATTTTCTGTTACAATACAACCCAGAGCCAACATAGGAGGAGTCGCATAACAACCTTGCTTCGCAAGAACGTTGTCCGCCTCTCCTCGTTAACACTCGGAGGAGTTCGCATAAGCCTGCGGCTTGTGACGACAGCATTTAAAACAATAATGGAGGAGTCGCATAAGCAAAGCTTGAGCGACATATTGATAGTTTTGGAGGAGTCGCATAGTGGCCAATTGCACAGGATTGCTAATCCTGAGCCTTTACAGGCTACGTGGGTTCGAATCCCACCTCCTCCGCTCTTAAGGTGGGTTGGCGGAGTGGACAAACGCGCTGGTCTTGAAAACCAGAGGGCTTTTGCCCTACACAGGTTCGAATCCTGTACCCACCGCAAATAGTAAAAAAAATGAAAGACAAAACAATTATTTCATCAGCAGCAATTGTATATAAAGAAAAAAGAGGAACTACCAAATGGTTCATCGTCAAGTCCACTCCTGATTCGGATTGGGAAATACCAAAGACCACCAGCCGAAGAGGTGAATCATCGGTAAGAGCAAGCATTAGGCTCATGGCAGATCAAGGAGGTTTTGCAGCAAAAGTTCTTGAGGAAGCAGGGAGACGTGGCGGAGCCGTAAAAATAAACGACAAACCCGTTCCTCAGCGAACCCTGTATTATCTGATGGTTTTCGAAACCGGGGGAGAAGTACTTGGATTCGAAGAACACAAGTGGCTCGAATATGCAAAAGCTGTAAGGCTCCTTAAATCAAAACAGGATCAACAAATGCTCAGAGCAGCCAACAAACTTAAAAAGAAACTGGACAGGGAAAGAAAAAAAGAAGAGGCAAAAGAAAAGCTTTTAGCAGAATTAGCATTAGCAAAAGAAAGCTAATAATAGCTTTCTAAATAATTCTTTTAATAATCTCGGAGGAGTCGCATAAGCCTGCGGCTTGTGACGCCACCTCCTCGTTAACACTCGGAGGAGTTCGCATAAGCCTGCGGCTTGTGACGACAGCATTTAAAACAATAATGGAGGAGTCGCATAAGCAAAGCTTGAGCGACATATTGATAGTTTTGGAGGAGTCGCATAACAACCTTGCTTCGCAAGAACGTTGTCCGACACCCCCTCGTTAACACTCGGAGGAGTCGCATAAGCAAAGCTTGAGCGACATATTGATAGTTTTGGAGGAGTCGCATAGCGGCCAATTGCACACGCTTGGAAAGCGTGAGCCTTTACAGGCTACGTGGGTTCGAATCCCACCTCCTCCGCCAAAGATTTACTCTTGAAAATACTCCAATACTTCTCGCGGCCACAGAGAAATGGCATCTTTGTGACACACAACTAGAACCTCTTCAAAAGGCACCCACATTGCATCTTCCAAATCACTTCCAACCTTAATATCTGGAGTTAATGGCACGCACTCATACCAATTAACAATCATACCTTTTGAAGTCTTGTATGATCCCAAGTGTTTTCCCGGTCTCACGTCTATCCCCACCTCTTCCATAATTCCTCGGATCAATCCTTGTTCGTCAGTTTCTCCCTCCTCAAGCGTTTCTCCAGGGATATGCCATTTTCCTGACATCATTCCTTTACTATCAAACCTCTTTTTACCCAACAGCACTTTTCCTTCATGGATAATCACAGCCACAACAGCTCCCCTTTCAGTTAACACGACACAATTATACCTCTCGTATCAGGGCTACAGCTAATATCTTGCTACATTACATCCTCGTCCCCGGCTAAAAATTCTAGCAACCTTGCCCAGATGAGGACTTAAATTGGGCACCGGAAAAACAACAAAAAAATTTCTAACAATGGTTTAGGGTATAATCTCCTTAAATGGATCAGGTAGACGAGGTCAAAAACAAACTGGATATAGTTGATGTAATAAGAGAACGCGTAAGCTTGAAAAAAGCAGGTAAAAACTTTAAGGGGCTCTGTCCGTTTCACAGTGAAGACACGCCTTCATTTATGGTTTCTCCGGAACTTCAAATTTATAAATGCTTCGGCTGTGGAGAAGGGGGAGATGTCATTTCATTTATTCAAAAATTCGAAGGGCTTGAGTTTTATGAAACACTCAAGCTTCTTGCAGACAAAGCGGGGATAAAATTAAAACCAATTTCAGGCCAGGCGTTCAGCGAAAAAGATGAGTTATACCGCGCTAACGAATTAGCGGTACACTTTTATCACTACATTCTCACCACACATTCTCTCGGCAAACCCTTTCTCAAATATGCCAAAAAAGAAAGAAATATTTCCTCTCGGTCCATTAAAACATTCCTTTTGGGTGCAGCTCCTGAAAGGCCGAAACTGCTGTTCAATTATTTAACTCAAAAAAAAGGTTTTTCCCCAAAAACACTGGAAAAGGCAGGTCTTGTGGTAGAGACTCAGAGAGGCTATATTGACCGCTTCAGGGGACGTCTTATTTTTCCGATCCACACACACACCGGTCGCCCCGTAGCCCTTGCCGGAAGGATTCTGCCGGGGCGTGACAAAATAGCAAAATACATAAATTCTCCGGAAACCCCCATTTACCATAAAAGCAGTTCTCTATATGGATTAAATCTCACCCGCTCCGAAATAAAAAAAGCAGACAAAGCCATTGTTGTGGAAGGAGAACTTGATTTAATTTCCACTTGGGGAATTGGTATCACAAATATAGTTGCAATAAAAGGAACTGCTCTCACAGAAGAGCAAATCCGCATTCTTTCCCGCTTCGCTTCCTCCATAGTCCTTGCTTTGGATTCAGACTTTGCAGGAGACAAAGCTGCCATACGGGGCTTTATCTTGGCTCAAAAAATAGGCCTTGATGTCTCAGTTGCAGCACTGAAAAAATACAAAGACCCGGATGATTATGCAAAGGCCGACCCTGAGGGTCTAAAGAAAATACTTAGCTCACCGGTTCCCATATGGGATTTTCTAATTAACGCAACATTCGCAAAATACAAAAAAATTGACGGTTCAACCAAAGGCAAGATCAGTCGTGAATTGACTCCATGGCTTTCCTCAATACCGGATTCAATAGTAAAAGCTCACTACATAAAAGTACTGGCAAACCGTCTCGACGTTCCCCAGGAAGCAGTTCTGGAAGAAATAAATTCCGCCGGCAGCAGCCCCTCTTTTGATGTTTCCTTAAAAACTAAAAAATTTCCCAAACAAAAATCTCGCCGCGAACTGCTAGAAAGAGATCTTCTTTCTCTTGTTTTAAACACATCACCCAATCTTCTTATCAAAAACGGACTAAAAAAATACTTCCAAACTCCGCTCATCCGAAAAATTACCACTTCAGTAATTAAAATTCTCAAAAAAAACCCAAAAACAAGTCTTACAGATCTCAAGTCCGCTCTTCCTCCCGAGCTTCAAGAGGGCTTTATAAATATCACTTTTACACAAGAAGAGTTTGATGACGTTAACGTCGAAAAAGAATTAAATTTGCTGATAAAAGAAATAGAAACAATAAACTTAAAAAAACAATTGAATCTTCTGTCAAAAAAAATCACAAGTCTGGAAAAACAAAAAAAACCTCGTCTCCTCAAAAAAAAACAACAGGAGTTTACACTTCTTTCAAATAAACTTGCAAAATTAGAGGTCTAATGTATAATTAAGCTCGAGGCGAGTGAGTATTGCTCGCCCTGTTTTTCGTCCCAACCTCATGCTTAGAAAAGCTACTCTCGACTTACTCAACAAAGGCCGCGACCAAGGCTTTCTCACTCAAGAAAGCATCCTTGAAATTTTTCCGGATGCAGAGAACAGATTGGAAGAGCTGGATGAACTATACAAAACTCTTCTCGAAGAAGGCGTTGATGTTTTTGAATCAGTAACAACAGAAGAAGATGAGGACGACAAAACCAAGCTTACTTTAGATCAAGAAATTGCCCTTTTGTCTAAGATAGAAGGACCGGAATCAACAGATCCGGTTCGGCAATATCTTCGTGAAATAGGAAGATATCCTCTCCTTACCGCAGAAGAAGAAGTAGAATACGCAAAAATTTTTGAGAAGAACTCCAAGGCAGCAAAAGACAAACTAACCGAGTCAAACCTTCGTCTTGTAGTTTCCATTGCCAAAAAATACATCGGCCGTGGGCTTTCTCTCCTGGATTTAATTCAAGAAGGCAACCAAGGCCTCATTCGTGCGGTGGAAAAATACGACTGGCGCAGAGGCTTTAAGTTCAGTACCTACGCCACATGGTGGATTCGTCAAGCCATTACTCGTGCCATCGCTGACCAAGCTCGCACAATTCGAATCCCCGTCCACATGGTAGAAACCATAAACAAACTATACAGAACCTCTCAACGTCTCATGCAGGAATTGGGTCGCGAAGCCACTCCGGAAGAAATAGGAAAAGAGCTTGGCCTTACAGGTGATAGAGTTAGAGAGATTTTCAAAATAAGCCAAGAGGTAACATCTCTTGATACAAAAGTAGGGGAGGACGAAGATTCCACTTTGGGTGATTTTGTGCCGGATGATTCCGAGTCTCCAATAGACACAGCCTCAAAACAACTTTTAAAAGATCATCTCGACGATGTTCTAGCCACCCTTACAGACAGAGAAGCAAAAGTGCTCACCCTTCGCTTTGGTTTGGATGGGTCCCAACCCAAAACTCTTGAAGAAGTAGGAAGGGTCTTTGGTGTTACTCGTGAGCGCATCAGACAAATCGAAGCCAAAGCCCTAAGAAAACTCAAGCACCCTTCTCGCAGAAAGAAGCTTCAGGATTATCTCGATTGAGATGGAAATTATTAAAATTAAATCCTCTAACAAAAAACAAATAGTTAATTTAACAGAAAATATTAATAAATGGCTTAAAGGTAAGCAGTATAATGACGGCCTTGACCCGGGAATAGAAAATTAGTGCTTGGGCAATGGCAAAAGGTGGTTTCGATTGAATTGGCTGGACCGCAAGAGAGAAATGTCGTAGTTGGTCTTTCTAGTTTGGATCAACTAGACCGCAAATCACGTTAAAGATTTTCAAAAAAATCAATAATTGGCGCATCTCCAATAAAACACTCACCTTCAGGAGTAAAGAGGAAAGGTACTCCAATCTTATTACCGGGTATTCCGCAGTATTTAGCTCGAGCCTTCATCAGTTTTGCATTAATAAAATTGTTCCACACTT
>CAYRCU010000007.1:0-42039 GCA_964422865.1 uncultured Gammaproteobacteria bacterium
CCCCTCCCACTACCTGCCACCAGGAGGCGGCCGGAGGTACTGGTGTGGGGGTGGGTGCGGTCACACTGATATTGGCATCCTCCGTCGTGCAGCTAAAGTCAACCCCCAAGTCACTCCTGCCAAACAGCTGAGCATATATTTTTCCGGCATACCCGGGAGCATGGCCCGTGACTGTGGTTAAAAAAGGAGAGTCATTGTCCTGGTATGGATCTCTGGTAGCAATGGTGCTGTTAAACCCGGACCTGTACCTAAACCGGACAAAACCTACCATGCTGGGACTTCCTCCCCCGGCCCCGTTGTCAACATTAATACTGGTAACAGCCAGATCTTCCGGAGTGGTGGTGTCAACAGTCATGTTGTAAGTATTCAGGGTAGCAGAACAGTAGGCAGGACACTGGCAGGTTCCGTTGGTGGACTGGACCAGGCCGTCACAGCACGGTCTTGCCCCCTGGCAGTCTCCCGCACTCCACCATCTGCAGTCGGCATTGGTGGTGCAGGAAATGCTGGGGTCGCCCGAACAGGTGCCGCTGGTGTAGGTCTGCCCCATTTGAGCACAGCCCGGTGGATTGCCGTAATTCGGAACACAACCACCCCAGCTTGATTTTTCCTGACAGCAAAAAGCTCCTCCACTGCATGTGCCGTCAGCCGGCTCCATACCCCAAGCCCCACAGTCAGTTTGCCCTGAATCAGGAGTCATACAAGCTCCTGAACAGGTGTCCTCGGGGGAAGGTGTGGGGGTGGGAGAGGGAGTGGAGCTTATTTCCCAGCAAGAACCCGAATAGACACAGCGGGGTGAGGCGGCAAGAGGATCTGCATTGCAGGTATTCATGCATTGTGCGCCCGCGGACCACCAGCTACAGGCGCTAGTAAAGCTGTCGGGAAGAATGCATTTGTAAGAATCGAGGCAGTTTGATACCCCGCCACTTTCGGTTGGACAATCAAACTGGCTATCACATGGCTCTCCAGCATTTATGCCACCTTCACAAGTGCCAGCAAAGGCGGCAGTACCACAGACGATATTTCCTCCACACGACTGAGCTTTTACCTCCTTAATAATTTTTAGAAACGATCTTTTTTCTGAGACTTCCAGTATGGGGCTGATTTTGGCAAGAGTAAAAGCCTCTGCATGCTTTCTGTAAAGAGTGCTTAGGTGTTCCCTTGACAGTGGAATATTATTGAGATTTAGGTAAAGGGCAAAGCTTGCGGCTCTGGAAACGAGTTCGCTTGGGTCTTGACCTATTTCGTTTGCTTTTGAAAGATCTATGCTTAAAATTATCTTTACTTTTTTGTCTTGAATTTTTGCCCTGCCCACTGTGTAAATTACCTCGTCTTTGTTTGTGGATCTAATGTAGATGGAATTTTTGATATTTTCCTTGTCTGAGATTTCAAGCTTTTTTATTGTCACTTCCAGCTTGTTTACAAATTTTAAGGGTTGAGTTGTTATTTCTCCCAAAAGGGGCTGATTCTGGAGCGGTAAAATCTCCAAAGCTTTGTATAGTTTTTCCAAGTCTTTGTCCGAGGCGGATTGCTTTATGTTGTAGTCGGGTAGTTCGTTTATAAATTGAACTTGAACCCCCTTGTCTATTCTTGTAAAACTGATTTTTTGGGAGCCGGCTTTTTCTGTCAGATAAAAAAGAGATGCAAGGACAGCTAGAGTGCCAAGTACTAAAGCGGCAACAACAAGAAATGTCTTCTTACTCACACCCTCATTCTACCTTTTTGTTTTGGGTTATTTCAAGAAGCTGGATCTTGCTGTGTGGCAATCAAAGCTTCGAAATCCGGCACGGGAGTTGTATAACCGTGTTCTCTTAGCCACTTGAGATAATCTTGCGGTTCGCCTTTGTAAGTTACTTTTATGTCTTCAGCAAGATCCAAATACCCTTCCCCATCTTTATACGGAACAATTGCCATTCGATCAATTACCTTAGACAGGTTTACCATTATACTATCTGTTTCCTCAGCATATGCCGCGCCGAGAATGCGCCAGGTGATGGTTCTTGATATTCGATTTTGACCAATGTTTTCCAGAAAAGATCTTGACAGGAAAATTCTAATTGTCGGGACAGGACCCGATTTATCGGCGGCAAGGATGACAATTATTTGTTCACCCTCTGATGATGCACGCCGCTCTCTTACCTTTTCATCATATTTTTCTTCGTCATATTTGCCGTCGGCATTGAGAGGAAGAATTTCAAAGTTTAGCTTTCCCGGACTGATTCCCAGAGCTCTTAGCCTGTAGGTCATGGCGGCAACATCTAGGTCCGTAAATTTAATTTCTAAACTTTCATCTACCTTAATATTCCACTCTCTTCCCTCTATATTAAAACTGAGTGAAGTTGCTTCCTGCTCTATCTCAAATTCACCACTGGCTAAAGAGTTTGTTGTTTCATGGGAAGCCAGTTTGATGCTTGGAATCGGGACTCTGTTAATGTCGGCAAGCTTGAAGGGGTTGAGTCCGGGAAATGCGGAGTAGGGAAAAAGGGTTGTGTTTCCGTTGGGGAGAACAACAATAATGCCATCAAGGGTCTGATCCAGGAATCTGGCCACTCTTCCCGTTGGCTGTCCATCTGCCACAAACGGGATCATTACCCACTCTTCCTGGGAATTTGTGCCATCCGTGTCTCTGAAAAGAAAATACTCCAATTCCCCGGTTTGTGGATTGACTGCTGTGACAATCAGTGAGTTTGGGGGTATTTCTAGGTTGTTTACTTTCTGCTCTCTTGCAACCCTAAAAACAAGACTTGCCCAAAGGCTTTCATCTTTGGAAAAAGCAATTACCTCAAGCCTTGGGTGCACAGATCCTTCCTCAAACCCGTATTGCTCAACAATATCTTCCAATATTGCCATTATTCTTTCAGCCTTCCACTCGTCGGGCATGCCAAGCTCCCTTACTAAATTGTTCCATTCTCCTAAGAAAACCTCTTCTTCTGCTAAGGATGCACTGAGTTTTTGCAGGTCTTCTCGGTTTAATTCGAAAATGGGAAGATTGAGGGGCTTTGCTGTTTCCTGTTGTCTTTCGTCTTCAAGGGGGTTGTTTTTTACCACCATACCCTCCCAATCAGACGAAATACCAAGTTCCTCGGAAGTCAAAACTTGTGAAGAAGTATTGGGATTCATGGCATCCCTTGCAGCCTTGTCCTTGTCTATTTCCAAAGATGAAGCGCTAACACCCTTTGTCGCACCAAATGCTATTCCTGTTGCTGTAATGACCCTTATTCCATCTACAATAAGTTCGTGGGGCATATTATGTCCTATAATATCAAATATTTACCAAATGTCAAAAACAAAAAAAAACCGCCTTTCGGCGGGCAACAACCTTCCCCTCTTTGTGTTGAGAGGATGTGGAGTTAAACAACTGTCTAAATCCTCTACTCACTAATGCTTTCATACTATCCTAGAGTAGGTTAAAGTGTCAAGAGATTTCTTAAAGCAGTTTGTTGTATACGGTGCAGTAGACGCTTGAATAACAAGGGTTATAGATTAGTGATAAGTCAAGGGAGTACAAAGGATTTGATTTTTCTGTTATGTTTGGAATGACTTTTTTTGTAGCTTTGGCATATACTGTATCAAAGTCTAACTTGATATTATTGTAAACTTCTTGTTCAAAGATGTTGTTTATGTAAGTTGTGAGAAACCTGGCTTTTAAAAGCTTTCTTGTTTTTAGAGTTAATGTCTTTTCGAAGTCTAGCTCTGTTTTTATTGCGGCTTTTTCGTGTCTGTATGAGGATTTTGTGTTCGGGTCTAAATTTTTACTAATAAGGGATAGGCAGTATAATGCATGTCCATATTCGTGGGCCAGGGTAATTGCTCCGGAAACAGTTGTGTTTCTTTTGTCATAGAATAAATTGACTTGTCTTTTTTTGAAATTGTAATCGACAGCATAAATTCCTTTGGAATTGGGGTGAAGATTAATCATTGAAAGTGTGTTTTGGTTAGCTTTGTTGCTTCTAATTAGGTATTTGTGGATGTCTTTTGGGAGATTGTATGTTTTTTGGTTTGTGTAGGATTCATAGTTGAAACTATTGAAAATGGTTTGAAACCACTCTGCTTTTTTGATGTATACCGGAATCTCCTTTTGTATTTTATTGTATTTTTGTTGGGAAATTTTGTTAAATTTACTGATATTTTTTTGAGGTATTTTATCCCAGTTCCACATGTATTTGAAGAAATTGCTGTGGCCGTTTCGAATTGCAAGCTTGTTTCTTTCGCTTACTAGTTGTTTATATCGCTTTTTAAGTTTTGCGAGATGGGGGCTATATTTTTTGAGTTGTGCTCTGCTTTCTGAAACGCTTTTTGCGGAATATATTTTTTTGCGGATATTGCTAATATCTTCTTTTTGATATGGCTCAAAGTATCTATCTATTAGTAGTTTACTTAAATCATTCATGATTTTAATTGTATGATTTTTTTGAGATGCAAAAAATAAGCATATTTATTGTTATTGAAGATTTTTGTTAAGGGAGTGGATTTTGGAAGAGTGGGCTGGTTCTTGATAGTCTGTGAGGCTTTGTGCATAATGGATTTATGGCTGCCCAGGATGCGCTTTTGGTGGATATATTGGTTAAACAGGGAGCTTTGTCCCCTGAGAAAGCTGATCAGATAAAACAGGCTGTGATTCAGTCCGGAAAGACTGAGGAGCAGATATTGAATGAGCGCGGCTGGGTGGATGAGAAGAGTATGACAAAGGCCAAGGCTGAGTTTTATAACGTGCCTTTTGTGGATTTGAGCTCTACTCCTGTGAATCCTGCTGCTTTGAGTGTTTTAAGCCAGGAAGTTGCAAGAAAGTTCAGAGTTTTCCCGGTAAGTGTGGATAAGCGAAAAAAGGAGCTTGTTCTTGCTATGGCGGAACCTTTGGATCTTGCTACTATTGAGTTTGTAGAGCAAAAAACTAATTTTCATGTAACCCCAAATGCGGCGATTCCAAGTGTTATAGATGAGTTTACCGCCAAGCGCTACAGCACGACTTTGAGCCAGGAGGTTACGGCTGCTTTGAAAGATGTATCCGGGGAGACTGAGAATGTGCGAACTCTTGATGCTACTCAGCAGACGGGGTTGATTCGCCAAGAGAAGATTGGTGAAGTTGTGACACATATATTGGATTTTGCTGTGCGGGCGAGGGCAAGTGATATTCATATAGAGCCTATGAGCAGGGCCACGAGAGTGCGATATAGGATTGACGGAATATTGCAGGAAAAACTTACTATTCCTAAGGAACTTCATGAAGCTTTGATAAGCAGGATTAAGATATTGAGCGGCTTGAAGATAGACGAGAAGAGAGTTTCTCAGGATGGGCGTTTTAGTTTCAAAAATTCCCAGCAGGAAGTTGATTTAAGGGTAAGTGTGCTTCCTACCAGTACGGGTGAGAAGATAGTGATGAGGCTTCTTAAAAAGAGTGGAGGCGTGCCTGATTTACCTGACTTGGGACTTCGTGGAAGAGCTCTTAAAAACTTGGAAGATGCTATTTTGCGGCCTCACGGAATTGTTATTATCTGCGGACCTACCGGAAGCGGAAAAACGACTACTTTGTATTCAATCATCCAGAGGCTCAATACTCCCAAAGTTAACATTATGACTCTTGAGGATCCTGTGGAATATAAAATTTCCGGAGTTAATCAGGTGCAGGTTAATCCTACTGTTGGTTTGACCTTTGCCACGGGGCTTAGGAGTTTTTTGAGACAGGACCCTAATATTATTTTGGTTGGAGAGATACGTGACAAAGAAACTGCGGGTTTGGCAATTCAAGCTTCTTTGACCGGCCACCTTGTGTTTAGCACGCTTCATACAAATGATGCTGCCGGAGCTTTGCCGCGCCTTTTGGATATGGATGCCGAACCCTTTCTTTTGGCTTCCAGCATGACGGCAATTGTGGCACAGAGGGTTTTAAGGAAAATAGATGAAAGCACGAAAGAAGAGTATGACCCTGACCCGAAGGTTATTGAGGATATGAAGCGAGAACTCGGACCTCTGTGGCCCAAGACGGAGGTAAAAAAGCTATATCGCGGCAGACCGACTCCGGAAAACAATAATTCCGGTTATAAGGGGAGGATTGGAGTGTTTGAGACACTGCCTGTGAGCGGGAAAATTGCCCATTTGATTTTGTCCAGGGCGCCTGCAAGTGAGATTCAAAAACAGGCTGTCAGTGAGGGAATGATTACAATGATACAGGATGGGTACTTGAAGGTTTTGGCGGGAATTACTACAGTGGAGGAGGTACTAAGGGTGGCGAAGGAGTAGTTAGGATAGATATAAAAATGAATTTAAGAGATTTACTGCAGTTGACTATAGAAAGGAAGGCATCCGATCTTCATTTGGTGAGCGGAACTCCACCTACCTTAAGAATTGATGGGGCTCTTGTACCGATTACTGATGAGGCGATCTTAAACGGTGAGAGTATTGAAAGTCTTTTGAGGGACTTTTTGAGTCAGGCGCAAATAGCGAAGCTTACCAAAGATATGGAGATTGATTTTTCTTTAGCATTTTCGGATGTAGCGAGATTTAGAGTAAATGTATATACACAAAAAAAGACTTGGGCTGCAGCTTTTAGGACAATTCCCTTGTCTGTTCCTCCCATTGAAACATTGGGGCTTCCTGACGTGGTACATAGATTTACCGAGCTTAAGCAGGGATTGATACTTGTTACGGGTCCTACGGGGCATGGGAAATCTACGAGTTTGGCGGCAATGATTGATCAGATCAACAAAACCAGGAAGAATCATATTGTTACTATTGAAGACCCCATTGAGTTTGTGTTTACTCCCCAGAAGTCTATTATTTCTCAGAGGGAGATGTTTTCGGATACAAAAAGCTGGAAGGCGGCTTTAAAGTCTGCTTTGAGGGAGGATCCTGATGTGGTTTTGGTTGGTGAGATGCGGGATTATGAGACTATTGCTTCCGTATTGACTTTAGCGGAAACCGGGCATTTGGTGTTTGCTACGCTTCACACGAATTCTGCCGCTCAGACGATTGACAGGGTTGTGGATGTTTTCCCCAGGGAACAGCAGGATCAGGTAAAGCTTCAGCTTTCGAATGTTTTGGAGGCTGTTATTTCTCAAAGACTGTTGCCGGGGATTAGCGGGGGAAGGGTTTTAGCATCAGAGGTTCTTCTTGCGACGCGTGCCATAAAAACTACAATTCGCGAGGGAAAGACACACCAGATAGATTCGATCATTCAGACTTCCAGTGATGTTGGAATGATGACTTTGGAGACTTCTTTGGCTTCGATGGTCAGTGAGGGCAAGGTGACTTTGGAAACTGCAAGTGCGTATGCTCTGCGTCCGGACCAATTGAAAAGATTAGTTCGGGGTGTAGTTTGACAAGGTACAAATGAAAAGGTTTAAGTTTAAAGCGAGGGATAGCCAGGGAGGTTTAGTGACGGGTGAAGTTGAGGCGCTAGACAAAAATAGTGCCGCTAAGCTGGTTCGCAAGCGCGGACACGTTGTGGTTAGTATGCGGCCGATTCGCGGCTCCAGCCCTTTTTCTTTTGGAAAAAAGGTGAGCTCTTCCGATGTGGTTATTTTTACCCGTCAGTTTGCTACGATGTTTAATGCGGGGCTCCCTATTGTTGATATTTTAAATATTTTAAGAGTTCAGGCGAAGCCGGCGATGCAGACAGTTATAACTCAGATACTGGCCGATGTTGAGGGTGGAGAGAGTTTAAGCACCGCTATTAAAAAACATCCTAAAGTTTTTCCTCCGACCTTTATTGCTCTTATCAAGTCCGGTGAGACGGGTGGAGTTTTGGGAAAAGTTTTGTTGCGCCTTGCGGACAATTTAGAGAAACAGCGTGAGTTTAAGGGAAAGGTTAAAGGGGCGCTTATTTATCCTGCGATAATTGTTGTGGGAATGATTGTGGTGAGTATGATTATGATTGTGTTTGTTATACCGAAGCTTCTCAGTTTGTATGAACAGTTTGATGCTGAGCTTCCGCTGACTACACAGATGATGATGACTGTTTCGAAAATAGTTACCAAGGGGTGGTTTATTTGGGTGCCGGCGGTGGTGATTGGCGTTTGGAGTTTTGTTATCTTTCGAAGGACGAAAACGGGGGAAAGGAAGATAGCCGAGTTTGTTTTTGAGATTCCTTTTATGGGAGAACTTCAGAAACAGATAATCCTAACTGAAATAACGCGAACGCTGGCTTTAATGATTGGTGCGGGAGTGCCGATTTTGGACAGTTTGTCCATCACTGCTGGAGTTGTTGATAATGTTTTGGTCTCTGAAGCTTTGGAAGATGTTGGCAAACAGGTGGAAAAGGGGTTTCCTATATCGTTTGCCTTCGGGAAGCATTCTGATATTTTTCCTCAGATATTGACGCAGATGATAAGTGTTGGGGAGGAGACTGGGAAGATGGAAGAGGTACTAAATAAAGTGGCGCATGTTTTTGAGGTGGATAGTGAGCAGAAAGTAAAGGGCTTGACTAGTGCCATAGAGCCTGTGGTAATGATTATTTTGGGGATCGGAGTAGCGCTTTTGGTGATTAGCGTGATACTTCCGATATACAACTTGACTACGGTGCTTTAGTTGTTGAATACTGGATGAAAGGAAAAATATGTCGGAAGGAGGTGATTATAAATGAGAAAACACAAAATACGCAGAGAAGTGCGTGCATTTACGCTTATTGAGCTATTGATAGTTATTGCGGTTCTTGGAACTTTGGCTGTTGTTGTTCTTTTGGCATTAAACCCCGTGCAGCAACTAGCGAGGACCAGAGATACGGGAAGAATCAGCGCTATTACTCAAATGGGACATGCCCTGGAAGCGTTTGCTACGAGCAATGCCGGAAACTATGTACCCGAGAATTCTACGTGGATAACATCGTTGGTTAATGCGGGAGAGATTGCGAGCGTGCCCTCTCCGATAACGTATTCCATCTCCGGGATTAGTGCTTGTACTGTTAATGCTCAAAACGGTTTTTGTTATGATTCTACGACCGCCTCGGGCGGAGCTCCGGTCTTGATATTTTCGAGACTTGAGGGAGATAGTAATATATCTCGTTGTGAGAGCACATATTCGGGTACAAATAGGGCGTATGCAATTTACTCAAGTGCACTTGGCAAGGGTGGTATAGCTTGTACGACAAACGCGGACCCGACGGTTGGCGGAACATTGAACTTGCTGCCGTAAGGCTTTATTGTGTGTGCGGCAAACTGTTGAATGCTTAGAAGATGCCGGCCTGCTTGTGTGGGCTGGTGTCTCTTTGGTTGAGGTAAAAAATGGTTATCTTTATATTAATATTGGGGCTTGTTGTTGGGAGCTTTTTGGGGGCTTTGACGTGGAGATATCCGAGAGGCACTAGTGTTTTGAAAGGAAGATCTGTTTGCAACTACTGTATGGAAAGATTAACCTGGTATGACAATATTCCTCTTCTTTCGTTTTTGCTTTTGAAGGGCAGGAGCAGATGTTGTGGGAAGCGGATGTCTGTTAGGGAACCTTTGATTGAGGTTGCTACAGGTTTTTCGTTTGTGATTGTGTATTTGGGAATGGACAGGATGTTAACGAATATTGGTTGGGCGCGGGGCTTGGGAATTTTTACTCTTCCCCTTTTTTTGTTTGTGGCGGCTTTGTTGATTGCGGCTTTTGTGATTGACTTTGAGTTTCAGATTTTACCCGACGGAGTTTTTGTGATTGGCCTTGTAACTACTTTAATGGCTTTGGTGATTACCCACTCCCCTGTTTATTTTTATTTTCTGGCCGGGTTGTCCAGCGGGCTTTTTCTTCTTTTTTTGCATGCTGTGACGATGGGCAGAGGTATGGGATTGGGGGACGTTAAGCTTGCGGTTTTTATGGGGACGTTTCTTGGAGTCAAGCTTGCGGTTTTTTGGATGTTTGTAAGTTTTTTTTGGGGTGGGTTGTTTGGAATAATTGTCTTATTGCTGGGATTAAGGAAACTTGGTGAAAAAATTGCCTTTGGGCCATTTTTGGTTTTGGGGTTTTTGACGGTGATTGTTTTTGGTATGGAGATTTCTAAAATAATTTTGATATGAGCATGAGTCGCAAGAGGTATTTTGGTTTTAGTGCTAAAGAGGGTATGGGTGTGGTTGTGATATTGAGCGCAATGTTTGTGATGATTGCTGTGAACATGCGAGTTTCTTTGCGGAAAGCCAGAGATGTGCAAAGAAAGAGTGACGTGAGGGCTATTTACGATGCCTTAATTGCTTTTCGGGACGACACGGGGAAGTTTCCTTTTTCGACGGAAGAGGGGAAGATTGTGGCTTGCGGAAATGAGGTGGATGAGAAAGGAATTCCTGTTTATAGAGCTTGTGAGTGGTATGGGGAGGGGTTTCATGAAAGTATGCCCAGGCTTTTGGGTGATCCCAGGCAGGGGCAGGGGCGCAGTTATTTCTATCTTTCAAACGGTAAGCATTTTCAGATTTTTGCGGCTCTTGAGAGCGAGGGTGAGGATGAATATAACGAGGAAATAGTTTCCAGAAATTTGCTCTGCGGCAGATATGTGTGTAACTTTGGAAGGAGTGATGGGAAGACGCCTTTGGACAAGAGCCTTGAAGATTATGAACGAGAGCTTGAAGAAGCCAGAAGGGAAAAGATGAAATGAGGAATAAAATTTACTTGAAGCAAAGTTTTACTTTAATTGAAGTTCTGATTACGTTGGCGATAGTTGGTATCTTGTCGGTTGTGGGATATGCTAATTATCGAGAATTCGGCAGGAAAGAGGCTGTAACTTCGGCAACCAGACAGATAGTGGCGGATTTAAGGTATGCTCAAGAATTGGCTCTGAGCGGGCACAAACCGGATGGGCCGGAATGTGGTCCTTCGGAAACTTTGGTGAGTGTTGATTTTACTGTTGTTTCGTCGGATGAGTACAGGATTGAAGTTGTGTGTACGGGAGGAGGAGTAGTTGTCAGAAGGGTTGGGATGAGAGGTATAGAACTTTCGGCTCCTGCACCCAATCCGATTTCTTTTTTGCCTTTGAGCAGTGGAACGAACGCGGTTAATGCAGTTATTGGGATTTGCTTGGGTGATAGAGGGTCTGCGGTTGGTGTGACGGCTGGTGGGAAGATAAATGAAAGTGATTTTTCGTGTCCATGAATAACAGTAAAAACATAAAAGGGCAATCGTTGTTTGAGCTTGTTGTCGTGGTTGCTGTGGTGAGCTTTTTCTTGTTGGCTTTGGTGGGAGCTGTTTCAAGATCAATTGCTACTTCTGCCTTTTCCAGGCAAAAATCGCTTGCAAACAGATATACACAGGAAGCCATGGAATGGATAAGAAGAGAGAGAGATTTAGACTGGACAGCATTTTACTCGAGAGCTTCCGGTGGAGGAGCTTTGTATTGTGTAAATGAGCTTGCTTTTGATTCCGGATCCTGTTCCGGAAAAATTTCGGGGACTTCTTTTTCTCGTGAGGTTACATTGACTTCTGTGGGCGCAGACAGGGTGGAAGTTTCAATAGTAGTTTATTGGAGCGGTCCCACCGGGAGACATGAAACCAAGGCAGATATGATATTGACAGACTGGAAAAACCTATGAGAAATAAAGGTTTTACATTGATTGAAATATTGGTTGTAAGTACGGTTTTTGCCGTGGTTTCCATTATAGTTGTGCAGGCGACCATTCTTGCGATACGAGGATCCGTAAAAACGGACAGAACGGTTTCTGTGAGAGAAAATTTGGATTACGCGGCCGGAATAATTGAGAGAGAGATTAGGAATGCGCAGAGCATATCGGGTTGTGGCGGAGGAACCTTAGTAAGTTATGTGGATGTAGATGGATCGGATAGTGTTATTGAATGTAAGCTGGGATCTGATTGGGGTTATGTTGAACTTGGAGGCCAGCGGCTTACCGGGGAAAATGTGTTAGTGGAAAATTGTGTGTTTTCGTGCGGCGGAGTGGGCGTTTTGGACGCTCCCGAGTATGTGGATGTGAGTATATCCGGCAAGTCTGTGGATGGGGATGAGCCCTTGGTCGTTGTAAATACGAGAGCGGCTTTGAGGACTTATTGACTAGAGGCGGCTTGCGCTTTAGACTGAAATAATGAAGAGGAGTGCGGGAAATCAGGGCCAGGCACTTCTTCTTGTTGTTCTGGCAGTTGCGGTTATGACTACTGTGGGGCTTTCTGTTGCTTCAAGGAGTATTAGTGATGTTACTTTAACTACGCGGGAGGAAGAATCGTTGAGGGCTTTTTCTGCTGCGGAGGCCGGTGTGGAAGAGGCTCTTATTTCGGGACTTACTTCCGGGACACTTCCTGAAGGAGCAACCTTTAGTGTTACCAGTTCCGGTTTTCCCGATGCTGCAAGAGAATATATCTATCCTGCGGAGCTTGATAGTGGTGAGGCGGCAGTGGTTTGGCTTGCGGAGCATGATGAAGATTATAATTTGATCTCTCCAAGTTACAGGGGGAGCAGTATTACGGTTTGTTGGGGACGGGAGGGTACTTCTGCTTCTGATGTTACTACTCCAGCTGTGGAGGTGGAGATACTTTATGAGGAGGCGGGCGAGATTCATGTGGCTCGGTCTGCTTATGATCCGTATTCCTCGAGACGTTCGTCAAACAATTTTTTAGGTATTGATGGTGGAGGATGTACAGTGGATGGGCGAACCTTTGCTTTTCGAAGAGTTTTGGATATGGGGTCTTCCGGATTTGACTTGCCATGGAGTGTGGATGGTGCATTGAAGCTTGTGAAGGTCAGGATGCTTTATAACAATACCCCGCAGATTTTGGGAGTTGTTGCAGAGGAGGACTTGCCCTCGCAGGGGTTGAGAGTTGAGTCCTTGGGGGTTTTTGGACAGTCTTCAAGGAGGGTTGAAGTGTTTTCTTTGTATCCTGAACCAATGAGTGTTTTTGGTGCGGCGCTATATTCGAATGACAAAATACAGTAGAAAAAGAATTAAGCAATGAGTGTAGGAGTGGACATAGGATCAAGGTCAATAAAGGTTATAGAGCTTGATCGTGAGGGGAAGGGTTTTGCTTTGAAAGCGGCGGGGGCAGTTGGTCTTGCTGTTGGTGATATTGAGCAAATTCAGGAGGATAAGAAGTTTGCGGATATTGCTGTTGCTTTGAGGAATCTGCTTCATGATGCGAAGGTTTCCTCCCGTGAGGTGTTTATTTCGCTTCCCGAGACTCATGTGTATACCAGGGTGCTTAAATTTCCGCTTCTGTCGGATCAGGAGATTAATTCTGCCGTTCGATGGGAAGCGGAAGAGTATATTCCAATTCCTATTGAGGAGGCTGTAATTCAGCACCAAATTTTGGAGAGGAGAGAAAGCTCCAGTCCGCCCAATGTATTGGTCCTTTTAGTTGCGGTGAGAAAAAGTTTGGTTGAGAAATATATAAATATTGCTAATATGGCGAACCTGAATGTTGTGGGTGCGGAAACTGAATTAATGAGTATTGTCAGAAGCATTTCTGTGTCTGAGAAAACTATGGTTGTTGTGGATTTTGGTGCGAAGAGCACGGATATCGGGGTTGCCAAGAATAAAGAGCTTTTCTTTTCCAGGTCTGTCACTGTTGCGGGGGAGGCTTTCAGCAGGTCCGTGGCACAAGGGCTTGGTATTTCGTTAAAGCAGGCTGAGGAATACAAGAGAACGTACGGTCTTGTCGTGGATCAGCTTGAGGGCAAGGTGAGAGATGTGCTGGTGCCAATTGTCGGTACTGTGGCGGATGAGATTAAAAAGGCCATTCACTATTACAATATAGAAGTGGGTCCTGATACTCCGGCGGGCATATTATTGACAGGTGGGAGCTCGGGTTTGCCCGGGGTGGGAGCGGAGTTAACTAAAATTTTAGGGATAGAGGTTGCGATTGCCGATCCTTTTAAGAATATTTCTTTGGATCCTCAGTCAAAGAAGAATCTTGCAAATTATGCTCCTTTATATTGTGTTTCTGTTGGGCTTGCAATGAAGGAAGTGGAGTAAAGGAAAATGGGAGACATAAACTTACTGCCAAAGGACGACTTTGAGAACTTGGAGAGCGGAAAGCTTGTTCGCAGACTTCGCAAAGTAAGTTTTGTATTGGTAGGACTTTTGATCATTGTTGGAGTGGCAGGTACCGGCTTTTTGTATTATTTGTCCCGTAGCTTGGAGGCTGAGGAAGTCAGGAATGCTTCTTTAAAAATGGAAGTAGTGAGCCTGGAATCGACAGAGCAAGGTTTGGTTTTACTGAAAGACCGGCTTGAGAAAATATCTACGCTATTTGTCTTTCGAAACACAAATGATGTGGCTATAAAGCAAGAGGGATTGTTAAACAGTATGGGTGATGCTTTTTCCTTTGAGGAGTTAAGAGTGACAGCGGATGAGCCGTATGTGTCAGTATATTCGCCCGATTCTTTTTCCACGGCGGAACTATTAGGCAGTTTGGCTAGAGATAGTAAATACCAAAGAGTAAAATTGATAAGTTTGAGTTATGGAAAAAAGAAAGGCTATAAGATCGATTTGGTAGTAGAATAAGTTTTTTTATGAGAGACCAAAAACAAAAAAGTAAACGATTTGATACGAGGATTCTTTCCAGGCCGTCTTTTTACATTCCGCTGGGAGTTACGGTTATTAGCTTTGTAATTTTGGTATGGGGAGTGCGGATGCTGGTTGGAAGGTACGGCAATATGTGGGACAGGATCAGTGTTATGAGAGTGGAGAATGAGGCCTTGGAAAAAAGAGTAAGTGTATTGAGAGCTTTGGGTGGTGATGATTTTATTAGGGATGTGAGTGCTGTGACGTCGGTGCTGCCGCCGCATGATCCGACTCTTCAGCTTACTTCTCAACTTCGAATTAAAGCAGCTGAAAAGGAGCTTGTTTTTGAGAGATTGTCGTTGGGGGGCAGGGGTGATTATGAATCTGTCGATGGGGTGAGTATGATTGGGATGAGCTTTAGTCTGAGGGGAGATTACAAGGGTATTATCTCGTATCTTTCGGAGCTTTCGCGGGTTTCGCCGATGGTAAAGATTGTTGATGCCAGACTTAAGGGTGGATTGGCTAATGTTACAATTGAGTCTTACTGGTCCGATTTTCCTGAGACCTTGCCTTCTTTATCCGGGCCGGTGGTGCTTCTTTCTTCTGAAGATAGGGAGATATTGGCTAAGCTTTCTGAGTTTAGTGTGCCTGATTTTCAGGAGCCTGAAGACGCGGAATACGGATCGAGTGGGAGGACTAATCCTTTTTCTCTATAGTGATGCTTACTGATTTTTTTTCGAGGACTCCCTTTATGGAGAGGATTTTTCTGAGGTTTTTTATAGTTCTGCCTTCTTTTCCGATGATTAGACCGAGCAAATCCGGCTGGGATTTTACTCTCAGGTCAATGGTTTGATCCGTGACTACTTCTTCTATTGAAAAGTCTTCGGAACCAAGGATGTTTTTGAGCAAGAATGCCAGAAGGTCCTTCATTTTATAAGTTTAGTGACGGCGGGGCTGATTTGAGCACCTTTCTTTACCCACGCATCGATTTTCTTTAAATCAATTTTTTTAATGTCTTCTCTTGGGTGCCAATAACCGATTATGTCGAGTGCTTTGCCGCTTCTTTTTCTTTGTGAATCAATAGCAATGATGCGATAGAAGGGATCGTTTTTCTTCCCCAGACGTGTTAGTCTAATTTTTACCATAAGTACTAGGGAATTTTACCTTTTGGAGGTGAATTGTTCAAGAGCGGCTTTGGCAGCCTCTTGTTCCGCTTCGCTTTTGCTTTTTCCCCTCCCGCTTGCGAGGGGTTTTTTATCTACGGCGACTTCTACCACGAAGCGCTTGTCGTGATCCGGGCCCAACTCTTTTATTATGTGGTATTTCGGTGCTGGCAGATTGTTTCCTTGGATTATTTCCTGAAGGCGGCTTTTTGCATCCTTGAGAGGCTCAAGCAGTTTTTGATCCAGGTCCGCTAAAAGGAAGTTGTGAATGAACGCTTTTGCATTTTCCATTCCCTGATCGAGGTATATTGCGCCTATTATTGCTTCGACGGTGTTTGCCAAAAGAGAAGGGTTTTCACTGCCCTTGCTTTTAGTCTCCCCCTTTGAGAGTTTTAGATGTTTTCCTATTTTTGCTTCTTTTGCGAACCTGCTTAAGTTTTTTGTGTTTACTATATTTGCCCTGAGTGTCGTTAGAAATCCCTCTTCTTTGTCGGGAAAAGTTTTATATAAATGGCTTGAAACGACGTATTCGAGAACAGCGTCTCCCAGGAATTCAAGACGTTCGTTGTGACTAGATGCTTTATCCTTGTTTTCATTTACCCAGGAGCGATGAGTGAGAGCAAGATCAAGAATCTTTGGATCTTTGAAGTTTTTTTTTGAGGTCGGTTATTTCTAGTGTCTTCATTTTTTAAGATCAGTGACAATTTTACCAAGAACCCCGTTGACAAAGGATGGTGAGTTTTCACTTCCGAATTCTTTGGCAAGCTCGACTGCTTCATCTATGGCGACTTTGTGAGGAGTATCTGTTAAAAGTATTTCGTATATCGCAAGACGCAGGATGGCAAGATCGATATGGTTAAGTTTGTCTATTGGCCATTGAGGAGCGGCTTTTGTTATTAGGATGTCGAGTTTTTCTTTTTTATTGAAGATTTTTTTTGCAAGTTCGCTTGATTTTTGAGGCGTGAAGTTCAGTGCGAATAATTCTTTGACCACGTTTCTTCGGCGTTTGTGGCGAGGATCGTTTGAAGATTTCATGACCTTTTCTCAAGCTTTTTTTGGATTCCCTTGGCATGGGAGTACTGGGTGAAAAAGTCCTTGAGAGTTAGTGCTTTCTTCCCACGGCGGCGGCGAGAGCGCCCATGTGTGTGTTTTTTCTTTGGTACCGGTGCCATCTTTAGGGATATTTTAACCTAGGAGGTCTTTTTAAGCAACAGTTCTTTGGCTGTGAGGTGGGATTTTTTGATTAGATCTGCGTTTTCCCAGGAGGCGATTTTTAGCTCCGGAATTCCACTTTGTTTAAGACCAAATATTTCTCCCGGGCCGCGGAGTTTGAGATCCAGCTCTGCAAGTCTGAATCCTGAGTGAGTGGATTTTAGAGCGTTTAGACGGTTTATCGCTCTTGGGGATTTAGAATCGGTAAAAAGGAGACAGTAGGATTTTTTGTCTCCCCTGCCCACTCTGCCCCTGAGTTGGTGGAGTTGTGCGAGGCCAAATCTGTCTGCGGCTTCGATGATGATTATAGTGGCATTTGGAATATCGATACCAACTTCTACTATGGGTGTTGAGACGAGGACATCAAACTTTTTATTTTTAAAATTCTTTAGCACACTTTCTTTTTGTGAGGGGCTTAATTTGCCGTGAAGGAGATTGAGCCTTAGGTTGGGGATAATATTCTTGAGGAGTTTGAATTCTTTCTTGACAGACTTTACTTGAATGAGAGTTTCTGCCGTTGATTCTTCGATGAGAGGACATATTACAAAGGCTTGGGATTTGTGCTTTTTGATTTCTTCTTCAAGCCACTTGTAGGCTTTGTTTCTTTTTTCCGGTGGCACTATCCAGGTTGTAACTTTTTTTCGTCCCTTGGGAGACTCTTTAAGGGTTGAAACATCAAGGTCCCCGTAATAGGTGTGGGCGACGGTTCTTGGTATTGGGGTAGCGGAGAGAGTGAGAATATGTGGTGTGTGTTTTTTGTTTCCTGCCAGAGCGGCAATGTGGCTTCTTTGTCTGACTCCAAACTTGTGTTGTTCATCGATTATTACAAGAGCTGAGCCCTTTATTTTTTTAGGACGCTTCAGGAGAGCGTGAGTGCCGACCAAAATATCTGCCTTTTTATTATTTGTTTTTTTTGTTTGAGATGTGATTGGATCAACACGCACTTTGAAGGGGTTGAGGAGGGATTTTAGGGTGGTGGCGTGCTGGTGAGCAAGGATTTGGGTGGGTGCCAGGAGGATCACTTTATGACTGTTTGTGAATGCGGTGAGAGCCGCGATTGCTGCGACGACTGTTTTTCCGCTTCCGACGTCTCCTTGGAGCAGGCGAATCATGGGATATTTTTTTTTGAGGTCTCCAAGTATCTCGTTTGTTGCTTGCAGCTGGTCTTTTGTAAGTGTGAATGGGAGAGAATTTGTGAAAGACTTTATATCTTTTTCGGAGAAGGTAAGCTTATAGGTTGAGGTTTTTTCTTTCCATAGTGCCTTTTTTTTGATGGATTTAATTTGGAGAGCGAGGAGTTCGTCGAAGGCCAGGCGAGTTTTACCCTCTTCAAAATCTTCTGTGGTTTTTGGAAAATGGACTTTTTTGAAGGCATCTTTTAGATCTACAAGGTTATATTTTCTGCGGATTGCTACTGGAAGCGGGTCGATGAAGCTTGTTTTTTCGAGCGCATCCGTGATGCGACGTCTGAGCCACTTGGAACTTAGCCCGGCAGTTTGGGGATAGATTGGTAAAAGACGGGCGGTGTGGATCAGTTTTTTTGAGAGCTTTTCATATTCCGGGGAGATGAGAGCAAGATTTCGCCCGAACCAATCTGCTTTTCCTGAAAGAGAAAAACTCTCCCCTTTTCTGAAAGTGTTTAATAGAAAAGGTTGGTTGAACCAAACAGCCAGAATGTTTTTCTGTTTTGTCTGGATTTCGACTAATTGGATTTTTTTGTTGGTTCGGGTGTATTGATTTCGGGCTGAAATAACCGTGCCTTGTATGGAGGTTATTTCTCCCGGAGTGATTGGGCCCGGGTTGGAGTAGTCGATGAGACGGTGTGGGACATGGAGAAGGAGATCTTTTATTGTGTTGATTCCAAGTTTGTTTAGACGAGTTTGATATGCCGGGCCCACGAAGGGGAGAACTTCAACGCTATCTGAGAGCTTCATTTTAGTAAATGATACCACCTAGAGATAACTGAGGAACGGGAGAAAGGTTGTGAGGAGCAAACCGAACCCTGCAATGAGAATCAGGATTTTAAAATATTTTTCTTTTTTCTTTGAAATCATGCTACTTTAAAAAAATTCTTTTTTCCAATTTTTATTCTATCACCTTTTTTGACTTTTGCTTGAGGATTTTTTATTCTTTTCTCGTTTATATCCACGGCTCCTTCTTTGATCAGACGTTTGGCCTGGGAATTGCTTTTTGTGACCTGTGCGATTGTAGCTAGAAGATCTTCTTTGGGCTCTATTTTTTCTTCGTATTTTGGCTTTCTTTTTTGGAAAGTGCGCTTAAAGTAAGTCTCTGCGGTTTTGGCTTCTTTGGGGGAATGGATTTGGGAGACTATTTCGAGGGCTAAAGCTTTTTTTGCTTTCAGAGGATTTGGTGGAATTTGAGAAAGAGGAAGATCGGTTGCCAATTCTGTTGCCAGTTTTATTAATGTGTCCGGCAGAGCCATTACTTTTCCGAATATTTCTTCAGGTGGATCGGTGAGGTTTATTGTATTTCCCTCAGTTTTTCCCATTTTTTTACCTGTGGGGTCGGTGAGAAGTTTTGTGGTGAGAACAAATTTCTCCTTTTTTTTCAAAGATTTCATTAAAGAACGGCCTGCCATCATATTAAAAAGCTGGTCATTTCCGCCTATTTCAAGATCTACGTCCATGACAACAGAGTCATACCCTTGCATAAGTGGATATAGAAATTCATGCAGGTGGATGGGTTTTTCGTTTTCGAGGCGTTTTTGAAAGAAATCCCGTTCGAGAAGCTGTTGCACTGTGAAGTTGCTTGCAAGTTCTACTATGTCTGCAAAACTTAAAATGCTGAGCCAGTCTGCATTGAAGCGGATTTCTGCAGCATTTGATCCTGTGAATTTTAGGATTTTCTCAATTTGTTTTTTGTATGTTTTTGCGTTTTTTAATACTTGCTTGTGAGTAAGCTTGACTCTTGTGGCGGATTTGTCTGTTGGGTCGCCGATCATTCCGGTGAAGTCGCCAATAAGAAAAATTACTTTGTGGCCGAGAGCTTGGAATTGGGCCAGTTTCCGGACACCTATGAGGTGACCTATGTGCAGGTTGGGGCTGCTGGGGTCGAATCCCTGGTAAAGGGTGATTTTGCGCCTTTTCATAAGGGATGCGAGACTCTTTTTTGAAGGGATAACCTCCTCTACTCCCCTTTCCAGGACTTCTTCAATAGTCATTGTTAGAAAATATTGTAGCGCAATAATTGAGATAAATGAAGAATGGTAATAGGTGCAGGAGCACTTTTTGCGTTGGCGCTCCCGCACCAAAAAGACCACGCTTGCACCCGCAAGTTGGGTGGGCGTGAGTATTATTTTATAAAATTTGTCGTTTCCGGTCAATTGAAGTGCTTGAAAAAAAGTTTTAATGTTTGTGTGCTTTTGGTAGAATCAGGACTAGATGTGGAAGGATCGTATGAGGAAAAGGAGGAGGCGCAGTAATTATTCCGGTGCTACCGGGAGGTATGTGAAGTTTACGAAACTTTTGTTTTTTGGGGTGTTGGGACTTGTTGTTTTGGGTGTAGTCCTCATTTCTTTTTTGGCTTTTACGCTTCCCTCTCCGGATAAAGTGATTCGAAGAGAGGGGTTTTCTACGAAAATACTTGATAGAAATGGGAAGGTTCTTTATGACATTTTTGTTGACGAGAAACGCACTCCGGTAGAGCTTTCTCAAGTTCCTGAATATCTGAAGCAGGCTACGGTTGCAATAGAGGATAAGAACTTTTATAAACACAGAGGTTTTGATTTGACGGCGTATCCAAGGGCCCTTTTTAATATTGTTTTTAGAGGCAAGCTTCAGGGGGGGTCAACTCTTACTCAACAACTTGTCAAAAATGTTCTCTTGAGTCCTGAGAGAACAATTATCAGAAAGATTAAAGAATTTGTTTTGACTCTTCAGATTGAGAGCAGGTACGGCAAAGATGAAATACTTGCGATGTACTTGAATGAGGTTCCTTATGGGGGGACTTCGTGGGGTGTGGAAGCTGCTGCCGAGACATATTTTGGCAAGAAGGTGAAAGATTTGGATTTGGTTGAGAGTGTGATTTTAGCGGGGCTTCCCCAGAGGCCTTCGTATTATTCCCCTTATTCAAGTAATCCGAATGCTTATATTGGAAGAGCCGAGCAGGTGTTGAAGAGAATGCGTGAGGATGGGTATATAACTTCTGAGCAGGAGGAGGCGGCGAGAGAAGCGCTTGATGATGTTGAATTTCAGCCCAGGGGAGTAAACTTCAAGGCACCGCACTTTGTCCAATATGTTCAGGACATTTTGGTAGATAGGTATGGAGAAAGAGTTGTTGAACAGGGGGGGTTAAGAGTTACTACAACGCTTGATCTTGAGCTTCAAGAGGCTGCTCAGGAGATAGTAAGCAGTGAGATTGAGAGAGTGAGAGATCTGAAGATCGGCAACGGTGCGGCGGTGGTTTTGGACAGTGATACGGGGGAAATTCTGGCAATGGTCGGGAGTAAGGATTTTAGTGCCGATGATTATGACGGACAAGTGAACGTAGCACTGTCCTTGAGACAGCCTGGGAGCGCTATTAAGCCCATTACTTATGTGGCGGGTTTTAGGAAGGGCTATACTGCTTCTACTCTTTTGATGGATGTGCCAACGGTATTTCCAGGAGGGGCTAGTGATCCGGAATATAAACCTGAGAATTATGACGGGAAATATAGGGGGCCGGTGCAGGTGCGGTATGCTCTTGCTAATTCTATAAATGTCGCGGCGGTGAAAATGCTTGCGATGGTGGGGATAAGAGACACTCTTTTGATGGCACATGATATGGGAATTTCCAGCCTTGAGCCCACGGATCAGATGATGAGGCGTGTTGGCCTTTCTTTGACTTTAGGGGGAGGAGAAGTGAAGTTACTGGAACTGACGGGAGCTTATGGAGCGTTTATGAATGGTGGTTATAGAATTGATCCTGTGGCGATTTTGAAAGTTGAGGATAGGAACGGTAAGGTTTTGGAGGAGGCTAAACCAAAGCGCGGCAAGAGAGTTCTTTCGGAGGGTGAAGCGTTTTTAATAGCTGATATTTTATCCGATAATGAGGCCAGGGCTGAGATTTTTGGTACAAACAGTTTTTTGAATATTCCCGGGTGGGACGTAGCAGTTAAGACCGGAACTACAAATGACAAAAGAGACAACTGGGCAGTCGGGGGAAACCCTCATCTGGTAGTTGGAGCGTGGGTTGGCAATAATGACAATTCTCCAATGGGTCAGGTTGCTTCCGGTGTGAGCGGTGCAACGCCGATATGGAGAAAGATTATTTTGAAGGCATTGGCTGGCAAGCCGAAGGTTGGTTTTGAACGGCCGGACAGCGTGGTTGAAGTAATGGTGGATAAAGTTTCCGGTTATCGGGAACATGATGGATTTGAGGCGAGAAGTGAATATTTTATTAGGGGGACCGAACCCGGGGAGGATACGGTTCATTTGAAGCTTAAGGTTTGCAAGGGTGAACACGGACTTGCAACTCCCAGTGATATTGCGAGCGGAAACTACGAGGAAAAGGAATATTTTGTTTTTAAAGAAGAGGACCCCACTTCCAGTGGGGGGGAAAATAGGTGGCAGGAAGGAATATTGGCTTGGATAGCCGAGCAAGGCGATGAAAGATACAATCCCCCTACCGATTATTGTGAGAGTTCAAATAGTGCTCCTTTGAATGTTGAGTTTGAGGACCCTGTGGATGAAAGCAGTAATCTTCCCAATGATTTTACGATTAAGTTCAGCATAGACTCCGTGCACAAAATAGATTTAGCTGAGCTTTATATTGACGGAGAAAAAATCAGATCTTTTACAGGCAAGCCTTATGAACATGGCGTGAGTCTTGATGACGGGGTGCATAAGATTCGTGTGGTGGCTTATGATGAGAAAGATAACCAAAGTGATAGAATAATCACCGTTGGTGTGAACGTGTCTTGGGATTCTACCCCAACTCCTTCTCCTACCCCAACATCCTCCCCTACTCCAACACCAACTCCCACCCCTTGAGAAGG
Source organism: uncultured Gammaproteobacteria bacterium (assembly GCA_964422865.1). GTDB lineage: Bacteria > Patescibacteriota > Microgenomatia > UBA8517 > UBA8517 > CAYRCU01. Next base: position 22,770 of record CAYRCU010000007.1, read on the forward strand.
TTTACGCGTTAACTGAACAGCCGAATTTTGACGCGACCTTGTTAATTAAATTGTTTCTGAGTTTTTCCACTTCTGTGTTTGAAAGTGTTTTGTTTGGATGTTGATAAAAGATACGGAATGTGTAATTGCTTTTGAAAGTGCTGATTAACTTGATTTTTACCACCGCTTTGTTTGATTGAAGCATGAAGTCAATTAAGTTTCCGATGTATGTTTTTGGAGGAACGGTAAGGGTGAGGTCTTCTATGTGCGCCGGATATGGCGGAGGTTTTTGATAGGACTTTGTTTTGGATGAATTTTGTGAAAGAATGCCGGTGTTAATTTCGTAGACAATTAAGTTTGTTTCGTTTTTAATTCCCATGATTCCAATTGTTTGTTTTTTGTTTTTTATAATAAGACCCTGTCCCGGGTTAAATACGGGATTGTCTTTTGGTGTTATTTGGTATGTTGTTGCGAGCTCTTCAAATAGTTTCTCAAGAACACCTTTTGCTTTTTGAAATGAATATCCTTTGAAGACACCCGAAAGATGAACTGTTTCTTCGGGAAGATTCTTTTTTCTTGGAAGGTAAACGTTTGACATCTCGTAGATGTGGAATTTTTCTTTCGGGGTGTTGTGCTTTGCGACTTCAATAAGAGATGGGATGAGACTGGTTCTTAGGTATGCCGTGTCTTTTCCCAGAGGGTTTTTTATTTTGAGTGAGTTTGGGGAGGTTTTGTCCGCTCCTACAAGAGAAAGGGTGTACACTTCTGTGGATTTAAGTTTGGCCAGGGTGCTTCGAATTTTTCTTTCGAATGCGAAGGGTGTGTTGAGGGGTTTTTGGGGAATTATTCCCGACATCATGGTTCCCGGCAGATTGTGGTAGCCGTATATTCTGGCCACTTCTTCTATGACATCTTCGGGGATGGATATGTCTTTTGTTCTGAAAGTGGGAGGGGTTACGGAGAGCATTTTTTTTGACCATACGACAGAAAATTCCAAGGATGTTAGTATTTTGCTTATTTTTTTCTTTTGAAGAGAGATTCCAAGCTTGTTTTCTATCAAATCGTGTGGGAGTGTAACTGTTTTTACAGCGGGCTTGCCGGGAAATATGTCGATGATCGGACCTTTTGCCTTTGCTTTACAGACTTTTTCAAACAGTTCAATTCCTTTTAAGAGTGCTGTTTCTCCGAGATATGGATCTACACTTTTTTCATTTAATGCAACTGCCATTGTGCGGATTCCTAAACTCATAGAGGTTTTTCTTATTTGTGCAGGGTCAATATTTTCCAGAAAGAAGAGGATTCTTCTGGTGTTTTTGTTTACGATACTGTTTTTGGTTCCGATGATTCCGGGAAGATCTATAATCTCTCCATTTTTGTTTGCGATTACAATGTCACCTCCGGGGAGGGTGTATTTTTTATTTTCCAATGAGGTAAGCACTTCTCCTTTTTTTGATTTGCGGATAATAAATCCTTTATTGCAGATCAGGTCAAAGTCAAATACGTGTGTGGGGTAGCCGAGCTCGATCATTACGTAGTTTGTTATATCTATTGGTGCTCCAAGTGAGCGGATTCCTGTAGCTTCAAGCCTTTTTTTCATCCACTCCGGGGTTTGAAAGTTTTCAATATCTTCTATAACTATTCCCATTACTCGGTGGGTAAATTTGGAGTCAAGATTAATACTGAAGTCGGGAAGTTTTTTGACTTTCTTGCGGCTTTTTAATTTTAGAGGCTTGAGGGCTGCTTTTGTGTTAAATTGAGGAAGGATTGCGGCGGCCTCGCGGGCGATTCCCCTGACTGAAGCGGTGTCCACTCTGTTTGTTGTTATCTCTATGTCGTAAATCCAATCTTTATCAATCTTTTTTATATCTTCGACAGACGGCCCGCAAAGAGAGAGATAGTTGGCAATAGTTTGTGGGGCTGCTTTTGTGTTGAGGTGTTCCAGGAGCCACGAGTGTGTTATTTGGATATTCATATAAAAAGGATTGCTTAAAATTGTGTTAGGTAATCCAGGCTTGTGCCGTAGAGGGTTCTGATGTCGTTTATGCCGATGCCGCTTTTTAGCATTAAGGCGCGTTCAACTCCCCAGCCAAAGGCGAAGCCTGAGTATTTTTCAGGGTCGATACCTCCTTCTCTGAGAACATTCGGATGCACCATCCCCGCACCACCTGTCTCGTGCCATCCGGCTCTGCAGAATTTGCATCCGGTCTTGTTACAATGAACGCAGCTGAAGTCTACTTCAAAAGAGGGCTCTGTGAATTGAAAGTTGTAGGGTCTTATTCTTGAAATGATACCAGGTCCGTAAAAGCGTTCCGCAAAATAATTAATTATTCCCTTTAGATGAGTTATGTTTATATCTTTATCTATAACCAGTCCCTCAAATTGGTGAAACATGGGAAAATGAGTAGCATCTGATTGGCGACGGTAGCACTTTGAGATGTTTATCATTCTAATGGGGGGGTTTTTTACACGGTGCATTTCCCTTACTTGGCTTGAGGATGTGTGCGGTGTCAGGAGCATCGGGCCATATTTGGGGTGGTCTTTTTGGTCGACGAAGAAAGTTTCCCATTCATCGCGAGCGGGGTGGTCTTTGGGAAAGTTTAGTGATTCAAAGGCGAAATAATCCCATTCAACTTCCGGATAGCGAATTCTTGAGAAACCGATTCCTTCAAAGATTTCTGCGATTTCATCTATGGCTTGGGTTATGAGGTGAGTATGGCCAATTTGGGGTTTAATTCCCGGGAGAGTCGGATCGAACCAGGCTTTGTGTTTGCTTTTGAGTTTGTTTTCTTGTGATGCGATTTCAGCAAGAAGAGTGGATTTGGTTTCGTTTATTAAAATTCCGCACTCTTTTTTTTCCCTGGAAGGTAGTTTTGAAATGTTTTTGAATAGCGCTGTCAGCTGGCCGTTTCTTCCAAGGTAGTCCGCGCGAATTTTTTCGAGCTCTTGCTGGTTTTTGGCGCTGCTTAACCGAGCTATCGCCTGGTTTCTTAGGTTTGTTATTTCATTTTTCATGCCTGACATATTCTAGCAGTATATGTTTTTTGGGAGTAGGGCTAAAGGGATCCTATTTTTTCGGTTTTATTTTGTCGATAATGGCTTTGAAAGTGCTTTGATCGTGAACCACAATTTCTGCAAGGATTTTTCTGTCTAATTCGATATGCGCTTTTTTGAGCAAGTTTATTAGACGACTATAGGATAGATCATTTTCTTTTGCTGCCGCGCTGATGCGAATTATCCAGAGTTTTCTTGTGTCTCTTTTCCTAAGTTTTCTGCCAATGTATGCATATTGACCCGCATGTAAGACGGCCTCTTTTGCAGTTTTTATTCTGCGGCGTGCGGCGTGTTTGAAACCTTTGGCTTCTTTGAGAGTTTTTCTGTGCCGCCTTGCGGCTTTGGATTTTGTTCTTGCCATACTTAACTGTTTATTGGTTGTTTTTTGATCTTTGTGGTCTTTTTTCTTAGGCCCAGAGCTTTTCTTAGTTTTTTAGCGTAGGTGGCTCCAACTTCAACTTGCCTTCTTTGCTGTCTTTTGGCTTTGCTTGATTTTTTTACCCTAAGATGACCACTAAATGACCTTCTTCTTAGGATTTTTCCTGTTGAAGTTACTTTAAACCTTTTTTGTGCTGACTTTCTGGTTTTTTGTTTTGGCATTATTTCTTTTGTATTTTCTTTTTAAGCGGCGAGATAACCATGGCAAGGTGTCTTCCTAGAAATTTCGGCTCCATATCTATTGAGATGGTTCCTTCGAGTTCTTTTGTTATTTTTGACAAGAGATTATATCCGAATGTTTTACTATTCATCTGCCGGCCTTTGAAAACAACCACGGCGCGAATTTTGTTGTTTGCATCCAACAGTTTTCTTACTCTCTTCATGCGAGTTTGATAATCGGCTTCTCCTATAAAAGGGCTGAAGCGGATTTCTTTTACTTCTCCTGCCTTTGTTTTTTTCTTCTGTTCACGAGCCTTTTTTTCTTCTTGATAACGGAATTTTCCGAAATCTATGAGTTTTGCTACCGGCGGATTTGCTTTCGGAGCAATCTCTACCAGATCTGTACCTTTTTTGTCCTTAAGCTTTAAGGCGTCAGCTTTGGACATTACTCCAAGCTGATTGCCACTGCTATCTATTACCCTTAGTTTGGATGCCCGGATGTTTTCGTTTGTTTGCCAGTATGTTGTTGCTTTCAAAGCTTGAATAAGGTCTAAAGTTTACCAGACATTGGTTTTTTCTTCAATATCGTCGTTCATTTTGGTTAAAAATTTTTCTAATTCCATTTGTCCAAGGTCTTTTCCGTTTCTTAGGCGAACCGCGACTTTATTTGTTTCTTCTTCCTTTTTACCGAGGATTAACATGTAGGGAACTTTTTCAAGTTGTGCCATTCTTATCTTGTTTTGGAGGGTTTCGTTTTTGTTGTCAATTTCTACTCTAAATCCGTTGTCTTCTAATTTCTTGTAGATTTTTTCTGCGTAAGTGACATTTTTTTCTGTTATGGGGAGGACTTTAACCTGGACCGGTGAAAGCCAGGTGGGAAAGGCCCCGGCATAATGCTCAATAAGAATTGAGAGGAATCTCTCGAGGGAGCCCATGATAGCGGCGTGAATCATCACAATTCTTTCTTTTTCACCTTTTTCGTTTATACAAGTTAGATCAAAGCGTTCGGGCATGTTCATGTCAAGCTGGATTGTAGCTGTTTGCCACTCTCTTTGAAGGGAGTCCGTGGCTAGAAAGTCGATTTTGGGTCCATAGAAGGCGGCTTCTCCTACTTCTTCTTTTGTGTTTACTCCTCTTTTTTGAGCTAGTTCTCTTAATTCTTGTTCAGCTGTTTCCCATTCTTTTTTGCTGCCAATGTATTCTTTTGGCTTTCTGGGGTCATGGAGAGAGAGTCTTACCCTTAGTTTAAAGCCGAAGATGTTGTAGAAGTTGTCTACAATATCCCAGATTTTTATGAACTCCTCTTTTGTTTGTGATTTTCTGCAAAAAACATGGGCGTCGTCTTGAGTGATGCTTTCTACTCGTGAGAGACCGGAAAGCTCTCCTGATTGTTCGTCTCTGTAGACCATGGTGGTGTTTGCATATCTTTGTGGAAGTTCTCGGTAGCTCATGGGGCGGCGGGCATATATTTGAGTGTGGTGAGGACAGTTCATGGGCTTAAGTGCTACTTCAGAGCCTTCTCGGGATTTAATTCTAAAGAGATCATCTTTAAACTTGTCCCAGTGGCCGCTTTTGATATACAGATCTTTTTTTGCAATGTGGGGGATTTCCACTTTTTGGTAGCCTTTGGCACGTCGCAGTTCCCAGACAAAATCATCAAGAAGATTTCTGAGTATGGTGCCTTTTGGGGTCCAGAGAGGAAGACCTGGTCCTACAAGAGGAGAGAAGAGAAAAAGATCAAGTTCTCGGCCTAGACGTTTGTGGTCTCTGCTTTTTGCTTTTTTGAGGTTTTTGATGTGTGAGTCAAGCTCTTTTTGAGTTGAAAAACAAGTGCCGTAGATGCGTGTTAGCATTTTATTGTCACTATTTCCTTTCCAGTATGCTCCGGCTATTGAGAGAAGCTTGAAGTGCTTGATGTCATTGGCGCTTTGAATGTGTCCCCCGCTGCAGAGGTCCGTGAAGCTTCCTGATTTGTAGAGAGTGATTTTTTCTCCTTTCCCGATGAGTTCTTTGATCAACTCTATTTTGTAGGGGTTGTCTTTAAAATGTTTTATTGCTTCGTCTGCTGAAACTTCGATTTTTTCAAAGATATTCCAACTTTTGACTATTTTTTTCATTTCTTTTTCTATTTTTGGAAGGTCTTCTTTGCTTATTTTTAGTTTGTCGAAGTCATAATAAAAGCCGTTTTCGATTGCGGGTCCGATTGTGGGAAGAGCGTCGGGCCAAAGGCTTGTTACAGCCGCTGCCATTAGGTGAGAACATGAATGGTTTAATTTTCTGTTGTTCATGAAATTAATTATATATCAACTGACGCATTTTATTGCTGGATGATGGGGCTTCTTTTAAGGAGGGCTTGTTGAGTTTCGTGAACTATGCTTGCTATTCCCTCTCCTACTAGGGGGAGTCCACCAAGAGTGTTTAGAATAAGAACCATGAGTGTAGAGACGAGGACAAAGCCGATGGTCACACCAAATGCCCAGCCTATTCCGTGAGCCAAACCTTCTTTGAATTCTTTTACCTTTCTTTTTGCTGCTTTGGTCATTTAGTTAATAGTACCAGATTGTTGATGTGGACCTAGAGGGACTCGAACCCTCAACCTCCTCAATGCCATTGAGGCGCGCTAGCCAATTGCGCCATAGGCCCGTGTGGCTTGATGGCGAGCCACAAGGATTTATTTTGGAACCAACTCCTTAGTGGGTTCAAGCAATTATACTCAATCTTTTCCTTAAAAGACAAACTCCAACTCAGCTATCTTACCATTGGGTATTAATACCCGTATTAACGATTGTTTAAATAGTTCTTGTCTGATGCCACTTTTGCAGTCGTTTCTGTTGCTCTTTAAGCTTCTTTTCGGCTCCCTTTACTGCCTCTGGTACATAGTTTACAAACGATTCAAACAAAGATTCCTAGCTCAGGTCGTTTAGAAAAAGAGTGCAACAAAAGGGTCGCTTGACAGCAAAATTAAAGCGGAGTGAGAGCGAGCACTCCGACTAAGAAGCTGGTCCTTCTGCCTCATTGTGGCTTGCCATTATCTGATCAAGCTTTTCAGAGCGATCCATCCCGGAAAGCTCTCTTGCCTGTTGGATCCAATCAACTAAGCTGTCAAACAGAGGTGACCCTGGCCCATAATACGACCTTAAGATAACATGCCTGAAATCAGCAACTAAAGAAGGTTCGGAAGTATCAACTACTTGTAAAATCAGCATGGGTTCATGTTCTGTCAGTAAAGTCATCCATACCTTGATGTGCCTGCGCTGAGCCTGTAATGCTTCTAAATACTCTTCTTCGCTCTTCCACTTCCTCTGGGGGAAGTTTGTCATTCTCTCCTGTAAGGCCTTTATTCTTTCAGGAAGCTCTGCCAGAAGTTGATTCTTTTCTGTTTGGGGAATTTCTGGGGGCAATATTTCTTCTTTAGTTATTTCCGCAATTAGTTCAATGGGCAGTGAGGAACCTTCTTCTGGACCCTCATGTTCGTGTTCAGCAGCTGATCTAGCTAAATCTGCAAAAAGTGGTGAATCAGAAAGTTTTCTGGGTATGATGGCCATTTCAAAAGTTGCTCCTTCTTCTAATGAGCCAATTGCTTTGCTAAACCACTTTCTGGGAGTATGTAGCCTAAGTCCGTAATCATCTTTAAGAATTCTGTGGATATCTGGAGCTCTATTGCTAGCCTCATCTTCTGGTGTTGGCCTTTGTTCAAAGTCAGGTAATGACATGTGACAGAATCATATTAAATATGATAATTCCAGTCAAGCTGCCGCCATACCTTTGAAATGAGGTTCAATTTGTCGGTATAAGTGCACCCTGTACAAATTACTGTCGCAACCTACAGGGCGAGTATATTACTTGAGATGTTCAAGGCTTGCCCCGAAGATTGAACGTAGTGAAATTGTTCGGAGTCCTCTTCCAATTCTGCGAACTTTTCCTTTTTGGTGAACCCGAGAGGACTCGAACCTCTGACCTTTCGCACGTCAAGCGAACGCTCTAGCCAACTGAGCTACGGGTTCAGATGGGATTTATTATACTATAAAGAGTGGAGGAGGTTAACCTGCGGATCGTTGTAGGTATGATTCTCCTGAGAGAAGGTATTTTGCTCCGTGTTTTTTGTATTTTTGTCCCCAAACGTTTTTCTTTTTGGCTCTTATGTTTACCGTATGCATCCAGGTGCCCGCTTCCTGTATCTGGGCTTGGTATTTTTGGATCAAATTGAATATGTGTTGAAAGAAGCCAAGGTGATATTCACTTGGATCTGTGAGTGTTTGGAAGGAGGCAATTTCAAGCTCTCGTGAGAGTTTGGGGGTGGCTTTTGAAAGTTTCTTTACTTCTTCTTGAATGGCTTTGATTTGCAGTCTTAATTCGTTTGTTTTTCTTTCTATTAGTACTCTTTCTTCTTTGAGAAGCGTTCTTTCAACTCTGAGTTGTTTTCCGGATGCTTTTTCGTTTTCTTTGGAGAAGGGTGGATTTACTTCTACGGATTGGCCCGGTTTCAATTCACCCGACCTTCTTCTGCCGAGAAACTGTTTCGGAAACTCTGAAGCGATGGGTCTTATTAATTCTTGGTCTATTGTTCCGAGAGCAGACTTTCCGACGTCTCTGATTGTCTCGAGTGGGTTTGCGGTGAGCAGTTTCTTCTTTTTTTGGTTTGTACTGTATTGATTCATAATGAGGAGAGCATGCTAATTACTTTCCTTTTTGTCAGGATTGAAGAAACAAGTCTGATTTGATCTTCTTTTGAGATGTCTTTTGCAAAGTTGGGATCTCCTTGTGCAGCTTTGATGAAGCTGTCAATCTCGATTTTTGTGGGGAAAATGTTTTCTTTCTCCGCAATTTTGTTGAGAATTATTTCCAGCTTTAATGTGTTTTCTGCTTCAACTTTATAATCTTCGCGAAGGGATTGGGGTGTTTTTTTGATTGAAGAAAGATACGAGTCGATGTTTAAGTTGAGTTTTTCAATTCTTTGAATGAGATTTGCAATGCGTGAATCCACTTCTTGGTTTACAAGAAGCTCGGGAACTTTGAATTTTATAGTTTTGAGAAGAGTTTCAAGAGCGGCTTGCTCTTTTTTAGCTTTTGAATCTTCTTCCGGTTTCTTGTCTTTGTCGTCGCCTTTTTCTGGTGTCCAGATGGAATTTGTCGTCAGGGATTCTTTAATTTTCTTTTTGTAGTTACCGAGCTTTATCTCCGGAAGCTCGCAGGTTGTTGCACGGATTTGCCAATCTTCGCCCTCTTTTGCTTTGAGCAGTTCGAATTTTGGGTATGTGGCGGGATTGATTTTATGTTTTTTTATGGCCTCTGAGAAAAGTTTTGGGAGCATTTTTTGAAGAGTCTTTTCTACAAGTGTTTCTCTGGAGATGAGTGGAAGAACTTTGTTTAGCGGGGCTTTTCCTTTTCTAAAACCCGGTACGGTAATTGTTTTTGAAAGTTCGGTGGCGACTGAGTCAAACTGCTTTTCAATATCTTTCCAGGTTACGGTAAAGGTAATTTGAACGGTACCGTTTTCTTGTTTTGCTACGGTCGTTTTCTTTTCAGCTTTGGTTTTTTGTATACCCTTTTTTGCCGGCATGCGGATATTATATCTTATAGGCTCTTATTAGCCAAGAAGATGAAGTTACCCTCTATGTTGTGTACGTGGCCCGATTGGTTTAGGGGTGATTTGACCTTTTGGCCTAAAAGTTTTTCCGATAAACGATTTGGCGGTTCTAAAGCCCGGGCTTGGATTTATTGCAACTTTTTTTGAAAATTTCTTTGGGTTTTTTTGTTTTTTTGCCATAGGAGGGCTTTTTTTCAAGTTTTTGAGCGGGCAAGGTGATTGAGGAAGGAGGAGACAAGAGCCAAGAGAATTGAGGCTGCTGTTGCAGTTAGGAATGATGTTATTTCAAAACCCGGGACGATGTATGCCACGCTATAGAGAAGGACAACATTTATAAGGAAGGCAAAAATACCCAGAGTTAGGATGGAAATCGGAAGGGCTATGACTTGGATGGTTGGCCTAATGAATGTATTTACCACTCCAATAATGATTGTTGTGACAAGAAGAGCTTTGTAGTCGGCGAGCTCAAAACCGGGGATGATATATTCCACTACAAGAAGAGCAAGAGAGTTGATTATTAGTTTTCCGAGTAATTCCATAAAAAGGATGTGCACTATTTTTGCATGTTTTCTAAAAAGAAGTCAAGGTCTCTTGTGATTGCCAGGTCCCAGCCCGGCACGAGATTGTGGTTGGCGTTAGGATAAGAGTAGAAGTTGGGGTTGAGATTGAGAATGTTTAGCTTTTTGACAAATTCCTCATTCCATTTATGCGGAACTGCACTGTCTGCTGTACCTTGGTGGATTTGGAGAGGTGAGTTGAGCTTGTGGAGATAGTTTGTAAAAGAGTACTTGTCTATGTTATAAAGGCCCTCGAATTTTGATAGTTCCTTTCGGATAAGCTTTCCCCCATCTTCAGATTCGTCAGTGTAATACAAGATATTATAAGGAAAAGGTTTTGTGACTGGTGCCCAGAGTGTTGTGGGAATGCTTTGCTTTGTGATGATGAGAACGGTTAGGGCTATTTGTCCTCCGTTTGAGTGGGCCCAAATGAAAAGATTCCTTTTGTCCCACGATTCAATAGATTGAAGTGAGGATAAGAGACTGAGTGTTGTTGTATAGGTTTGGAAGCGAGTTTCGAAAATGTTTTCTGATTCGGGATCAGAGCCGGCGTAACCCAGAAAATCGGGAGCCAAAGTGATAAATCCATGGGAAGCAAAGAATTCTCCAGCTTTTTTTGTTCCCATTCCTGTTTTGTATATTTCTTGATCTACATATCCTCTGATCATGATTACCAGCGGAAAAGGGCCTTCTTTGCGGGGTATGTTAATTAATCCTGTGACTTTTTTTGTGCTTTTGTTTGATAAAGTTGGGTCAAAAATATGTTCGAATGTGTAAATTGAGTAATCTTTGTTTTCTTTTAATATGTTTTTTAGTGTTATGTTATTTTTGGGGACCTTGGTTCGTGAAAGGTTTTCAATTGAATATATTTCAAGCGGTTTGGGTATAGGTGTTTGGATTGGATTGAGTAATTTTTGGTTACTGCTTTTTTTACCCATGACCCAACCTGTAGTAGCTGATACGACAGCGCTTGTTATAAGAAGTGTGACGGCTATTGTTTTTCTCACGGAAAGAGTTTTTGGTAGATGACAAAGATGCTAAAGATTCCGTAAAAAATGAAGGCGGACAGGACAAAGAGTGTTCGAATGAGTGATGGTCTGAGATGTTTGTTCAGGCTGGTGTGGTTGAGATAGAGGATGAGGCCCGAGTAAACGAACATTGTGAAAGCATTTAGAACCGCTCCTGTTATGATGAGTGACAGGGGTTCCGTAAATCCCAGAGAGAATATTGCTATTCCCGATATAATCTGAGACCAAAGAAAAATGTAATAGAGTTTTGAGATATTTGTTGAGTTGAAGCGCTTTGGGGAAAGAATTAAAAGGTTTTCGGACATGATTCTTGATGTGGCGTCGAGAATAGAAAATTGGGTTGAGAACAGCATGAGTGCGGCAACGGCGAGAAAAGCCGTTCCCAGAGTGGGAAGTGTATTTTGGCCTATAAATTTGGATTGGGTGAACAAAAATTCTATTCCGGTGTTTCTCTTGTTTTCATCAAATACTGTTATGTGAGCAAGAAGACTTAGAAGTACCATTGTGACGGCTCCTGTAGCCCAAAAGACTATGGCATGTTCTATGTTTATCCTTCTCCACCAAATTTTGAAGCGTTTGAGATTTTTTTCGTTGCATTCAAAAGTGTTGCCTTCAAGTGTGATGTGCTCTTTTTTTCCGGTCAGAATGCTTGTTATGCGGCCAGAGAACTTACCCATTCCGTATCCTTTTTCTCTTATATAGAAGGATTGGACAAGGTTAAGGTTTCCTCCAGCTCCTGCGTATGCGAATGCTCCAAGAAAACTTGCGAGAGATATCCCGGCAGGCAGGAACCAATATCCATCTCCCTTTCCGATAAGCCCTTGGCTTAGGCTATACCAGTCGACGGGTTTTGCCAAGAAGAGAGTTAGAAGGAAGATGAAGGGAATTCCCAGAAGAATTAAGGTGCGCTGAAATGTTTCTTGGGTTTTATAGATAACCGGACTTATGGTGAGAGCAACACCTATTGCAAGCAGGAGTGTTATTGGTACGAGAGAGTTGTACGTGATTCCTAAAATGGAGGCGAAGAGAGCCGCTGATGAAGCGATGATTCCCGGCCACATCCAGGGAACAATGGTTGAGAGGATGAACCAGAGCGGTGAAATTTCCTTGAAGCGTCTGGCTAGACCCACGAATACACTTTCTCCGGTAACCAAGGTGTAGCGCTCGATTTCCATATTTAAGAAAAACTGAAAAGTAATTCCCAGTATTGCCCCCCAAATTATTCCCATGCCAAAGTTTGAAGAGAGATATGGCCAGAGAATTAGCTCTCCGCTTCCCAGGCCAAGACCTAAGAGAATAAAGCTTGGGCCAATAAGGCTTTTTAAGCGAGGAGGCTTGGGGAGGTTTTTAATTCCAAGGGGGTTAATTTTCATAGCCGGATTAAAATAAAGTATACTAAAGAAAGTGGGTAAGGTTAAAGGGAGATATCACAAGGTAAGGAAACCGGTGCGCAGACTGGGAGCTGAAGAGTATTTAAGGCTTATGCTTTACAGTTTTGCCGGTGGGGTTGTTGTAACAAGATTGTGGCTGGAACTTGTGAATTACCCCGTAATTGGAGGTGGAGGTATTCATATTGCACACGTTCTTCTTGGAGGGTTGCTTCTTTTTTGGGGTGCAATGTTCCCGTTGATGTTTTCAAACAGGTGGGTTTATTCGGTAGGAGCGGTTTTGACCGGATTTGGAACCGGTCTTTTTATTGATGAGTTGGGTAAATTTATCACTGCAAACAATGATTATTTTTATCCTCCGGCGATGCCCATTATCTATGCTCTTTTTTTAATGCTTGTTAGTTTTTATTTGCGTTTTAGAAACGGCAGGTCGACGGATGAAAGACATAAGCTTTATGAATCGTTGGAGGCGATGCAGGAGGTTTTGGACTTTGATCTTGATAAGGATGAATGCAAAAGACTTAAAAGAAAGTTAATCGAGGTGGGTCACAGCGCGGATAATGCGGAGTACCGGGATCTTGCGAATTCTCTCCTGAGGTTTCTTGAGATGAGTTCTGTGGAAATTGCACCTGAAAGCTTTGGTTTTTTTGAAAGGATTTTTAAGGATTTGAGGATTTGGGTGGAAAAAGTTGTTCGAAGAAAATTATTTAAAATGTTTTTGATTGTGGTTTTGGGAGCGACGGGCCTTATTTCTTTTTTTGATTTGGTGGCGGCCATGCGCGCGACTGTTTCTTATGAATACTTGGTGAAACTTACTTCGGATGTTTTTATTTATGGAGATTTAATTGGAACCCAGGCTAGAGTTTGGTTTTTGGTGAGACTTTTTATGGAGGGGGTTGTGGGGGTGGTACTCCTTTATTCTGTGAGGTTTTTTGTTGTGGGAAAGGATAGGAAGGCTGTGGAAATTGGTCAGTGGGGACTTATTTTATCTTTAGCAGGTGTTAATCTTCTTCTTTTTTATTTTGATCAAATTAGGGCTGTTGCAAGTGTTTTGTGGGATTATTTTCTTTTGATTTTGATTTTGAGATATAAAGAGGTTTATCTTTTCAAGAGCTACAAAAAGAAAATTACTTCTTGACACATCTTATAGTATTTGGGAAAATTGGTTACTTAAGTTTTCGCCGGCATAGAAAAAAAGGAGTGTGCGATGTCGGTAAGTTTAAGTTTTTTGCAGAAAGTGATGGGAGTTTCTGTTTCTCTTCCTGGGAAACGCGTTCCGTTCGTCGAGTTGCGACAGAACGGTCGCGTAGTTGCACGTTGCTGTAGTGATGGTGAATTGCGCAAGGCGCGAAAGCGCTGGCCCAATGCCAGGGTTGTGGTTCCGGAATTTGCAGACACGTAAACCATTATTAGTTTTTTTGAAGGCGGTGGCTGGACACGTTTTTGTTGCAGTTGCCGCCTAGTTTTTTTTTGAAAATATTTTCTTCTTGACTTTCGGGTTTCTTTCGGTTATCAATTAGTAATGATTCAGAAGATTTCGGAGTTTGTTAGTGTGGGGTTTACTTATGACTGTAAAAAGAGAGAACTGATGCCGCGATGGGTTGTTTGGAATGGAAAGCTTTACCCCGTTGTTAAACTTGGGTTTTATCACACTTATCGCTCGGGTAGGACTTTGTTTCATGTTTTTTCTGTTGCCAGCAAGGCCGTGTTTTTTAGATTAGTTTTGAACACTGAGAGCTTAGACTGGAAGGTGGAGGAGATTAGTGATGGACTTTCTAATTAAGGGAGGGCTTGGATTTAATCCTGTGGAGTCTCAAGTGATGCATGTTGATATAAATAGTTGTTTTGCAACTATTGAGCAGCAGGCCAATCCTTTTTTGCGGGGGAAACCTGTGGTTGTTGCTGCTTATGATTCTCCCCAAGGGGTGGTACTTGCTGCTTCGTATGAAGCGAAAAAGTTTGGTGTAAGAACCGGTAGTTTGGTTCAGGAAGCCAAAAGGGTTATTTCTAATTTGAATGTTTTGACGGGAGACCCGGATAAGTATAGGTATGTACATTTGGAGCTAAGAAAGATATTGGAAGATTATACTGATAGGCTTTTTCCTAAATCTATTGATGAGTTTGTTTTGCATTTTGATGGCTCTTCTGTTTTGCGTGGAAGGGATATGTGGGATGTGGGAAGAGAAATAAAGCGGAGAATAAAGAGTGAGATTGGGGAGGTGATTACAGTTTCGGTGGGGATTTCCACAAACAGGTTTTTGGCGAAGTTGGCCTCCAATCTTCAAAAACCGGATGGTTTGTGCGAGATTAACAGGAGTAACTTTTTGAAAGTTTACTCGAAACTTAAGCTAGTTGATTTGTCTGGAATAAACAGAAGAAACGAGGCGAGACTTAATGTGAACGGGATCATAAATGTTTTGGATTTTTATAATGCTCCTTTGTGGAAACTTAGAAGCGCTTTTCGTTCTGTGGAAGCGAGATATTGGCATGCTCGGCTTCGAGGTTGGGAGGTTGATGGAGTGGGCTCTCGGAGAAAGACTTTTGGAAATTCTTATTCTCTACCCGAGCATGACGGATTTCTGGAGAGCTTGAGACCTATTCTCATGAAACTTTGTGAGAAAACGGGTTTAAGAATGAGAAGAGCAGGTTTTGGTGCTTATGGTGTGCGTGTGGGAGTCAGGTTTAAAAACCGGGAAAGTTGGCATAAAGGACGGAAGGTTAAAGGAATGATTTTTGATTCCAGAGATATTTATTTTGAGGCCGTGAGGATTCTTGCGATGTGTCCTAAAAGAGGAGTTGTTCACACACTTTTTGTGACTTGTTTTGCCTTGGTGAATCTTGAGGCTTTGCAGCTTTCTTTTTTAGATGACTTTGAAAGGAGAAAAAAGCTTGTGGCGGCTGTGGATGAAATAAATGGACGTTGGGGAGAGTTTTCTGTGATTTCGGCAAGAGCGGTTAGAACTAAAATGACAGACAGAATTGGGTTTGGGAATATTAGAGAGCTTGTGTGAGGTCGACTGGGTCGCCCGGCATGATATTGTTTTGATCTGAAAACCCTGCGGGAACTTCAAGAACAAGGTCTATGGGATCATCCGGCAGGTAAAACATTAATTCGTTTTCCGGCGTGTTGGGCTCCGGAGCGGGGACGTTTTTGTGGATTTGTGTGATGATTCCGTCATTGATCCAAATAATATCTATGGGGAAAAACATGTCTTTCATCCAGAAGCGAGGGTAGATATCTTTTTGAGGGAAGATAAAAAGCATGCCGTGGTTGGGGTTGAGTTTAACTCTGTTTGACAACCCTTTTTGTCTTTTGGATTCTGTGTTTGCGATTTCGACTGATATTGTGGTGTTGTTGATCTTGATTTGTCTGTTTTTAGCTACAGCTTTGTTTTGAGTTGCGAAGGCTTCATTTCGGGGGGCTTTTTTGAGAGTGAAGGCTAGGATTAAGACAAAGATGATGGAGGGTATTAAAAGAAGAGCAACGTAAAAATTATACTTTGTTTTTGGTGCGTGAGTGTGAATGATTGAGCAGCTTTGATTTTTCATGGCAGTTAGTTTGTGTTTCTAGTATATTTTAACACTAGATACACGATGGTTAAACCGTTTACTTTGGTTTAGAATTGATATTTATGCGACATTTATTGGTTTTAAGAAAGCATCTTCAAGAGGAGTTGGAGAATTTGGAAAGAACTTTGAGGAAGGCGAGAATAGCTAGAGACAATTCCCCCAGCGCCATGGAATCTGCTTCTGATGTATCGAGATCAAGACTTGAGGCGACAGTGGTCGCACTTGAGCAAATGAAAAAGGAGAAAGAAGGCTTTTTGAGTAGGATTCCAATAAGAGGTGTTGATAGTGAAGATATTAAACTATGGAGTTTTGCCGAGATTGAACTTTCTGGTAACAAAATGAAAATTGTTGTCGTACCCGAAGGGCTGGGGGGCATAGAAATCAGTGGGTTTCGATATGTTTCATGCAACACTCCTTTTGGAGTGGCTTTGGTTGGGAAAAAACGAGGGGATAATTTTTCTTATAATGGTTTGATGGGTGTGATTGTGCCGAGGAGAGGGGTCGAACCTCCACTCCCGTAAAGGGAACAGGATCCTAAATCCTGCGCGTCTGCCAATTCCGCCACCTCGGCATGTTTATATATACTTTTCCTTGTTGCTTCTAACCTTTAGATATTTTTCAAAATTTCTAGCATCCTTCCTGTTATCAAAGTTTTTTGTAAAAATAATTTCAAATGGTCTGCTGGCCTTGGTACTCCTCACTTGTCCTGTATTATGCTGTTTAAGTCGTTTCTTAAGATTGTTTGTAAAGCCAACATAATTCCAGTTTTTTAAAGTACTTTTGATTATGTAAACAGTGTACATTGTACTAAAATAAACCCTGCGCGCCTGCCTGCGCAGGCAGGTCTGCCAATTCCGCCACCTCGGCATGTTTATATATACTTTTCCTTGTTGCTTCTAACCTTTAGATATTTTTCAAAATTTCTAGCATCCTTCCTGTTATCAAAGTTTTTTGTAAAAATAATTTCAAATGGTCTGCTGGCCTTGTTATTTTGTGTTTTGCACGTTGGCAACTTTTGGAAAAGACAATATAATTATATCACTTAGTGCTTTTCTCTGGAGAAAAACGAAAAACCCCGCATAGCGGGGCTTTCGAGGGAAACCCTGACGCCTCTCTCGTAAACGAGATTAGCCTCAGAATGTAAAAGCATTATAGTAAAATAATATAGGTTTGTCAAGCGGAGGGCTTCTTTTGTGCCAGTATGAAAATTGATGGTCCGAAGTTGAGTTTGGACAGTGGCTTTTGAAATGTTTTTTCGGTTTGAAGCATTAACTCTATAGGGAAGTTTTTCTTGATGAAGGATGACCTAATATTTGATACGGATCTTGTTTCTATTATTTGGAAACTTTGATTTGTAAGTTCTTCTTTTATTATATCCGGATGGAAGTTTAGGAAAGGCAGGGTGCCCTTTTTTTTATTTCTTACACTTCTTTTATCTGTTGGAAATATTTCAAGTGGAAAAGTCAGGTTTCCTTTGAGGAGGTTTTTTACTAATTCTTTGCCATGAAGCTTGTTTGCGAATTCTATCACCAAATATCCGCCGGGTTTTAGAAGGTGATTGATTGATGCAATGGTTTTCTTGGGATTTTCGAGGTGGTGCATGACTCTGATCATGATAATAAGATCAAAGCTGTTTTTTCTGAACTTTTTTGGTAGATTTTCCAGCTTTAGTTGGGTGAATGTAATGTTATTGTGGTTTGCGAGTCTTTTTCTGGCTTTGGCTAGAAGGCTTGCGCAGGGATCAGTAAGAACGATTTTTTTTCCTCTATGCACATAGGTGTTGGTGTGTCTTCCGTAACCGCATCCTATTTCGAGAATATTTGCGATTTTAGGTACTTTGTCCAGGAATGCTTTTAGAGCGATTTCCTCTGATTTGTGTTCATATTCTCTTCCTTCCCAGTAGGATGGATAGTCGTATTTGTCGTAGGCTGCTGGCATAATAAAAAAGGGGAGTTATTCCATTTCCTTCATGAATTGGTTTACTCCTTTGGCCCATGCTCTGTTTGGGGAGTGAGGAACCCATTTATCCATGATTTCGTCCACCGTGACATATCCTTTGTCGATATAGTTTTCTCTGATACCCTTTGCGACTTTTTCAATGGATTCTTCATATGAATCAAACCTGAGTGTGCCTTTGCTGTGAATTCCCCAACCCCAGCAATTAAAAGAATTTGTGGGGATTTTTTTGCAGAGATTACTCTCTTTTTGAGCGATGGCGACGAGCAGTCTGAAGTCAAGATTGTACTTGTCGGCTATTTCTATCAGGTAGTTTGAGTAAGGTGTTAAAGGGGAATTGTGGTAAGAGAGATATTTTTTGATGATTTCATACCGAGCATCTCCGATTTCGAAGTTTGAGGAGAGGATGGGGAGATTGTTGGGGAGAGAGGCATAAACTTGAACGCCGGTTTTTGGTTCGATAAAGATGCTTTTTTGGGTTTGGGCCGCAAGCACATTTGTTGTTTTGGGTTTTGAATGAGAGAGGGTGAGGAGAGCAAATATACTAGTTGCAAGTGCAATGGGAGCTAGCGCCAGAAATGTGGTGACGTACAGAAGGCTTTTTGTCGGAGATTCATTTAACATTTGTAGCTTTCAGTGCAAAGCATGCCACAAATCGAGCCTCTAAGTCAAATACGCTGTGCCCCAGCGAGGACTCGAACCTCGAACCTATTCCTTAGAAGGGAATTGCTCTGTCCTGTTGAGCTACTGGGGCTTGTAAAAAGTGCTGGTTTGTTTGTGGAGCGGCGGAGGAGATTCGAACTCCCGACCTTCTCGTTGGCAACGAGACGCTCTAGCCAGCTGAGCTACCGCCGCGAATATGGTATGAGCGGAGGCTAAGCTATACTTACCGCCGCTTATGGGTGCTGAGGGTGTGAATCGAACACACATCTGACGTTCTTCAGACGCCCGCCGTGACCAACTTGGCTACCTCAGCTTTTAGATTTTTATTATACTAAAAAATTTGCGATTATAAACTACCACTGGCTGGCGCCTATGGTGGTTTGAAATTTTCACTTTATTGTTTTGTGCTTGAATTGTAAAGAATTTGTGAACCCGGCAGGGCTTGAACCTGCGACCTCACGGATGTAAGCCGTGCGCTCTGGCCAACTGAGCTACGGGTTCATGAAATGTAATGAACAGAACCAGTCAAGCTTTGCTTACGGGTTCAATGTAATGAACAGAACCAGTCAAGCTTTGCTTACGGGTTCAATGTAATGAACAGAACCAGTCAAGCTTTGCTTACGGGTTCGTGTGGGTCACCCGGGACTCGAACCCGGAACACCCTGCTTAAGAGGCAGGTGCTCTGCCATTGAGCTAGTGACCCTTGTGACCCTCGTGTGCCGAGGACAGGACTTGAACCTGCACGCCCGTAAAGAGCACTACGTCCTCAACGTAGCCTGTCTACCAATTCCAGCACCTCGGCTTGTTTACGATAATACTGGAAGTGGCCAAGCTTTGCTTACCAATTCCAGCACCTCGGCTTGTTTACGATAATACTGGAAGTGGCCAAGCTTT
>CAYRCU010000008.1:0-35994 GCA_964422865.1 uncultured Gammaproteobacteria bacterium
ATTTATATAAGGAAAGAGTGGAAGGAGTGAACTATGAAGATGGGAGATTGAAAATTCGGAGAATAGGTGGACTAAATGGGAATGATGTGGGATATAGGTTGATTGTGCCCGGGTTTGGGTCGGGTCAGAGAGTGAGCGCTTCTGCTGCTGTTGTTTATGATGGTGGGTTTTTGAAAATAGATTTTGAACCTTTAGTGGAGGTTAAGGTTGGTGAGGAGATTTACAAATGGACTTTGCCTTCGGTTTTTGTTGGCATAGATGGGGGGCACGAAAAGATAAAAGTTTCGATTGGTGAGGTGGGTTTCGAGATATCTGATGGAGAGGCCAAAATTGTTGAAGGGATGGAGTTTGTTGTGGAGGAGGGGATTCGGGTTCAAGTTTTTGATATAGAAGAGAGGATGGAGGTTGACTTGGGGAGAGAGTTTTTGAACCAAGGGGTTAGTAAGTGTTGGGAGAGGGAAGGGGTGGAGGGGTTTGTGAAAAGTCTGATAAGCGGAAGGGAACTTAAAATTGTTACTCGTGATGCGGTAGGGTGTTTGTCTTTTAAGCTTGAAGGAGTGAGAGATTCTTTTGTAGAGATTAGCTTACCTTTTAGATCTGACGATGGAGCGCGTCCGCATTTTTGTGTTTTGAGAGAAGGGGAGCAAGTGAAATGTGAGCATGGGGAGGTTTTTTACGCCGTGGCTTCAAGTAGTGAGTGGTCTGAAGTGAGTCGAGAAATGATCTTGAGGGAGGGGGTTTTTTGGCTTTCTGTGGTGGGCAGACCTTCGGATGAGGAAGGAAAAGAGTGGAGTATTTACTACAAATCTCCAGAGGTGGTTTATTATCCAAGGATTGTGGATTATGTAATTCAATCTAGTGTGTGGAGTGATTTTACAGACGAGAGGATTATTGAGTTTGGAGGTGATGATTCTTATTTGGAGGTTGAGCTTGTGTCCGATGAACGGAGGATTGATTTTTCTGAGAACGGACTGTTGGAGCCAAAAAATTGTGATTTATTTGAACGGGGAATTATTACAAAGGTGATTCGTGAGAGCGGGGTGGAGTATGTGGCGGAGGATTGGGGGGCTTCCTGCGATTATGTATATTTGGCCGGGGTTTTGACGGACAGGGAGTATTTATTGCGTTTTGTGGGTGAAAATGTCAGCGGAAGGAGTGTGAAGGCGTATTTGTATAATCACGCAAGTGAACGAAATGATCTGGAGATTCTTCTTCCGGAGAAAAAATTTGATGTGTTTTATGGTGTATTGGGTTGGCCGAGATTTGAGAAAAAGGTTTACACTTTGAATTTTGAAACAAGGTCTTTTGGTGGGAAGTCTATAAATAGGATTGATGGGGTGGAGATTTACAAAATGCCTTTGAATTGGTTGTCAAGATGGAGGGTTGAGCCTGAAGGTGGGATTGAGAAGATAGAGAGTGATGTGAGGATTGAGGAAGTTGAAAAATGGGGGACGGCTTTGTATAGAGTGAGAGTTGGGGGAGAGGGTTTGATTGTTTTGAGCCAGGGATATGAGAGCGGTTGGGTTGCGTTCGCTCGCCGGCCAAATTTTCGATTTTCAATTTCCAATTTACGAAAATTGGAGCATGTGAAGGTTAATGGATGGAGTAATGGTTGGATGGTTCCTGAGGGGGAGCATGAGATATACATTTTTTACTGGCCACAGATTTTGCAGTGGGGTGGATTTTTTGTATTGACACTGGTTTGTGGGGGGTTTATAATAGATTACTTCCGTAAGAAGTGAATTTCTTGCTTTTTTTTAGTTTAATGAGATTTCTTTCATGAATAATAATTCCCGTCCTGTTATCAGATCCGCTTCGGAGGCTTGGAGAATGAATAGCAACGGAGCCAAAAAAGATGCCCTTGTTGTGGATGACAGGGTGCTTCCCGACAGCGGGCTTCCCACAGAGCAAGTTCGGGGGATTTTGGATATTGCCAGTGAGGGGTCGGGGCTTCTTCGACCAAAATTTTCCGCTTCGGATCGAGATACTTATATTTCTTCCAGTCAGATAAGGAGGTTTAACCTGCGAGTCGGAGATTTGGTTGGCGGGCTTGCCAGGCGGCCAAAAGAAAATGAGCGTTACTGGGGACTTTTAAAGGTGGAGACTGTAAACGGGAAGCCTGTGGAGGAGGGAATGGAGCGTGTGGATTTTGAGAAGATGGTTGTGATTTATCCAAATGAACAGATAAAGCTTTCCACCGGTAAGGAGCCTTTAAATACCAGGGTTGTGGATTTAATTGCTCCCATTGGGTTTGGACAAAGGGGGCTTATTGTGTCGGCCCCGAAGGCGGGCAAGACATGGCTTATAAAGGATATACTGACGGGAATTGCTGAGAATTACATTAAGGGAAAGACAGAAAAGAAAAGAAAGGTGCATCTTATGGCGGTTCTTATTGGGGAGAGACCGGAGGAAGTCACTGATATTACGAGGCATATTGAGACTGTTACCGGTGGGAAAGGCGAGGTTGCGGCAAGCAACTTTGATGAGCCGCCAAGCAACCAAACAAGAGCCGGAGAGCTGGCTTTGGAGCGCGCTAAGAGAATGGTTGAGGACGGGTATGATGTTGTTATTGTTTTGGATTCGATTACACGTTTGGCTCGTGCATATAATTTGGCGCTTCCTACGAGTGGGCGTACGTTAACCGGTGGGTTTGATCCTGAAGCTTTGTTTCCCGCAAAGAAGTTTTTTGGAGCGGCGAGAAAGCTTGAAGATAAAGGGAGCCTTACTATTATTGGCACTTGTCTGGTGGATACGGGGTCTCGTATGGATGATCTTATATATGAGGAGTTTAAAGGGACCGGGAATATGGAACTTCATTTATCACGCCGCTTGGCTGACAAGAGAATTTTTCCGGCTATTGATGTAACAAGGAGCGGTACCCGTCAGGAGGAGCTTTTGTATGGGCCTGAGAGGTTGAAGCAGGTTAATACCTTAAGGAGAATGCTTGATATGATTCCTGAAGACGAGAGAACCGAGAGTCTTCTTGAGAAATTGGGGAAAACGGAGAGCAACGACCAGTTTTTGGATAGCCTCAAGACCATTTAATTGAGAAAAGACTTCACACATGTTACCCTTACTTTCACGAATGGGAAGAGTAAGGGAGGAACTCGATAGCTTTAAAAATGATTTGAGAGAGTTTAGTGTTTTGTTTTGCGGATACCTTTTTGGGAAGACGAGGCTTTTTGCTTTCAGAATGGAGCGTGGGAAGGGAGTGTTTGTGGCTTCACTTTATAAACAAAGGGGGAAGTTGTCTCGGAAGTTTATGCATTCGGGTATGGCGGGACTGGCGGCTTTTGGCTTTTTGGTGGCTCCGATTGTGGCGGAAGAGTTTCCGGGTGATAGTGAAGTAAATCCATGGGATGCGCCCAGTTCAGCTTCTGTGTTATCTGCGAGCGCTTCTTTGTCTTCGACGGATTTTTCAGGATATAGGGGAGAGATAATTGAATATACGGTTGAGGAGGGTGACACGGTGAGCTCTATTGCTCAGAAATATGGTGTGAGTGAGGATACTATCCGATGGCAGAATGATTTGAAAAGCAAGGATTCCATAAAGATTGGCCAAGTTCTTGAGATACTTCCTTTGACGGGAATTGCCCACAAGGTTAAGAAGGGTGATACAGTGCATTCTATTGCCAAAAAATATGATATTGATCCTCAGGGTATTGTTAATTATCCGTTTAATTCTTTTACGAATGATGAGACTTTTGAGCTTGCAATTGGGCAGATTGTGATTGTTCCTGACGGGGTTATGCCGACGGCTCGGCCATGGAGTCCGTCTATAAACAGAAGGCAACTTACGCCTGATGCCGGGACTGTGGTTGCCAGTGGGCAGTTTGTGTGGCCTGCAAGCGGAAGAATTACTCAAAGGTTTGTTTGGTACCACAAGGCCTTGGATATTGCTAATAAATCGGCTCCGGCGATACTGGCGGCGGATAGTGGTACTGTGGTTGTGGCGGGGTGGCCTGATGGGTATGGTTATGGAAATAGGGTAGTGATTGATCATGGAAATGGATATAAGACTCTATATGCACATTTGTCGCGCGTTTATGTTGTTGTTGGGCAGACTGTGGGGAGAGGTGCTACCATAGGACGAATGGGTTCGACCGGAAGAAGTACAGGAACCCACCTTCATTTTGAGGTGATTCGGAGTGGAGTTTACATTAACCCTTTGAGTGTACTTCAGTAAGGAAGATGCCTCTTAGGAGTATTAGTAATCTACGGGGTGTTTATTTTGATATAATTTTTAGGTAGGGCTAGTTAGATTGTGGTTGGTTAGGGAAAGGCCTTGGCCAACTGAGCTGATTGATAGATTTGGGCCGATAAGAACCTGGCTTTGCCAGAACCTTGACGCCCTGCTCGTTAATACTCGCGGGCCGCTAGCTCATTTGGTAGAGCGTACCCTTCGCATGGGTAAGGTGACCGGTTCGATTCCGGTGCGGTCCACTCGCTTCGCTCATTTCCCACACGGGAATCGAGGAACGCTTTGAAAGGAAAGGATTGTGCAGGAGAGATTTTAGTGAGCCACGGAATTTGGGATTATGGTAGTGGTGTAGGTGATGCCTCGGGTGAGGGAGTAGGTGTAGGTGATGTTTCCGGTTGCGGCGGTTGTGCGTCCTCCGGGAGCTCTATGGGTGGTGTTAATACCTGCTCTTGTTCCTGTGGGGGGGTTAGATTTTCTGATTCGGGTGCTTCGGATTCTTTCTGTGACTCTAAGTCCTCGAGTGCTTTTTTGACTGTTTCGTAGTCGGGTGAATTTCTGTCAACCAGGGAAAGGGTAACTGTGAGCTCGTATATGGCGCGATCCAGTTTTCCGGCTTCTTTCAGAGCGAAGGCCAGGTTGTAGTGAGCATTTGCAAGGTCAGGTTTTGTCACTGTGGCGAGCTCAAAAACCCGAACTGCTTCGTCAAAGGCTTTATTTGCATAGTAGATGCCACCCAAAGCGATTCTGGTGTTTGGATTTATGGGGTCAAGATTGATTGCCTGGGAATATGATTGAATCGCAAAACCCTGAGCGTTTTGAGCGAGAGGAGAAATTTGATTATATATCTGAGCCAACATTTCCCAGTTTCCTGCGCGAGAGGGGTTTAGCCCCACGGCGTTTTTCCCGGCTTGAATGGACTGCTGTATAAGTTGAGTGATTGTGGTTCTGTCTTCATCCGTAACCTCTTCTTTTCTTGCTATAGAGTTAGCTAAGGCAAGGTTTAATTGTGCATATGAGATGTGGTAGCGATCGATTCTGGGGTTTGTGTTTATTGCTCGCTGAAGTAGATCGTAGGCTATACCTCCGTTGTTTTGTGCTACTGCATCGAGGGATTTTTTGAAGCGGTATTCTGCTCGAACTGCTTTTGCGCCTTGGAAGAGAAACAGACCGGTGATGATTAGGGCGGGAAGAGTTGTGATTATGCTTGGTAATTTGTTTCCGATTTGCTCTACTGCGTCATCCGAGCTGTTTTGGGAGAGAGTTGTGAGTTTGATTTCACGCGTGATTGAGTTAATCGAAAGAAGGGTAAAGAGCAGAACCAGGACGGTAATGGTTCCCGGGAAGAAGGCCAGCAGGACCAGCAGGATGATTAGAGAGAGATTGGTTGATTTGCTGGTTGCTGTCCAGCCTACAAGATGTTTTTCTTTGTTGTTTTGAGAGAAAATTTTACTAAGTGTATAGAAAAGGAGAGCGAGGGCGGCGGCTGCTATGAGCCCGCTTTCTGTTATGGCTGTGAAGTAAAAGTTTCTTGAGGAAATGAAGCGCATCTGCCAGAGTTTTGTTTGGTTGTATTCGAGAGGGCGATATTTGTTAAATGCTGTTAAGTAATTTCCGGGACCTACTCCGAGAAAGGGACTTTCTTTGAGGGAATCGACTGTGATGGCCCATGAGGTTTTGAGACTTGGCAGTCTGATTTCATTTGGCTTGCCGGGAAGAATATTGAAGACGGACATTATGAGTGCAAAGGTAATTAAGGTTGTGGAGATACCCCAGAAGGCTTTTCTGAATACGTCAGTTTCTTTTAAGATTAAGTCTATTGCTAAGGGGAGGACTGCCGTTAAGTAAATGATTGCCGGAAGAATTCCCTCGAACGTGGTGAAGCCGGATGTTTTCATAAACTCCGGCAAGTTTGTTCCTTTGAGAACGCCGGAGTTTGAAATAAGAATTGCCACGGAAGAGAGAGCGCCTGAAAGCGCAAGAGGAAATACAAGAGCTTTCTTGGTGTTTGTTTTTAGCTGGTTGATGCAAAGATAGAGGAGTGCTCCCAAGCTTATGACGATGGCGTTTCCGGGAAGGAAGAGTGCCTCGTATTTGTTTGGGGTTCTTAGGAAAGTACTTGCAAGAAAAGCGCCTGCAAGCAAGATTACGGGTAAATCGAGAGCGCTGGCGGTGTAGCTTATTGTTCCTTTTAGTATTACCTTTGCTGATTTCATTAGGATTAGGGCGGCAACTAAAGCTCCGAGGAGGATTAGCTTTGGAGTGATGAATGCGTTGGGGAAGATGGGTAGAAAAAAGATTGGCAATAAAGCAAGCAGGGTAAAGATAATAATGCTTTCGGCTTTTTCTATGTGTTTAATTTTCATTGTTGTTTCTTTCTTTTTTTATAATAATTTGATTTTTATTGCTTTGTCAATGACTAATTAGTTCATAGTATGTAAAAGTATATATAAAGATATAGTTATGCATACTTTTAGTTGGTTGACCACCAGTTAAAATTAATTTTATGACTGACGGGATTTTCTATTGCTGCGA
The DNA here is from genome assembly GCA_964422865.1 of uncultured Gammaproteobacteria bacterium. Lineage (GTDB taxonomy): Bacteria > Patescibacteriota > Microgenomatia > UBA8517 > UBA8517 > CAYRCU01. Next base: position 6,734 of record CAYRCU010000008.1, read on the forward strand.
TGAAATATCCTGCACGTTGTTTTTTAATGTAGATTACTTGGTTTTGAGTCGGAGTGGTGGGGGTGATGAGGATGTTTGTGAACTTAGTGATTTCGGGATTTGAAACTTTGATCTCCGTATCGCCGGGTGGAATTGAGGATGAACCCAGTGTTTTTTGACTACTCAGAACATCTTCTTCTAGGGATTCTAAGTCGACCTCCCGGGGCAGGTAGCTTAGAAGCTCCACTTGGTAATTGGGAGCCGGAGAGTGCTCTGTCGGCAGATTTTGTTTGTCCAGTACTATATATATAGGTTTTTTGTGCCACTTTGTGGGGGCTTGAGAGAGAGATACGTTGTAGAGTGGAGCATGACTCTCGGTTTTTTGAATGAACTTTTCTTGAGGGTTTAGTGAAAGACCGGTAAAGAGAGTGATTGTTACCAGTGCTCCCAGAGCAATGTGAAGCGGGTGGGATATTTTGCCTGATGGTTGGGAGCGCATGAAGTTGAAAGGCAGAGCTTCTGAGATTTCAAGAAAATATGCGTAGTGGCCTATGGAGACCATTTTTCTTTTAATTGTTGATTTTTTAAGTCCTCTTTTTTTCAGGGAGTCTTTATACTTTTTTACCAGCAGATGTGAGGGTCTTGTAGTTTTTGAAATATGGGATGTCCAAGCAATGAAGTGATTGACGTCTGAGAGGTAGTTTAGACGAGTTGTCTTTGAGACGGGGAGTGATTTTAGATATGTATTAAATTTATCTATGTTCATGATGCGGTTAATATGGTTAGCCTCGGGTTATAAGAAGTTACAAGTGTAACTGTATAATTTAGACAATTACATTATTGGCACGTTGCGTGATATGTTGTCAAGTGGGTATTTTGGGTATTTATTGAAAAGCATTGTGCTTGAGATATTAACAAATTTTTCACGATTACCGATAATTGATTTCCGCAGTGGCTTTAGCCTAGGGGCTTAAAAGTATTTCTTTCCTATAATAATGGATACGTGATTTTTTCCGAAAGATCTTTGAGCTTGAAATGATTGAATATTATATGTGCGGATATTAAATATGGGTTTTGTTATTGTTATTTTGGTGTTCTGCGGTAATACTAAGGAAATTGAGTTGAAGTGATGTTTTTTTGTGAGTCGAAAAATACTCTTAATTTCCTCTCCCTATAGTTTGTATTATCTTTTTGTCAAATATCGTAGCGGAGTGCTATGGATTGAAAACTTAGTTTTTGCCCGTGTTTATCTTCTTTTTTTTCTGAATCTTGCTTTGAGGTGGGTTTTGAGATTACAATGGTTGAACCTATGGTAAAGAAAACGAAGTTTAATTATAGAGCAGTTGAGAAAAAATGGCAAAAAAGATGGCAAGATGAGGGAATTAATTTTCCTAAGGCTATGGCCGGCGATGGTAAGCCGTTTTACAATCTTTTTATGTTTCCTTACCCATCGGCGGAAGGACTTCATGCCGGGCACGCTTTTTCTTCGACTGGAAGTGATGTTTATGGGCGTTATAAGAGAATGAATGGTGCGGAGGTTTTTCAGCCTATCGGGTATGACTCCTTTGGAATGCACAGCGAAAACTTTGCTTTGAGGATAAAAGAGCACCCGAAGGAGATGCTTGCGCGTACGATAAAAAATTACGAGCGGCAACTTAGAAGCTTAGGACACGGGTATGATTGGACGCGGATTGTGACTACTTCCGATATAGAATATTATAGATGGACACAGTGGTTGTTTGTTGAAATGTTTAAAGCGGGGCTTGCCAAGCGCCAGAAATATGCGGTTAATTGGTGTTCGAAATGTTTGACTGTTATTTCTGATGAGCAGGTTGTGGATGGGCGGTGCGAGAGATGTGAGACATTGGTTAAAAAAAAGGAGCTTGAGCAGTGGTTTTTGAGAATTGTGAATTATGCAGACAGGTTGCTCGGGAACCTTGAAAAGATTAATTGGAGTGAGCGGGTGGTTGTTGCTCAAAAGAATTGGATAGGTAGGAAAGAGGGGATGATTATCAAATTTAAGCGGGAAAACGGAGGGGATATTGAGGTTTTTACAACAAGGCCGGATACGTTGGAGGGCGCAACTTTCATTGTTTTGTCGGATGGTGAGCATAACCCGGAGGAGAAGGTCGGTAGGTTTACAGGGAGATATGCCGTAAATCCTTTGACTAAAAAGAAGATCCCTGTATGGAAGGCTAATTATGTGGCTTCGGATTATGGCACGGGTGCGATTATGGGGGTGCCCAGCTATGATGAACGCGATATGGAGTTTGCCAGAAAATATCATTTGGATATAGTTAAAATGGATCCGGATGAATCTCTTTGGGAGAGGATTGAAAGAGAGGGGTGGGGCAAGAGGACTGTTTCATATCATCTTCGAGATTGGCTTATTTCCAGGCAGAGATATTGGGGGCCACCCATTCCGATGATTTATTGTAGGGAGTGTGCCAAAAAGGGTAAAAGCTGGTTAACTGAAAATGAGGCGAAAATATATACTGATCAGGAGGATTGGGATCATGCAGGCTGGTGGCCTGAAGAGAAGCTTCCCGTTGAACTTCCTAAACTTCTGGATTATCAACCTAAGGGAACCGGAAGAGGCCCTTTGGCGGATCATCCGGAGTTTGTTGAAACAAGTTGTCCCTTTTGCGGGGGTAATGCGGAGCGCGAAACCGATGTAAGTGATACCTTTTTAGATAGTAGTTGGTATTTTTTGGCGTATCCGAATGTCGATCAGGAAGAATATATAAAAGGTCCCAGCCTCAAAGATAAGCAGTCTAATTATGAGAGTGCTACACCTTTTAATGGGAAGATTACCAAAAGATGGCTTCCGGTGGATTTGTATTTTGGAGGAGCTGAGCATGCGGTGCTTCACCTTATGTACGCTCGGTTTGTAACAATGGTTTTGTATGATTTGGGATATATTCATTTTGAGGAACCGTTCCCTAAGTTTTTTGCTCATGGTTTGATGATTAAAGACGGGGCAAAGATGAGCAAGAGCCGTGGAAATGTGGTGAACCCGGATAAATACATTGAAAAGTATGGAGCTGATACTTTGAGGTTGTACTTGATGTTTATGGGGCCGATGGATGGAAGCCCTGATTTTCGTGATAGTGGAATTGAGGGCATGAGGAGGTTTGTGGAGCGAGTATGGGAGTTTTTTGAGAATTATCGGGATGTCGTTTTGACAAGTGAGAAGGATAGCAGGGAAGTGATGGTCAAAATGCATCAAACTATAAAGAAAGTAACCAAAGATATTGAGAATTATCGATATAATACGGCGATTTCCGCGATAATGGTGTTTGTGAATCTTCTTCGTGAGAAGGCTGCGGGGGATGTTGGGCGTGGAAAGGGAGGAATTCGGTGTGCTGAATGGGATCAGGCTTTGAGGGTGCTTGTTAAACTTCTCGCTCCGTTTGCTCCCCATATGGCAGAAGAGCTTTGGGTGGAAAAATTAGGTGAGGATTTTAGCGTTCACAAAGCCAAGTGGCCTTTGTATGAGGAGGAGCTTGCGCGTGAGGCTTTGGCAACTGTTGCTTTACAGGTAAATGGCAAATTGAGATCATCCCTTTTAATTGAGAGCGAGAAATCCGTTGACAAGAAATTTGTTGTGAGTTTGGCCAAAAAGGACAGTAAAATCAAAAAGTGGATAGGCGGAAAAAAGGTTGAGAAAATAATATTTGTGCCGGGAAGAATTGTTAATTTTGTGATTTGAGGCTGATTGCTACCTTGTTTTAATAAGGAAGAATACTCCTGCGATAATTCCTATGAGAGCTACCACTGCCAGAGTTCCGCCTAGCCTGAAGATGTTGAGCCCGGAGCTTTTTTGAACTTTGGGTGTGGGGGTTATTTCGGGTTGGCCCAGTTCGGATTTGTATTCTGCTTGACTTGGATCTTCAAGAAGGGAGATTTTTTGAAGTCCTCCCTGCATGATTACGGCACCTTTTGGGGAGCGGGTAGAGGGGTTTGTTTCTTTTGTGACGAAAATGCTTGAGAAGGTGGTTTTGGTCTTAAATTCCACTTTTCCTACTCCGAGGGTGCCAAGTTTTATCGGATTTCCGTTCTCCGCATTTTTTGCCCAAGCTACGTAGCTGAACACCTCGGTTCCGCCCGGATAGAGGATATCTCTACAGGACATTAAGATTTTGTAGTTCTGGTCGTCCATGAGAACTGATGTGGCAAAACAGCGTGCTTTGTCGCCGACTGTGTTTCTAAGCTCGAATGTGCCTTCGGAGGCGAATGTTTTGGTTGGGGAGAAGAGTGCTATTGTGATTAGAAGCACTGTTAGTGGTAGTAGCACCTTATTGTTCATTTGTTGTATTGTAAAGGTATAGGTTCCAAGTATCAAGTGTGTGTTAAAGATGGACGAGATTAAGCTTAAGTATAGGTGGCAGATTGTTATGGTTGTAGTTGGTTTGATACTGATTGGGAGTGGGGTTTTACTGTTGCGGTTGGGTGATTTTTCCCGGGGTAACCAGATAGAAATAGTGGATGAGGAAGAGGGAGAAGAAGTGGTTGTGGAGGTTGTGGGTAGTGTGGAGACTCCGGGGGTTTATAACCTTTCGGCGGGCTCCAGGGTTGAAGATGCCCTGGAAGCGGCCGGGGGAGTAACCGGGGAGGCTGATTTTGAGTGGATGGAAAAGATGTTAAACAGAGCTTCTAAGCTCAAAGACGGACAGAAAATATATATTCCTCGGCAGTCGGAGGTTGAGAGTGCTAGAAGTGAAGGGGGGTACTTGGAGAGTGATGATGTAACTATAGGTAGTGTTGGGGGGTTGGTGAATGTTAATACCGCGAGCCAAAAAGAGTTGGAAGAGCTGTGGGGAATTGGCCCTGTAACAGCCCAAAACATCATTGAACAAAGACCTTACTCGAGTGTGGAAGAGTTAAGAACTAGAGGAGTATTGAAGAGTAATGTGTATGAAAGGAATGAAAAGAAGCTTACGGTTTACTGATTTTGTGTGGATTGCTTTGATTTTGTTGGTGCTGTTTCGCTATGAGTGGACGCGTCCGGCGTATAAAAATGGGGACAGAGTGAGGGTTTACGGGAGAGTAATGAGTGAGCCTGTGAAGTTTGAGAGAGTGCAGGGCGTGAAACTTAAGGGTTTAAGAGCATATTTACCCCTTTATCCTGAGATTTCTTATGGAGACAGGGTTTTGTTGGAGGGGTTTGTTGAGAACGGAAAACTGAGTGGGGTGGAGCTACTAAGTTTGGAGTCGGGCAGTAATTTGTTATTTCGGTTTAGAGAGAGGCTGGTTGAGTTTTATATGCGGGCGCTTCCACAACCGCACGGTGCTTTGGTGGCAGGGATTGTAATGGGCTCAAAAGTGGGGATTTCGAGGCAGTTTTATGAGAGTTTGAGAGAGAGTGGGACGCTTCATGTCGTGGTGGCCAGTGGTATGAATGTGACTTTGGTTGCGGGATTTTTGATGAGTACGACGCTTCTTTTCCTGCCACGGAAAAAGGCTGTTGCAGTAGCTTTATTGGGTGTGTGGCTTTATGCTCTGATGAGTGGGTTTGATGCACCGATTGTGAGAGCTGCGATTATGGGGAGTATTGCCTTTTGGGCGCAGGCTTTGGGGAGAGTGTATTCAGCGTGGAGAGGTTTGTTTGTCGCGGCTCTTTTAATGCTTGTTGTGAACCCCAGATGGGTGGGTGATTTGGGATTTATGCTTTCGTTTACGGCGACGGCTTCTTTGATGCTTTTGAGCGGCGGGATAAAAAATAGGCTTCGTTTTGTGCCCGGGATTGTTCGCAATGATTTGGCTACTACTTTGGCGGCAAGCATTGGTGTTGCCCCGATAATATATTTTGCTTTTGGCACAGTAAACCTTTTGTCTCCTTTGGTAAATGCTCTTGTTTTGTGGACTATTCCTGTTATTACTATTTTGGGAATGGTTGGAGGTGTGGTGGGGAGCAGATTGATACTTTTATTGGTTTATCCCCTGACCAGCTGGTTTGTTTTTGTGGTGGAGCTTTTTGGTTAGTAAGTAAGAAAAGATGAAAATTTGGAAATATGTGCTTGGATTTGCAATTTTGATACTGGTTGTTTTGTGGCTTGGTGTATTTGCAATGCCCGATCGAAACCTTCATGTTATTTCCTGTGATGTTGGGCAGGGGGATGGGATATTGATTCAAAGGGGATTTGCTCAAATTGTGGTTGATGGAGGGCCCGGGAAAGACGGGATGATTGAGTGTTTGGGAAGACATGTGCCTTTTTGGGACAGAAAGATTGAACTTGTGGTGTTGAGTCATCCTCAGGATGATCATTTCTCTGGACTTATTGAACTTTTTGATCAGTACGAGGTTGATGTATTTGTGGCGAGCAGTTTGGAAAACAAAAGTGCAAGTTATCAGGCATTGAAGGACAGGGTTATAGAGAAAGGAATAAATGTGGTGACCCCCGAAGTTGGGAGAAAGATTAGATTGGGTATGATGAGTTTAGATATAGTTTATCCGCCGAATGACAAGAGTGGGGATGACCCAAATGAATTTAGTATTGTTTTTAACTTGAAGTATGGTGATTTTGATGCGTTATTTACCGGTGATATTGGGCCGCGGGAGAGCAGGGAGTTGGTGGAGGAAGGGCGCCTGCGTGATGTGGAGTATATCAAAGTGCCTCACCATGGGAGCAAGAATGGATTGACAAGAAAACTTCTTGAAGCGGTTGATCCTGAGGTTGCTGTTATTAGTGTGGGAAAGAATCAATGGGGACATCCTCATGCGGAGGTTTTGGAAATACTAAGGGAGCGCGATGTTGATGTGTATAGAACGGATGAGATGGGAGATGTTGAAGTGGTGACAAATGGGACTAAGTGGTGGATTATTTGATAAGATAAGGGAAGCATGATTAGAGACGAGATTATTAAATGTATAGAGAGAGTGTGCGGAGAGAAGGTGCACTTGGAGGTTCCGGTGGATGTATCTTTTGGGGATTATTCGACCAATGTCGCAATGATTCTTGCCAAAAAAGGGAAAACCAACCCAAAAGAACTTGCAGAAAAGATTGTTAAAAAGCTATCAAAGGATAAAGAGCTATATAAAAGGGTATCAAAAGTTGAGACTGCCGGGCCCGGGTTTATTAATTTTTGGCTGAAGAGAGAATTTCTTTTAGAGAATCTGGGAGAGATAATGAAAAGAGGGGAGAAATATGGTGCGTCAAATATACTGAAGAATAAAAAGTTTTTGATTGAACACACTTCACCGGATCCTATTAAGACTATTCATATCGGACATCTTAGAAATAATTTTTTAGGGATGACGATGAGAAATATTTTAACGGTTTTAGGTGCTAGGGTTGTTTTGGATTGCGTGAATAATGACAGGGGAACGCATGTGATGAGAGCAATCTGGGGGTATTTGGCTTTTGGCAGAAAGGAACAGAAGCTAATGGATGAAGTAGAGTATGAACTTAAGATTAAAGAGTATGGGTTTAGTGATGATGAGGTGAAGAGAATTGCGAGTGGAAAAAAGTGGAGAGAAGTGATTGAGGAGTGGGCTAAGGGGAGAGATGGGTGGTACCAACCTGAGGACTTAAGTATTGGGAGTGATAAGTTTAATAATGCTTTTTATTCTTTGGGACAGAGATCTTGTGATTTGGTAAGCGGCGTGAATGAGCAAGTTCAGGAAATGCTTAGAGCTTGGGAGGAGGAAGAAGAGAACTTGCGGAATGTTTGGGAGCAGGTGATTGATTGGTCTCTAGCGGGGTATGCTAAGACTTATAGGCGGATCGGGAGCCATCATGACAAGGTTTGGCATGAAAGCGAGATATACAGGGACGGCAAGAAATGGATTACGAGGGGCTTAAAGAGAGGGGTTTTTAGGAAACTTGACGACGGAGCGGTTTTGACGGATTTGTCATCATATGGTTTGCCGGACACTATAATCCAAAAAAGGGACGGAACGGCAGTTTACCATACACAGGATCTTCAGTTGACATATTTGAAGGTTAAAACTTTTCCTTCCGATCTTTATATTTGGGATATCGGAAGTGAGCAGAAATTATATCTTCGACAGCTTTTTGCTATGTGTGAGCAATTGGGGATTGTGAAAGAAGAGAAGCTTAAGCATTTAAGCTATGGGTTTTTGACTCTAAGGGGTGGTGAGAAAATGAGCTCGAGGTATGGAGGGGTTGTAAACGGGGATGACCTGCTGGATGAACTGCACACGCGCGCCAGAGAGATAATTGAGACGTCGGATCCTAAGCTTAGAGGTGAGATGAGTGAGGAGGAAAAAGAGGAGCTTGCCGAAAGAGTGGCAATTTCTGCCTGTAAGTACGGATTTATGAAGTATGGGAGGGAGAAGGATGTGGCTTTTGATATTGATGAAAGCCTTTCTCTTTCAGGGAATAGCGGACCGTACCTTCAGTATACTTTTGCCAGGACGCAGAGTGTTTTAAATAAAGCAAAGGGAAAGGAGATTAAAGAAGGAGTGAGAGGTGCAAGATTGAATAATGAGGAGATGCTTGTACTTAGACAATTATCCCGATTTCCTGAGATAATCTGTGATGCAGCTAAAAATTACTCACCTAACACACTTTGCAATTATTTGTATGAGTTAGCGCAGAAGTATAATAGTTTTTATAACTCAAATAGAATCATAGGCGGTAAGCGGGAAGAATTTGGGCTTGCTTTGACATATGGTGTGGGGCAGGTTTTAGAGAATGGTTTGCACATGCTTGGAATTGAGGCTCCGGAGAGGATGTAATCTTGGCTTATTTTTTGAGCTGTTCTTCCAGCTTTCTTTCAATGAAGGAGGTGTTCACCGCCTCAAGCATTTCATTTAGCTCGCTGTCGTCGAGCTTAATCCCTTTTTCTTCGAGGAGCTTTTTAATCATGTGAAGAGATTTTGTCAGCTCTCGTTCCGTGATGAGTTCGACCTGAAGCTGGAGCTCGTCCCTGAGAGTGCCTATTTGGCTTTGGCGGTTTTGGCTCATTAGAACTATTGTGGTTAAAATTATGGCTTCGAGGGAGACGGTTGTAATCAGGAGGACAAACGGGTAAGGGTCAAAGACGGGCAGGATCGGAATAACTCCTGAGTTAATGAAAATCCAAAGAGTAAAGACGATAATATTTAGGGAAAGGAAATGGAGGCTTCCGAAGTATCTTGTCAGAGAATCTGCCACTCTTTGGGTTAAGGGGCGTTTTCTTTTTGCTTTTGCTTCGAAACTTTGAATTATTTGGTGGGATTTATTTTGGTTTTGATTGGGCATGTTTATTAAGTATACAATATTGGAGTTTATGAATTACAGCAAATTTGTTTTTTCAAATGGTCTTCGTATGATTGCGGTTCCTGTGGGCGGTGCTCCAAGTGTGACTATTGCCGTTTGGGTGGGAGTAGGAAGCAGACATGAAGATAGGAGGAAGGCAGGAATTGCACACTTTTTTGAACATATTGTTTTCAAGGGGAGCCGGAAGAGGCCTTCTACTAAGGCTATTAGTGAGGCTGTTGATAGCTTTGGTGGCAGATTTAATGCGAGTACGGGTAAAGAGATGACAATGTTTTTTATTAAAGCTCCCGTTGACAGGGTGGAAGATGCCTTTGATGTCCTAAGTGATATGGTTATTAACCCTTTGGTGCGTAAAGAAGATGTGGAAAAAGAGAAAGGTGTAATAAAGGCAGAGATTGATTCGTATGAAGATTTGCCCATGATACGTGTAGGAGAGATATTTGAAAACCTTGTGTTTGGGGGGAATAGTTTGGAGAGGGATGTAATTGGAACCAAGGGGACGGTTGAGGTGATTTCCCGTGATGATTTTTTGGAGTATAAAGATAGGTTTTACCGGCCGAATAATATGCTTGTGACTGTTGTTGGCGGAGTGAGTACGGTGCGTGGCAGGCAGCTGGCTCGGAAGTCTTTTGGTGAAATAGGGGGGAGAGTTAATAAAAGAATTGCTACTTTTTCTTCGAAGCAGAGGAAGCCGAGGCTGAAGCTTGTTTACAAGAAGACTGATCAGACGCATTTTGTGCTGGGGTTTTTGGGGGAGAGACATATGCATAAAGGTTGTTATGCGGAGATGGTTTTGAGATCTATTTTGGGTGGTGGGATGAGCAGTAGAATTTTTTCCGAGGTGAGGGAGAAAAGAGGGCTTGCGTACAGTGTAAGAACTTATGATGATTACTATTCCGATACGGGGAGTTTTGGCACGTATGCCGGAGTTGAGCCCGGGAATGCGTGTGAGGCTCTCGGTGTAATTTTGAATGAGTACAGAAAGATGACCAATATGGGAAGCTGCAGGGTCTCAAAAAAAGAGTTTAAGAAAGCTAAGGAATATCTAAAGGGACACTTTGCGCTTGATATGGAAAATACGGAGACGGTTTCCGGGTACTTTGGATATGATGAGATTATGACGGGGAAGACGAGAAGCGTGAAGGAGTATGTCGATGGGATTGACAAGGTGACTTTGGACGAGGCTGTGCAAGTAGCAAAGAGGCTTTTTAGCCCTGAGCGGATGAGTTTGGCTGTGATTGGGCCGCACAAGTCGGAGAGAGAATTTGAAAAAATTGTATTGTAGAGTTATATTTGTGACAGAAGAATGAGGAAGCAGGAGAAATTTATTAAAAAGACTGTGGTTTTGATTAAACCTGATGGTGTGCAGCGCAGGCTTGTTGGTGAGATACTGGCGAGATTTGAGAAAATAGGTTTTAAAATATTAGCCATGAAGATGATTTGGGTAAACAAGGGCCACGTTGCAAAACATTACAAAAATGAAAGAGAGTATTTGACAGGGATTGGCAAGAGAACACTTGCGGATTATGAGAAGTTTGGCTTTGATGCTAATGAGTCTTTGGGGACAAAGGATCCTTATAAGATCGGTCAGAAGGTGAGGCATTGGAATATGGAGGCTTTGAGTGAGAGTCCGCTTGTTGCGATTTTGTTTGAAGGAATAAATGCTATTGAGATTGCCCGTAAAATGGTTGGCTCTACAAATGTGACAGAGGCTGCTCCGGGGAGTATTAGGGGGGATTATTCGGCCGATACTCCGGTTTTGGCGACGCTTCAGAACAGGCCGATTCGAACGATAGTGCATGCTTCCGGAAATGAGGAGGAAGCGGAGTTTGAGAGGAAGCTTTGGTTTAAGGAAGAGGAGATATATGAGTATTAGTTTGATTTTGGTATAAAAGATGTTTGGTTGGTTTAAAAAGAAGCGTTTTGTTTTTTTACTGTTGGCCGTTTTTTTTGTTTCGATATATTTGTTGGTGTGGACTAGTCAGAATTATGTGAGAGAGGGTCCTCTTTGGCCTCCTCCTTTAAATGATCGTGATGCTGTGTATGAAATAGATTGTAGTGGGGGATTGTATCGGTTGGTTTACGAAAAGGAAGATGATAACAGAGGTAATCTGGCGGCTACTTCGACTTATATAGCCTCTTCTCCGAATGATTTGGAGGAGTTTTGTAATAAGCAGGTAGAGGTTTATGCGAAGGCAAGAAAATTGATGGGTAAACCTTTGTGTACCAGGAGTACTGACCTTCGGTGGTGCGAGAACCTGAAGACTCCGGTGGTGGATATTTTGGATATTCGAGCTCGGTAAAATGGAGGAGGAGGCGGAGTTTGAGAGGAAGCTTTGGTTTAAGGAAGAGGAGATATATGAGTATTGACAGGGGTTGTAATTCGAAGGACAATAAATTGTGCTGCCTGCTCTTAGGTCTAAGTTGACGATTGTATTTCTTCTTTCTGTTGTGATTGTCGCCGCTTTTTTTGCGATTATGGTTTATTACGGGAGCAGTGGGGACAATCGGATTTTCCCGGTACAGGAACAAGCGGGTGTTGTTGAAGTGCAGGGGGAACTTGTACCTGATCTTCCGAAAACGCCTCAATACCCCGAAGCTTTGGTGGTTCGCTCGCGAAGTAAAGCGGAAGAGGAGGGTGAGAAAAGCTATCAGGTTTCATATAAGGTGGAGGGAACGGTTCCCGATGTTATGTCTTGGTATTTGAATAGTCTTGGTAAAGAAGGGGTTAGATTTGAGGTTTTTCCTTCCGATGTTAAGGATCCTGAGATTCAGTTTGCTTCGGGCAGGGATTCTTTTGACAGGTTAGTTCACTTGTCGGTTGTGAATGATGAGGACGGGTTTGTTAATGTGGTTATTGATTATGTTCCCGCCTCGGTTTATAGCGAGGATGACGTTAATTTATGAAAAAATATTTTGTTAGTATAGTATTTGCCTTCGCGATTTTTCTTGGCTCATCCGGCCAGGTGCTGGCTCAGGCATCTTTTCGTTTTGTTTCATGGGCTGACACAAGGCCTCATTTGGCTGAGTTTAGGGAACTATCCAATTTTGCGCTGACACTAAATCCCGACTTTACTATTTACCCCGGGGATCTTGTTGACAGTGTCAGCAAACTAAGTCTTACCCGATGGTGGGAAGCTTTGGACGGGGGCAAGGGTAATGGTATGGCTGAGATTACCTTTCCGGTTCGCGGTAATCATGATGCCGGGAGCACCTCGACTTATGTGAGCTTTTTTGATATTCGCGGTGTGGCGAACAGGATTGGTGCCGTTAATTACGCGGAGTTAAACACTGATTTAACTTACTCTTTTGATTATAAAAATGCCATGTTTATCGGTGTTGATGTGCTTGGCGACGGGGATCGCATTACCAATGCACAGGTGGCCTGGATTGACCGCCAGCTTACGGCTGCCGAAAGCAGGGGACTAACACACGCTTTTATCTTTTTCCATGGGCCTATTTATTATGTTGCAAACCACGCTTCCAGCGTTCCCACTAAGCTTATTGAGGTTATTAACAACCATCCGATTGTTTCCGCTACTTTCCATGGCCATGAGCACCTGACCGCTTATGTTCATATGGATAGTTCCCGTGCTCCTAAGTTGACCCATGAGTTTGAGCAATTTGTTACAGGTGCGGCTGGAATGGCGGGCAAGCATGACTGCAGAGCTTCGAGAGAGGTTGATTACTGTCTGTCTGATAATAGTTTTGCGCTGGTTGACGTTTCGGGTAATGATTTTACGGTTTCCGTGTATCGGATCGGAAAAACATCGCCTGAGAAGGTTTGGAATTTTAGTAAGAGCAGTTCTGCTCCAACAACCTCTCCGGGTTACCCGACCGGTACTGTCGGTGTCAAGCCAACTGTTGAGACGGATGCAGTTTCTTCCACTGCGGGGGACAGGGCAGATGATCCTGCGATTTGGCTTCATCCCACAGATCCCGGTTTAAGCTTGATAATAGGAACGAATAAGGATAAGACTGGCCGCGGAGGGCTTGAGGTCTATGATCTTAGGGGGAGGAGGCTTCAGTATTTGGCTGACGGGCAGATGAACAATGTTGATGTAAGATATGACTTTTCCCTTGGTGGTGAGAAAGTGGATTTGGTTTGTGCGACCAATCGCTCATCTCAGTCTATTGATTGTTATCGGGTTAATGTTGACCAAAGGAGGCTGGAGTCGGTGGGTAGAATTTCCACTTCAGGCAGGAAGAGTGAGATTTATGGATTTTGTATGTACCGGAGCCCACGGACGGACCGCTTTTACGCTATTTCAAATGACAAGAGCGGAAGAGTGCAGCAGTATGAGGTTGTAAGTTCCGGGGGCCGAGTAAAGGGTAATCTCGTGCGCACTTTTGATGTTGGTTCTCAAACGGAGGGTTGTGTTGCTGATGATGAGTTGGGTTATTTGTATGTTGGAGAAGAGAACAGGGCGCTTTGGAAATATTCGGCTGAGCCAACGGGGGGCTCGGGTCGCACTAGAGTGGATTCGACAAGCGGCCATCTTAAAGCTGATATTGAGGGGGTTACATTGTACTATGCCGATGGAGGTATGGGCTATTTGATAGCTTCAAGCCAGGGAAGCAGTACTTTTGATGTTTACAGGCGAGAGGGGAATAATGATTATATTGGTGAATTTAGAGTTGTTTCGAATGGATCTATTGATTCCACTTCAAGCTCTGACGGAATTGATGTGATGAGTGCGCCCTTGGGCTCTTCTTTTTCTCAAGGGCTTTTTGTGACTCATGACGGCAATAATTCGGGGGAGAGCTCATCAAATTATAAACTGGTCCCCTGGCAGAATATTGCGAGTGGACTTTATCTGTCGATTGATACCGGTTGGAACCCGCGTGGAGGAAGCACGGTTTCCCCGGTATTGACGCCGGAGCCGACATTTGTACCGAGCACAAGTGCAACTCCGGTGTCTGCAACTTCGGTACCCGCAACTTTGGCTCCCACCGCTTTGCCGACGCTTCCTCAAGATGCTGACACTGTGAGCCTTGTGCCCTTAGCGGATGTTTACGTGAGAAATGATCAGCCGGACAGAAATATGGGTGATCACGAGAAGTTGGGTGTGCGTGTGACTCCGTTTATCGGCATGAGCTACTTTAAGTTTGATTTGAGTGCATTTTCAGGCAGGCAGATTGCCTCGGCCAGGCTGAGATTGAATGTAACCAACACGTCGAGGCATACTCAATATTTGCGTTACACTGATGCCAATTGGTCGGAAGGAAAAATTACTTATAATAACCGTCCGCAGCTTTCGTCGGATTCGTTTGCTACGCTGAATTCAGGTGAAAAGACGGGGTATGTTGAGGTTGATGTGACTCAGGCGGTACTTTCGAACTTGGGTGGAACTTTTTCTTTTGCAATTGATACCCAAGGCTCGGACGGGGTGGACTTTAGCTCAAAAGAAACAGGTTCGCCTCCGGTGCTTGTTATTCAGTACACGACGGTTTCTGCGGCTCCTGAGAGCTTTTATCCGGGTGATGCCAATGGAGACGGCAGGGTGGATAATGATGATTATGATACTTGGTATGATAATTATTTGAAGCTTACGGATAAGGGTTCTTTGGAGGGTGACTTTAATGGTGACGGAAGGGTTAGCGGGATTGATTATTCTGTTTGGCTTTCCAACTACGGTTTTGCTCCTTCTCCTTCTCCGACTTCGACTCCAACTTCAGTTCCAACTCCGATTCCGACTCCTACTCCCATTACTGCTACACCTTTGCCGACTCCGGTTGCCACGCCTTTGCCGACTCCGACTGTTGTTCCGTCCACTCCTTTCCCCACTTTTATCCCGTCTGCCGTGAAGGGTGTGTGGACATCTCCGACCGAGCTTGCAAAGAAACCCATGAGTGGGGATGCTTGGAGGGTGGTCAAGGCTGCTGCCGACGGGTTATCTACTAATCCAAGTCCTGATTTGGATGATCAAAATGACAATACTAATGTAGATGTTTTGGCGGCTGCCATAGTTTATGCCAGAACGGGGAACAGTGTGTATCGGAATAAAGTTATTAACGCTTTAAGGAAAATTGAGAACTTTGTCCCCAATGGCAGGACCCTGGCTTGGGCAAGGGAAACCGGAGCATATGCTGTCTCTGCCGACCTGATTGGCTATCATACCCCAGCCTTTGAGGCTAAAATGAGGCAAATGGCAGAGGGGTATAAAGGCAGCCAGACCAAAAAGACGCTTTTGGGGATGTTTATGATGAGGCCAAACAATTGGGGAGCACATGGTTTTGGTTCGCTGACCGCAATTTACAGCTATTTGGGCGACACTGCTAAACTGCGTGAGGTTCGGGATTACTTTGTACGGACAGTAAAGGGGGAAAAGCTGCAGCAAAAATACGGGAGTTTGAGCTGGCAGTGGGATGAGAGCAGGCCCCGGTGGATTAACCCTAAAGGGGCTACCAAGAATTGCGGTGGGACCGTGAATATTGACGGAATTATTCCGGATGATATGAGAAGGGGCGGGGGATGCAAGGTTAACCCCACATATACTGGTTATGCTTGGGAGGGTTTGCAGGGAATGGTTATGGGAGCCAGAATTTTGGATAGAGCGGGGATGTCAATTCGCAATGAGGATGACTCAGCGATTTGCCGAGCCGTTTCTGCGCTTCAGGACGGACGCTTTGGCAGCAATTGGAGGGCTAAGGGGGATGATCCATGGCAGCTTGTTTTTTGGGATGATATCTGCGGTCGAAACTGGTCTAGCTCATATGGGAGCTCAAAATGGGGTGCCGGTAAGAATGTGGGTTGGGGTTATGTAATACAATAATAAAATGGGAGTTAAAAATATAAGAAGGGCGAGGCGAGTGTTATCCATAGCATTTTTGGTGTTTGCTGTTCTGGGTGTTTTTGCTACAGCAATTTTGGCAGTAAAGGGAGTAAATTGGAGATTGTTTGCCGGTGGAAACAAAGCCAAGGTAGTTTTTCGCTCAACCAAAGGTACAGCCTCGCCGGGGGATACTTTTGAGACGTTTGTCTTGGTGGATCCCACAGGTTCACAGCTTATTTTCTCTCACATGGAGATTGCTTTTGACCCTGCAACCTTGAAACTTAAGAGTGTGAGTGAACCCAATAACCTGACGAGGGTTATAAAGACATCTTCTGTTTCTGATGCCAATAGAGCCGGTAAGGTAACTTTGGCTTATGCTCTTGAGCCCGGTTCCGCTCCTCCTCAGGGGGCTTTTGATTTGGTGGTTTTAAAGTTTGAGGTTTTAGGTACGGCGGTACCCGGCAGTTCTACAAGTATTTCTTTGTTGGGCGAGAATGTTGAGCTGGTTGAGCTTTCCGGGAAGGTGTTTGAAGTTGCTTATACTCCTTCGGATATTTCCATAGGAGGAAGCGGAGATGCTCCAGCTCCACCAGATGTACCGGAGGCAACGCCGACTTCGGATGATGATGACGACGATGATGATGAAAGTGAGGTTGGCCCCGGGCAGGCGCAGGTGAGTATTGAAAATGTGGGGCAGGTGGGAGGCATGAGTTATGAGGGTAAGGTTAGTGAAGTTAAGACGGAATCTAAGGTGAGGGCGGGTGAGGATTTGCTATATGTTGCTGTTGTGTCAACAAAGCCAAACAGGGTGGTAAAGAAAATGGAGGGTCTTAACTTAAATTGGACAAAGGCGGGAGAGCAGTGCGGCGGCAGGGGGGTGACGAGGACAGAGGTTTGGTGGGCATACGGCTCTCCTTCGGAGGATGGATATGTGGGGGCGGAGCTTGACAGCAAAAAATTGAAGGCTGTTGTGATAAGCGTTTTGAGCTACAGGGGCACAAATCCCAATAATCCTATTGGGAAAGTTGTTACGAGAAACAGCAACGGTGTTTCTGATACTAAATGTAGGAGAGGCAGGGATAGTGAAACATACAGCCTGGGGATTGATCTTACGGCTTCTGGGATGATTCTGTCGGCTGTATCAACCAGGCATTACACGCACACCCCTTTGAATGGATTTACGGAGATAGTTGAGATTAAGACAACAAGAGGTGGCGGGGAGGATGCGGGTGTTGCTGTTATGCAGAAGGCAGTGGAGCCGGGACATTATGAAGCGGCTGGAGTGTTCCAGAAATCTTCTGATTATGCAGTAGTTGTTATTGAACTGCTTGGACTGTGAATTATGAATTATGAATTATGAATTACGAATTACGAATTATGAATTATGAATTAGGAATTAAGTCATGATTTGAGTTTTTGATTTTTTTATTAAACCGGATAGTATTTTGTGAACGACAACTGTCTGTTCCGCAACTTCATCAAACTCTTTCTTGCCCATATACTGCAGATCTCTGGCAATCAGTAGCTGACTTTGTATTTCTGTAACGGAACCTTTGGACATGGCGTAATACTGAACCTTTTCCTTGTAAGATTCTCTACTGAAGCCTTCCGCTATATTTGAAACAACCGATACCGCAGCTCTTCGAATTTGGTCAACTAGTCCGTATTTTTCTTCCTTTGGAAACTCTTTTGTTGTCTTATAAAGCGTTAGTACCAACTTGTGTCCTTCTTTCCAGGCATTTAGTTGTGTGAAAGATTTGATTTTATTTGTTTGACCGCTCTTCATATTATTTATAATTCACAACTCACGGGCCGAATCTTACCGCTCCACCTGTATATATATTTTTAACCTGATCAGCCCCAAGTTCGTAATTATAGACTCGGAAATCGTCAATTTGTCCGTCGAAGTTATTGTCACTACTACCACCAATCAATAAGTCGCTGGTATCTGTGCCTGCTGGACTTCCATCTCCTGCTGTAGAGCTTCCGCGGTTTATGCCATCTACATAGATTGTCAGTTCATCATCAGCATCATCTGCATATGTCATTACCACATGATGCCAAGTGTTAGTACTAAGTATTCCTGATAGATTCAGGTTGGCATCAGTTGTTCCAAGGTCAATTTCACACTCCAGATCTAGCTTTCCTGCAGATTCACTGTCAGTCCGGCAATAATTATCAATTCCTTTTTCAAAAATTTCTCCCGCATCTCCTTCGCCATCACTGTTGGCGTACACCCAGAAAGAGTAAGAAACTGCATTTTGAAGTGCCTCGTCAAAATCTATCTCACTTGCATTGGTAACAGTAACAACATCATCTGCTCCGTCAAAGTCTAAGGAGTGATTAAATTTACCTGTATTTCCGTCATACCAGGCTTCGTTGGCGCTTCCCGTACATGTTCCGACTGCTGTTTGATCGCCGGTTCCACCAATTGTTATTGTTCCATTATTTCTGTTTCCACTTGAATCGTGTGCGGTGGTACCTTCACATTCATCCAGTTTCCAGTGTCCTATTGGAGCACCGCGGTTGTAGCTATAGGCAATTTGAGCTCCTGTGCGGGCGTAGTTGTAGACTTTGACTTCATCAATGATTCCTGAGAAAAATCCGGACAAGGTTGGGCTGCCTGCTTGTGTTGTGGCGCCAATAAAGAAATCATCATCGGTGTTAGCTGTAGCAGGAGTGGTGTAGGTGACTTTTTCTATAAATTTACCGTCTACGTAGAAACTTACGTCGTTACTTGTGTCCATTACTGCCGCCACGTGGTGCCAAGTGTTGGCGCTAATCATATTACTTGTGGTGGGGATGTAATCGTTGACGCCCCAAGTGGTAAATATGAGTTTGTTGTCGCTGCTGTATATACCAAACCTAAAACCGTCTTGAGTTGTTTCCCTGGAATGGGCTGCTATTATTCCGCTTGTTAGACTTGATGTGTTTATCCAAGCTTCAACGGTGAAGTTGTTGGTGTAGGGGAAGATGGGGCCTGTGGAGATGTAGTCTGCACTACCGTCAAATTTGAGTGCCGAGCCTTCTTTGCCCGGAACCCAGGCATCGCCGGTTATGCTGATTAAGGTTCCGTCGTTTCCGTTTCCTGATTTGTCGGCGGTGGTGCTTGTGCCGGTATTTTCGTCCATGGGCCAGTATCCGGTTGGGGCATTGCCGGATCCGTCCGATAAATTGTCGGCCTCGTCTTGTCCGGTTGCATAATTTACAGCAGATCCTGTGTTGTAATCGATTTTAATTTGCTCCGGTGTCAGCGCAGAAGAATATATTTTAACCTCATCAATAGTGCCGGTGAAGAACTGGTCGGTTGCTCCTCTGGAGCCGATGTGCATATCGTAGCCGTCTTCATCGCTATCTTGTGTGAGATCGTCAGAGGTTATGGTGAGGGATCTGGAGATGCCGTCAACGTAGATTTTGGCGCCTGAAGCTGATTTGGACCCGTCGTAGGTGACAGCGATGTGATGCCAGTTGTTATCGGAATAGTTTACACTTGAAGAGGTATTGATTTCGAGTGAGTTTGTTCCGCCGGCGCCGATGATAGAGAAGTAGATTTTTCCGTCGGCGCCGGTATAGACGTTAGAGCCAATAGGATGAGAAGAAGGTCCTTGTTTAGAGACGATGCTCATTTGTGCCGTAGTGGAGGTTTTTATCCAAGCGGTATAAGTTCGGGCTTCGCCACTTTCTAATTGCATGGCAATTGGATCACCGATTTTGACGGTATCATCAGCACTGAAGCTGAGGGCAGAGTTGAATTTACCTGAAGTTGTCCAGGTGGGGCAGGCGTTGGTTCCCGAAGCGGGGCAAGTAGTTCCTGAGCCTGCCAGGTCTCCGTTTGTTGAGCCGACACTATCGTAGGCTGTGTCTTTGGCCATTTCGTCAAATTTCCAATAGGCAAGCTGGCTGCCAATTGGGGAGCCAGCAGTGGGATGGCCGGCGTTTAAGTCTTTAACAATTTGTTGTGGAGTGCGGGCGTAGTTATAGATAACTATGTTGTCAATCTGGCCATTCCAGTCGTTGCTGGCGCCGTCTCCGGCTATGCCTACATAGAGAGGATCGTCGTTGGCCAGGGAGGAGGTGCTGCCAATAGTTGAGTCACTGCCAATATACTCACCGTCAATGTATAGGCTTATACTTGAGGTTCCGTTTTTGACTCCTACGACATGGTGCCAGGAATTATCATCATATGTGGCTGCAGTTGAGGTAACGGTGTCGTCTGCATAGTTTCCGTTGGCATCATCGATTCCAAAAGTAATGTCTCCGTCAGATTCCATGCGCAGGATGTAGCCGCCGTCTGCTCCGACGCTCTCGTATTTTTCGACGATTGTTTGCAGGGCGGAGGCGGTGTCGTGCTTTATCCAAGCTTCAACGGTAAAGCTTTGGGAAGCTGTGAAATCAAGGTCATCATCATCAGCTCTTGTAACCAGATCTCCGTCACCGTCAAAATTTAGTCCCGCTCCAAATTTACCTGTAGTCCAAGTGGCATTTGTTACGGTGCCGTTATTGGAGTAACTGCTGCTGTCAAATGCTGTTGTTCCGGTATTTTCATCCAGTTTCCATTCCATTACAGGTCCCGGCGCCCAGTTGTATAGAGCGGAGACTTCGCCGGGGGAGAGAGTACGATTGTAGAGGCGAACTTCATCCATTGTCCCGTCAAAGTAGTTGGTGTCTTGTTTCCCCAAGTAAAACTGGTTTGCATCTATTGCTGTTTCGTCTGTTACGGTTACTAGTTGCCAACTGTCTGCTGAAATTGTGCTTGATTCTGCTCCATTGACATAAATCGTTGGATTGGTGAAACCTGTTGCAGATAATGTGCCGGAGCTTGAGGTTATGTACGCTGAGGAGGTCAAACTTATATAATAATTAGTGGTAGTGTCGGGGTTTACCCAGAAAGAGACCGATTTTACGCCGGAAATAGTAGTTGCTGTTGAAAGGTATTGGCTTGAAGCCGGTACGTGTTCGCTTCCGTTTCCGTATTTGGCTCCGACGTAGGTTGTTACCCCGTTATTTGTAAGTGTTAGATCGTTTCCACTTGAGTCTGCTGCGTTTCCGCTGGCTTCATCCAGGTTCCAGTATCCTATTAATCCTTCACTTAGCCATTCTTGAGTCTTTGCTCCTAGAACTTGGGCCCCTTTGGTGTAGTCAACTTTCACTTCGGCGGCGCTTCTGGCATATCTGTATATTTTTAATTCATCCAAAAAACCATCCCAACTATTACTGATGCCGTCGTCATCAATTCCTATGTACAGAAAGTCATCATTTGCCAAGGTGCCTGTGGCTGCAATTGTTGTATCAGAATCAACTTGCACGCCGTCGATGTAGAGATATATTCCGGTTGTTCCGTCTTTGATAGCTGAGAAGTGGTGCCATTTATTGTCGTCGAGGACCATACTTGCGCCTGAGCTGGTAACTGAGTCGTCAGGATCCCAAGTTGCATCATCATCAATTGCAAATACAATATACCCGGAAGAGTCCATGTAGACCTTATATCCGGCATTAGTTCCACCTTGTGATTTAGTTAATAAATAGTCGGAGTTTGTTGAAATGTTGGGATGCTTGAACCATCCACTGATGGTGAAATCATCCGTTGCCGCAAAATCAAAATCACTGTCGTCGGCTCCGTTTGTTAAGTAATCACCTGATCCATCAAACTCCAAGCATTTTCCACTTATACAAAACTTTTCTGCTTCCCAGGTGGCGTTGGTTTTGGCTAGGTCATTAGCATTTTGTGTGCTGTCGCACACATCATTTGTGCCCCCTGAACAGATGTTATCCACGCCTTCATCAAACTTCCAGTATGCGATTGCATCGGGGCCTACTTCCTCACTTCCGTAGGTGTAAAAGGTTCCGCTGGGGGAGTTTTGAGCGTTGTAGCTGGTTGTCAGCCAGTCGGCTGACCGGGCGGTTTTGGAAATTCTTATCTCATCCAAGATTCCGTCAAAATAGCTTGATGAATTGCCGCCTATGAGAAGATCATTGACGTTAACGGCAAAGTCAGTGGTTACGTCTTGCTCTCTTTGCAACACGCCGTTTATGTAGTACTTCATGGCCGAGCCGTCGTGGGTGATAGCAATGTGGGTTTGTGTGCTTGTACTAATTTCACCGAATGATTTGGGAGATCCTTCCCAATCAAAGACAAAGCCGGTTGAGGTTTGAATTAGCTCATAGGCTCCCGATTTGGAGATAACGGGATGGTTTGTTATTGAGGAAGAGGTTACTTTGAGTGCGTCGTCTACACTGGAGCAGGCAGCGTCTCCGGGCTGGCAGTTGGCAAAGGCTGAATAATAAAGTTTTTTGCCGTCGGTAGAAAGGCTTGGTGAGGTGCCGTCTCGATTGGTGGTGGCAATGCCGGGGTCGGTTTGTGTGGTCCAGCCTGAGAAACCGGTGCCGTCTAAGTTCATATTAGCTGTGAGATAGGCGGTGGTGGTGTCGTCGTGAAGGTAGGCGGCGTAATAAAGCTTGCCGCCGGCTATGGTCATGTCAATAAAAGAGGAATCACCATCGTCAGCTCCGTCCGGTGCCGTGCGGCTGGTCCAGCCTGAGAAATTAGTGCCATCAAGATCAGAAGTGGCTGTGTAGAAATATTCAGTTAATCCTTCGTATGTGAAGGCGGCGTAGTAGAGCTTCTCGCCGTCGGATTCTATTGCTGTGCTTACGGTTTGCCGGCTGGCATTAGTGCCGCCTGCAGGGGCGGTTTGTGTGGTCCAGCCTGAGAAGCCGGTGCCGTCTAGATTGGCACTCGCGGTTTGATAGACAATGGTGTTGCCAACCTGGTTATCTGTGTCCCAGTAGCCGTCTGTGATGTATGAAGCGAAGTACATCTTTCCGTCAACTATTACCATGTCTATAGTGGAGTCGGAGCTTCCGCCGGAGCCGTCCGGGGCGGTTTGTGTGGTCCAGCCTGAGAAGCCGGTGCCGTCCAGATTAGAATAGGCGGTTTTGAAGGTTTCAGTTGCGGTATTTTGTGCGTAGACTGCGTAGTAGAGTTTGTCGCCGTCGGAATCGATGGCGTTGCTGGCAGTTTCACTCGCTCCCATACCACCTGGGTCGGTTTGTGTGGTCCAGCCTGAGAAATTAGTGCCATCAAGATCGGAATAGGCGGTTTTGAAAGTGCTAGTTGCTCCAGCATGGGTAAAAGCGGCATAGTAAAGCTTGTCGCCAACAACAGTGGTATCAACACCATCATTGGGGTCGGATGAATCTGTGTTGTCCGGGGTAGTAACGGCGGTCCAAGTGCCGAAACTGGTTTCGCTGGCGGTAACCGTGTCGGCTGATACCCAAAACTCTAATGTGCCGGTGTTTGTAAGGTCCAGGCTGTTTGAGTCCGGAATGGTGAGCTGGTCGTCGGTTCCGTCAAACTGTACTGCACCGTTTACTTTTCCGGCAGCATCTGCATCTGATCCGACTCCTCCAATGGTTACTGTGGAGGAATGATTGAAGTTATAAGTTGAATCTTTAAAGTCGGTATTCCCTGTGGTGGTTTCTTCTAAGTTTTGCACCAGGACGAAGTTTTCATCCCAAACATCCCCCGGTTTTTGCTGGTTTGAGGCGGAGGCATTGCCGTAGTACATGTAAATTACCATATCTGTGGAGGTTGGCAGCGTGGGAATTTTAACCCATGCCGTGAGTGCTCCTGTGCTGCTGTTGTAGCTTTCGATTTCGTGTGCTAGTTTCTTGCCGTTTACATCGGTAAAGACGATGTCATCTCCATCGCTTTGCGCGGCTGCCGCCAGGTCGGCGTCACTTGATTCGTTGATGAGGATTGGGAAGTCCGTAAAATCCGATGAGCCTGCTACTTTTCCGTTTTGTATTTCAATTTTTTTTCTATACGTCCAATTGTCATCCCACCAGTCGGCTTTTGTGTTTGCGGGCTTGAAGGCGGCGAGAACTATTATTGGGGCAAGAATGAGAATGAGGCCCAGTGCTATCCAAGTCCTCAGGCGCAAGCGCCTGAGAGTATTTAGTATGTAGTGTTTAGTATTATGTGTTCTTTTTAACATGTTTTATCATTCTTAATACGTGATACCTGCTTCTTGATATTATTGATCGCTGATGCGATCAATAATCCACCAGTCAAATTCGATATCAACTTCAGCGGTTTGGGATATTTCTACAGTGAAGCCGTCACCTGCATATCTAGTTGTAACTGCCAGATTTAGATCAGTTACTGTTTTTGGAGTTACAAATATAAGTGAGTTTTCAGAAACTTGGTTTGTTGAAACATAGACACTGGAGTTTCCTGCATTTATCGTGTCGGACCCTGCTGAGGCTCCGGCAACATTATATTTGTTGGCTGTTATTTCGTTTACAATTACATTTCCTTCGGTATCAATCTCAACCAGTCCACCCATAAATTCGATATTCCCCAGTGCCATAGGTTGAATAGAGAATGTTCCGATTGTGTCGATGCTATTATTGGCGGAATCAAATATAATGCTGCCCACGCTTAAGCTTCCGCTAATTACGGTGTCGCCAAGAAGTGTGTCTCCCAGCACAGTCAGATTATTTGTGTTTATGTTGTCTATTGTTAGGGTCATTTGACCTTCCTGCTCACTAAATAGGGAAGTCATGAGCATTAGATCGGTTTCCGAAACTGTGCCGTCTTCAGCCAGTGAAGTTTCGGCCGGCTCGTGCCAGGTTGGGTTTATAAATATAGTTACAGTATCGGTTCCGCTTGCAGGATCCCAATCTTCAAGTGCGGTACCTATGATTGAGCCAGGTTGAGTTGCCTTCATTGCCACGCCCGGGATATCGGATGAAGTGATTGGGTCACCCGCGGTTATTGGTCCGTTAATATCAGAAATCTTTACGGGTACTCGACCTATTAGGGCAACCGGATATCCTTCGTCGCCGAGGGTAAGTCCCGGGTCGGTTGAGATTACACCGATTGCGGTAAATTGGTAGGCTTTGTCGCTTTTTACCACTTGGATTGGATTATTCGGGTCAACTTTTACGATGTCTCCTGCTTCCAGGTTTTCGGTGCTTTGGAATAGCTCGG
This sequence comes from uncultured Gammaproteobacteria bacterium, assembly GCA_964422865.1. Lineage (GTDB taxonomy): Bacteria > Patescibacteriota > Microgenomatia > UBA8517 > UBA8517 > CAYRCU01. The sequence goes on from CAYRCU010000008.1 coordinate 31,711, forward strand.
CAACGTCAGCACCACCTGAATTGTCGGCTGAAGCATCCATGTAGCCAATTAGGTTCCAGTCGGCTCCGTCATAGATAAAGGTTAAGATATCACCTGCGGCAGTGGCTGTGATGTCTGTGCTTCCGCAGTTAAGGCCTGAGCTGGTGCAGTCAAAGTCGGTGTTTGCGTCGCCCACTTCTACAATCAACAAATGTCCTGCATTAAGTGTGCCGCTTCCAGCATCAAAATCGCTGATTACAGTTGAGGCTGTGTTTGCCGATACAAAGTGGGAGCCGCCGGAAACATCGGGAGTGGTGTCGTTTACGGTGAGGGTTTCCTGGCCGTCCAGGGAAAACGGACCCTGGGAAATAGTTGCACCATCCGTGCCAACGTCAAGGAGAATATCTCCGCTGTTTGAGGTTCTAAGGGTTAGGTTGTTGCTTTCAAAGCTTTCTCCTACTTCAATATATAGCGGTGCGTCGGATTTAATGTAGCTACTTGTTTGATTTGTGAAGTCTATGTCGTATGCAATGCTAACGTCACCTGCGGCTGTAAACTCATGCGGCAGGGCGGAGGTTATCTTGGCTTGGTCGACACTGAATACCTCAGACCCATTATCGTAAAGCGCTAGTATATTACCTACGTTTCCGAATTGTCCTACATCAATTTTGAATAGATCTCCTGTGGCATAAATTTCTGCTGACCCACTCGGGTTCCAATAAAGACTGGCAAGGCTGCCACTTGTTAGTGCGGTTGAGGTTGATTCAATGTATATACCTTTACCGCCAGTTAGGGCGTCGACGCTAATATCAAAGGCGGTGCCGGTGGTAAGTGAGTCTGCTGTGATTTGGGCTACTGTTCCTGTGACCACTCCGGTATTTGTGATGTTGAAATCAGGTCCGGTTGTATCTGAGGAGGAAATGTCAAGTCTTCCGCCTGGAGTGGTGGTGCCTATTCCTAATCTGTTGGTTGAATCATCCCAGAAGAAATTGGAATTGTCCTGGGAGAGGAGTCCGCTTGCCCCGGTAAAGATGATGGATCCGGCTGTCATGTCTGAGATGGTGAGTGTTTCCCCTGAGTTTAAGAGTATGTCGTCTCCTGCTGTTGTGGGGGAGAGGTCGGTCCCTGATTTTGACCAGTAGGTTGTGCCGCCGGCGCTGGTCCAACTTAAGTTGCCTGCACCATCTGTAGAAAGCACTTGGGTGTTTGAGCCATCTGCATTGGGGAGAACCCAAGTGACGTTTGCCGCTATGTTGTCCGGAGCTTTGAAGCCGACAAAGTTTGTACCGTTCGCTGCAAGTTCCATAAATTGAAGACCTCCCGTGTTGCCCGCGGAAGTGCTGTATGGATTTATCCTTATGGCATTTATGTCAGTAGGAGTGATTTCCAGGGTGGCAGTGGGGGAGGTTGTGCCTACTCCCAGCTTTCCGTTTATTCCTACTATGTCATTATCAAACTCTCCGTAAATAAGGGGAGAGGTGGAGCTTGAGTTTTCGATATACAACTTATTACTGCCTGTTTCGGAGTACCCTGCCTGGTATCCCAGGAAAACATTTTTGTCATCATCCTGCCCCAGGGAGTACCCTGCTTGGTAGCCTATTATAGTGTTGTAATCTGCTCCTGTGAAAGCACTTCCTGTGCCATATCCGAATGATTGATAACCAATGGCAATATTACCCATGCCTGTTTGAGAGTATTGGCCTGATTGGTACCCAAGAGCACTATTGTAATCCCCTGTGGTGTTGTATGCGAGTGAGAGTGCGCCAAGAGCACTATTGTGATCCCCTGTGGTGTTGCTAAAGAGTGCCAAATATCCTATGGCGTTATTGAAATCACCGGAGGTGTTATACCTAAGTGCCTGATATCCCAAGGCATTGTTGTTAGTTCCAGTGGTGTTGTACTGCCCAGCCCGGTATCCCAAAAAGTTGTTGTGGGTTCCAGTGGTGTTGTACTTCCCAGCCTGGTACCCCAAAAAGTTGTTGTAGTCTCCGGTGGTGTTGTACTGCCCAGCCTCACGCCCCAAAAAGTTGTTGTAGTCTCCGGTGGTGTTGTACTGCCCAGCCTGGTACCCCAAAAAGTTGTTGGAGTATCCAGTGGTGTTGTACTGCCCAGCCTCACGTCCCAAAAAGTTGTTACCCCATCCAGTGGTGTTATTTTGTCCAGTTGCGTATCCCAAAAAGTTGTTGTAGTTTCCAGTGGTGTTGTACTGCCCAGCCTGGTACCCCAAAAAGTTGTTGTAGTTTCCAGTGGTGTTGTATTTCCCAGCCAAGTACCCTAAAAAGTTGTTGCCCCCTCCTGTGGTGTTGTACCTCCCAGCCTCACGCCCCAAAAAGTTGTTAGAGGATCCAGTGGTGGTTTTGGTTCCTGCCAGGCGGCCTGCAAAGAAGTTGTTGTTGCCGCTGGTTAGGGAGAGCCCTGCATCATCTCCCAGGAGGATGTTGTTTAGGCCACTGCCTCCGGTCCTCACTTCCAGTCCCAGGTTGCCATCGGAAGCATTTAAGGCCAGAGCGGGAGAGGAGCCTGTGATTAGTTTTACCGAGACATCATCTATGGTTCCTGTGAAGTCTGCTGTGGGGGTGAAGGTAAGTGATCCTGTACCTGTGGTGGTTATGGTTGCGGTATATGAGGTTTGGTTGCCTTCAATGGCACTTGCTGTTACTCCACCCAGGGAGACTCTAAGCTTTCCATTGCCTGTTTCGTTTTTAATGGTGAAGACGACTTGGTAGGTGTTGCCGCTTGATACCCCTACATCCTGGGAGAGGGTGTCTCCGTCTGCAATGTCTGTTATTGCCAGGACCAATCCTGAACCTGTGCCTCCTGTGGTGGAGACGGAGGTACTATGAATATATGCTGTCCCTCCTGAGGTGAGGGAGATACCGGTTACTTTGCCGTTTCCATCCACCGCTGTTACCGTGGCTGTGGCATCCCCACCTTCACCCAGAGTAACTACATCATCCACTGAATAGCCCGTGCCTCCATGTGTTATGGAAATAGCTTCCACGGCTCCACTACTGCCTGTGTAGTCCATCTCTGCGTTTCCTGAGTCATATGCCCAGTTGCCTGAATATGTCCAGTCACCTGAGGGATCTGAAGAAAAGCCACCATTTGTTACCAGTTCACTTCCCAGGGTGGCTTCTGTGTTTGCTCCCTGAACACTGGCAAGAGAGTTTGTTGTGTCAAGAGTAAAGAGTGAAGTTCCTGAGGAATTTTTCACCTCAAAGGCTGTGGTGGAGTCAGAAGCATTTTGGAACAAAACATCTCCTGCTACATGGAGAGTGGAGGAGGGGGAGGTTGTCCCCACCCCCACTTTACCAGCGTTATCTATGTAGAGAGTTCCACCGTCAAAGTTGAAGTCTGCGCTGTTTGTGTCCATGTCAATTGTTGTTGTGGCATCCAGGGTCATTGAGTCCGTGAACTCACTCCAGTCAAGGGAGTCTGCTGTAATGTATGAGGAATCTATGGTTGCGGTACTGCCCAGAAGTCCTGAAGAAACTGTCACAAGGCCATCTGTTGTCAGGTTTGAAAGTGTTACAGCTCCTGTAACCCCCAAGGTAGATCCCAAGGTTGCAGCTCCTGTAGCATTTAATGTTCCTGATACATCCAGCTTGTATCCCGGTGCTGTTGTGCCGATGCCTACGAGGCCGGTTGTTGCCTTAATAGTTATCTGGGCAGTGCCTCCACTATAAATAGCCGCGTTATCAGCAAGATCTGTGCCTAGGGTAAGGTCACGACCTGTTCCAGACATGAGACGAAGTTTACCGTTATCAGCGGCAATGCCGGCTTGAGTGTTGGCGCTGTTTTCTCCAAAGCGAATGGCGGGAGCATCAGCAACTAGGTGGAGTAAATCTCCACCGGCTCCGCTAATGGGGTTTAATGATGCTTCAAGTAAAGTTAGTTTGGCGTTGGCGCTTGGTGTAGTAGTTCCAATCCCAACATTTCCTTCAACAATCAAACCATTTGTTGGAGCCACACTTGTTCCTGAATAGGTGGCTCCAATTGCTACTCCTCCTTCTACGTCCAGTTTTGATTGGGGGGAGGTGGTGCCAATGCCTACATTGTTGGTGGAGGACAAGAACATGGTGTCCCCGGAGCCACTTCTGAGATAGACATTGCCATTGGTTGAACCAAGATAAAGGTTAGCTCCGCTTCCAGTAAGGTAGTTAGAAAGAGAATTGAGGTACATGTATTGTGAAACCATGACACTTCCAGTAACGGATAGTTCTTGACTTGGATTGGTTGTCCCGATCCCCACATTTCCACCAGTAAAGTTCCAGGCATCTGCTGTGGTGTAGGTGAGGGAGCCTG
>CAYRCU010000009.1:0-758 GCA_964422865.1 uncultured Gammaproteobacteria bacterium
ATTTTTACTCCCATGGAACGGGCTGTTCCTTCTACAATGCGCTTTGCGGCTTCGATGTCATCGGTGTTTAAGTCTGCCAATTTTTCTTTTGCGATTTCTTCTACTTGTGAGAGGCTTAGGGTGCCTGCGGTTTCGCGCGGGGTTGCTCCCGACCCTTTTTTGATTTTTAAGGTTTTTTTAATCATTTCGCTTACCGGAGGAAGGCGCAGTTCAAAGTCGAATGACCGATCTTCGTAGATTGTGATTACTGCGGGGACAACCTGGCCGCGTTTGTCTGAGGTTTTGTCGTTATATGCTTTTACAAAGTCCATGATGGCGACGCCGTGCTGTCCTAGAATTGGGCCCAAGGGAGGAGCCGGGTTAGCTTCGCCACCCTTTAAATTTACCTTTACTACTGTTTTTACCTTTTTTGCAGCCATTTTTTACTTTGTGTTTTTAGTGCAGCGTGGAAGGGAATATAGAAGCCTTCGATGTGCTACATCTACCTCGTGTGATTTGTGTCAACGAGGTGCAAGTATTTTAGCGCCTGGATATATGTTTGTAAAGGTTTGAGGGTGGATTCCCGCTCCCCGTTTTCACCGAGGACAGGCTTCGCGGGAATGACAAAGGGGGGCGGGTGGCAATGAGGGGGAATGACAATGGGGAGCGGGAATGACAATGGATATACCCTGTCATTCCCGACTTGATCGGGAATCTAGGAGACAAAAGGTCATTCCCTCTGGATTCCCGCTCCCCGTTTTCACTGGGGACAGGTTTCG
>CAYRCU010000009.1:858-33672 GCA_964422865.1 uncultured Gammaproteobacteria bacterium
CGGGAATGACAAGTGTGTGTCATTCCCGACTTGATCGGGAATCTAGGAGACAAAGGTCATTCCCTCTGGATTCCCGCTCCCCGTTTTCACTGGGGACAGGTTCCGCGGGAATGACAATGGGGGGCGGGAATGACAATGGATATACCCTGTCATTCCCGACTTTTCCTACTGTCATTCCCTCTGGATTCCCGCTCCCCGTTTTCACTGGGGACAGGTTTCGCGGGAATGACAAGTGTGTGTCATTCCCGACTTGATCGGGAATCTAGGAGACAAAGTGTCATTCCCTCTGGATTCCCGCTTCCGCGGGAATGACAAAGAGGGAGCGGAAATGACAATGGGGGGCGGGTGGCAATGAGGGGGAGTGACAGTGGGAGGTGGGAGTGACAGTGGGTGTACCCTGTCATTCCCGACTTGATCGGGAATCTGGGGATGGAGGGTTCTTTGAAGGAATAGCAGGAGGGAGAGCGGTGTCGACTACTGTTTCACGACTGATTATTCCTTGTTTTGCGGCATCTATGAGTTGTTGCCTGAGTCTGCTTACAGTGTTTGGATCGTTTTCTATAGCTGCTTTTTCGATTTGCTCGGCGACTTTTAGGCGGTCTTTTTCTTCTTCTGAGGTTAGTGGTTTGGGTCTGGTTTCTTTGTCGTACATAACAGTGTTTTAGACTTTTGTAACCTGGAGAAAGTCGAGTTCCACGGGAGTTTCCCGGCCGAAGATTGAAACTGAAACTTTTACTTTTCCTTTTATTTCGTCTACTTCGCTAACTGTACCCAAAAAGTCACTGAAAGGCCCGTCCGTGATTTTGACCGCTTCGCCAACTGTGAGTTTTGTTTTGAATCTGGGTGCGGGGGAGGAAATGAATTTTTGAATGTTTATAACTTCGGATTCGGCAAGAGGGGTGGGTTTGTTTCCGACTCCCACAAACCCCGTGATTCCCGGAGTTGTCCTGACTGCCAGCCAGGAGTTGTCGTTTAGGATCATTTTAACGAGGAGATATCCCGGGAAGATTTTTTCTTTTATGTTTTGCTTTTTGCCTCCACGGATAACAACTTTGTCTTGAGTGGGGATGAGGAGTTCAAAGATGCTTTCTTTTAGATCCATGGTTTCCACCCTTTGACGGAGAGTTTCTGCCACACGGGCTTCGTGTCCCGAGGAGGTGTGGACGACATACCACTTTGCTTTATTATTTTCCTTTTTGTTTATTATAATATGGCCGGGGATTTTTTTTGATCCCGTACCTTTTTCAAAAACTCCTTCCGAGTGGGTTTGTTTTGTTGGTTTGTTCATGATTATTTTATTGAGTGAGAATTGTTTTTAATAGATTTGTAAATATATAGTCAAGTGCTCCCACATATCCGCCAACAATTGCGGAGATTATAAGAACAACGAGAGTTAATTTTATAACCTCATCGCGCTTGGGCCAGACCACTTTTGTAAGTTCGCTTTTGACTTCTTTTAGATATGAAAATACTTTGTTCATGAGTGAGAAGAAAAAACCTGACTGACGCACGAAAGTATAGCATAAAGAACTTGAAAGTAAAAGACATTTAAAGGTGTTAATATGTTTAATATGAGTGTTGGGTTTGAGTTTGAAGAGCGGTATTGGGATGGGGGACTTTTGGTTGCCGGATTGGACGAAGTGGGGAGGGGAGCGTTTGCGGGGCCTTTGGTTTGTGGGGGTGTTGTTTTTCCTCCTGGGATTTGGAGAGTGTATGGTAAAAGTGGGGTGCGGATTGATGACAGCAAGAAACTTACCCGAAAGAGCAGGGAGGTGGCAAGTTTGTGGATTAAAAAAAATGCGCTTTCCTGGAGTGTGGGAGAGGCTTGTGTGGAAGAAGTCAATGAGTTAGGGGTAAAGGGGGCGCTGAATTTGGCTTTTGGGAGAGCGCTTGAGGGCTTGAGGGTTGAAGTGGGCCATGTGCTTTTGGATGGCAATGGAAGAATTGAAGGGTATAAGGGCGGGCTTACTTCAATTATTGGGGGAGATGGGAAAGCTTTTTCTATAGCGGCGGCTTCTATAATAGCGAAGGTCCATAGGGATAAGATATTGTGCGACGTTGGAAAAATGCCCAAATATTCCGCATATCGTTGGTACAAAAATATGGGATATGGAACCGCTGAGCATTTGAAAGCCTTATTAAAATACGGACAAACCGATTACCACAGGAAACAATTTGTAAAAACTTTCCTATTTAATAATTCTTCTGCTTTTCGAGCTCGATGAGAAACTTTACTCTCTTTTTTTTCTCTGCTCTTTTTTCTGAATCTTTTTTGTGGCGGGAACGCTCTTTATGTTCCAATAGAAGCTTGCTCGCTAGAACTTTCTTCCTGAAGCGAGAAATGAGTTTTTCGTCTGATTCTCCTCGTTGTTTTTTGACAACTACCATAATGTGATTGATATCGCCCCCTTTCTTTTGTGGGTGTGGTGTGTGATGATGAAAGCATAAATATACCACCTCTTAGGGGTGTATTTTAACAGATGGACGGGATGATTTAAAGGATAAAAATAGTCAGATGATTTATTGGAATATATTTAAATTTAGGTTTTTGAGATTTTTTGCTTATCCGTTTGAGATATTGGCGGGTTTGGTTAAAAGATTTCTCGAGATTGGTTTTTTGATATTTTTGTGGTCGCTTGTTGCTAAAAATTCTCCCGAGCCTGTCTCAGTGAAGGATATTGCGTCGTATTTTTTTATTGCTATTGGTGTTGGTGATCTGGTGATGGCCAAGTGGGGTTTATTGAGCAGTCATTTGAGCAGACTGATCAAAGATGGGACTTTAAGCAACCTGCTTATTAAACCGGTGAGCATTATTCCTACCACCTATTTTTCGGCTTTAGGGAAAAATGGGTTGAGAATTGTTTTGGCTCTAGTGAATATTACTGTGGGGCTTGTTATTAGCCCTCCGGCTTCAGCAGTTTCGATCATGCTTTTTGTTGTGTTTTTTGTGAATGCTTTTGTTATTGCCTTTTCCTATAATATATTGTTGGCATCGATTTGTTTTCATTTTACAGAGGCTTCCGGGATTAGGAATTCGGTTGAGCATGTGGGCAGAATTTTTTCGGGGGCTCTTGCTCCGCTTTATTTATTTCCGGATTCGCTTAGAAAAATTGTCAGATTGACTCCGTTCCCAAGTATTGTTTACGGCCCAACTAATGCTTTAAGTACCGTTTTTATTGACTCTCAGGTTCTTGTGGACATTTTGATTGGCCTTTTTTGGGCAGTGTTATTGGGTTTTGGCGCGAAAGTTTTTTGGCGTTATTCATTAAAAAGATATGAAGCTATCGGAATTTAGGCAGGGTTTGAGCCTCAGACTAAGGATATTAAGGGCAAGCCTGGTTTTTACTTTTCAGCAGGAAACAGCCTATTGGACGGAAAACTGGGCAAATGTTTTATCTACATTTTTTTATACAGTTTCCATGATTCTTTTTATTAATATTATGTATTCGAATACAGATTTGATTGCGGGATATAACAGGAATGAGATGCTTCTATTTTTGTTTGTTGGACAGTTTGGATTTTATTTGAGTGGTTGGTTGTATTATTCAATTCTGCCGAGTTTAATAAGGGATGTTAATAATGGCAGTCTTGATTTTGTGTTGGTTAAGCCCGTGCCATCGCTTTTTTATGTTACCTTTAGGGAACTTAAAGTGTTTACAATAATTCGTGACGGGCTTCCGCCGATGGTCGCTCTGGGGCTGTATATGAATTGGGCTGAGCTTAATCTGTCTGCTGCAAATTTTTTTGTCGGGTTTGTTATTGTTTTTCTTGGGATAATGAGTGCTCACGTTTTTCATTTCCTTTTTACAATTCCTGTTTTTTGGCTGGGGGAAAGCTCGAACCTTTTAGATATGAGTGGTCATTTTGAACATAATGTGGGCAAGACGGTTCCGTTTGAAGGTTTTGGAATACAGCTTCGGACTTTGTTTACGACTTTTATTCCTGTTTTGATTTCGACCGGAGTGGCAACTTCGGTTATGCTTGGGAAGTCGCGGGCTTTGCCGATGTTGACTCTATCTGCCTTGGTGGCGTTGTCTTTTTTGGTGATTATGAATGTGGTTTGGAAGCTGGCTCTTAGATCCTACTCGTCAGCATCTTCATAGTTTAGAATTAGTTTTATGGCAATTTACGTTAAGAACTTATTAAAAGAATTTAAAGTTAAGAACAGGTCGGGTTTTTTGAAAGACATGTTTTACCCGTCTTTTAGGAAAGTTGTGGCGGTTAACAATATTAGCTTTGAAATTAAGAGGGGCGAATCGGTTGCTTTCCTCGGGCCGAACGGGGCGGGCAAAACTACGACGACAAAAATGTTAACGGGCTTGATTTATCCGACATCCGGAGAAGTAAAGGTTTTGGGACACTTTCCGTTTGACAGAAAGAAGGAGTTTTTAAGTAAGATTGCACTTGTGATGGGAAACAAGACCGGTCTTGCTTGGGATCTGACACCCAGGCAAACTTTTGAATTTCATAAAGGTATTTATCAGATTAGTAGTTCCAGATTTAACAAAAAAATAAAGGAGCTAACAGAAATGCTTGATGTAGTACCCTTTTTGGATGTGCGTGTTAGAAAGCTTTCACTGGGTGAAAGATTGAAAATGGAAATCATTGCTTCAATTCTTCATGATCCGGAAGTTTTGTTTTTGGATGAGCCGACAATAGGTCTTGATATAATTTCCAGGCAAAAAATTAGAACCTTTTTTCGCGATATCCAGAAGACGTCGGATATAACTATCCTTTTGACAAGTCATGATATGTCTGATGTCGAGAAGGTGTGTGATCGCGTGATTGTGATTAACAAGGGATCGATTGTTTATGATAATTCTCTTGAATCTTTAACTGGTGAATATGTTAAAGAAAAATATCTTAAATTTATCTTTAAAAGAATGCCCAAACGCCAGACAATGGAGAGATACGGGGCTGTTGTTGAGACGGGCGATGGTTATTATGTGATAAGGGTTTCGGCGGACAATATGCCTGAAATTATGGACAAGATAACGTCAAAGTACGACCTCTATGACATTGATATTCTTTCAACTCCTCTTGATGAGATTATTGCCGATCTTTTTAAAAAGAAGTAGAAGTGAAATAGTTCTTGCCTTGGGTGGTATATAATATTTGTGTTATGAATATTGAGTGTGATATTCAGGATATGATAGATGTGGTTGCAGAGAATCCTGGAGTAACACGAGATGGGTTTCTTGACAGGCTGGAGGAGATAGAAGAACGAAAAAGACTGGCGGCTCAGAGAGAGCAGTATGGTTGTGCCATTGAGAGGGGTCGTGATTCAGTAAGGCGAGTTGCGGAGGTGCTTGAGAGCTTGGGTATTGTAGACTCGGTAAGGGAGACGGTTTGTGGTGATTGGGAGGATTTGAAGGGCAAAGACTTGGTTGTGTGTCTTAAAAGTGAAGAAGGGAAGGAGGTAAAGGTTGGGGTTCAGGTGAAGTCCAGTGAGTGGGGTGTTGGAAAATTTGTATCGAACGAGTTGAGAATGGGAAGGACGCTGGAAGAAAGAAAGTTGATTGTAATAAATGGGCAGAAAGAGTGTGAGGAAATTCGCGAGGATTTTATTTGCGGACTGGAGTCGCTGGGTGATTATTGGAGAAAGTGTGGAGAGCCTATTTTACCTTCGGAGTTGAGGGATTTATTGGTTCAAGAGGAATAGGAGCATGTTATTTTGAATGGTGTAGTGCGTAGTTTTGTAGCAGTATTCCATAAACCAAGTATCGCTCAGCTTCTTGCATTGAAACTGTACCATCTTTTCGGGAGGAGATCTCTTGTGCGATTTTTTTGATGTATTTTGCCACTTTTTTTCTTTGAAGTGGTGTGGCCCAGCGTTTGGATTCTTGGACAAACCTGGTTGCTGCTTGCGTTGACCCTCGTTGTGTTGAATTGGCAACTCTAAAGAGATCGTTTGAAAGTGAACCTATTAGGATTTGTGTTTCTGTCACAAGATTTTGTTAAAAAAATATTCTGTGAGTTTTTTGTATTGTTCTCTGATTTTTTCGTCCTGGATGTCGTTTCTTGTGTTGCCGTCTTTTGGACGAATATTGATGAATGAATTAAAGTCAATTTCTTTTGTTTTTAGGTCTATGCCCCCTCCCCAGATGTTGCTTTGGTTGGATCCTTTTTCAAGCAGTATTTGCTCTCCTTCGAAGTGTCTGTCCATGCCTGCTGAACAAATCTTTCTTTCCAGATCTATTACGGTTTTTATATAAACTTCGTACTGCTCTTTGAGCTTTTTGATTTCGTCTTTGGTGAAAGGCTTGGATTTGGTGATGATCATTTGAGTAGATGATATCAAAATAAATGTTTTTTTGATATCGTGTTTATATAGTGTATACTAAGTGTATATGAAGACAGCGGTAATTAATATAAAAACTGATTCTAAGGTAAAAGCCGAAGCTCAAAAGATTGCTTCTGAGCTTGGTTTTAGTTTGAGCTCTCTTATTAATGGTTATTTGAGACAGCTTATAAAAACAAAAACTGTTAATTTTAGTTTGACTGGGAAAGAGCCGAGCGAGCTTTTAATTAAGGCAATAAAAGAAGCTGAAAGAGAAAGAGAAAGCGGTGATTATTATAGTTTTGACAACGCTGACCAGGCTTTGGAATACATAGATAAAATAATTAGTAAAGGTGATTAGGGTTGAGTTTTCAAAAAGGTTTATTAAATCTCTCAAAAAAGCTCCCAAGAAAGTGCAAGCTTCGTTTCGCAGTCGTTTAGAGATATTTATGACGGACAAGTTCAATCCGATTTTAAACAATCATCCGCTAGCAGGAAAATATCAGGGGTATAGGAGTATAAATATAACGGGAGATTGGAGGGCAATTTTTAGGGAATATGAGAGCAATAAAACTGCATATTTTGTCACAATTGATACGCACAGCAATTTGTACAGGTAGTAAAAAACAGTGAACTTTGTTGGAACCTCTTTGTTAAGCGAGCAATAATTTCCAAATGTTTAAGGTATCCGATTTTATATTGATTAACCTAGGAGTGTATCGTTTGTAGTTAGATTGCAGGGCCAATAAACCATGTTGGGGATTGTTTTAGTCATTCAATCTTTTAGTAAGTTGCAGAGACCGGTGTACTTTGTTGAAATTTATTGTTTAGGATCTTTTTTTCTGTCAATATGTTTTGTGATTTCGCTTTTAATCCATAAGGCAGAATTTCTAACTTCTTCGTTTTCGTCTTCACAGAGTTGTAAAAGGTCTGCTGAGCAGTGTGGAAGAAGTTTCCAGGTATGTTTTGTTAGGACTTGTAAGGCTGTTTGCTTCACCTCGGGATCGGGATCTCGCAGACCTTTTAGAACTATCTCTTGTGGTTTATTGATCTCGTTGAATCTGCTTCTGACGAGCAATACCATGCAGTTTCTGATTTCAGGAGGACTGTCGTCTATGAACATTCTGGCAATTTGATCAGGAGGGAGAATTGTGTGAGAGGCACTCCATAAGACGTTGCCAGCTACTTGTCTTACTTCTTCTGATTGATCTGTAGTAAATGGAATAATCCAGCTTAAAAGATCCTCAAAAGTTTTTCTCTGATTGTGAATAACACTTAATACTTTACTTCTTACCCTGGGGTCGGGATCGTTGCTGAGAGTTTTGAGAAGATTTTCGACGTTATCTACTTCAGGATAATTTTTGTCTGTTGCTTCAAGCGCCGTGATTCTAACTTGTGGGTTGGGATCTTTTGATTGATTTAGAAGTAGGGTGTTGGAGTCCGGTATTTCTGAGAAGTGTGCACCTAAAGCAGAGGTGGACTCTTTTCTTACTTCCCAGCACTCGTCTGCCAGGTGGTCGACAATCAAGTCTTGTGCCTTTTCTTTTGGAAGTTTGTCAAAGTTAAGTCGCACGGCAACCATGGCGCGGGCTCTGATTATTGGTTCTGTATTATTTAGCGCAAGGTGAAGCAATGTTTCGAAATTTGCTATTTGGTCGGCGTGATTACTGCAAAGTATGTCCGTTATGGCGTGTTTGAGGATAAAGCTTGGTGATTTGAGCAGAGTGGGATCTGGTTCAATTTGGGCTCCTGACCTGAGATCGTGCATGTAGTGTGCGTATATGTGGTTTGCTCGGTCTATCTCGAGAGACATTTACACAAGGAGTTTAAATTGGTTTATCCTAGAGTGTCAATGTTTGTTGTGGATTTACTGTACTGGATTGTGAAGCGGAGATTGGCAGGTTTTGGATGGGTGTGACTTTGAATACGGTTTTGTTTAGGATAATGAAATGATAAAATGGGTAAGATTATGGCGAGAGTTGAGATGGATCCGGTTCGGCTTGGGAATCTAGAAGTTGGTTGGTGGAGAGCACACAATGAAAAGAATAAATCGAGAATGGCACAATTTCTTGTAGAACAAAATGTTGCATTATATGGTTTTACGCTTGAGGAGGCAAGAGAAGAGTTAACTAAAATATTCTCAATGAAAAAATTAAACCAAAATTGCAGGAAGTGGAGTTTTAGGTCATAGCTCGACTTGAAAAGTGTTGTTAACAGACTATTTGTTGCTGAATTCATAGATATTTATTTTTGGTTTTGGCGTGGTTGGCCACCACACTAATACAAGATTGATTGGTGGATGCTTTTTGGATATAATTTGCTCAGACTTTCGAGTCTGCAAAGTCCGGCTTAGTTTTAAGGAGGGTTGGCTATGGTCAGCCAACAACCAGCCGGAAGTCGTATTGTCACCCGGGAAGTGGAACGTGCTGCCAAGTTGAAAGAGGCGAAGGCGGCGCAAGTAACCGGATCAAGCGGACAGCGCTTGTCTGGTAGTGGCAATACGGGGCACGACAACTACGCAAACTACGTTGACACCATTTATACCAGATATGGTGACGGGCGCTAACGTCTAGTCTGACCCAATCTAGATAAGGTGTCGCGAAGTTGTACCAGGTACGAGAGGGTCGCCTCTTAAAACTTCCTCTCGTACGCACTTTCCAAAATTAACAATTCAAGGAGATGCAAGGATGATGAGAAGCTTGACTGTAATTGTCAAACCTGTTGGCTCAAGTTGCAATGCGGCATGTGGCTATTGCTACAATAACCCTGATCGAGATTTTGTAGAAATTGACCACATGGATCCCGATCTCTATAAGCTCCTAATAACCCAGCTTTCGCAGATGGATCTGTGGTTGTTGACTGTGATGTATCACGGCGGAGAACCGTTGCTTGCAGGTCGTGATTTCTACACAAACGCGGTACAGCTACACAAAGAGCTGCTCTCTGACATTCAGCTGAAGCACTTGCTGCAGACCAATGGCATGCTGATCACGCCTGAGTGGGTGGATTTATTCACCGAGCATAAGTTTGATGTGGGGGTGAGTGTCGATGGTCCGAAGCATGTTCACGATTTGCAGCGGAGAGATCTTGTAGGGCGAGGGACTTTTGATCGTGTGATGTGCGGCATCAACTTTTTGCGTGAAGCAGGGCTGAATTTTGGGACTAACGCGGTAATCACCAAATACAGCCTGCCATATGCGCTGGATATCTACGAGTTTTTCAAGAGTGAGGAATTTTGGAGCTGCGACTTCTCGCCATGTGCTGAGTTTGATCCGATCAGCGGCCAGATGTTTCCTTTCTCTCTGACTCCGCGGGAGTATGCAGATTTCATGCTCAAGCTTTTTGAAATCTGGCTCAAAGAGGACAATCCTGATTTCAACATACGCCGTTTCAGGGAACTGATTCAGGCGTCTATTGGTGGCTATCAGGAACTTTGCACATTCCAGCACGCCTGCGGAAACTACATTACTGTCGAGTTTGACGGGAATGTATTTGTTTGTGGGCGCTTTGCCGGTAGTAACGCGTCGCTCATCGGCAACATTACAGAAACGTCATTTTCAGAGCTGCTGACATCTGAGCGTTTCAAAGCTATCACAGATGAAATGAATTCCGATAAGGAGCAGTGTATCGGATGCGAATGGGAGCCGCACTGCAAGGGCGGTTGCTCTTACTACAGACATTTCCACACAGGGAGTTTCTCGGGAGACAACTACTTTTGCGAGGCATACAAACGCATGTTTCAGCGTGTTGATGAATTGGTTTCTCCGATTGCATCACAGCTTTCTTAAGCTGGAAGCTGAAGGTGCCCGGTGGAGGCGGGGCGAGTATCGATCTGTTATAAGCCCCGCTCTTTTTTGTATTTTTCCCTGAATTTATAAAACTTTTCTTCAAGACTATCTCGATTTTTAATACCCAAATCCCAGGAATCCAAGCCCTTATCATATATAATCATGCCAGAAGTGGGGTATATTGATATCGAACCTTGGGTTGGATCTACATAAAGCCGCCTTTTGTTAACTGATACTTCACCAATGACATGTCCGTGTATTTTAGTTTCATCGCTTTCCAGCCACTGCCGGCTTAGCAATTCAACGTACTTTGTTGGGATACCAGCTGCGCGACTTAAAGCAATAAATATAAGTGCATAATCAGTGCAACCGGTAGAATATTTGTCTGAGAGAATTTGATCTGCTGTGCGAAGTCGAAATACATCAGGGCGCTCTCGATTCATTTTGATGTTTTCACCAATCCACTTCAGCATTTTTAAGATTGTCTCTAGTTCCGAATTGGCTTTGAGCTCTTTGGCCAGTGATTTGATTTGGGAAGTTAATTTTGTTTGCAGACCTTCTTGAAGGAATCTGTTCATATGCAAATTATAGCAGAAGCAATTTTGTTATTATGCTTGGTTCTGTCAACTTTTTCGGTTGAGACCTCAGTTAATTTAAACTCACCATTCTCATACACGACCTTTTCTTTTTTCCAAGTTTTGGGATTCAACCCAGTTTTATCATATTCGCTAATTTTACTTCGATTTGGTTGTTGATAGGACCATCAAAGTCTAAAATTGTTAATTTCATAGCTGAATTTTACTACATTGATGTATAATGTGCTTTGATGTGGATTATCCAACGTCATCTTACAGTTTTAAAGGTATTGAAGTCACAATGACGTGGATGCGTGATGATGATATGGAGAAGTTTTCTCCTGTTACACAAATTTACGCAGTAGTATTCAACGACAAAGGTGAGATCCTAATTGCTCGTGAAGCCGAAGATGGTAAATGGCAGATCTCCGGAGGTAAACCTGAAAGGGATGAAAATTTCAGAGACACAGTTGCACGAGAACTATTGGAAGAAGTCGACGTGCAAGCTGGAAAAATTTATCCACTAGGTGCTCAGAAAACAGAAATACCTGGAAATCCTAACAAGGAAGAAGGAGATCTCTTCTATCAGCTTAGGTGTGTAGTTGATTTAGGAGAACTGTTACCACAGACACCTGATCCAGACAGGGGAAACGTATGGCAAAGAAAATTTGTTCCCGCTGAAGAGATAACTTCTTACATAAAATGGGGTGAAGTTGGAGATGCAATGTTTGCAGACGCTATCAAACTTTGGAAACAAAGGCATCAATAATATGTACGATGGCAAGGACTGGGATACGAGCTTCAGCAATAATAATTAGAGATAATAAAATTTTATTAGTACATCGTAAAAAGGACGGTAGGGAATACTGGGTTTTCCCTGGTGGGGGGATTGAAGATTATGAAAAACCAGAGGAAACAGTAAAAAGAGAAGTTTTCGAGGGGACAAATTTGAGGATTTTGCGTATAATGCAAGCTAATTAACTTATGAAGGAAATTGCAATTACACCTCAAATGTTTATTCAAACTCCACATATTAAATGCCCATACTGCTCTGAAAAAGAATTCGGTGTTTTGCCATTCTGCAGGGGCTAGTGAACTTTGTTGGAACCTATTTTAAGAAGAAAAGATTTAATGCTGCTATGGATATTCCACACTCAATTTGATTGTTTCTTATCATTTCTTTCAAATCTGGGACCCTTATTTTAACTACTTCTAAAATGGTTTCATCTCCTTCTTGAAAAGCTACTGCTAACTTTGACGTATCAAGATCAGTGGCTAAATAAACATATATAAAGGTTGTTTCGTGCCCGGGACCAACATAGAAACTGCCAAGCTTTTCCCATGTTTTTGCTTTTATCCCTGTTTCTTCGTTAAGTTCTTTTTTTGCGTGTTTGAGAATATTTTCATCTCCAGTTACACCCCCAGGCAAATCAAGAATGGTTTTTTTAATTGGGTATCTGTATTGCCGAACCATATATATGGAGTTGTCTTTGTCTAGGGCTATTATGAACGCACCAGTGTCTTTCTCTATGTATCCGTAGATACCTTTTCCCCCATCAGGAAGAATGACAGTGTCTTCTTTCACTTTTATCCAAGGATTTTGATATACCAATCTTGATTTAAGTTTCTTCCAATGTCTGCTTTTGTTGCCCATGAGGAAATTATAACACTTCGAGGCTAAATTGCAGGGCCTAGTAAACTTTGTCCAGGTACCATACGATACCTGGTAATACAGGAACTAGATAGCAAAGAAGTCTTTAAGCATGGTCATCAGAGTTGTTCTTCCTTTGTTTGACTTAAGATATTTTTCTCTTCTTTTGGCATCAGACTTTGAGAGATATGCTTCGTAGAAGATTAATTTCAAAGGAGTATAATGTTTGGTTGATTTGGATTTACCTGAATTGTGTTCTTTGACACGGTGCCGAAGGTTTTCGGAGTAGCCAATGTAGATAAAGTCTTTTTGTTTGTTATAGAGGATATAGATGTAGAAGAACTTCATTAATTAAGTTTAACAGAGATAGATTGAGGAGGAGGACAGGAACTAGACAGCACCTGTCTGCGGTGCATACTCTCCTTGCCAAAGCAAGGTGCCATACGACACCTTGCAGGGCTGGAGGGAATCGAACCCCCAATAGCGGTTTTGGAGACCGCTGTTATGCCATTTAACTACAGCCCTATATACCGGTAAATGGCTCAAGCTGTGCTTATGCCATTTAACTTAAAGCCCTTATACCGGTAAATGGCTCAAGCTGTGCTTATGCCATTTAACTTAAAGCCCTTATACCGGTAAATGGCTCAAGCTGTGCTTATGCCATTTAACTTAAAGCCCTTTATCGAGTTTTCTATTTGTGATTTTAGCGTATATTCTGCCTTTCCTCCACTTTTTAAATATTTTTCTCGTTTTTGAGCCCGTTTGGTGTTCTTACTGGATTCCCGCTTCCGCGGGAATGACAATGGGGGGCGGGAATGACTATGGGGGGAATGACTATGGGGGGTGAGAGTGACAGTGGGGGGTGAGAGTGACAGTGGGGGGTGGGAATGACAATGGGGCGGGAATGACTGTGGGGGGAATGACTATGGGGGGTGAGAGTGACAGTGGGGGGTGGGAATGACAATGGGGGTGTCCTGTCATTCCCGACTTGATCGGGAATCTAGAAGACGAAGTGTCATTCCCTCTGGATTCCCGCTTCCGCGGGAATGACGATGGGGTGCGGGAATGACAATGGGGAGTGGGAGTGACAGTGGGGGGGGATGACAATGGGGAGTGGGAGTGACAGTGGGGGGGTGAGAATGACAATGGGAGGCGGGAGTGATTGAGATTCTTGATTTTGTTGTTGGTATTGTTTTTAATATGGTTGTTGGGAGATTTGTAAAAATGTAGGAAAGGGGGTGGTGTTTGTGGGAAAGGAAGGGATTTTCGAGTTGGCGGGTAGAATTGATGAAAGGTATGGTGGTGGTTGTTCTTTTGACTTTGATTATTATCGAAATATTAAGGATGGACAGGAGCTGTTGAGATGTGCCTCACGTGTACTTGAGCCTTTTGACCCTGAAAGAAGTCATGATTTTAAAGAAGCGGCCAAAAGTCCGTGTGATGCGGATGGATCAACGACTGTGGCGAGAGCATTAAGGAAATTAACTTCTGATGAGAGAGTTGCGGCTTTGGCCAGGTTGATAGAAGATGATTAGGTTAAGGCAAGTTTGATGGAGGTTACTTTAGTTTAGCGATTTCTTTGTGCTTAGTGTTTTTTTTGCAGTTTTTGCAGAATTTTTGGAGAATTAACTTCCCCTCTATGTTTGTTTTATTTCTGGTGGTGATGTAATTTTGGCTTTTGCAGTTTTTGCAGACCATTCCTACAACTTCGTTTTTCTTTTTACTTGCCATAGCGTGAATTATATCAGAGAAATTTGTTTTTTGTAGTTTGGAGCCCAAGGGCGGAATTGAACCGCCGACCTCACCCTTACCAAGGGTGCGCTCTAACCAGCTGAGCTACTTGGGCTTGTAGTCTTGATTATATCAAAAAGTTTTGTTGGCACGGGCTTTGCTATACTTTAAGTTAATGTGGGGGAAGTTTAAGATTTTTTTTGGATTGGTTATGATCGTGTTTAGTATCTGGGACATTTTTTCTACGAAGAGTTTGATTTTGAATTTTCAACCTATTGAGAAAGCCGGGGAGGCCGTGGGTGATGCTTTTAATGTTGTTAAAAAGAGAGTTGTAAAACCGGAGAAAGTTACTTTAGTTTTGGTTGGGGATGTGATGCTTGGAAGGTCTGTGATGACAAAATCTTTGGATCAGGATAATCCGCATTATCCTTTTGAGGCCGTGGCAGATGAGCTTGTGGGAGCTGACTTGGTGCTTGTTAACCTTGAAAGTCCGATTGTTAGTGATTGCCCCAGGAGCACGGAAGGGATGGTTTTTTGTAGTGATCCCCGAATGCTTGAGGGCTTAACTTATGCGGGAGTGGATGTTGTAAGTTTAGCCAATAATCACGTCCAGGATTATGGAGAGAAGGGACTTGCGGAGACTGTCGGCTTGTTATCCGATGCGGGGATTTTGACTACCGGCATGGGTGAACTTGTGACTCGGCAGATTAAAAATATGAACTTTGGGTTTTTGGGGTTTAATATGGTTGGCAGACGGAGTAATTTTTCGGACAATGAGCTTTGGGTTGTGAGAAAGTCTTCCGAGCGCGTAGATGTTTTGGTTGTTAGTGTGCATTGGGGAACGGAGTATAAGAAAAAATCTAATGATTTTCAAAGAGTGTGGGCGAGAGAGCTAGTTAATTCTGGAGCTGATGTTGTGGTTGGACACCATCCTCATGTGGTTCAGGAGGTTGGTTATATTCAGCAGAAACCTGTCTTTTATTCACTTGGAAACTTTGTTTTTGACCAGATGTGGAGTGAGGAAACTCGCAGGGGACTTGTTGTTAAATTAACTTTTGAAGATGGGAGTTTGGTGGGTGAGGAGAGAAGGTTTGTTTATATGCAGGAATGGGCAAGGCCTGAATTTGTGGAGGGACTTGGTTATTGACTATGCGCGGCAGGTTGAAATAGACTGAACTTAAGAGATTTTTTATGAAAAAGACTATACTGGTTTTTGCTTTGGTACTGGTGGTTGTTTTGGGAGTGATTGCGGGAGTGTTTCTGGTCAGACAAAGGCAGGACATAAGGAAGAAAGCTTCGACCCCGACCGGGACAGCTACTGTGAGGCTGACACCCTCTTCCGGAAACTATTCGGTTGGGGAAGTGATACCGGTCAGTGTTTATTTTAATCCTGCCGGAGAGAGCATTTCGGGAGTGGCGGTGAGGCTAATATATCCGTTTAGCGGGATTTCTCCTGAGATAGTTGCTTCTGAGCCTGTGGCATCTTCTTCCCTGCTTGCGGACGGCGATTGGTCGTGTCCGGTGAGAACTGTTTCGACGACGGGAATAGGAGAGGTTCAGATTGATATTACTTGCGCAAACTCCTCGACAGTGGGTTTTACTTCGACGAATGATGTGATGCTTGCGAGTTTTGAGCTTACGATTAATGAAATGCCTTTTAATAATCCTGTGGCTTTGACGTTTGACACGACCTTGAGTTCTATAACCAGAAAGGAAGGGGGGGGAGACATTCTCCTTACTCCGACAAGTACGGGTATTTATACGATATCTAGTGCTGCCTCTACGCTTACAGGGAGCCCAAGTCCAAGTCCAAGCCCGAGCCCAAGTCCAAGCGCGAGCCCTACACTTAGTCCTACACCCAGTCCTACTTTGTCTCCGACGCCAAGTCCTGTGGCAAGTGTTACTCCCACTCCAACTTCCTCTTCAACACCTGTTCCTGTTCCTGAGAGTGGAGTTGGAATGCCTACTTTGCTGGGGGTTGCTGTGGGAATGCTTCTTCTCGGAGCCTCAGTGCTTTTGGCTTTGTGAGTAGAATTGGGAGCTATTTTCTCTCGAAGCGTTTTTTATCTCTTGTGTTGAGTTTTTTCATCATTTTTTCAAATGATTTATCTAGGTTGATATTTAGGGAATTGGCCAGACATATGAGGGTAAACATGATGTCAGCAATTTCGTCGCCTATCTCATTTTCTTTCTCTGTGGACTTTTTCTTTTTAGGACCGTAGCGATGGTTTATTTCTCTTGCTAGTTCTCCGACTTCTTCGGTTAAGCGAACAATAATTTCTAAGGGCATAAAATACCCGATTTTGTATTGACTAATCCAGTTGTCTACGTTTTTTTGATATTTTGTTAACGACATGTTTGGAGTATAGCATTTGAGATTATTGCTCTTTCTTGTGCCAGGGGAAGGATTCGCCGTGCATAACGAACATCTTTAATTTGCGCTCCTCGAAGACTGGACAGGGCACGAATGTAAATGAGTGCCAGGGGAAGGATTCGAACCTTCGTAGGCCTTTCGGCCGCGAGTTTTACAGACTCGTGCATTTGACCACTCTGCCACCCTGACTGGAGCTGACGGTCGGGCTCGAACCGACGACCTGCTGTTTACAAAACAGCTGCTCTACCACTGAGCTACGTCAGCCTGAAATATAAAGATACGGCGGATAAATTATACAAGAAATCATATCTTATTTGAAGAAAGATTAAAAAGCGACCCCGCTTTGGGGTCTAGGTGAATTTCCTGGTAAATACCAGGTGGGCTGAGCTATTTCGTGTCGCAATGCTTCACGAAAACGCGCTCCAGTTTAAAGAAATCTTTAGACTGATCCCGCCCAGGCGGGACTCCCTTCTTAACTTTTTAGTCAGGAAAGTTTTCCTAGTGATCCTTTAAGCAGGGTCATGGTAATTATATCATGCTTTGTAAATACGTGTGAACTAGATAACTGTGTTTCCCGGAAGAAGAATAGCCAGAAGAAAGTTTATTATTGGCGAGATGATGTAAAAGATTGGGGAAGTGCGGCTGAAAAGTGGAAAAACGAGAAGGATGAGGATGAATGTTCCATAGCGTTTAAGAAAAAGATCCACTTGAACGGCATCTTTGGGAGGAAGGAAGCCTACTAGGATTTTGCCTCCGTCCAAGGGATGAACTGGAATTAAATTGAAAATGGCGAGAGCTACATTCATAAAGATTATTGGTGGAATGGCAACTGAGAGAAGGAGAAATGGCGAGAATGGCAAGATGAGTCTGAGAATGATTGAAAGTATGCTTGCAAGAATTAGATTTGAGGCGGGTCCGGCAAGTGAGATAAGTGCGGAGTCCCGTCTTGGGTTTTGGAGGTTGAAGGGATCAAATTGCACGGGGCGTCCCCATCCAAATCGGATTAAAAGGAGCATCAGCGTACCGAGTGGGTCGAGATGGGCCAGTGGATTTAGGGTGAGGCGTCCTTGCAGGCGCGGTGTCGGGTCTCCCAGCTGGGTTGCTGTAAATGCATGGGCGAATTCGTGAATTGTTATCGCCAGAAGAAGGGCCAGTGCCCAGATTAGAAATGAGAGTGGATTTGAGAAAAGTAGATCAAGCATGGTTTATTTTTGTTTATGTTATCTGATATAATAGCACGTTATGGCGGCTATAAAATGCTATATTTGTGAGAAGAAAACGGTTGTAGGAAGAAGTCAAAAGCACAAAAGGGGTGTGGCGGGAAAGCGTTGGAAGAAAAGAGTTACTGCAACTTTCCGGGTATTTAGGCCTAATCTGCAGGCCGTGACGATTGTGGAGGGTGGGAGAAAAAAGAAGGTTAAAATGTGCGCAAAATGCATTAAGAGGAGAAAGAGAGATCGGGATAGCCTTTAAGAAATTGCTGCCAGGAAACTTCGTTTTTGCCCTCTAACTGGACTTTTTTTGGGACTAATTTGTTTTCTTTTAAGTCGGCTGAAATAATTTTGAGACGCTTTTGTTTTCCCGGGAGGTTTATTGTAGTCCAGCAGTTGGGCCAAGAGTGCATTGCGCGGATGAGATTATAGAGCTTTTTTGCTTCTTTTCCTTTTACTATGGCGTCTTTTAGAGCTTCAAGTGGAATGAAAGAATCTTTTTTTGTGATAATTTTTGTGAAAGTTGCTTGAGAGTGGTCTTGTGGTTTGGGGGTAATTTTTTTTTCAAGAAAGCTTGGAAGGAGGTTAATTAAGAATTCTGCTGAGCGCGTGAAGAGCCTTTCTGTTAAGGATTCTGCCGTGTCGTCGTTGGAAATGTGTTCTTTGAAGAAAGAAATGATTGGTCCGTGATCAAGTTTTTCGTCCATTTGGATGATGGATACTCCCGTTTCCGTTTCACCTGAGGCAATTGCGGCTTGGATTGGAGAAGCTCCCCGGTATTTTGGAAGGAGGGAGGGGTGGATGTTTAGGATTCCAAATTTAAATTTTTTGATTGTTTCTTGCGGAATGATTTTTCCGTAGGCGGCAGCTATGCCAAGATCCGCTTCCGGAATTTCTCTAGGGTCGCACAATACCTGGATTCCCTTTTTGTGGGCCCAGTCATCTACGGGTGAATATTTGAGAATTTTTTTCCTGCCTGCGGGTTTTGGAGGCTGGGTAACTACGGCAATAATTTTATAGTATTTATGCAGGTTTTTTACGATGGGTAAAACATAGCCGGGAGTTCCAAAAAAGATTATTTTTGTCATATTTTTTCGTAAGTGTCCCCTTTAATTTTATAGAGGGGGGATGAGTTTTTGAATATGTGGTCTATAAATAGTATACCTTTGAGATGTTCCACTTCGTGTTGGACGATGTGGGCCGGGAAACCCGTGAATTTTTCTTTTTTTTTGTTTCCGTGCTCATCAAGATATTCAAGAGTAACGCTTTGTGCTCTTTTGACGGGACCGTAGTAATGAGGGATTGAAAGACAGCCTTCAAGAATGCTGTTGTTGTCTTTGGTTTTTCTTTCCTTTTTTTTGCCCATGCTGATTATCTTGGGGTTGATGATTGTTTTCATTTTGATACCTTCGTCGGGATAGTGCATCAGGAAAATTGCCAAACTTTTTCCTACTTGAGGAGCCGCCAGGCCCACGCCATCGGGATTAACCTGTGCGGCAAGAGTATCTTTCATGTCTGAAATGAGACTTATGATTTCTTTGTCGATTTTGGTGACGCTTTTTGCTTTTTTTCTTAATATTGGATTGTGAATATCTACAATTTTTAGGATCATGAGGTATTATACTACGTACAATACCGTGTACTGCTTTGATTATTAAAAATGTTTAATCGCTTTTTTTCGTATTTTAGTTTTGATGTTGGGATTGATCTGGGGACGGCTAACACTCTTGTTTTTGTGAGGGACAAGGGTGTTGTTATTCGTGAACCCTCGGCGGTTGCCCGTCATAGGAAGACAAAGGAAATTTTGGCTATTGGGGAGGCTGCTAAGAAGATGGTTGGCAAGACTCCTGCAACGATAGAGACAGTTAGACCCTTAAAGGACGGTGTGATTGCGGATTTTGACGCGACGGCCGCGATGCTTACTTATTATATTAAAAAGATCCATGAGAGCGGGACTTTGATTCCGAAGATTCCAAGACCCAGAGTTGTTATTGGAATTCCTTCCGGAGTCACTGAAGTTGAGAGACGTGCCGTTGTGGATGCCGCGAGGAGTGCGGGGGCGAGGAGCGCTTTTTTGGTGGAGGAGCCAATGGCGGCTGCGATTGGCGCAGGGCTTGCGGTGGAAAACCCGGATGGGATTTTTGTTGTGGATATTGGTGGCGGTACGAGTGAAATTGCGGTTATTAGCCTTGGAGGAATTGTTTTAGGAAGGAGTGTGAGGATTGCCGGGGATGAAATGGACAGGGCTATTATGAGTTATTTTAGGCTTAAATATTCGCTTCTTTTGGGGCAGCCGACTGCGGAGAATATTAAAATTAGTATAGGCTCGGCAACATCAAACGGTAAGGATAAACAAATTGTTGTGAGGGGGAGAGATTTGGAGACGGGTCTTCCTAAAAGCAAAAAGCTTACAAGTGAGGAGGTGAGGGAAGCTTTGTCCCCGACTATTCACAAGATTGTTGCGAGTATCTCAGATCTTTTGGAGGAGGTTCCTCCGGAGCTTGGAAGTGATATTTATGAACGTGGAATTGTGATGGCGGGAGGAGGAAGTTTGATTTCCGGGATTGACAAGGTTATTGCGGAGGCCACGAAGACTAAGGTGACGGTAGTTGATGATCCTTTAACCTGTGTTGTGAGAGGATGTGGAAAACTCCTTTCGGATGATGCGCTTTTGAAGAAAATTCGTGTTACTTCCGGGCTTCGATAGGCGGGCGGCTGGGTATTTTTTGTGCTAAGATCTAGCTTGATGAGAGACTTGTCTGCTGAGGAAAGGAGAGGTTGGTTGACCTGGTTTTATAGGGGACTTTTGGTTTTGGGTGTGTTTATCCTTCTTGGGAGACTTATTGAGCTTCAGATTATAAAGGGAGAATATTATCGCGACCTGGCGGAGTCGAACAGGATAAGGAGGGTTAGCATTATGGCTCCGAGAGGCAGAATACTCGCCCGTGGTGGAGAGGAGCTGGTTGGAAATCGTGAAATTAAAAAAACTGTTTTGTTTGATCCGGTGGAGGGGTATGAGAAGGTTTTGGCGACGCCTGATACTCCGATAGATGAAGTGCTTGTTGAGTGGGAGAGAGTTTATAAACTTGGGGAGGCATTTTCCCACGTAAGTGGGTATTTAAGTGAAGTGAACGGGGATGAAGTGAACAGGATTAATGCTGAATGTCAGGAGAAGGGTGTCTTTGAGCTTTCCGAATTAGTTGGGAGAGGCGGGATTGAGCAGTATTATGACTGCGTGCTTCGGGGAGTTTCCGGAGAAGAGATGGTAGAGGTAGATAGTACGGGTAAGCGTATAAGAACTTTTGGAAGGAGGAATGCTGTTTCCGGGGAAGATTTACAGACAACTATTGATGCGGGGCTTCAAAGAAAAATTTATGAAGTAATGGAGGGAGTTCCCGGGGCCGTTATTGCCACTGATGGCAGGGGGGAGGTTTTGGCGTTTTATTCTTCCCCGTCTTTTGATCCGACGGATATTTCTTCTTATTTGGAAGACGATGATTTGCCGCTTTTTAATCGAGTGATTGGAGGTGCTTATCCGCCCGGCTCCGTATATAAGCTTGTGACTGCTGCCGCGGCTTTGGAGGAAGGAAAAATTAATAAAGATTATCGCTATGTCGACACGGGTTCTATCAAAATTGGGGATTTTGAGTACACGAGCTGGTATTTGACGCAATACGGGAAGGTTGAGGGAGAGATAGATTTGGTGCGCGCGATTGCTCGTTCTACGGACACATTTTTTTATAAGGCGGGAGAGTTGGTTGGGATTGATGCTTTGGTGGATTGGTCCAGGCGCTTTGGGCTTGGAGAGAAGACGGGGATTGATTTGCCCGGTGAAGTCGGCGGTCTTTTGCCGAATCCTTCCTGGAAAAAGGCTGTTAAGGGTGAAAGATGGTACTTGGGGAATACGTATCACATGTCAATTGGGCAGGGGGATTTAACTACAACTCCTTTGCAGGTGAATGTATGGACATCTGTGTTTGCAAACGGAGGCGAGTTGTGCAGACCATATATTGTTGATAGTAAGGTGGAGGAGGAGTGTCATGATTTGGGTTTGTCCGAGGAAACTTTGAAACTTGTGACGGCAGGGATGGTGGCGACGTGCAGTCCCGGCGGGACGGCTTATCCCTTTTTTGATTTTTTTGAGGAAGTGGCTTGTAAAACCGGGACTGCGGAGATTTCTGAAGATGGGGAAACTCATGCCTGGTTTACTGTTTTTGCACCTGCCAATCACCCCGAGATTGTTTTGACGGTTCTGGTTGAGGAGGGCGGGGAGGGGTCGAAGGTGGCAGCCCCTCTTGCTCGTGAAATAATGGACTATTGGTTTGAAAGATAAATGAAGAAAATAACCCCCTTGAGCCGGAGTTATCCGAGTAATTTATTGGAGATAGCGGATCCTCCCGGACTTTTATATATGTTGGGGGAGGTGCTTTTGGAAGACAGGAATGCCGTGGCGGTTATCGGCTCAAGAAAGATGACTGATTACGGAAGACGGATCACGGAGAGTTTTGTGAGGGAATTTGTGAAGGGTGGGGTGACTGTGGTGAGCGGTGGTGCACGAGGAGTGGATACTGTGGCGCACAGGACTTGTTTGGATGCCGGTGGAAGGACAATTGCGGTTTTAGGGAATGGACTTGATGTGGTGTATCCTTACGAGAACAGGAAGCTTTTTGAGGAGATTATTAAAAAGGGGGTTGTAATAAGCGAGTTTCCTGCCGGAACGAAGCCTTTGGGAAAGAATTTTTTGGCGAGGAATAGGATTATTTCCGGCTTGGCAAAGGCAGTTTTGGTGGTTGAAGGGGAGAGGAGGAGTGGAACTTTGTCCACTGTAAGTTATGCTGCGGATCAGGGCAGGGAAGTTTTTGCCGTTCCCGGACCGGTGGACAGCAGGCTTTCGGATGCTCCTAATTATTTGTTGGAAAACGGGGCTAGAGTTGCATGTACCCCACAAGATGTATTAGATTATCTGGAGTCCTTACAGGAATAGAGAATGAATTTAATAATTGTTGAATCACCGACGAAAGCGAAAACCCTGTCTAAATTTTTAGGCAAAGGGTACGAAGTGGAGGCTACGATGGGTCATGTTATGGACCTTCCCAAGTCCCCAATAAGTGTTGATATTGAAAATGATTTTAAGCCTGATTATAAGCTTGTGGAGAGGAGTTTGAGTGCTTTAAAGAAGATTAAAAAGGCTGCCGGTCGGGCAAGTGTTGTGTTTTTGGCAACGGACCCGGACCGTGAGGGGGAGGCTATTGCCGCCCATGTAAAAGAGCAGATTGGAGACGGGAAGACTAAGAGGATTGAATTTCATGAGATTACAAAGGAGGCTGTGGAAGCGGCGATGGGTAGCCCTCGGGATGTAAACAAAAACTTGGTGAATGCACAAACTGCAAGACGAGTTTTGGATCGTGTGGTTGGCTATAAGGTATCGCCGATTTTGTGGAAGAAAATTAGACGGGGACTAAGTGCCGGGAGAGTACAGACCGTGGCTTTGAGGCTTATTGTTGAAAAGGAAAAGGAGATAGAAGCTTTTGTTCCTCAGGAGTATTGGGAGATTGGGGCGAAGCTTAGGAAGCAGAATAAAAAAGATGAGGTGTTTGTTTCCCTGTTTAAGATAGGTGACAAAAAGGCTGAGGTAAAAAACGGGAAACAGGCGAAGAAAATTGTAGCAGACTTAAAGGAAGCTGATTATGAAGTTTTTGATGTTGTGCGGCGTGAGACCAAAAAGAGGCCTTATGCTCCTTTTACGACTTCTACTTTGACTCAGGCCGCGGCGCGCGGTTATGGATGGAGTGCAAAAAAAACTATGAGTGTGGCGCAAAAGTTATATGAAGAGGGGCTGATTACTTACCATAGGACGGACAGTATGAGCATTTCGATGACTGCTTTGGAGGAGACGCGATCCTTTATTAATAAACAGTACGGAGCGACTTATCTTCCCGGAAAACCGAGGTTTTATAAGACAAAGACAAAGAGTGCGCAGGAGGCCCATGAGGCTGTGAGGCCTACCAGTGTGAGCAGGGTTGGCGGAGAGGAGTTTATAAAGGGGAGGTTTGCGGCCGATGCGAATAAGCTTTACGGATTGATTTGGAGGAGATTTGTAAGTTGCCAGATGAGTGATGCTATTTTTGACAATACGAGAGTTGATGTGAAGGCGGGAGAATATCTTTTGAGGGCCAGTGGACAGGTAACTAAGTTTGACGGGTGGAGAAAGGTATATGGGGTTAGCGGAAACGGTGAGGTTGACCTTCCCAGGATGGAGAAGGGGGAGAAGCTGGAACTTTTGGATGTTTTGAGTGATCAGAAATTTACTCAGCCTCCGGCGAGATTTAATGAAGCCAGTTTGATTAAGACGTTGGAAAAACTTGGTATTGGGAGGCCTTCTACGTACGCTCCCATTATTTCAACGATTATTATGAGGCAGTATGTGGATAAGGATGAAGGAAAGTTTAAACCTACGCCTGTAGGAGTTGCGGTTAGTGATTTTTTGGTTGAGAATTTTCCTGACACTTTTGATTATGAGTTTACGGCGAACATGGAGCATAGACTTGATTGTGTTGCCAGAGGGGAATGCGAGTGGGTCAGTATGATGAAGGGTTTCTGGGGGCCGTTTGAGAAAAGGCTTGTGGAGGTTGAAAAGAAGGCGGGGAGAGTGAAAATAGAAACTGAAAAGCTCGGGAAAAAATGTCCGGATTGCAGTGAAGGAGAATTGGTAATTAGAACCGGCAGGTTTGGCAAATTCATAAGTTGTAGTCGGTTTCCTGAGTGTGATTATACCGATAAATATGAAGACAGGATTGGCATGAAGTGCCCGGACTGTCGGAAAGGCAATGTCATTATTAAAAAGACGAGAAAGGGCAGAAAGTTTTTTGGGTGCAGCAGGTACCCGAAGTGTGAATATGCCAGCTGGACCGATCCCTCCAAAAAGAAAGAAGAAAAAAGTGAAGATAAAATTTAAACTTTTGAACGAGAGCGCGAAGCTTCCTTTGTTTGCTCACAAGGGTGATGCAGGGTTTGACTTATACTCTTTGGAAGACAGGGAATTGAGATCAGGAGAGAGACATGGTTTTAGCATTGGGATCTCAAGTGAATTTCCGGCGGGATATTTTGTTTCTATTAGAGACAGAAGCGGGTTGGCTTTGAGGCAGGGCATTCATGTTTTGGGGGGAGTTGTTGATAGCGGTTATAGGGGTGAGTGGAAAGTTATTTTGATAAATTTGGGCAGCGAGATTTATAAAATTAAGAAAGGTGAAAGAATTGCGCAAGGTGTTGTTCATAAATTGCCTGATGTGGAGGTTGTGGAGACAAAGGAATTAAACATGACAGAGAGGGGTGAAGGTGGGTTTGGAAGTACCGGGAAATAAACTTACTGCTTGGGGAAAATTGACAAGGGAGAGATTAAGTTATATAAAGTTGAAAATGGGTCGGAACGAAAGAGTTGTATCTATCGGTGAAAGTCTGATTACAGTGACCCGTATTGAAGGTTTTAGTAGTGATATTGAATCGGTTTATCCTGGACTTCGAAGGAAATTATTACTTAGAGAGGAACTGTTGGGAACGGGTGACTTTCTCCGTCGACACGGGCAAAAGATTGCTTTTACGACTGGGGTGTTTGACATGATTCATATTGGCCATGCACGTTATTTACAATTGGCACGCTCGTTGGGTGATGTGTTGGTGGTTGGGTTAAATTCAGATTTATCGGTTAGAAAATTAAAAGGAGATGGCAGGCCAATTTTGGGAGAGTTGAGAAGAGCGGAGATGTTGAGTTTTTTGGAACAGGTTGATTATTTAACCATATTTTCTGAGACTGATGGGAGTGAGACAATTAGATTACTGAAACCTGATGCATATTTGTGTGTTGAGGGGAGTTGGGAGGGGGATATTGAAACTAAAGCAGAGGTGATTGCCATGGCTGAGCACGGGGGAAATATTTTTCATACTTCCAGGCAGGATCCGACTTTGTCGACCACTGCTATTATTGAGAGAATTGAGGCACTTGCAGTTAATGATGCGATGCGTCAATTTTCCGACTTAGTGAGGCGTCAGTCTGAAGATTAAATGAAAAGAAAAAATGACTTCGGTGAGTACTCGCAACTAAATGCTAGAACAGAGGGTACGTATTGGGATATAGCCGAAAGGGTGGAATCAAAAAAGTGTGTTTTTTGTGAGCTTAAAGACAAATACATTATTGTTGAAAAAAAAGGTTGGGTTTTGACTGTGAATATTTTCCCTTATATTAATGGGCACTTGATGGTCATTCCTAAAAGACATGTTGAAAATTATGTCGAGCTTACACAGAAAGATCATATTGTGGCTCATAAGTTGATGAAAGTGGGCGTACTACTCTTGCGGCAAGAATTGGGTGTGGATGGTATCTGGCTTATCTTAAGAGATGGGCGGATTGCGCAAAAGACAGTTAGCCATCTTCATTGGCAAATTATGCCTTATATAAAGGGGCTTAACGAGTGGAATTTCCAAAAGATTACAGTTGCCCCAATTGTTCTTGCTCAAAGATTGAGGAGAGCACTATGAATATTGAAATAAGATGTAAACATATTGGAGAAATTCAGAAACAGGTTGCTGCTGGGGTACGTGTCCATCTTGGTACAGAAAAACCAATTCAAGAAGGGTCTGGAGAATTTGCGCGCATGCAAATATTAGAATCTTTGGGTGCAGTAGATTGTGGCGAAGTGTTGCCTCGTGGATCGCAAGTGGAACAGCAGTCTGATAATGAAATTGGTATTGATATAGAAGTGTCAACTGATCCTCGGGATGTTGGATATATGCAACAGGCATTGGAGTTGCGACAAGAGAGTCACTGTTGGTGGCGTCCAACCGCATGTGTGGTTATAAGAAATGACGAGTTGCTTGTATTTGGGGTTTCGTCAAATCTTTGGGGAACTAATTGTAAACAGATTCCACTTAGCCCGGGAGAAATCAGATTGGATCCAGGAGAAAAGATAGACTTTTGTGATGCAATTCATGCTGAAAAAGTAGCCATTGCCGAAGCGGCGAAAGTCGGAATACCAATTGGAGGATCAACCTTTTATGTTACAACTTCACCTTGTGAAGAATGTGCGAAGGCTTTAATTGTAGCGGGAGTTAAACGAGTTGTCTTTGGTTTTGATTATTATGACAAGCAAGGGTTGGAACTACTTGCAATAAACGAGGTTAAATTAAGTAAGATTGCTGTTGGAGAGGAGTAGTAATGTCAGGAATAGAATTTCATCGTGGGACACAAATCTCTCCGGAAGATGCCGTGGATTCTGAATGGCCAGTGGTTAATTCTTCTGATATATCGATTATAAACTCCCACGGCCACATTGCTGTGGCTACTCTTTGGACAAAGAGAGATGCTCTTGTGAAAAAAATTCATCAGCAAGGCGTTGAGGATGTTGTGGTGGTCGGACAGCTTTATTCTCCTGCTGGGGTAAATAAGATGATTCGGAATCTGTTAGCAAACAAGAATATTAGGTACCTAGTTTTAAGTGGAGCTGATTTATGGGGTAGTGGGGACAAAGTGATGCAAATATGGCAAGAAGGTGCACAAGCAGATGGAATTGCAAATGATTTGCCTCCTCAAGCAATTGAGCAGCTTAGACAACATGTGCAAATCATAGATATGCGTTATGCAACTACCACCAAACAAGTGGCTGATGTGGTTGTTGATTATTTACCACAGCTTAAGCCGGTATCTCCTTGGGGTTTTGCAGAACACTATTCTGAGCCAGAGGTTGAGGTAGCCGAAAGATTGCCTAGCGGGTGGGGTGCTGAAGTTATAAAAGGGGAATATGCACATCAAGTTTGGCCACAGCTTCTAGAAATGATTATGAAATTTGGCGTTGTGGATGAGACAAATTATGGGGAACGAGCTCGTGATTTACAAAACATGGTTGTTACTGTGCGAATGGGGGATCCTTTTGACCCAACTATTCCTGATTTTTTTTCATTTTCTCGTAGTGATTTGGAAGCTTATGTTGAAGAATTTTTAGCGGCTTATAAACCTGAAGATGTTTTTTATACTTATGGCCAACGACTTAGGCTTTATGGTGACCACGGGGTGGATCAGATAGAGATAATTGAAGATAAGTTGAGAACCGATCCTAATGATCGTGGTGCAATTATGGTCTTGTATGATGTTGAAAGGGATAACAGACGTCATCCTGAAACTGAGGATGTTCCTAAGAAAGATATTCGTACACCCTGTCTGACCAGTGTGCAATTTAATATTGCGGATGGCGAACTTCACTTGACAGCGTACTTTAGATCTCAAGATGTGTTTGGGGCCTGGCCGCTTAACTTTTTGGCTTTGAGGCGACTTCAAGCTGAGGTTGCACAAAATTTGGGTGTAGATGTGGGAACTACAACAACTATTTCTAATCGTGCTCACATCTATGAGCATGCTTGGGATGAAGCAGAGATTGTTATAAGCCAAGCCGATAGGAGAGGTGGATTTCGACAAGACCCAAGAGGAAGCTTTAGGTTGTGGATTGATGATGATAGCAATATGCGAGCAACTCATATGCATCCTGATTGTGGGGAACCGCTCGGACCAGATTTTGTAGTTAATGGTAGTCGTAAGAAAGCGGCTGAGGCTTTGGCGAGGGGACTTGCGAATGCAAAAGGAGTGTCTCAAATTGAGCATGCATTTGATTTAGGTATCCAGTCGGCTCTAATGGAGATTGCTGTAAAACTGGGTATACCGTTTGAACAGGATGCTGATATGGTTGAGCGGATTATTAATTTATTTAATCAGTTGAGTGAATAATGGTGGGTTGGGGTGTTAAAATATCTTCGTGGGGAAAATCCAGAACTTAATAAAACAAGAAAAAAAGCGTCAAAGCGAGACACTTATGATGATTTCGTCTGAAAATTATACCTATCCTGAGGTAAGGAAAGCTGTTGGGAGTTGCTTGATGCATAAATATGCCGAGGGACAACCCGGGAAGCGTTATTATCAGGGTATGGGTGTGGTTGATGAAGTGGAGGGATATTGTGAAGAGCAGGCTTTGAGGACCTTTGCTCTTGATGGGAGCAGGTGGGGGGTAAATGTGCAAGCTTATTCAGGTACGCCCGCGAATTTGGCGATTTATAATGCCCTTTTAAGCCCGGGTGACAAGATTATGTCCATGTTTCTGCCTGACGGCGGGCATTTGAGTCATGGATGGGAGTATAAGGGTAGAAAGCTTACTGCGGTATCTAAGTTCTATAAAGTTAATTTTTATCGTGTTGATCCTGGGACTAATGTTTTTGACTATGCACAAATTGAAAGGCAGGTGCGGAAAAGTAAACCCAAACTTTTAATTTCGGGTGGCACTGCCTATCCACGGGAGATTGATCACGCCCGGATGGGTGAGATTGCCGGAAGTGTGGGAGCTTATTATCTTGCTGATGTTAGTCATGAGGCGGGACTAATTGCGGGAGGTGTTAGCAAATCTCCTTTTGGCTCGGCTGATGTGGTGATGATGACTACCCACAAAACCCTGCGCGGTCCGAGAGGAGCCTTGATATTTGCAAGAAGCCGGTTAATGGAACGGATAGATTCTTCAATTTTTCCCGGATTTCAGGGTGGGCCTCACTTGCATACAATTGCCGGGATTGCCGTTGCTTTTGAAAAAGCTCAAAGCAAAACCTTTGCAAAGTATGCAAAGCAGGTTGTGGTCAATGCGCAGATGCTTGCAGGTGAGCTTCAGAAATATGATTTTGATGTTGTTAGTGGAGGAACTGATAAACACTTGGTACTGGTTGATATTAGAAACAAGGATATAACCGGTTGGCATACTGCCTGGGCTTTGGAAAAGGCGGGGATTATAGTTAATCGGAATACAATTCCCAATGACACAGGCTCACCTTATTATCCATCCGGGTTGCGGCTGGGGACTCCGGCAATAACCGTGCGGGGCATGAAGGAGCGAGAGATGAGACAGATTGCTTCTTGGATCAATAGTGTGGTTGAACATGTCGGCAGGTGCAGGATCCCGGAGGATAGGGAGAAACAAAACCGGAAATTAAAACAATTTAAACAGCAAATTAATCATGATCGGTTCTTAAAGAAGGTTAATAGAGAGGTAAGAGAGCTTTGCAGAAAATTTCCGGTTACCTTAGAGTAGCTCATCTCGGTAAGTTTCTAGCTCTCCGCTTTTTGGTACAATATCGCATGGCTGTGATTTATGACGGGAAGCGCCAGGCGGAGTTGCTGGAAGGAATAGTTAAGAATAATGTTCTTCGGTTGAGGGATGATAGGGATGTTGTCCCCAGGCTTGTGACAATATTGGTTGGGGATGACCCGGCTGGCAGAGTTTATGTAAATCTTAAAAAAGCTGCTGCGGAGAGGGTCGGGTGCAAGCTTGATATTGTGTATTTTGAAAAAATTTCAGTTCCGGAGCTTGCAAGTAAAGTTAAGGTCCTTTGTGATAACAAGGATGTACATGGCGTGATGGTTCAGCTTCCTCTCCCGGGTAAGATGGATAGCTTGAGAAGTAGAGTAATTGACGCGATTTTGCCTTCTAAGGACGTGGATGGTCTGCGGGAGGACTCGCCTTTTTACCATCCGACCGCTCTTGCTATTTATGATATTGTTTCGATCCCGATGATGCAAGGAAATGAGAAAATTGTTCTTGTGGGAGATAAAGGGATGGTCGGAAGGGGAGTAAAAAGATTGTTTGGAGACAGGGGAATAGAATATGTTGGCATTGACAAGGGTGATGATTTTTCGATTTTGAAGGAGGCTGACATTGTGGTTAATGTAACAGGCAAGGAAGGTTTGGTGACGGCAGATGTGATTAAAAAGGGGGCGGCGGTTGTTGATATAGGGTCTTTTGGGGGAAGCATTGATTTTGAAGAGATTTCAAAAAAGGCGAAGTTTGTTACCCCCGCCGTTGGCGGGGTTGGTCCGGTGACAATAGCGTATTTGCTTGAAAATTTGTATCGGGCGGCATTTTTGCTATAATGCCTGGAATAACGCATACCTAAAGCAAAAGGACCCCTGAGGCTTCATGGCTTTAAGCTTAGGTAGAGGATTAAGGGGTTTTTATAGATCAATGCCAGTTAAAACAAAATCAAAAATTGACGTTTCTGTTGAAAAGCTCCTTGAGACGGGGGCTCATTTTGGGCATCAATATCGCCGCTGGAATCCAAAGATGAAACCTTTTTTGTACAAAGTTCAGGATGGTGTTTTTGTGTTTGACTTGATTAAGACCAAGAAATTATTAGAAGAAGCTTTGGCTGCGATTCAAAAGGCTTCTTCGGAGGGAAAAACTATATTATTTGTAGGAACGAAAAAACAAATAAAGGATAAGGTTAAAGAGGTTGCGGAAAAGGCTGGTTGTCCCTTTGTTGTAGAGCGATGGCTTGGGGGCACTTTTACTAATTTTTCTCAAATGGAGAGAACTTTTGCGAGAATGGAGGAACTTAGGAAACTGCTTAAAACAGCTTCGAAGGAGGGATACACGAAGAGGGAAATTCTTATGATGACCAGGAAACTTGAAAAAATGGAGAGGATGGTTGGAGGCATAGTAGGTCTTAAAAAGATTCCTGAGGTTGTAATTATTGTGGATGTTAAGAAAGAGAGGGGAGTGGTGGAGGAAGCTAAAAGAAAGGGTGTTGAGGTTGTCGGGATAGTTGATTCGAATGGAGACCCTGATGATATTGACTGGGTTATTCCAATGAACGATGATGCAACAGGTGCCTTGGAGTATGTACTGGATTTAATGGGTGAGGCTGTAGGTGGAAAGAAGAAATGAAGATGAAGATTGATACTAAACTGATTAGCAAACTTAGGGAGGAGACAGGGGCTCCGGTGATTCGTGTGAAGAAAGTTTTGGAGGAGGTGGGTGGAGATACTAAAAAAGCTGCGGGGATTCTTATGAAAGAAGGATTTGAAAAAACTGCGAAGAGAGCAGATCGAAAAACCAGTCAGGGGATGATTGCTTCCTATGTCCATCACAATAACAAAGTTGCTGCTATGGTGGAGCTTCTTTGTGAGACAGATTTTGTTGCCAGAAATGACCTTTTTGTGAAACTCGCCCATGACCTTGCCATGCAGGTGGCCAGTATGGGAGCTAAAGATGCAGGGGAACTTATGGGTCAGGTTTTTATTAAAGATCCGAAGAAGAAGGTAAAGGATTTGGTTGATGAAGTTATTGTCAAGACAGGGGAAAATGTGAGAATTGGGAGAATTTCAAGGCTTGAGATTGGATCGAAGTGATATAATGTTTTTAGATGGATGAGAGCAGTGTGAGAGCGAGAATGGCTTCCGTTTTGGATATTGTGGGGGAGGAAATATCTTCGATTAGGACGGGAAGAGCGACTGTTTCACTTGTTGAAGATGTAGTGATTGATGCCTATGGCGGGACGCAGAAGCTTCGGCTTGTGGAGCTTTCATCAATTACTGTTCCTGATGCGGAGACGATTGTTATTGAACCGTGGGATAAGAGTATTGTTGGGGATATCAGGAAGGGGCTCCAGGCGGCAAATCTCGGATTTAATCCATCTGTAGATGGAGACATAATTAGGATTAACCTCCCTCCAATGACTACTGAAGATAGGGAGAAGTATGTGAAGTTACTTAAAAGCAAGATTGAGAACGGGAGGATAATGATTAGGCAAATTAGGGGGGAAGCTATGCGTGAAATAAAAAATGCTTTTGAGAAAGGTGAGATCTCGGAAGATGTAAGGTTTGCACAGGAAAAAAAGCTTCAGGGGCTGACGGATGAATTTGTTGGAAAGATAGAAGAGATTGGAGAGATGCAGAGAAAGAAACTTCTTCAGGTATAGATTATTATTGCTTTCTTGGTACAATGCAGGGATGAATGTTGCGGTTGCCGTTTTTTTAATTTCGATTTTGATTTTTGTTCATGAGCTTGGACACTATTTGGCTGCAAAGCTGAGTGGTATTTGGGTGGAGGAGTTTGGAATTGGATTTCCTCCGAGGATTTGGGGGAAAAAGATTGGTGGGACTTTGTATAGCATTAACGCGCTTCCGATTGGAGGGTTTGTGAGGCTTCATGGAGAGGAGATTGGAGATAAGACAAAATACCCGGACCGTGCTTATAAAAATAAATCGAAGTGTGCACGTGCGTTTGTCGGAGTGAGTGGGGTTTTAATGAACATGTTTTTGGCTGTGATTGTCTTGACGATAATCAATTGGTCTTTGGGGATTTCCAAAGGAGTTGTGGTCGTTGAAGTGACGGAAGATACTCCAGC
>CAYRCU010000010.1:0-33471 GCA_964422865.1 uncultured Gammaproteobacteria bacterium
TACGATAATACTGGAAGTGGCCAAGCTTTGCTTACCAATTCCAGCACCTCGGCTTATTGGGTGTAGTTGCTATTTTATCAGAATAAGGATTAAGGGCAAACTTTGTGGGGCGGTTTTGTGCCGAAGGTGGGATTTGAACCCACACGTCACAAGTGACACACGGTTCTGAACCGTGCCTGTCTACCAATTCCAGCACTTCGGCTTGTTTACGATAATACTGGAAGTGGCCAAGCTTTGCTTACCAATTCCAGCACTTCGGCGAGGTATCTTTATATTTTATCAAAGATATGCCTGTTTTTTTATACAAACCTAATTTGCATACCTTCAATTGCTTTTTGTGTGAGGGATACTTCTTGAGCTGGGAATTTTGCGCCCGGGCCCCAAATAATTGCTCTTTTGTGGTTTTCAGCAAAGTCGGATCCGATTTTTACTGCTATATCTTTTAAAGTTGCGCCTTCTTTTGTGATGAATGGGTTTTTGTTGCTTGGTTCTTCATCACGTCGCACAAGATAGACTCGAACAAGTTCCAGTTTTTCCCAGATTGAATCTTTTAGTCTGTCTAGATTTAAGCCAGTTTGTGCGCTTATGGTAAGATCGTGATTTGTGTTTTTAGCTTTTTTGACATCGGCTTTGTTTAGAACTGCAATAGAGGGTATATATACCCTATTGCGGCTGAATGCATCCAGCAGTTTTTGAATGTTTATTTCTTCGTTTATTGTGATTTCTGCGTTTTTTAGGCCTAATTCACGGGCAATTTCTTTTATGGTTGTTATTTTTAGGGGTTGCTTTATGTTTGTGTGAATTATAAGTCCTCCTGTATGTTTCTTTTCGATTGTAACTTTTGGTGGAGTTTTATTTATTCTTATACCGTTTTCTTCCAGGGATTTTGCTATTCTTTTTAGGGCCTTGGGGCGGTGGGTATCGCTTATTATTATTAAAAGATCTGCCCCTCTTGCGACTGATAACACTTCCCTGCCCCTCCCTTTTCCGGTTTCAGCACCCTCAATAAGGCCGGGGACGTCCAGGATTTGAATATATGCGTCTTTGTGATGCATCATGCCTGGAATGACGCTTACTGTTGTGAAGGCGTAAGGGGCGACTTTAGACTGTGCATTTGTGAGGCGATTTAGGAGAGTTGACTTTCCGGCTGATGGGGGGCCTACGAGGACGACTGTCGCGTCCCCTTGTTTTTTGATGGCATATTTACCCGCGCGCGCAGAGCCTCCCCCACCCCCGCTTTTTTTAACAGAAGACTCTATTTCCTTTTCTTTAAGTCGAGAAAGTTTTGCTCTGAGCCTTCCGATGTGGTGTTCGGTAGCCTTGTGATAAGGGGTTTTTTTAATTTCTTCCTTAATGGCATGGATTTGTTCTTGGATGGTGGTCATCTGGTGTATTTGGGATAGCTTAACATGCGTTTGTTGTGTTGGCACCTGGAAGCTGTTTTGAGGTATAATTATACAGGCACCCGTAGTTCAACGGATAAATCTTAGACGATTTGTCAGTTTCACTACGTTTGCTCATTACACTCGCACCCGTAGTTCAACGGATAGAACATGTGGCTTCGGACCATAAGATGGGGGTTCAAATCCCTCCGGGTGCACTTTAGCCTGTTATCGTGGGAGACTCCAGTCAAATCTGGCATAGCATCTTTCTTCTTTTTTATTCTTATCTTTTCCACCTCCTTTACCTCCATGGAAGCAACTTCCGTGTGCCGCGCTTTCTTCTTTGTTGTATTTTTCGATTAAGATTTCACTTGTTAAAAAAGGGTCACCCCGATTGACGTTGTGCTCCGGTAGTATTTTTGGTTTGTGGAGTATTTTGGGGTTACATCTATCTCTTAGGATAGCGTAGGGTATGACAATAACTTTTCCTTCTGTGATGCTGGAGGTGTTACATTCTTTTGGTGATGTGTATTCGGTTCCCTTTTTTATGCTCACGTATAGTAAGAGATGTAGGGTGCCATCATCTTCTTCAATGTAGAACACTTCTTCGGCACGGTAGAATTTCCCTCTTCCGTGCTGGTTAATGTATACTCCTTCAAAGGAAACGTGGATTTCGCCGTTTATGGTTGTTGTTTTGACATAAGTAATGTTTCTTTCTATTTCACCATTATGTCCTTCGGATTCTTCAATGGCCTTGTCTATGATTTTCATGCTTTTTACTTTTGATAGGAGATGATTGAATTGCTCGGCGATATTGCTTGCAATTTCAATGCCTTCTGAATTTAATGAAAGAGAATGACCCATGATTTGGAGTCCTACCTTGTCGGGACCTCCATCTTCCGGATAAACGTGTGAATTTATTATTGCGTACCAAGTTTCATCTTCTTTCACTTCCTTGTTGAATAGTGATAAAACTTCTTCTTCTGTGAGTTCTCTTACTTTGTATAGAGTGTCCATGTTTTTTGCTTTTTGAGCTTCGCTTTCGGCGTAGTAAAGAAAGGGAGTAGTTGCGGCAGCTAGTCTGTATTCAATGTCGTCGCTGCTGCTTGGGGGGAGTACTATTTCGTGAGGACCTACTCCTTGAGGGGGGAGGTGGTCACTTCCTGCATAGTCGGTAAAATGATCAACTGTCATGGCAGCGCCTGCAGCGAAAAGTATGATTGCTGCTACTCTACATCTGTCGTCTGCGATTCTTTCTCTAAGACTTTTTGGAGTTTGGTCTGGGTTTCCTTTGTTTTTAATATTTTCTACCACTCTTTCTTATTTTAATAGTTGTTGAATAAAATTATACTACACAGGGTTATAGGATTTATAAGGAGTTTCGTTGCAGGTGTTTTTTTGCGTATTTATCTAAAGCTTCCTTTTGAATTTTTTCTAGATGAATTGAAGATCTTTTTTGTTTGATTAATTCAAGTACTTTTTTAACTGTTTTTCCTTTACTAATAAGGTAAGCTGCTACCAATACTGTTGAACGTCCGTGCCCGTTCATGCAATGGACGTATGTTTTCTTTTTTATCTTCACGAACCTTTTCAGGGTAGTAGTTTTTCTATGAATGTGGTAAATAACGAGTTATGAGAGGGACCGGGATTTAGTTGTTGCTGCTAGAGATGTGAGAATGTTTTTGGCGTGTGTTTCGAATTTGTCTCTGTCAAATGGTGTAACGGTTAGTTTTGTTGGGTTTTGTTCATATCTTTTTTGTGATTTGTGATATTCCTGCAAGAAGAAAGTATATGCTTCTGATAATTTGTCTGAGTTAGGAAGAAGTCCGAGGTGTGTAAAATACTCAATCCTCTTTAAAGTACTTGTGGGTATTTCCTCGTTGGAATTGGGTAGCTGACTGGTTAATAGGTCTAATTTTCTTTGTACTATTCTTAGAAATGCAGGTTTGAATCCAAACCTGTTTTGACGGTAATCACTTGCTCCTTCGTAGTAGTATGTTACTCCAAGTGGTGTGTCGAAAATCTGCTGATGTCTGAAGACGCCGGTTGTGCATGCTCTGAGATACTCTCGATACTGTTTTTTCATTTTTCTATATATTCTTGTTCGCCATGGTGAGTCAATTAGTTCATTGAAGACGCGGTTTCGGGCTTTGCTAAATAGATCTTTATCTCCACAAAGATAGAAAGCATTGAGTAGCCGGTCAGGATAGACTAGTTCTTTTGATTGGGCAACATAACTTAGTGGAATATTGGAGTCTAGATTTTTCAGTTCGACTTCTTTTTCAATGCCGAATTCCAAGAGGTCGGGGTTTCTTCTAATGAAAGCATTAAGTGAATTTGGAGGATAGCTGATCAGATCATCTTGTGATTTGAAAATCAAAATTATTTCAATCTTTGACACCGAATAACTTTCCAGTT
Source organism: uncultured Gammaproteobacteria bacterium (assembly GCA_964422865.1). GTDB lineage: Bacteria > Patescibacteriota > Microgenomatia > UBA8517 > UBA8517 > CAYRCU01. The sequence goes on from CAYRCU010000010.1 coordinate 3,801, forward strand.
TTCCGTGACTGCCTGTGGCTACACAGCAAACATGGTCTGGGGTGTAATGCCTGATGTTTGTTGCAACATCTTTCAGTAGTGCTTTGTTGGCTACCTGAACAGAATAGTAGTATTCAGTGGGCAACAGTAATGATTCGTTTTGTTCTTGCATAATACAAATTTTTTGCGTTCTCAGCGCAACACGAGTGAACTATGTTGGCCTCTGGGAATATTTTTCGCTTCTAATATAAAGTATATAAATTACCACACATATATTCTTGAGCAGTAGTTGCTTGGAAAGGTGAATCCGGCGAGTGTGATGAGCGGGTCACTGTACTTTGCTCGAACCTATTTAGCCTGAAGGACTATATCAAACCAGATTTTGTTTTACAGTTAAACCTTCTTAAAGAGCATTAACGAATAGATTCTTTTGCCCTACAGTGTAGGATGCTGTGTTAGAATTAGTTTAGATATGGAAGAAATAAATCAACCACAACAACTTACTAAAAAAGAACGTCGAGGGCTAAAGAAGCAACGCAAACTAGAAGCACATCAAAAACAGACAAGGCAACAAAAAATTAAAAAATTAGGTTGGTGGTCAGCCATTGTGTTGGGTATTGTTGCAGTTGTTTTCGCTTTCAGGTTTAGCGGTGGTTCAGCGTCAGACCAACCTACTCTGGCGGTTGATGCTGTTGCTGTTTCTGATCAAACTAAAGGCAACAGTGAATCAAAAGTGTTATTAGTGGAATACGGTGATTTTCAATGTTCTGCTTGTGGCCGTTACCACCCGCTTCTTAAACAGCTCAATCAAGAATTTGGTGATCGAATCCAGTTTGTTTACCGGCACTTTCCCTTAAAGCAAACACATCGTAATGCTGAACCGGCGGCTTTTGCAGCAGAAGCGGCAGGCAAGCAAGGAAAGTTTTGGGAGATGCATGATTTGATTTTTGAAGGACAGGAAAATTGGTCTGAAAAAAGAAATGCCAAAGATACTTTTGTCGAATACGCTAAGTCTCTCGATCTGGATATGGAGGAATTCCAAACAGACGTAAAGTCAAAGGAAATAAAGAATAAGGTTAGAAACGATTACAGCAGCGGCATAAAAGCCGGAGTCAACTCCACTCCCACTCTCTTTTTAAATGGTAAGAAGCTGCGAAATCCAAGAGGTTATGAAGAGCTTAAAAAGCTTGTTGAAGATGCTTTAGCTCAATAGCAGTGTATGATTCTGAGCTTCTTTTAACTTTAGTCAAATATTAACTTTGACACTTCTCCTACATCGTAGTAGTATAAATACATATGAGTAAACGCTCATACGAATTGGCTATTTTTATGAAAAAAGATATTTGTGAAACAACCATTGTTAATAAGAGAAAGGTAGAACAGGCCAAGAAAAAACTGGTGGATCAACAGGTGGCAAATAGTTTGGCTGAGGTCTTCAAAGCTCTTTCTGATCCTACTAGAGTCAAGATTTTCAACACACTTTTTAATGGAGAGCTTTGTGTTTGTGATTTAGCCGAAGTTATTAACCTTAGTCAATCAGCTACATCCCATCAGCTGAGATTACTAAGGGAGATGAATTTGGTGAAATTTCGACGTGAGGGAAAAACTCTCTTGTACTCCCTAGCTGACCAGCATGTTGAAACTCTTTTTAATGTAACTTTGAAGCACTTAAAACACGGCAAAACAAATGCATAAAACCAACTGCAAACACTGTGATGATTTTAATAAAAAACTATCTCAAGATTCCAAGTCTCAAGAAATATTTTCTTCCTTTGGTGGCAATAAACGTGTTTTGACCATAGCGTCAGGAATCAGCTTTTTGGTTGGTTTGATTTTGTCTTGGGTTTTTGGACAACAAGATATCGCCACTTGGTTTTATTATCTTTCCATTGTTACTGGCGGATTTTTTGTTTTACAAGATGCTCTGAGAGGGCTTTTTAGTCAAAGGTTTTTAAATATTAACTTTTTGGTCACTGTTGCTGCTCTTGGCGCCATCTATATCAACCAGCTTGCCGAAGCAGCGGCCGTAGTTTTTTTCTTCTCCTTGGCTGAAATGTTTGAAGATTTTGGCATAGAACGCTCAAAAAGAGCCGTAGAGGCATTGGTCAAAAAGTCTCCTCAAATCGCCATTCTCAAAAACGGCAAAAAGGTTTCTGTAGATAACGTTAAAATTGGCGACGTAGTGGTAGTTCGGCCAGGTGACTTGATTCCTCTTGACGGAATAGTCATAAAAGGTTCTTCAGCTGTTGATGAGGCTACAATTACCGGTGAATCTGTTCCTAAAGACAAACTGAAAGGCGACACCGTCTTTGCCAGTACTCTTAATCAGAATGGTTATCTGGAAATTAAAGTTAGCAAAAAGAGCCAGGATTCCACTTTTACTAAAATCATCGCCTTAGTAGAGCAGGCTCAGAGATCAAGAGCCCCGTCGCAGGAATTTATTGACCGCTTTGCCAAGTATTACACCCCCAGTGTGGTAGCAGCAGCTGTTTTAATTACCATTATTCCTCCTCTGTTTTTTGGTGCTGATTTTACCGATTGGTTAAATAGAGCTTTGGTAATGTTGGTAATTGCCTGTCCGTGTGCTTTGGTTATTTCTACGCCGGTTTCTATTGCCTCTGCTATTGGTGGTGCATCCAAAAGAGGAGTTCTTATCAAAGGTGGGCGTTTTTTGGAGGCCTTGAGCAAGATTAAAGCGGTAGCGTTTGATAAAACCAGAACTTTAACTTTGGGTGAGCCTTATATTTCTAATGTAGTTACTTTCAATGGTTTTTCTAAAGAAGAGCTTTTGGCTGACGCTGCCGGAATTGAAAAGTTCTCTTCTCATCCATTGGCTAAAGCTATCTTAGATTTCACCGCAAAAAAAGGAGTTACCCCTCATGCCATGGATAAATATCAGGATGTAAGTGGCAAGGGCGGCAAAGCTACCTGCTTAGTTTGTAGCGACATTGAACATTGTGTCGGCAACCTAAAATTGATCGGAGCTAACAGTGTTGCTACTAAAGAAATTATCCGAAAAACAGAAAGGCTGGAAAAGCAAGGCAAAACAGTGGTGCTGATTAGTGAAGGTAAACAGGTTATGGGTGCTTTGGCAATCTCGGACAAAATCAGACCTCAAGCAAGACAAACAATTGAAAGATTAAAAAGTTTGAGCATTCGCTCAATCATGCTCACTGGCGACAATCAACACGCAGCTGACTTTGTTGCTAAAACCCTGGGGCTGAACAAAGTTTTTGCTTCACTCTTGCCTGATGAAAAACTGACTAAAGTAGAAGAACTAAAACAAGAGTTTGGTGCTGTGGCCATGGTGGGTGACGGTGTAAATGATGCTCCCTCACTGGCAACAGCCACGGTGGGTATTGCAATTGGCACGGGTGGATCTGATGTAGCTATTGAAACTGCCGATATAGCCCTCATGAACAGTAATCTTTTAAACATCCCTTATAGTTTAAGCTTGGGTAAAAAAACTATGGCTACCATTAAACAAAACATTACCGCTGCCTTAGGAGTAAAAGCCGCATTCTTATTACTGGCCTTGTTTGGTTTTACTCATCTTGAATTTGCCATAGGTGCTGACTCAGGAGTGGCTATCCTGGTAATTTTAAACAGCTTGAGACTGTTTCACTTTGAGAAATAAAATTATGAATATCACTAAAATCAGACAAGACTTTCCTTTGTTGCAAGAAGGAATTAAGAACAAGCCGGTCATTTATTTTGACAACGCTTGTCAGACCCTACGGCCTCTATCGGTTATTGAAGCCGTCAATGAGTATTATCGAGAGTATCCGGCTTGCGCCGGACGTAGCGTCCACAAACTAGGAGAACTGGTAACTAAAAAGTGTGATCAGGCGAGAGAATCAGTCGCAAATTTTATCGGTGCCAAGAGAAAAGAAGAGATTATCTTTACCAAAAATACCACAGAAGGAATTAACCTTGTTGCCAACTCCCTGGGGTTAAGGCCGGGTGACGTAGTTATTACCACGGATAAAGAGCACAACTCCAACCTAGTTCCGTGGCAAATTTTAGTTAAAAAGATGGGTATCATTCATAAAATCATTCCTTCAAAAGAAGATAACACTTTTGATTTAGAGACATTTAAGGCGATGATAAACGGTGAAGTTAAACTAGTATCTATGGTTCTGACTTCAAACTTAGATGGTGTAACGATTCCGGCTGCCAAGATTATAAAGATTGCCCACAAACATGGAGTCAAGGTACTATTGGATGCCGCTCAAGCGGTCCCTCACCAAGAAATAAATATCAGAAAACTTGATGTAGATTTTTTAGCCTTTTCAGGACATAAAATGTTGGGCCCATCAGGCACAGGTGTGCTCTATGGCAAATACAAACTCTTGGAAAAACTGGAACCATTTTTAGTGGGTGGTGATACAGTTGAATACACTACCTATAAAGATCATAAATTTTTACATTTGCCGGAAAAATTTGAGGCGGGATTACAAAACTATGCTGGCATTATTGGGTTGGGAGCAGCCGTTAAATACCTGGAAGAAGTTGGACTGAAAAACATCGCCCAGCAAGAATACGAATTAAACAAATTTATTACTCAAGAGATGGATAAAGTTCCTGAGATAAAAATAATCGGCCCTCATGATCCGTCCTTGCGTAGCGGGATAACGTCTTTTTATGTTGATGGTGTGGATCCACACCAAATCGCTCTCATCTTGGATGAGTCAGCTAATATTATGATTCGTTCTGGTCAGCATTGCGTTCACTCTTGGTTTAACACTCACAATATTCAAGGCTCAGCCAGAGCTTCTTTTTATTTTTATAACACGCTTGAAGAAGCGGAAGTATTTATCACTAATTTGCAAAAAACCATCAGGTTATTAACCTAAATCAATTATGTTTTGTTTACTTGCATTAATCGTTTTTTCCATCCTCGGCATCTTTAGTGCCAGCCATAGACAGTTAGCTAAAGAGGCTTTTGACTGTGTTTTTAGAAGAGTTACTCTCCGTCCTTGCAACACCGGCTTTGATAAAAAGATAAAGGGGAAAATCATTGGCAAATTGTTAAATCGATCAGAATTGGCGGCTAAGCTACTAAACAGGCATTTTGAAATAGTATCGTGGGTTTTCTTCATATTGTTTTTAGGCAGCACCCTGTGGGTACTACGAGGAGGATATAATTTCTACATGTACGGCAGTTGTAATGGACTCAATGCATCCGGCTTCTGCGCTTTTGATCCCACGGGAGAAAATAACAAAATTTCCCAAATCAACGACACCTGTAGTCTAGAACCGCCGTCAGAAAAAAACTTAAAACTTAAAGCACTAACGCTCGCAGATTTCCCTACACAAAACAACCAATCGAAAGACAGTCTCGTATTTATCGGCTGTTACAACTGTGATTACACTCGAAAATCCTATCCACTGATACAAAAATTAATTGACAAATACAAACCAAACTATACTTTTGTTCATTTTCCTGTCAAAGAAGAAACCACATACATATCTAATTATATTTACTGCGCCAATCTTCAAAGCCCGGAAAAGCTCTGGCAATTTAATGATAAATTGTTTTCCTCAAGCAAGGAGGATATTGCTAAAAATGAGTATGTAGACAAAGTTGCAGTAGAGGTTGGATTTGATGTTGAAAAATTAGAGGAGTGTGTAGTTAGTGAAGAAACGCAAAAGATAGTTGACGACCAGTTTGAACAAGTACGTGCTACCGGCATTTACGGTACCCCCACCATCTTCATAAATGGCAAAGCTCTTGTAGGTCCTAAACCATACAGAGTTTATCAAAGAATGCTGGGGAAATTCTGGTAATGGTTTGTAATAAAGTAATGTAAAATTTGTCTATTCAAAACTAATTGTCGATAGAATCTGCTCAGTAATTACCACATTCTCCTCAGTAAGGGGGAATGTTGAAAAAGAGAAAAATTTGCCGTCTTTAAGGATAAATGTGCTGTATCCGGAAAAAGGTCGGCTCGAACCTAAAATCCTTGGTCATGCCTGATTTAGAACTCCTGCTTCATGTGCTTAAAGAGCATATGAATATTAATTCGTTTACTACCTGCAGCTGACACGCGTTATTTATTCTATTTTCAAATAAGTATTTTGACAAGGTGTTTTTGTCCACTGACGCCATTTGTGAGGGAAATCATCATAAACTATTTAAAAACTTTTTTGCTTTCTGGAGAATAGAGTAATCCCTCTCCTTTATATACTTATCGTCATACCTTTCTGAACTATTTTTGTTAATTAACTCAAGAGCTTCATCTATCGAGTTAATCCAGTGTAAACTAAAGCCAGATTCTTTCTCTTCATCTGTTAGTTCTAAAGTCTCCACTTCCTTTGCTCGAGCAATGTAGCAATGAGACACTTGGAACATCTTCCACTGATCTCTTTTTTCGATTGTAATCCCAATACTGCTTGTTTTTTTTGCTTCACAACCAGTTTCTTCCATCATTTCTCGGACAAATGCAGTGTCAAGGTCCTCGCCCTCGTCAACACCACCCCCTGGAAGTTTGTAAATATTGTATTTTGCAATATGCATCAGAGCAATGCGTTTTTTATCGTCGAGAAGCACAGCTCGAACTGCCAACCTCACATTCCATTCATCAGAAGTTGCTGTTTCTTCCAAATCACTGTCAATTTTATTGTCAGTTATATAATTTATTAACTTCATAAAATTTGACCCGCTACGCGGGTCAAGGATCCAAAAATCAAGAAACCAAAAGAACCAAGAATCCAAGAGATCAAGTACTAAGAACTACAGCGACACGAAAGCCAATGTTGACATTCGAGTTCGTCGGATGATTCCAACGGGCGTTAGCGGCACCACCAGAGACGGAGTAACCAACAATGACACGGACAGGACCGCCGTCATCACGCGTTTCAGTATTCGTCCATTCATAAGTGTTTGTTGAGCCCCAACCTTCACGATTCGCAAGTAAGTTCCATTCAACAGCTTCTAGCATCCGCACGTCCACAGAAGTGGATAATCCTATGTCACCTAAAAGCTCACGTTTATGAGTTTCGATTGCTTGATGAGCATCATCCCAAGAAACATTAAAACGGTCTTCTAAGCCCAAGCTTTCACCTACAGGAGTTTTTTCATAGGAATCACCGTAAGGCGGCTTGGGCATGGTTTCCACTGCTACCCAAGTACCAGGTAACTGAGGGAACTCCATTCTGCCATCTTTAGCCAATCCCCAGAACCATTCTTCTAGGTTCCTCCCCACGCTGTGATCCTCTCGTTCTTCTCTGGAGAGTACCTCATATCTTCGCCAGTCAGGGTAACGGCGTTGAATGTCATTTAAAAATTCTTCTTGGCCTTTTCGTTGAAGTTCATCCAGAGTTCCGAGATCAAGCTTGGGAATAAATCTTAGTTCAAAGCCAAGGCGTTCTAGGTTTCTTTGTACCTCTGGAGTTACTTCCGAAGGAAGTGGTGGAACTTCTATGTTCGTACCTAACACATCGCTCCAGGCATCTTGTTCATGGGACATTTCAACTGTTTCTCTTTGTCTCTCCGGAACCTCTGTGGAAGTTCGGTCAAAACCTCTCCTTGGAGAAATATTTTGAGGTGCTATATACTCGACATGTTGAATTAGTTCCTCTAATTTTTGTCTATCGACATCAGAATCAAGTTTGTTTGAATAGTAATAACGCAGAGCACTCTGGAATGTTTCATTAATATCGCCGTTATAGAATCTTAGAATGAAGTCTCTAACCCTTCGAGGTTCCATTCTGTCGTCATAAGTAAAGGGTTGTGGTTGATCGGCAGCTATTTTTCTACCCTTAACTAATTCTTTAGCAGCTTTATGAAATTCTTTGTATTTTCCAAGGATGGAATCTATTCCTGGGATTTCTTGCAACTGTTCGGGATGTAGAGCATAATCTTGTGAAACTAAAAACGCTTCAGGCGAAACCTCCTCGTCTTGAGAAGCTAGAGTAAACAAGGCATCTGTTGAATAGGAAAATGTATCATCAGGGAGATCTGAAGGTGCTTTAAGGTACACCCAACGCCTTAGCTGCGCCGGATCAAGCGGCTCTCGACCAAAATATCTCTTTCCAGGAGGATTCATCAAGGCAATCACTTTAGTTGTTTCTTTACTAACAGGAATCGATTCTGAAGCGTCTTCTGAAAGTACAACCGATTCACCACGGTTAATTGCATCCAACACTTCATGAAGGCGGATAACAATATTTGGGGCAGCCGAATTAAACTCATCCAAAATAATGACTTTTATTTTTCCTTTTTCTTGACGAAGACCCGATGTCACTTTTCCGTCTGCAAAAACATATTCAGGATCATCAGAACCACGCTTATCTGGATTGGGAATATATCTCCCCATTAAATCTTCAACGTCGGTAGCACCATTTAAGTTCGCATAATGCACTTCCCAACCAAGGTCAGCAGCCATCTTCCGCACTATAGTGGTTTTTCCAATACTGGTTCCACCTTCAATTAATACAGGATCACCTTGTAAAAAACTAACTGCTATATCTTTTTGCAAGCTTAGAGAGAATTTGTCATTAATATAATCGGCATACTGCTCCCGGCGAGGTACAAAATGCCCCTCAGTATCTTGAGCTTTAGGCAGGCGAACTCCCAAGTATGCAACTGATTCCTGAGTTTCCTCTACAGGATACTTTGGTGGAGGTGTGTGTTGATGTCTTTCCGTAGATTCGTCTGGCATATATTTTTTTAACTCTGATAAGTTATACCTGCTAACTCAAGTATTCTAAACCCGGATTCTTGAGTTTTTTTAAGGATGGTTTTGGTAATTAAAAAAACAACTGAAACATCTTTGTATATTGGCGTAACTGTTTGAGATTTAAGATTAAACTTATCGTAGATTTCAACCTGACCAGTAGGGTATTGAACCGCAAAATCATACAGGTCTTTGGACAAACTATCTTTGACAACAACATATGATTTCGAAGCTTTGGTAATTTGTTTAAATAAATCGGAAGTATCGACAGTTTGTCTAAAATCAGCCTTTTCTAACTTTTTAGTTAATCGAGCAATTTCATTATCGTCCTTAGCAATGGCTAAAGACACTTCTTTTTGAGAAGTTGCGTATTTTAGGAAATTTTCAAAAGTATTTGTCATAAGTTATGCATAGTATACTAGAAAGTGTCGTAATTGGCGATTATTTCCCTGATAATGTCGGCTAATTTTTCTGACATTTCACGCACTCCAATATTTGCTACACTGTTGGGATAATATCGTTCAACGTGGTCTGTCCCAGAGCCGATACCTAACCCAATCAGTTTTTGATCTGACTCTTCCATTATTTGACCAACAACCTTATCAAGTTTATATTGTGAACCGGAGTGGGCACTCGACTCTTCAGGTAAGCCGTCAGAGAGGACGAACAGGAATTTCTCAGCGGCTTTTTGTCGCGCAAGTCTTTCCGAAGCTTGTCGAACTGCCCAACCATCATCATTGTATCTAGCAGCCTCTGTATTTACTTCTTGTAACATTCCTCCCATGTGTTCTCGTACTTCCCGACCCATGTCATACCCAAAGGGCTGGTATTCATATAACCTATCGTTAAACCCCAAGATTTCAGTATTTATTGAGAGCCTGTTGAGTACTTCGGCTAATACAATTGTTGCCTTGAAGGTTTCTCGTATTTTTTGACCTCTCATTGAGCGTGATAAATCGACCAGAAGACCGATTGCATAATCTTTCTCATGAGGTATTTCTCGTTTTTGCCATGCTCGACTTTCTACGGCAGAGATGCCCAAAGCCTTTTCCTGCATCCTTCTTTTAATGTCAATACGTTTTCCTGATTTATAACCAGTTTTCCATTTCTGCGCCCGTCTTGCTACAAAAATTTCTCTTAAATCAGCTTCGAGTGCATCAATCAAGGGGAGCACGTCACGACGGTATTCCTCATAAATGTTTTCGTCACCAAGTAAAGATTTCTCTATGAGATCTTTAAATTTCTTTTGATCTGCTGTTTGCTCAAGACGTCGTCCACTCTGGGATTCATCTTCAGGCTCAGACTGAGTTTTAGTTCTTTTACCGTCCATGGCTTCACCTCGTTGTACTTGTTTTTCAGGATTGTCAGATAATTTTCCTTCAAACTCCTCATTGACTTCGCTCTCAAAGTCTTGGAGGGCTTGTTGTGCTTTTTCAGCAAGCTCTCGCTTAACTTCATCTGGAAGAGAATCAATGTAGTCCTTAATTTTCTGTCTTAGACCTTCTGATAGAGAATCTAAGTCAATAACGCGTGGTTGACTGTTGGCTTCCTGATTACCTGGTTGAGCATTTTCTATGGCTTCTTCGAGCTCTCTTTGCTCATCTTCGCTTAATGTGTCTGTAAGTTCTTGAGACATGCCCTGCTGACCCTCTCCTTCAGCATCTTGCATATCTTTCAAGAGTTCTTGAAGCTTCTGGTCTTCCATGTCTTGCTCAACTAATTTGCGAAATTCCGGCCAGACTTCATCTCGGTTAATCTCATAGCTAACATTGGCATACCTCTTAATCAACTTCTCACTTTCATCAGCTTCTTGTTTTGAAGGATATCTAAGCCAAGAGTCACGAGCACTGGTAAGGGTTTGCTCAACTACTTCTCTTACTTCCTCAGGAAGATTTTCACTAAGAACATCAAGTGCGTCGCCTTGCGTTTCTTTGTACCACTGCTTGATGTATTCAAAGCCGGCTTGCATAAAACGAGGAGTGTATCCCAATTCCTCTTGAGCCTTTTCTTTTACTTTGTCTTCGAAATCCAAGTCTTCCTGATAAGCAATATCCATTTGGTCACGAAAGCGAGGATAGGCTTCAGCTACAAAGTTATTTGTTCTTGGGTCTTCAATTGCATTCATCATGAATGAAAAGCCTGGTTGTCTCCAGGTTTCAGTGGGAATATCTTCAGTTCGAGAAATACGCCTATGACCACCTTCGTGTGAGATAACGAAACGAAGATAGTCCATCTCCTTTTCCAGTAGGTCCTTGGGGTCAATGCGAATTTTGTTTTGACCAAAGTCCCAATGCCACCCAGCGCCAGGTTGGTTTAATTCAACGGGAATTTGAAAATCCTTTCCTATAAAATAGGCAAGTGAAGAAAGGATTTGTTGCCTGTGGCGGATATCTTGTTGTTGTTCAGGAGAAAAGTGACCGAGAATTTCGGTTTGATTATCCTTACGCAATGCATGTAGGGTTGTTGGTGTTTCTCTCTCCATATGATCGACCTTTGGTTCCATAGGTTATCTAAATTATACAAAAAATCTGTGAAAAATGCTTACAGAAATTGAGACGTATCAACATACATATTCAGGATTGGTTTACCACTGGCCTTGTGCCTCTTTTCTTCCTCAGTGTTCACAAAATTGATTAGGTAAATTATTGCCACCCTGGTCAAGCGCATGAGGTCAATTGTTTCTTCAAGCAAGGTGTCAGAATCGATATTATGCTTGTCAGTTTTATCTTCTACACTTGCCAACAATGAATCAAAAACTACTAACCTTCTGTGTGTCAGAGTATTCCTTAGGTTTTGGATTCTTCTGTGCCTATTTGATTTAAAGTCCCGGTAGATATCATACAAGGCATAAAGACTTAGATTTTCTGAATTGAGGATCTCTTTTCTAATCACACTATTTTCTTCCCAGATTGAAGCTTTTCGTCCTTTGCCTCTTATTGAATCAAAATAAATGTCGTTTTCTTTAAAATCTAGCTGATAGTAGTCATTTATAAAAACAGCTATTTTATCAAGAATGTTAAATGCATCTTTAAAGGCTGACTTTAACAGGCCCACGTATAAATTAAACTGCGAGTAGTCTAGGGCATAAACATAGCTTGTTCTTTTACTGATACTGTCGAAATCCGTTCGTTTATATTGTGACTGAACCAGTAGCAATCTAGCAACAGCATAGTCTTCTTTAATTTGATTCAGATATTTTGCCAAATTATAAAAAATGTCGTTGTCATCTATTTTAGTAACTAGTCTAATAAATATGGGGTCTTCAATTGCTGCTATTCTACGTTTGTTGTCTGCAATTCTTTCTCTAAGACTTTTTGGAGTTTGGTCTGGGTTTCCTTTGTTTTTAATATTTTCTACCACTCTTTCTTATTTTAATAGTTGTTGAATAAAATTATACTACACAGGGTTATAGGATTTATAAGGAGTTTCGTTGCAGGTGTTTTTTTGCGTATTTATCTAAAGCTTCCTTCGTCTTTTAGTTTTTTGTCAAAATGTGTTTCGCAGCACTTATTTGTGCCAATATAAATACCGTCAGTGATGTAGCTATATTCCAATTCTTTGATTTGCGGATGGTTGATCATCTTGTTTTGGATATATCATGGGAAGGGCCTTTTAGACGTTTGTTAAAATTACTACTATATTGATATGTATCAATGTAGCGAGTTTTTTAGTGTGCTTCTTGGTTTTGTGTTTAGTGAGTGTGTCAGGAATTAGTTTGTTCCACTGATGTGGTCAATTTTCCAGCCGGTAGCAGTTTTCTCTATCCACACGTGGCGTTTTACATTTGAGAATGGCTTAAAAGAAAAATGATATTGGCCTTTGCGGTACGGCTCATCAGCCGGTTCAAGTAGTTCCTCGCGTTTTAGGGCTGTTTTGCGATTATTTACCATTAGCGAATCGCAACTTAACCCGTCATCAAGACGGTATAAATATTCGTGATCATATCTTATATTACTTAGTAGTTCTGATTCACCCCGGAGGAGCTGTAACCGTCCGTCCACCCATCTTTGTTTACCATCTTTGATAGTTCTTTGTAGATATTTCTCAGTGAAAAATTGAGTTAATTCTTGGTTTGATTTTTGCTGTCCTGCCAAGCAGAACGGTAATAACAATTCTTGTTTTATTTCCAGAAGCAGCGGATTGTCTGGGTCAGTGATATTTGTGGAAAGAGGGGTATTGGGTATTTGTCTCAACAATGTGATGGTGGTGGCTAATGAAATCACAATTGCTATAGCAATTGTAGCCTTTAGGTATTGTCGGTTAATAAGAAGTTCACCTAAATACATGCCAAATAGGCTGACTAGCACAAATATGGGCATTAGAAGAATTAAGAAAATGATTGCATATATTGCGCCTATTGGACCGAGTAACACCCCCAGAAATGCTATGTGGAAAACATATATTAATATTGAGTGGATTATTTTTTGTTTCCAGTTTCGATTTTTTATAAAGAAGATTGTTATAAGGCCGGGTAATACATGGTACAGCCAGCGTAATTTTCTTGTGGCAAAATAGATTTCTTGAGCTTGCTGGTCGAGGGAAAGATGCTTGATATCAAGCAAAGTGATTGCAAATTGCTGGTTGACTAGGAATCGTGATAACAATGGGTCAAGAAGGTACTGAAGAATTGTATAGATTGCAGCACCCAACAGTGGAGGAAAAATCCAGCGTTTGAAGAAGTCTTTCATGCTAGTAAATTATACAGGTAATTGGGGTTTATTAAGCTCTTGTTTTTTTCTTGACAGAATATAAATCATGTTATTAAAAATTGCCCTTTTCTAGCCAATTTATTATTCTGTTAGCAACTTCGTCTTCGTGGCCAAAATAACTATGTGGGGCATCGTTTACCACCGCAGTGTCAAATTGTGGGCAATTTTTAGCCTTTTTCTTGATGATTTCCAAAGCATTTTTTTGTGGCATTATTGTAGCATTATCTTTGCTTCCGAAAAAAGCAAAGATGGGCACTCTTATCTTGGATAATATCGATTGCCTGTTTTCATCATATGTGTTAAATACATCTATTGGGTTTCCTCTTTCTCCAAAGTCTATATAAGTGTTAGCTGACAAATAGTACCAATCCCATAGTTTTTCTTTGATTATTTCTTCTCCTTTACCTTCTTTAATCATCTTCTTTACAGTTCTTATTCTTGCTTTGTGATCTTTATCTTCTTCTGCAAGACCGACCATGTCAGGAGGAGACGCCAGAATGATAGACGAAATCCTCTTATCCTTCTTTTGGACAAGATAATATACGGCTTTAACCGCACCTAAGCTGTGTCCTTGAAGCACAATGTTTTCGTATTTTTCCTTTTCGACCAAGTCAATCCATGGTTCAATATCAAGCACACATTCCTCAAATTTCTCCCAGACATTTCCTACTCTTTTGTACTTTTCCTGATTGCCTACAACAGGGAAGTCTGCAATAAAATCATGTCCACGAGTATTTACAGTCATAAATGCCCAGTGGTTTTGGGTGAATATTCTTGCCATCGAATCTAAGAAACAATTTTCATAGAAATTTCCTGCCATCCCATGGATATGGAGAATAATCTTGTTTGTTTTCTTGTTTGGCTCATAAAGAAGTGCTTGAAGAAGAAGTTTATCTTTTGTCGACTGTCGTAAGAACTTTATTTTCATTGTCAAAACAGATCTTATTTTGCAGCTACAAGTTCTTAGGGGGTCAGTCTAATGTTAAGAGTCTCCGTGACTATAGCTCGCGAGTATAAGAATAAACTCCACTAATTTCATCAAGTTGTTTGTATGGGATATTTAATGATTTAAGACATTCTCTGTGTAATCCTAATTGAATTATGCCCCCATCCATACCGTCCCATCTTAAATCGTGTTCGGCTCCTTTTATTTGACTGACACCAACATTTGATTGTTGTGCACTAAGGTTGTGCAATGTCAAAAAGGGTTCAACTCTCTTAAAGTGGTCATATTCTCCAACGATTACTTGTACTTTTCCTCCAGAAGCAAGGTGCTTTTCTATCCCGAGCTTAACATTGTTAAAGTCTATATCTCCAGAGGGGCCAAGTAAGACTAAAGATTTAGGATGAGGTCTGAAGACGTCCGGCATCGCTAAGATAGCTGTCGCACCTGCAGATGAAGCTATTATATGCAGTTCTGTGTCTTCAGTTATTAACTTTCCACCTTCCAAAAAATGCGCAACTACACCAAGATGCTGAAACATGTATTGTTTATACATTTCTTGATGTGCAGCTACATATTCGTCAGGGTTCTTAAATTGATCTCTTTTCAAACTGATTGTCGGAGTATTGTTAATTCTAGCCACATTAACATCGTTTCTAACTAAGTCAGCAATCAGCCAATCGTATTTAGGACTTTGACCTCTACTACCAAATCCAGGGATTAATAAAGCAAATTTATGAGGATTTTCGGCGCTAAATACTTGAATTGTCGTTCCCAGTGAATTGTCTAATAATAACTGATTAACCTCAGGCAAAGGGGGTAAAGCCTCTAAATAATGATCGGCACCATATTCAGCGTCTCTCCAGTTTTCATAACGTCTTATTTTATTGGATAGCCATCGCTCTATTCTTTGCATTGTTAGTCTATGTAATTTACTAGTAACTTTACTACCATTTTCTGTACATTTATGTTACTTTCTGAGCTGGAGACGGTACTCAGTTCGAACCTAAAACGGCTTATCTCCAATGATTTAATTTTACAACTTGAGGTATTGAAAAGCCATATGAGTATCTCAGACTTCACAAAAATACTTTCTTAGAAAATCTCCCAAAGGACGGTAACTCAGAGTATGTAATCTGAAATAAATTCATATGCAAGGTAATGTTTAGTATTTTTTCTTAAGATACAGATGTCAATTTCCGGCCAACGATTGTTAAGTCTCTGGATTTCGCCAACATCCATCCGTCTAATGTTGGTTCCTGGCTTTATTTTTTCAAACTGATTTTTAGCCAACTCAATTTTATAAATTGCAAAAGCATCATCAAAAAGAACTTCTCCAGAAGAAGTTAGTATTGTTTTGAGATGGAGGCTATAAAACTTGATCTCTTTTTCAGGTAGAGATAATCCAGTGTTTTCTTGGAATATCCGTATGAGAGCAGATTGTACGGATTCGCCAAAATACGGTTTGCCACTAGGTAGATTGTAAAAATCCACAGACCCTTGAGGGTGTTCTTTCACTAAATATTTATTACCGTAATTGCAGAGAAACCCGATAAAGAAAGTTTTAAATCCTATGTCTACCAATTTTGACAAACCATACTTTGTAATTTCTTTGATCCCTTCTACCGTAATTGAATACAACCCATTTTGTTTATTAATAAAGCCTTTGCTTATTAAGCTTTTAAGATGAAAAACTACGTTTTCTTCATAAGAGTAACCTTTGGTTAGGTTTGAGTATTTTTGATCATTTTGACCTAGAAGACGTTTTAAGATAATTTTTTGAATGTCGTGCATACTCTTTAATTATAAATCTTTTGGTGTAGTTGACTACACTAGAAAGAACAATCAACTAGAGGTAACATATACCAAAAATAAAAGGAGGTGAATTTTATGTTCAAAAAAATATTTGCAGTCTGTTTAGTTGTCAAGGATTTTGATAAATCGTTGAAATTTTACAAAGATATTCTTGGACTGAAAGTAAACTATTCGGAAGGAAAGTTTGCTAATTTCAAGCTTGAGGGAACAGAGTTGGCAATCTTTGAAAAAAATGCGGCGACTGCTATGTTTCCAGCAAAGTTCATGAAACCGTTTGGAGGATTCCTTATTGGTTTTCAAGTTGGTAACTTAAATAAGGAATGCGCTAAACTAGAGGAGAAAGGTGTCAAGGTGTTTGAGGGTCCAAAGGAAACAGAATGGGGGCAAAAAGTTGCTTATTTCCATGACCCTGACGGAAATATTTGGGAGATCTCTCAACAATAAGTCATGAAACTTAAAAAAGTTGAATCTATTAAGATCATTCCTACAGTTCCGTTTGATTTTGATTCAACTTTTCATAAACCGGATCATTTTACCTCTGGCGACAACCTATGGGAGCGTGGTATCCGTTGGCAGACGTGGTTATGCAAAGACAAGTGTTTGGGGTTGAAATTCCAGAATGAAGGCGTAGTAAACACGCCTATAATTGCGGTTGATATTTATGCCGACTCCAAACTTGACGAGTCGTTTATATCTTCTCTAACTCAGGAAGTAGAATATCGCTACAACCTTAAACTTGATTTATCAGGCTTTTATGAGGAATTTAAAAACGATAATGTCTTGGGACCAATTATCAAATATTGGGAAGGAATGAGACCTGGTCATCCAAGCTCTTTGTATGAGTATCTGATTATCGGGATTGTACTTCAAAATGCTACAGTCAGACGGTCAGTGCAAATGTTTAAAGCCTTGCTAGAAAATTACGGTACTGGATTGGAGTTTGACAGCAAAAGACTCTGGTGTTTTTGGCAGCCCGGCAGGCTACAGCCGATTAGCGAAGATGAATTGCGGTCTTTGAAGGTTGGTTATCGCGCCAAGTCAATTAAAAAAATTGATGATTGTTTTTTTCAAGGTCAAGTAGATGAAATGCAATTGCGGAAACTGGATCGAGAAACCCAAATGGAAGAATTGCTGAAACTCTACGGTGTGGGACCAGCAACAGTTTGGTATTTACTCTTTGATGTTTTTCATCATTGGGATTTTTTCAACCATGTCTCACCTTGGGAGCAAAAAATTTACTCTAAGCTATTTTTTGGCAAGGATCCAAATAATCCGGTTCCAGTTGAAAAAATATTGAAATATTTTGAAAAGTTTGGGGATTATAAGCAACTGGCAGTGCACTATATCTGGGAAGATCTCTGGTGGAAAAGGAAACATGAGCACATCCCTTGGCTTGAAAAGTTCATAAGAATATAAGATTCTGTATACTCACACTATCGAATGATCTCTGTAGTGAAGGTGTCTTATTTTAGAGAACTGATGGCACGTTAGCGATCCATCTTAGCCACAGAGGCTGCCCTTCGAGGGGTCATTCCTTCATTGTTTTGGTTTTACAGTTAAAACTCTAAGTTGTTTATCTGCTACCCAATAGGTATCTTGGCTTATGCTAAGTAAGCAATGTAAATCCTGTGGCAATAATAGTTTTGTTTTAGCTGGATTTCCCCAAGGCAATTTGACAAAAGGGGAAGTGTAATGAAAAACATCGGCCTCATCGTCTGTATGTGCTCCTCTCTGATTCCCTACAAGGTTAATTACTTCCAATTTTGAATATCTAATGCCATTTGAGACAAAAGCAAGACTGTTTATGTATTCATCAATGGATACCTGTTTGTTTGTGTCGGGTGGTTTTATTTTGAGTGGATACTTCAATTTAACGTCGAACCGTTGTTCCATTCTTTTTAACAAATGGTTTCCTCTACCAGATGAATATAAACGCCTTAGCTCTACTGACATGGGTATCCCAAACACTGTTTTCTTTTCTTCGATAATTTGTTTGGAATAATGCCCAATTAGATACAACGAACGATTCAATTCTGATAATAAACCCATATTTCCAACAGGCTTTCTGTTCTGGTTTTGTGTATTTTTGGTTGTCATAGATTTCTAGGTCTAAATTATACAGGCTCGAACCCCGTTACTGGTATCTTTTCCTTCCAGATTAACTCTTGAAAAGAAAAAAACCTGGCTTGTACCAGGTTAATCACGGATTTTAAGGATAAAAAACCAAAAAACGGGAAGTAATTCCCGTCTGGAGCGGGAGACGAGATTCGAACTCGCGACCTTCTCCTTGGAAGGGAGACGCTCTAGCCAGCTGAGCTACTCCCGCTCGTAGAAGAATTATAGCATTTTTGTTTAACTTGGTCGGGGTGGCCGGATTCGAACCGACGACCTCACGCTCCCAAAGCGCGCACTCTACCAACTGAGCTACACCCCGTTCTATATACTCAGTTGGCCAAGCTGTGCTTACCAACTGAGCTACACCCCGTTGCCGTAATAAACTTTCACTTTTTTTGTGCCGAGGGTGGGACTCGAACCCACACGCCGCTATTGCGACACAAGATTTTAAGTCTTGCGCGTATACCATTCCGCCACCTCGGCTGATATCTTTTAAGTCTTGCTGAGTTCTTGTATTTTACCTTTTTTTGGGGTTGCATTCTAGTTTTTGATTTGTTTAAATGACTTACCATGGTGAAACCCAAGCCAGAGGAGATTGAAGAAGAGCTTAAAAAGCTTGAGGATGAGGTCTATGGTGATCATACTGTGAGTGGTTCAAACCCCGATGTTGAAAGTGATGATGATACTCAAGAAACAGTTGATGATGTTGGCGGACCCTTGGTTTTAGATCCTTTGGGTGAAGAGGAGGAAGAGGAAGAGATTGAAGAGCAGAAGCTTTAAGGGAGAGCCTTGTTGTTTTTAAGTGTTTTTTGATTTCGGGAGTTTGGGCAGGGGGTCGTATTTAAGCTTGGCAATATCGGATATTTTGGAATTAGGGATGATGTGAAAAGTTCCCTCTTTTGTTTTGAGAACGGTAGTTCTTAGGTTTATAGCTACAACTTTGCCTTCGATTCCCGCAATTTTTATTTTGTCTCCAACGTTGAATTGATTTTCAAGCAGGATGAAGAAACCGGTGACGATGTCTTTGACGAGTGTTTGGGTTCCAAAGCCAACGGCTAGACCCAGGATTCCTGCTCCGGCAAGGAGAGGGCCGATATTCATACCCCACTCGGAGAGAATCATAAGTGAGGTAGTGGTAATAATGCTTAAGTTAATAACATTGTTGGCTAACCCACCCAAAGTGTAGGCGCGGGCTTCAAGAGCGTTTGTGGTTTCGGGATCATCATCTTCAATTTTTTTTATGACAATTTTGACACTTCGAGACAGGATAATTTTTGCGATAAGACCCAAAACAAGGATTCCGGCTGTGACGGCTAGATGGCCGATGATGCTTTGAATGAGGTTTTGGGAGATATTAAGCTGAAATGACAGGATTTGCAGAGCCATGGAACAATTATAGTACGATCAATGGTGTAAAGAAAAGTTTGGGGTGGATGACGGGTTCTGCCCCCGCGACCTCCGCTTCCACAGAGCGGCGCTCTACTAGCTGAGCTACATCCACCGTGATATGCATATTATATCAATTTTGCAAGTTCAAATATAGTTTGAATAGAGAGAAATTTCGGGTTTTTTTAAAGTCAAGAGTTGATTTTGGGTTGAGGGCAGGTAGAATTAGATGTAGTGGATTCTTCAAAAGATGAAAAGAAGTTGAGTTTCAGAAGGTTTTTGAAGTCTGTGTGGTGGGTTTTCGTGTTTTATTGGAGGTTGAGCCCTGTTTTTGTGGTTTTAACTTTGGTTTTTACTTTTCTTTTGGAGATTGAGGTTTTTGTCAGTTCATATGTACGAGCGTGGGTAATAGACAGGTTGGTATTTATAGCAGGAGAGGGGTTTACGGGAGGATATGTGGGCTTGTTGCCGATGGGAGGAGTGTTTTTGGGTTTGTTTGTGTTTGGTGGTTTAGTGAGGGAGGCAAACAATTATATACGAAATGATTTGAGATTTATTACAGAACCCAAGGCGATGATCTTTCTTTCGGATAAGCTTAAGAGTTTGGGGATTCAATCTTTGGAGCAACCTGAAGTAAGCAACTTGGTTGCCAGGTCTTCAAATCATATTTATCAACTTAACCAGCAGTTTAGGAGACTGATCAGTGTTTTTTCCTCTTTTGTTGCGCTTATTGCTTCCGGTGTGATTATTTTTCACTTTTTTCCCCTGTTTGTGCTTCTTATTGTTATTGTCTCCGTTCCGATGATTTTGGTTGATCAGTATTATATGGCCAAGGTTTGGAAGTATGATCAGCAAATAACTGAATCCAGACGGTCTGCATATCGGTCTTTGGGTATGTTGAGGGAATCCAGGGTTCTTCAGGAGTTGATTATTACTTCGGGCTACAGAAAGCTAATGGGCCACTTCAGGGATTTTTTGGATGATTGGCATGCATGGAGAAAGAGAGTGTTTAAGGGGTGGGCATGTGCGGGATTTTTTACTGATGTGTTGCGGATTTTGGTGCAAGTAGCGGGTTATTTGTATGTTTTCATGAATTTTCTCTTGGGGAAGATTACTATTGGATTGGTTACTTTTTATATCCAATCTATTCACTCCTTGAGTAGAAGTATTTTTCGTTTGGGGATGGATTTAAGCAGTATATATGAATCTTCTCGCAGGATAAGTGAATTGAGGGAGATTTTTGAGCTTGAGCCTGTTTTTTCTGATGGTAAAAGGAAAATGAAAAAACTGAAAAGAGGTCCGGAAATTGAATTTAAAAATGTGAGTTTCGTGTATCCGGGAAGCAAAAAGGAGGTAATTAAAGATTTGAACTTGAAGATTAATAGTGGAGAGAAGGTTGCTATTGTTGGGCACAATGGTGCGGGTAAAACCACACTTGTGAAGCTTCTTTGCCGGTTTTACCAGGTGGGTGAAGGAAAGCTTGAAGTTAATGGTGTAGACATTAATACTCTTAGCATTGATAGCTGGTACAAAAATGTTGGGGTTTTGTTCCAGGAATACAACACCTACAGGCATTTGAGTGCCAGGGATAATATATTGATTGGTGATATCGGGAAAAAGGATGTTGATAAAAGAGTAGTAAGAGCCGCAAAGAAGGCAGATGCACATGACTTTATAAGTAAATATGAGAGGAAATATGATCAAGTTTTGAGTGAGAAATTTAAGGGTGGGGTGAGACCTTCAACGGGAGAATGGCAAAAGATTGCGATTGCCAGGTTTTTTTACAGGAATGCTCCGTTGGTTATTTTTGATGAACCTACGGCTGCAATTGATGCCGTGAGTGAAAAGAAAATATTTGATAGGATTTACGGGTTTTTTAAGAAGAAGACGGTGATTATCATTTCTCACCGTTTTTCTACTGTGAGAAATGCCGACAGGATAGTTGTTTTTGAGAAAGGCAGGATAATTGAGCATGGGAGTCACAGAGAGCTTGTAGATTTGAACGGCACTTATGCAAAGGCTTTTAGGCTTCAGGCCGAGGGGTATTCTTCGTGATGATATAATTGGTGCGTGAAACGCCGATTTTTTGAGACTTTAGATGGGAAAAAGATTCCTTTGCCTGTGTTTTTTCCTGATGCTACTCGGGCGGTTCTTCGAACTTTGGACAGTGTGGATATTAAAAACACGGAGACTTCCGGAGTGTTGGTTAATACGTACCACTTGTATAAAGAGCTTGGGAAAAGGGTCATTAAAAAACACAATGGAATAAAGGGTTTCATGAATTTTGACGGGGGTGTGATAAGCGACTCCGGAGGTTTTCAGGTTATGAGTCTTGCTAAAAGTAAACCCGGAGGAAAGATTACTGATAGAGGGGTTGTTTTTGGAGACAGTAGAAAAAAAATTCTTTTTACTCCCGAAGAATCTATAAAGTTTCAGATGATTTTGGGTGCTGATATGGTGGTTGTTTTGGATGACTTTACTCCAAATGGAGTGAGCCGTGAAGTGGCAAGAGATACTGTAGAAAGAACGATTGCTTGGGCGAGGCGCAGTAAAGATGAATTTGAGAGGATTTGTAAGAAAATGAAGCTCAAAAAAAGGCCTTATATTCTTGGTGTTGTACAGGGCGGAGAGTATCTTGATCTTCGTCGAGAGTGCGCTGAGAGACTGCGTGAGATTGAGTTTGACGGTTTTGGATATGGAGGTTGGCCAATAGACGCGGATGGTGATTTTAATTATGAGGTAGCGAGTGTTATTGCCGAGGTGGCTCCGAAAGATTATTTTTTGTATGGACTTGGAATTGGGAAGCCTGATGAGGTGGTGGGATGTGTGAAGCTTGGGTATGACATTTTTGATTGTGTGCTCCCCACTCGCGACGGACGGCACAAGCGACTTTATGTTTATGAAGCGGACTCGATTGAGAGGATTGATGTTAGTCAACCTAAGTTTTGGAGATACTATGTTCCGCATAAGGAGAAGTATTATGGTGACATCTCCCCTGTGAGTGAGGCTTGCGATTGTTTGCTTTGTAAAAATTATACGAGAGCATATTTTGCGCATCTTTGGAGGACTGGTGATACAGTTGCCATGCGGCTTGCTACGATTCACAATCTTAGGTTTTACAGTTTGTTAATGCAAAAGCTTGGGGAAAAGTATAAGATATAGAGAGATGGACAAAAAAGAGAAGGCTCCCGTGAGTGGATCTGATCTGAAAGGTAGACCTTTTTCGACTGTTGAAGTTTTACCACCACACATGCGAGATCCTAATAGAGAAAAGAGGAAAGAGAGAGTGAAGGATGCTTCAAGACCAAAGAGACTTCATCCGGTTGCCGATGATGGTGGAGAAGTACCCCAGGGAACTGTACCGGGCTTGAATGAGCCGGGAATGCAATCTTCGGAAAGAAAGTGAAAAGCTTATTTTTTTACTATCGTGTAGGTTGTGGGGTGGTAGAGGAAGAGTGCTGATGCTTCTTCCAGGAGGAAGCGCTGAAAGTCCAGGTATATTTTCTTTCTTTCTTTGGGGTTTAGCTCCAACCGTCCATCTTCGAGGAGTTTATCTATTCTTGGGTTATTTAAGTGGCTTATGTTTGTTTCTGTTTGACTTGAGTGCCAAGTGGAGTATTGATCCGGATCTTGAGGGGCATTGTAGATAGCCAGGAAGGCCTGATATTCTTCGGGTAGAATTGAAACTACTTGAACCGTTGTTTTTACCCCTATTTTTTCCCAGAATTCAGCCACTTTTTCTGCAATCTCAAGAAGAGCCGGAGTGGTGGTTAGCTTTATGTCGAGATTATTTATATATTCTTCCGGATATGAGGATAATAGTTCTTTGGCTCTTTGTGGGTCATATGAGTATTTTTTGACTTGTGGATTGTAAGCCCAGGAAAGAGGAGAAATTGGGCTTAGAGCTCTTTTTTCACCAAAACTTTCTTTGTCTATTGCGTAATATAGAGCTTGACGAAGCTTTTTGTTGTCTTTTGCGAATACCTCGTCTTCGGCATTTAGGAATATGGTTGTAAATTTGTGAAGATCTTTGGTTTTTTGGATTGTTACAGTACTCCACTTGTCAAATGGGTGGGGAGATATGATACCTTCCAGTCGATTGATAACTCCCAGTTTGAATGCTGTTTTTGCTTTTTCTTCCGTCGGAAAGAATTTGTAGGTTTGTTTTGTACCGAGATTGTTTTTAAGAATTAGAGTTTCGACATATCCTCCGTTGAGGGTAATTTTTTTGGCTACCCAGTCCCCTGTTCCCAAAAGTCCTTTTTTGAACGCGGGACGCGAGACTATTGTTGGAAAAGGTGAAAACGGTTCTTTGAGTGTGAAAATTATGGTTGTATTGTCGGGTGTTTCTATGTTTACATCTTCGAACGAATAGCTAAGAGTGTCGCTTGTTAGTGGTGAGTTGTCCTGCCAAGTTAGGTTATCTTTAAGATGGAAAATCCATATCTTTCCCTGCTCTTTATTCTCCCATGATTCGGCTATGCCTGGAGTTGGCTCACCTGATTTATTAAGGACAGTTAGTCCTGAGCTGATTTGAGAAAGAATTGGTGTCGGCAAATTGTCCGGATGATATCTGCCCACAACTCCAATAGTTTCGCCATTGTTTTTAAAAAAGGTTGGCAAAAGAAACTTGAAACCTATGAATGCAAAAAGCCCTCCTATGAGGCTAATAAAGAGAAGGAATTTAAAACGAGAGATAAATGTAGTAAAAAGGCGAATCCAATATCTGAGCTTTAACATTTGGGGGTGGCGCTTTTTGATTATATAACTGCCAAGATGGAAATGAGAATGAATAAACTGCCGACCACGAAAGTGGAGCGGAAAATTAGCTGCTCAAGCCCGCGTCTTGTGAAGGAGGTTTGTGAACCCCAAGATCTGCCGAACCCCGTGCCTTTTGTTTGTATCAAGATAAAAAGAGACAGGATCAGGCCGAATATGATTTGTAATGATAAAAGCCACGTATTCATGTTCGACTTGTATTATAGCTTTTTTTTATTTTGTTATCCAATGGATGAGGGTTGTTATTATAGAAATCAGAAGCGAGAAGGCAAGGTATGCGAGTGGTCCTGCAGGGAAGCTTGTGGCCGGGATGTCCAGGTATTGGGATGTGAAACCCGGATAATTAAATCCTGTGACTTGAAATTGGGGAAGGGCGAGATCCACTATATATAGCGTTACGGCGTGGGCTATGAATTTTAAGAGACCCAGAGTGGCAATAGTTAAAGGGAGGATGAGAATATTTATTATGGGTTTAATGGTCATTGCGGCCAGTGCGAGAGCGGCTCCGGTGGTTAAAATTCCCGTGAGTTCGTCTCTGAAAACAAGGCCTGTTGCGAGATTGTGGGCGGTAAAAAGGGCTATGGTTTCGATGGCAAAGATTCTAAAAAGGCGTTTCATAAAGTCAGTATGGCTTTATGGGAGTGTTTTTGTCAATTTTTGAAGAAGTATTTTTTAATGAGATGAAAGTGATAGCGCCGTGCAAATCGGTGGGCTTCGGCGTCGAGCCTTTCTATGAGGTTTCTTGCGGGACCTTCTCCAAGAGAGATTGTTATAAATTTGCTTTTGGTTTTTATAATTAGATTGTTTGTTCTTTTCGCCAGGCCTATGATCGGGATGTTTGATCCGAGTGCTTTTTGTGCCGCGGAAACTTGCCCCTTTCCCCCATCGATTATTATAAGGTTTGGCTTGCCCCAGGAGTTAAGGTATTTGACCCTTCTTTTTAGAACAACATTTATGGCTTTTGTGTCGTTGTTGAGTTTTTTATTGCTTACTTTGAAGTGTCTATATAATGTTTTGTCGGGCTCCCCGTTTATAAAAGTTACCATTGAAGCAGTTGGATTTGTTCCCGACAGATGGGCAACATCGTAGCATTCTATTCTGTTGAGTTTATTTATGTTTATGTATGGTTTGAGAAGAGACTTTAGTCTTTTAAGCTCTTTTGCCCGGATATCTTTTATGAGATTGGGATTTTTTATATAGGAGTGTGTGTTTATTTGAGGAGCTGAGATGTACTCAAGATTTTTTAGTTTTTGCAGAAGTACTTGAGCTTCTTCGAATTTTTCTTTTTTTGACAACATATCTAACTCTCTTTGCAGTTCTCTTTTTACTGACGGCAGGTTACCTGACAGTATTTTTTGGATTTGCTTGATGTTTGTCAGATAGGCTTTTTTGATTTCAGGATTATCTTTTATTTCTGAAGGGCAGGGATTGCAAAGTCCGATGTGAGCTCTGATGCATTTTCTTTTTGTGGGTTTGTGATCACCGAAGGGGAAAGATTTTCTTAGAGTTCTTAGAACATGTTTTGCCGTGGTGCCGTTTGTGTACGGACCAAACACTTTCCTCTTGGGAGTATTTTTTAGATCTGTTTGTCGGACGGTTTTAATTATTGGCAGTGTGTCTTTTGTTATTACGATATACAAAGGGCTTTTTCCATCCTTAAGTTGAATGTTGTATTTGGGCTGTTTGGTATTAATTAAATTTGCTTCGAGAAGTGTTGCTTCAAATTCGGAAGCAGTAACTATCCAGGTTATGTGGGTGGCGTTTTTTATCATTTTGGCGGTTTTGGGCTCTAAGGTTGTCGCAAAGTATGAGGACAGTCTCGATCTTAGAGATTTTGACCTGCCTATGTAGATAGGGGTACCTTTGGAGTTAAGAAATGAGTAGATCCCGGGAAGAGCGGGAAGCTTGAGATATGTTTTTGGACTTAATTTGAGAGGCTTCATTTATGGAGTTTGAAAAATATTGTTATTGATGCAAGTAGAATAGAAGACAAAGCGGCGGTGGCTGCTATGAGGGTTGTATAGTTTTTATTTGTTGAGATAACGAGCACTTCTTTGGCGTATTCAAGTCTGATTTCACCGGGTGCTTTTTTACCCGTTAGTCCGTAGGGAACTGTGAAGGAATATTTAAATGTTTGCATGGGGAGGAGGGATTCTATTGCAATTTTATCTTTTTGGCGTTGGTCGAAGTAAATATTTAGGTTTTGATTGTAAAGGGCCGAAGGACCGTTACTTTTTATATAAAGTGTGAATTTTGTGTTGCCTATTGGTATTTTTGAGGCCTGCTGTGTTTTTAGGGTAATATTGGGAATTTTTTCTTCAGGAAGGCTTGAGAGATTAATGTAGACGTCTTTTTGCGGGTTGGGACCGAGTTTATAGGAGCCTGCCGGGTAGGGTTTTTGAGAGTTAATTCCGTGAATGGCGAAAGTAATGTGCTTTAGATCGAATGTATTGAAATAATCTGACCCCCCTGTGGTGCTTTCCCACGTTGGGTCGACCGGGATCCATATGTTTTTTTCCTCATCCCAATATTCCGGCCATGCGTGCAAGACATCTGCTACGAGAGATAGAGGTTTTAGGCGAGGATTTTCCGTGTAGGCGAAACCGTTTATCTCGCGCGCAGGTATTCCTTTGGCTCTTGCTAGCGCTATAAAAAGATCGGTAAATTCCATACATGTGGCTTCGGTTGGGTTGAGGAGGGCTTCTGCAGCTCCGAGTCTTTTTGTGTTTGGTTTTAAGCGGTCATAGTTATAGGTAAGTCGGTTAACTACGAAATCATATATTTCTTTGATGTCTTCCAGAGAACTTGCTGTTGCTTGAATTTTTGGATTTTGTGTTTGCCAGATTGGTGTACTGAGAGTGTTTTTTTGGAGTGTGCCGGCGTTTTGCAACGGAAGGCTGCGAGGCTTTGCGAATACTTGGATATGCCCTTTGGCTTTGATATCTAATTTTTGTTTTGGGTCGAGAGCGTAGCTGGCTATCCAGTTTCCGTCTTCATCTCTGTTGATACTTGTGGGTGTGGGATCAAGGGAGCTATAAAACATCTTTTGAAAAGCTGTATCCGGGGGGATGGCTATGCTTGTTTCTGCTTTGTTTGATAATGGATTTTCCAAATGGTAGGAGAGATCAAAAGAGAACACTTGGAAATGGCCGAAACTTGCTGAAATTGCTTTGTCCGTAAGAGCGTCTTTGTAGAAAAGAAAAATTTGGGAGCTGGGTGTTGTGTGTTTTTCCGATGCAGGTGGAGAAAGTGCGGCTAAGTCTCCGAAAGATTTGGGTACACGCAGTTCGACCAGTAGTTCGTCGAATTGATCTGCGGATGATATTTTGGGGAGGGAGATTTCCCAAACTTCTCCTATCTTTGCGACCAGCGTGTTATCTGAGAATTGGATCTCAAAGTTTTGGGTGTTTCCTTTGCCTACGGATTTTTTGGGAAATGTTACTTTAATTGTTTTTTGGTTGTCTTTTTTGTTGATTTCTATTGGGATTTCGGTGTTGTCGATTATGGCTTTTGGATTTTGCAGATTTACATTTTCCAAGACCAACGTAAAGCTTTTTGTATACTTGTCGGTTGTGAGGTTTGTAATTTCAAACTTTAGGGAGGCATTTAAATTTTCGCTTTCGGTAGCCGTATAGATGGCTCGAAGTCTTGTTTTAAAATTATTTTGGGAGTAAGTTTTTGTAGGAAAAAATAGAGGGAGGATTAAGATGATTAATGAAACTATTAATTTTTTCATATAACTTCTTTGAGGAATTTACCGGTGTGGGACATACTGGATTTCATTATATCTTTGGGTGTGCCGTTTGCCACTATTTTTCCACCAAGTTCTCCACCTTCGGGTCCAAGATCTATGACCCAGTCTGCATTTTTTATAACATCCAAGTTATGTTCAACGACGATTACGGTATTTCCTTTTTCAACAAGGATTTTAAGAACTGACATCAAGCGTTCAAGATCGGAAAAATGGAGACCTGTTGTGGGCTCATCCAGGATGTAGACGGTTTGGCCGGTTGCCTTTTTTCCCAATTCTGAGGCTAGTTTTACTCTTTGTGCTTCGCCCCCTGAAAGAGTTGTTGCGCTTTGACCAAGTTCTATATAATCAAGCCCCACGGCCTTGAGAGTTTCTAGTTTTGAAGTTACGTTTTTGTAGACATGGAAATAGTCAATAGCTTCTGAGACGGTCATTTTTAATACTTCCGAGATGTTTTTGCTTTTGTAGGTGATGTCTAGGGTTTGAGAATTGTAGCGAGCCCCTTTGCAGATTTCACAGGTGACCCAGATATTTGGCATGAATTGCATTTCTATTTTATTTTTACCCTGGCCTCGACACGCTTCGCAGCGTCCCCCTTTTATATTGAAAGAAAAGCGCCCTTTTTTGTACCCCATTGCTCGAGCTTCCCTGGTGTTTGCAAAAACGTCTCTAATTGCATCAAAAACTTTTGTGTAAGTTGCGGGGTTGCTTCTTGGGGTCCTTCCTATTGGAGATTGATCGATGAGTACGACTCTATCTATGTTGTCTGTTCCCAGTATGTCTTTGTGTTTTCCCGGCGTGTAGTTGTGGTATCTGTTAATGCGCTTAGCTAATGCATGATAGAGGGTTTCCACAGCTAAGGTGGACTTGCCGCTTCCTGAAACACCGGTTATGGCAATAAGATTGCCGAGTGGAAATTCTACATCAATATTTTTTAGATTAAATGCGCTTGCTCCTTTTAGAATTAGTTTTTTTCTTTCAGAGGATTTGTTGCCGTTTTTTGGAAACTGAATTTTTTTAGTGTTTGCAAGATACTTTCCTGTCTTTGATTTCGGATTTTTTTTGAGAGAATCCGGCGGTTGTGATGCAATAACAACTCCACCGTCTTTCCCTGCTCCCGGGCCGAAATCGATGATGAGGTCTGAAGCTTCCATAACGTCTCTGTCGTGTTCTACTATGATTACCGTGTTTCCGAGATCTCGGAGATTTTTAAGTGTTGAGATTAGTTTGCGATTGTCCCTTGGATGAAGCCCGATGGTAGGCTCATCCAGTACATATAATACTCCCGAAAGTCCGGTTCCGATTTGAGAGGCAAGACGTATTCTTTGAGCCTCCCCTCCGGAAAGAGTTCCTGCTGAGCGAGACAAGGTTATATATTCAAGGCCCACGTCTTCCAAAAATCTCAATCTTGTGATTGTTTCTTTTAAAATGAGTTTGGCAATTTCTTTCTCTCTTTTTGAAAGTGCCGAGCCTGTTTGAAGAGAGCCTGCCCACTTTCTGAGGCTTTTTATTG
>CAYRCU010000011.1:0-30812 GCA_964422865.1 uncultured Gammaproteobacteria bacterium
ATCCCTTTCTTGAGATAATAGAAAAAAACAAAAACACTATCCAAAAAGCCCCGGCACATGGAGATTTTGTTTTAAGGCAGATGTTTATCTTAGAAAGAGGAGCAATTGCCATAATTGACGGAGAGCACTCAAGTTTGAAGGGTCCCAAATTCTACGACGTTGCACAATTTTATATCAGAACAAGGAATGATCACCGGGCAAAATCACAGGCAACTGCGTTTTTAAAAGAGATTTATAAATTATTGCCTAAAAATGAGAGGGGGCAGTTTTGGGAAGAGCTAAAACCGGTTTTGATTGAACGCTTTATAGGAGACCTTTGGGGAGCAAAAAATAATCCTGATAAATTGGATGAGCTTGAAATACTTGGAAGAGATATTTTAGAGGATAGAATAATAAAGTAACTTATTCATGACAGAAAGAAGAGGGGCTTACTTAAACTGGATCAGGGAGGTGGTCGAAGAAGCAGAGCAAGCAGCAGGGGCAGCACAAGAACTTTTGATATTTAATTCCGGGATAGACACTGAAGAAAAGTTGATAGAAGCTATAAGGGGAACTTAATGATAATATGCTTACTATAGATATGAGTGAATCGGAAAGAGGAAGAAAAATCCATGCACAGGCTGAAGAGTCTCGAGAGCGTGCACAAGACTTTTTAGAAGCTTTGCGGCTTTTGGATGAGGCTACAATTTATTATGCCGAGGACCGTGATTATCTTGGCATGTCGGAAGCTCAAGGGTCACGTTTTATAGTTTACAAACACCTTTTTGAAAAATCGGGGGATAGGAGCTATTTAATTCTTGCTACTCTTTCCGCTCAAGCTGCCGTAGAGATAGCGGAGACAAATGGAATAATTCAGGCCTTGGCGCTTGGTTATTTTAATTTAGGGAAGGCGTACGAGGAAATGGAAGAGTATGCTAAAGCTGTTTTGCCGTTTCAGAAAGCTTCTGAACACCTCAACAACAACCCTCCTCCAAGACACGACAGGCCTGAAGTAAAAGCTGATATTAAGGCGCACTTAGCATTTGCCGAGTATATGGCTGGAGATAAAAAGGCTTTGGAAAAGTTGGAAGAATCGATTTCGGAGCTTGAAAATGTAGAGCCTGTAGACGAGGGGAATAAATATGAAATTGATGTCTGGCTTTCAGGCGCTTATATGAGAGCGGCCCGAGCGTTGAGAGAGGATAATCCCAAAAGGGCTAAAGAGCATCTAGAAAAAGCGAGGAAAATAATTGATTCAAACCCCGACTTGAGGTTGAGATTAGAGCAGTGGAAGAAGTTAGCAGAAACTTTTAGTTAACGGGAAACTTGTTTTTTTAAGCGTTTACCTGCAGTGAAGCGTGGTGAGCGGTGAGATTTTATCGTTACGAACTTGTCCGTGTTTGGGATGCGTACTGTTTTTCCCTTCATATTTATTACTCTGAAAGTTCCAAAACCCGAGAGTACTACTTTTTCTCCTTTTGAGAGAACTCTGCCAATTTCCAACAAAAAGACATTTACTGCTTCTGTGGCGGCACGTTTTGGAAGATGCGCCTTGCGTGCAACAAGCTCAACCAACTGCCTTTTAGTCATTTGGCAAAAGCATAGTGTAGCGGGACAAAAAAGTCAAGATTAAGGTTTAATGGGCGGCTGTGGTCTCTGTGGCTCTTGTTTCTCTTATGACTGTTACCTTTATTTGGCCTGCGTATTGAGCTTCCTTTTCAAGTCTGCGTGCGATATCTCTTGCAAGGATGGTTAATTTATCATCATCAATTTCTTTCGGATTTACAACAACTCGAACATCACGACCAGCTTGAAAGGCGATTGCTTCTTCGACTCCTTCAAATTCGCCGGCGATTTTTTCAATAGCCTCCATTCTTTTGATATATCCTTCGTGAGGCTCATATCTGGCGCCCGGACGAGAGCCTGAGATTGCGTCTGCTGTCCAGACTATGATGGATTCAATTGAGGAGAAGGGCTTGTCTTCATGGTGCTCCGCTATTATGTTTATGACAGCTTTGGGGAGGCCGAAACGCTTGGCGATTTCTACGCCTTTTTGTATGTGGGTCCCCTCATCATCAGTTGCAATTTTACCTATATCGTGAAGGAGGCCTCCAAGACGAACTATTTCAACGTTTGCTCCAAGCTCGCGAGCTATGGCCATTGCAATTTTTGTTTCTTCAATTGTGTGAAGGGCCAGGTTTTGACCATAAGAGGTTCTGAAACGAAATTTTCCAATCATACGAATTAATTCCGTAGGAAGATTGTGCTCCCCCACTTCCGCGACTATGCGCTTACCTTCTTCAAGGAGTACATCGTCCATCTGCCGCTTAACTTGGGAAACCACTTCTTCAATACGCGAGGGCTGAATTCTTGTATCTTTTATGAGAATTTCTAAGGCTCGGCGAGCAATTTCACGCCTTATGGAATCAAAGCTACTGAGTTTTATTTCGCGAGTTTCGTCAAGTTCAAGTTCCACACCGGTTGCTTTTTCAAAGGCTCGGATATTTCTTCCTTCTTTCCCAATAATTCTGCCTTTTGCTTCTTCTGAGGGAACTGTGAGAGTCGAAATCGTGTATTCAGCAGTGTAGGAGGTTGCACCATGCTTCATGGCATCAACCAGTATTTCTCTTGCTTTATCCTTTGCGTCTTGTTTTATGCGATCTTCGGCATTTTTGATTCTCTTTGCAATTTCCGAAGTTAATTCTTTTTCCACTTCACGAAGGAGTTCCTGTTTTGCCTCCTTTTGGGACATGGAAGAGATTTTCTCCAGTTTTTTGATGTATTCAACTCTTTTTGACATAACAGTTTTATTTTATGAAATGAAGAAAAAGGAAGGAAGACCCTTTCAGATAATAGCCTTATCAGATAAGAGCCTTAAGGGAAGAAATGGATTGAAATAATTTCTTCAACATATCCTTTTTCTAAGAAGGTATTTTATCAGTTAATGACATCTTTTACAACCTCCCAGGGAAAGCCTTTGCGAAGAAGAAACTGTGAGATTTTTTGTTGGCGGATTTTTTTGTTGTATTTTTGCCATTTGTAGGCATTTTTTGCTACGAGAGCTTTGGCAATTTTTTTTTCATTAACATTAATGTCTTTGAGTACACTGTCGATAATTTCTTTTTTTATGCCTTTTTGTGCGAGCTCAAAATATAATTCCCTTTTGCTTTTTGGCTTGAAGGATAGTCTTTGGTTTATCCACCACACAGTGAATTTACTGTCACCCAGGAGATCCAATTTTTTTAGCTTTGATAATAGCTTTTTGAAAAGGGAGGGGGGAGTTTTTTTGCGAATAAGCCAATCGTTTATTTCTTTTTGGCTTCTGGGGCGAAGAGTCGCAAATTTTAATAAATTGCTGCTGATTTTAGTGAAATTTGCTTTCTCAACAATTTTATTTACTTCTTTTGAAGAAAGCTCTTTTCCTATTTCAAGGTTGTATTTTAAAAGATTTGCAAGATCGATTTTGAATGCATACTTTCCATCAAGAAATATGTTTACATTGCCCGGTTTTTTTTGAGATTTTATTGAAGTAATTTTGGGCACTTTCTATTTTTCTTCTTTTTGTTTTTCCTTTCCCAGATCTTTTGGGAGAGATTTATTGGAAGAAACTATTTTGCGAATCTTCTTTTCCAGCTCTAGTGCAAGCTTTTGATTTTCTTTTATGTATTCAGTTGAAGCTTGACGTCCCTGGGCTAGAGTTTTTCCATCATAGTTGTAGAATGAGCCACTTTTTTTGATTATTCCCAAGTTTACCGCCATATCCAGAAGACTTCCGGATTTGCTGATTCCTTCTTCATTTGTAATATCAAATTCCACAACTCTTAGAGGAGGTGCAACTTTATTTTTAACAATTCTTGCACGATGCCGGGAGCCTATTACCAGATCACCATCTTTAATACTTGCTATGCGGCGAATATCAATTCTTATTGAGGAATAGAATTTTAAGGCAAGACCTCCGGTGGTGGTTTCGGGATTTCCGAACATTACGCCTATTTTTTGGCGAATTTGGTTTGTGAATATTAATATGGTCTTGCTTTTGCTGATAGCGCCGGTGAGCTTTCTTAGAGCTTGGCTCATGAGACGCGCTTGAACTCCGATTATTGCGTCTCCCATTTCTCCTTCTATTTCGACGCGAGGGACAAGGGCGGCAACGGAGTCTACCACTATTACGTCGATAGCTCCTGAGCGAATCAGGGTTTCTGTGATTTCGAGGGCTTGCTCACCCGTATCGGGCTGGGAAAGGAGAAGATCATCAAGGTTTACTCCTATGATTTCTGCGCGAGTTGGGTCAAGACCGTGTTCTGCGTCAATGAATGCGCATTGTCCGCCACGATTTTGAGCTTCAGCGATAATATGCAGGCAGAGAGTTGTTTTACCTGAGGCTTCGGGACCGTAGATTTCAACAATCCGACCCTTGGGGAGACCGCCCACACCAAGTGCCAGATCAAGAGCTATGGAGCCCGTGGGAATGGTTTCTACTTGCGGTATACCCCCTTTTTCCCCGAGACGCATGATTGAGCCCGCTCCATATTGTTTTTCAATTTGGTCCATTGCTAATTTTATTGCCTGGAGACGCTGAGGGGAATCATCCGGCTTGTTGACGGTTTTATGTCCGGTCTTTTTTCGCGACATTTGAGTTAATTTTTAGCATAAACTATGGGTGTACGCAACAGTTAAAACAGCTTTTTAGGACTGAACTTGGAAAAATGCTTTTAATAATTTGTCTAGGTCAACAGAAGCTACGCAAGTTACCTGGTCGGCGGCTCCGTAATAAACAAAGAGGGTGTTTTTGATAACCACTGAACCGCAGGAAAAAACAGTATTATGCCTTACTCCTTTCTTTTCGTACTCTGCCTCGGGTTCGAGAATGGGATAATCCAGTTTACTTATAATTTTATCCGGATTCTTTAAATCCAACAGGGCGGCTCCTAATCTGTATTTTTTGTCGTGTTTGGAAAGAGCATGAAAAATTAGAAGCCAACCTTCTTTGGTTTTGATTGGAGGGCCCGCGATACCAACTTTTTCACTGTCCCATCTTTTTGAGTCAGGACACAGCAGTAATTTCCCTCCCAGCCAGTTTTCTTTATCAAAATGCAAATTGTTAACAAAATCAATCCAAATACAGCCGCCTATCCGGTGAAAAAACACATACTTTCCTCTTATTTTTTCACTTAATACACAGGCATTTTTGTCATTTCGCTCCGGGTCAGAAATTATTATTGGTTTCGACCAGTTCCATCTTTTTTCCAAAAAGTCGACAACACTAATTGAACTAAGAGCAATTTTGGTGGGATTTTCTCCGTCATAGGCCGTATAGCACATGTAGAATTTATCGTCGATTTTAGTGATTCTTGGATCTTCGCATCCGGAATAGCCGAGTTTAAGTTTTTTTTCAAAGCTTTCTCTCGGTGTATAGATCGGGTCACTTAGACGCTCCTCTATTTTTACACCATCATCGCTTGCGGCATAGCCCAAAACCGATGTATCATCCTTACCCATCGCCCGGTAGATAATGTGAACCTTTCCTGCTTCGTAAATGGCGGCCGGATTGAAAACATATTTAGATTCCCAATCGTGCTCCGAAATAGGTTTGAGGATTGGATTTTTTGAATATCTTTCTAATTTTATCTTTTTTGTGTTTTTGTTAGTAACTTTTTTTCGCTTCAACGGGCTAATTTCTTTCAGAAGATCTTCTACCTCTAACTGGGCAAGACAAAGGACCGTGTCCGCCGCTCCATAATAGATTTTTAGGATTTCTTTTTCTATCAGAGCGCCTGAAGGAAAAATAACATCAGGAACTTTACCGAAACGTTCATATTCTTCTTTCGGAACGAGTAGTGGCCGGTTTGTCCTCCCCAGTACTTTTGACGGATCTTTCAGGTCAAGCAGAACTGCTTCAATTCCAAAAACGGGAGGAGGAGAAAAATAGTTTTTAATATGGCAGTAGACAAGAAGCCAGCCATCTTCCGTCTTAATCGGAGAGGCTCCAACTTCGACGTGATCATTTCCTTCCTGCTGCAGGTGAATACTGTGTTCTTCAAGAGAAGGCAGCCAGTTGGTCCAGTATTCTTCCGACCAAATTTGCTCTTCTTTGTCAAAAAAAGCTAAGGCCATCCTTGCCGGAGGTTTATCTGTGCCAACAGTCAAAATCGCTCCAATTTTGCCGTTGATTTTTTCCGGAAAAAGAGTCATTGCTTTTGAATTAAAGTGAGTAACTTGGTATTTTTCTTCTACTTCACTGAAATCTTTGGTGATTGCCACTCCAACTTTTATGCCCAAGGGGGTGTGGGGATAATCTGAAAGAGCGGTATAAAAGATAAAATATTTATCACCCAGACGAGTGACTCTCGGATCTTCACAACCAAATTGTTCCCACTTGTATTCCGGGGTGATGAAAAGTTTTCTGTCTTCAAAAATTATGCCATCACTGCTTGTGGCATAACCTATGGAAGAAAGCTCAATATTTTCCTGGAAATAGCGTTGGGGGGAGGAAATTGCACGATAAACTAAATGGTATTTATCTTTTTTTTTAACGACCGACCCGTTAAAGACTGCTACCGCCTCCCAATCCCTTTCTTCACGGGGAGTTAAAATTGGATTTCCCTGATACCTTTTTGCTCTAATCATTAAATTTTGCTTAAGGACTCTAATCTGGCCGAACCTGAATACTTTAATTGATCTAAAAATTCACTCAACTTTGCAGTGGCTGCACAAACGACAGTGTCGGCGCCACCATAATAAACAAAGAGGTGATCATTTACTATCGCTGCACCACAAGCATAGACCACACCCGCCTTAAAGCCTTCATTTTCGTAACACTCACTCGGTTCTAATATTGGTTTTTTTGAACGAAATATTACTTTTGAAGGATCTTCCAGATCAAGAATCATTGCTCCCAATTTATACTTGCCGGGATCACGATTGTCCATAGCATGATAGAAAAGAAGCCAACCTATCTCAGTTTTAATTGGAGGAGGACCAGCACCTCTTACCCAACTATCCCAGCAATTTTTCCGTGAAACTCCACTATAGTAACTTTTGATGTATGTATTGCCATCAAATTTTAGACTGTCAACGTAGGCAATCGAAATTTTGGGAGATAGGCTGTGCAAAATAGCATACTTGTCGTTTATTTTTTCGGGGAAAATTATCCAGTTTTTGTGTATCTCACCCGGAGGTGAGATCAAAACCGGACGTCTCCAATTCCATTTTTTGTTTAGGAAGTCATCAACTTTTATCGAGGTTAGAGCTACTCTTGGGAAATCTCTTCCGTTCCAGGCAACATAGATCATATAAATTCTGTTTTTTATCCTTGTTAACCTTGGGTCCTCACAACCACCACATCCTCCTCCGGACATGTAACTGTTAAAATGAACTTGTGGAGCTTGGGGGTTCAGTTCAAATGGCTCTCTGGGAACGTAAACCGGGTCTTTTAGTCTTTCGTTGATGTGAATTCCGTCTTTACTGGAGGCATATCCCAAAACAGAAATATCATTTTCGCCCACGGCTCTGTAGACCAGATGAACTTTCCCAGCTTCGTAGATAACTGCCGGGTTGAAAACAAATTTGGATTCCCAGAAGTGACTAGTAATTGGCTTAAGGATCGGGTTTTGTTTGAATTTTTTAAGAACAAGAGCAAAGAAGCTCGAAATTGATTTTGAATCTTTCAGGATTGACTTAAAATAGGGATGGCTGAGAGCAAAAAGTTCACCATTACTGGCTTGCCAATAGGAAATCAGCTGATTACCTAAGATTGTTGTGCCGACCGGATTAATTTGCTGATTAACCCACTCGGCCGTTTGTTCCCAGATTATTTTGTCAGACTTCCACAATCGTTTTTTTGGATTTTTTCTATCAAAAGTTATTACTCCGATAAAATAGTTAGCCAGTGACTTTTTATTTCCCAAGACGCTGTAGATTGCTCTTATGCCCTTTTTATCTTTTATTAAACTGTTTATTTTTATTGGACGGTTATTTCCCACTTCTTTTGATAACTTAAAAAACGGCTTATTTAGAACTTTCCAGGCTATTAAATCTTTGGAAAGAGCAATTTTGATTGACTCTCCCGCCAGAAAGAGAACATACTTTCCTTTATGTTTGTAGTTGGGAACTATTATGCCTGTTTGCCCGAGATTGGATATTTCCCCCGATTTTTTCCAGTGAATTAAATCGTCGGAAAGGGCACCACAGAGAGTGGAGCTTGCAGTATTGTAGTAGGTTAGAAAATAGCCTTTTTTAAATCTTGAAATTCTAAAGTCCCGGCATTTTTTTATTTTTTCTCTTTTTCCGTCTTTTTTTATTATTTCTGCCTTGTTGCTGAAGGAGTTAAAGTAAAAGCCATCCGAACTTACGTCGACTTTAAAAAAATTTTCTTTACCGGCGGAGGCATTGCGGAAAAGAAATATTTTCTGGTTTTTAGAGAAAACACCCAAGACGCTGGAAACTTTATCGTCGATGATGTTTCTTTTCATGCTTGGATTGACCTTGGATTTTTGTATTTTGACACCTGCTTATTGTTCTTCAAATTTTTTGAATTGTGTCTGGTCGGGGTACCAGGAATCGAACCTGGATCAGACGGCCCCCAGCCGCCTATTCTGCCCTTAAACTATACCCCGGGAGCTAAGTTACATCTTAGCAAAAGGAAAGCAACTCGGTACACCCCCAAAATCCCCAGTAGAAACTGGGGAGTTTAAGGGAAGTAAATGTTTAATAAATCTACTTTTCTGGGCAGCTGAGCTCATCCCATGTGTCTTTGCTCACAAATTTTGTAAGTTTGGACCCTTCATGCTCAGCTTTTACTGCATAACGAACCTGTGTACTACCGTCTTTTGCAGTTCTTTCATATTTTGTCTTCCAACATGAAGAAATCGGTACGCTAACCTTTGCTCTCTTTTTAACGTCGTAAAAATCAATTGAATTCATTTCATTCACCCCCTTTCAAAGGGCAGAAAGGCCGGATAGCCTCGCTGAACTTAAAATAATCTAAGCTTAAGCAACTTGTCAAGGAGAATCGAGTTTGAGGGTTTGGCAATGTAACTGCCGGATTTTGATCAGATAAGATAACGGTCAAAGAGGATCAAGAGAATGGATATTTTATAACATCGCGCTTCTTATGAGCTTACTTTATCCTTTCGAAGTATGTTATCTTTATATATAAAGTTTTTAAACATAAAGAATTGTCACTTTAGTTAATTGAACTATACTTATGTTTGATCGAAGATAAGGGTAAATTTACCTTTTTGGAGATTGTTTCTTTCTTCGAGCTTTCCCACCTTTGCCAACCATGCGTCGTTCACGAACTCGTGCATCACGAGTCAAGAGGCCTGCTTTTTTAAGAGGAGGACGGAATTTATCTCTATCTAAGAGATTGAGTGCTCGTGATATACCAAGGACGGTGGCATTCAGTTGGCCCATCTTTCCGCCGCCTACAACCTTTACTGTAACATAGTAATTCGAGAGAGTTTTTGTCAAAATAAACGGTTTTTCCCATTTTGCACGCATAACAGCCCCCGGAAAATATTTTCCAATCAATTCTCCGTTTACAAGGCTTTCCTTTTTACCTTTGTACAGTCTTACGCGTGCGGAGGAAGATTTTCTTCTTCCTATTGCGTAGATATAATCTTTTTTTGTCTTTTTTCTAGGCATTTTGTTGATTTATTTTTAGGCGCGCCATTCTTTTGTCTTTCAGGCGATTGTTGGGAAGCATTCTTTTGACGGCAAGTTTGATTATCTGTCCGGGGTTTTCTTTTTTTAGTTTTGAAAAGGCTACTTTTTTAAGCCCTCCCGGGTATCCTGAATGTTTATAATATATCTTTTGACTCTCTTTTCTACCTGTGACGACTATTTTTTCCGGATTATTAACTATAACAATGTCTCCTGAGTCCATGTGAGGAGAATAGGTGGTTTTATGCTTACCCATAAGGAGAGTGGCAATCTTTGTTGCAAATCGACCAAGCACCTGACCGTCAGCGTCAAGTGTATGAGTGGATCTGGTTATTTCTTTTTGTGTCGGATGATAAGTTTTTTTCATTTTGATTTTGGTGCTTTTAACCATTCAATAAGAACCATTGGAGCATTGTCTCCTTTTCTTGGTAAAAGATTGGTCTTTCGAACAAAGCCCGATTTTCTATTTTTTGCGAGCGGCAAATAGTCAGAAAACAATTTTTTTACAGTTTCTTTGTCATTGCCGAGACGAGCAATTACCTGACGCCTTGATGCAAGAGATTCCTTGGCCATCAGATTCATTATTTTGGCTATTTCTTTATCAATAGCTTTGGCTTTGGTTTTTGTTGTTTTAATTTTCCCATTCAAAACCAGAGCTCTTATCAACGATCTAAAAAGAGCTTTTCTACTATTCCTGTTTCTACCCAGTTGTTTGCCAAAAATTTTCTTACGCATGCTTGCCAAAATCCAGTCCCTTTTCTTTTAAGGCGATATTGATTATATTGAGTGACTTTTCTCCCAGATTTCGGACCTTAATTAAATCTTCTTTTTTCGCAGTAACAAGGTGTTCTACAGTTTCAAAACCGGCCTTACTAAGAGCATTTGCGACTCTTGTGGGAAGACCAATTTCTTCTACAGACAACTTACCGACAGGACCCAAGTCATCTTTTTGTTCCCCATCCACTTTTTTACTGATCTTTTTGGGATTGATGATTTGATTGAGGTAAGAAGAAAGAATCTTCGTTGCCTCTATCAATGCTGCCTTTGGACTAATTGTTTCATCGGTCCAAATTTCCATGGTCAACTTGTCGTAGTTTGTCAGACGCCCTACACGAGTTTCTTCAACCTTGATGTTCACTTTCTCAACGGGCGAGAATGTTGCATCAAGAAGGATTAACCCAACTTCTGTTCTTTCTCTGTTTCGGTTTTCTGCTAAGTCGTAGCCGACACCGCTTTCCATGGTAAACGTCGCCTCAAGACTTCCTCCTTTTGAAAGGTTTGCCAAGACAAGATCAGGATTTGCTACTCTGACGTTTGCAGGTGTTTTGATGTCTCCTGCTTTGACTTCACCTGCAGATTTTGCCGAAAGAGTGAGTTTCACCGGTTTGTTGCCGCTATAGGCAAATCTTACCTTTTTAAGATTCAAGAGAAAATCTAAGACATCTTCACGAACACCTTCAATGGTTGAAAACTGGTGTTTTGCTCCTTTGATTTTAACGCTTGTGATTGCTGCTCCGGGAAGGCTTGATAACAGGACCCTTCTGAGGGAAGTTCCCAAAGTGTGTCCATACCCTTGTACAAGAGGGCTAATGATTAGCCTGGCGTATTTATCGCCTTCCTTTTTTTCTTCTTTTATCTCAAATAATATTTCTTCCATCTAAATCACCTCCCTTATGTTGTTTTAACTTTCATTAGCGTGAGTAAAATTCTACAATATCTGCATCCTCAAATGGTTCCGGCACATCCTCTCTTACGGGCAACCTAACTACTTTCCCAACTGCGGCTTTTCTTTTGAGCCAGTTTGGAACAGACCGATCTTTTTCCTTCAAAAGTTTTTTGACTGACGGAATCTCCATTGCTTTTGCTGAAAGCGATATTGTATCACCAACTTTAACTCGATACGAGGGGATATTTACTTTTTTACCATTTACCAGGACATGTTTGTGACTTACAAGTTGTCTTGCTTGCGGACGAGTTTCCGTGAACCCAAGTCTGTGAACTGTATTATCCAGTCGAGTCTCCAGAAGAGAGAACAGGGAGTCTGAGGTCTGCCCTTTTGATTTAAGAGCTTTTTCTACGTAGGTTTTAAATTGTTTTTCTAAAATGCCATAAAAACTTTTTACCTTTTGCTTTTCTCTGAGCTGCTTTCCGTATTGTGTGACACGTCGTCTTTGACCTTTGGGTCCGTGAACTCCGGGAAGTATGTTGAGACGAGTCAGACGGGCACCTTTTCCAAAAAGATCCATGCCTTCACGTCTGCTTAATCTGTCTTTTGGTCCTGTATATCTTGCCATTTTTTTAAACTCTCCTTCTTTTTTTGGGTCTCGGGCCGTCGTGAGGTATCGGTGTAACGTCGGCGATGAGATTAATTCTGACCCCTGTGGATTTAATGGCTCGAAGAGCTGATTCTCTGCCGGGGCCCGGCCCTTTAATATACACTTCGGCATTCTGAATGCCAAAGTTTTCTTTTGCCTTTTTAACCACTTCCTCTACTGCTACCGTAGATGCGTAGGGAGTTGACTTTCTGGTTCCTTTAAAACCAGATGCGCCAGCTGAGCCCCATGCAAGTGTTTCACCCTTTTCGTCAGTTATTGTTATTAATGTGTTGTTGAAACTGGCCGAAATATAGATTTTTGCGCTTGAAATGTTTGTACGTTTCGTCTTTGCCATTTTTTATTCTCCCTTCTTGACGTTTTGCTGCATTTTGGTAAGAGCTTCTTTTTTGTATGCACCGACTGTTCTTCTTTTTCCTCTTTTTGTGCGAGCATTTGACTTTGTTCTTTGTCCACGAACGGGAAGTCCTCTTTGATGCCTTATACCCCTGTAACTTCCTATTTCTTTGAGTCTTTGAATATTGTTTCTTAATTTTCTCAAGAGATCCCCCTCAACTTCATATTTTTCTAATTTTGAGGTGATACTTGATAATTGAGCCGGTGAGAGATCGGATAGGCGAAGATTGGGATCAATTTTGAGATCTTTGAGAATGCTTCTGGATGTAGGCCAGCCTATGCCCTTTATTTTTGTCAATGCGTAATCGACTTTTAAATTATCTTCGATGTTTACTCCTATAATTCTTAGCATTTTTATTATTAACCTTGACGTTGCTTATGTTTGGGATTTTTTTTACAGATCACGTAAAGGACTCCCTTTCTTTTCACAATTTTGCAGTCTTTGCAGATCTTTTTTACTGATGAATGAACTTTCATTTGTTTCCTTTTGCAACGATTCTTCCCCTATCTTTATCGTAGGGTGTGAATTCTACTTTTACTTTTGCACCCGGCATAAGACGCATGTATCCTCTTCTCATTTTCCCTGACGGCACCGTAAGCACTTCTCTGCCACTGTCGAGTCTGACCTTAAACATTGTGTTTGGTAAGGCCTCAATAATTTGTCCATCAAAAATTTCGTTTTGTTTGCCAGGCATATAATTTTATATTTATCTACGAATCCGCGATCTTGCAGAATTGTATACGGTCAAAACAATTGGACCGCGCTTTGTTACAGCGACGGTCTCCTCGAAAAGCGCAGATATTTTACCATTTTTCGTGCTTATTGTCCAACCGTCATCTCCGAGAATGAGCTCACCAGAATCTAAAGCGTACATAACTTCTATAGCGAGAACAAGGCCTTCTTTTAGTTCTACGTTTTCGTCTTTTGAGCCTAAGGGGATGCATGGAATACGTGGATCTTCGTGAAGTTGTCGGCCGATTCCATGCCCTGTAAGGGAACGGATTGGTTCATAGTTTTTTTTGCCTAAAACCTGACTTATGCTTCTTGATATGTCACCCACTTTATTGCCTGCTCTTGCCTTTTTAATGCCTTCGTTTAGCGCCTTTTTACCGGTCTCCAGGAAGCGTTTTACTGAAGGATTTGAGCCTAAATAAACTGTAAATGAGGTATCTGTGTGGAATCCTTTATAAAAAAGACCGACATCGATGCTAATTAGATCCTCCTTTTTAAATTCGATATTTTTGGGGATTCCATGCACAATTCCGCTGTTTACATTGATGCAAGTTGCCCAATTATAACCGGGAACCATTTTAAACGAAGGTTTTCCGCCTGCTTTATTGATTAAAGTTGCTGCAAGGGATTCAATTTCCTCTGCTTTTACTCCCGGCTTGACGGCTTTTTTTAACTTCTCTTTGATTTCCGCCAGATAACCGCCCCCTTCGGCCATGATTTTAAGTTCGTTATCGGATTTCAGGGAAGTAGCTTTCATCTTGATGCTTGAATTTGATTTAAAATCTCAGTGTGGATTTTTTCTATTGGTTGTTCTCCGTTAATT
Organism: uncultured Gammaproteobacteria bacterium; assembly: GCA_964422865.1. GTDB lineage: Bacteria > Patescibacteriota > Microgenomatia > UBA8517 > UBA8517 > CAYRCU01. Next base: position 13,928 of record CAYRCU010000011.1, read on the forward strand.
GAAAAAAGAAGTCCTTTTTGTTTTAAGAGGTTGATTAATGGACGTGTTTGCTTGTTGTAAGTATCCAAACGTTTTTTTATTACCTCCGGCTTGTCATCTTTCCTTTGAAACAGATTTTTTGGATCCACCTTGTCTCCGGGCGGATTTGTGAGCAAGTTATATATCTTTCCTGTAGCTTTATCCGTTCTCCGAGCAGAAAGACGTTTTATAGTTTCATTTTTGGATATATCAAGAAGAAACACAAAATCTATTTTTTCACCCAGAGAATCAAGCCATTGCGTTAATAATCTATACTGGTTCAGATTTCTCGGATAGCCGTCGAAAATGATGTTTTTTGGACTGATGTTGTTTTCCGAAATGAATTTTGAGATGTACTCAAGTATTTTTTCATCGGGAATTAGTTTTCCCTCTTTGTTTATTAACTTGTCAATCTCGGGATCTTTTTTGGCGAGTTCTCTGGATATTTTGCCCGCTTCGAGATGATAAAGATTAAGGGCGTTTGCGAGGAGACGCGCTTGAGTGCCTTTTCCGGAACCTTGGGGGCCAAGAACTATTATGTTCATCGCAGTAGAGTGTCATATTTTCTTGTTACGAGCTGTGACTCGATATCACGCGTGACTTCCAGAATTACTGAAACGACAATCAGGATTCCCGTGCCACCGATAACCAGATTGGATACTCCAAGGAAAGTCTGAACGAGAGAGGGAAGAATGGCGATAGACCCCAAGAAAACGGCTCCTACGAGAGTGACGCGTGACAAAATTTTATTTAGGTAGGAAATTGTTTGTGCTCCTGGACGAATGCCTGGGATGAAAGCCCCGCCTTTCTGCAAGTTTTCGGAAATTTTTTCCGGATTGAAGACTACTGCCGTGTAGAAGTAAGTGAAACCCGCCACAAGTAAAAAATAAGTAATATTGTAAATTATTGATTGGGGATTAAAATTTTGACTTATTTTTTGTGCGATTTCCGCTATTTGGGAATTTGGTACTGTGGAGAGAAATTGGCCGGCCAGAGATGGCATCATCACCAGGGAAACAGCAAAGATGATGGGAATCACCCCCGCTTGATTTACACGCAGAGGAATATATGAGTCCACTTTTGAGGTAAATGATCTTCTGGTTTGCCTTGCATATTTAATTGGTATTTGACGAGTGGCTTCGGTTACAAAAACGATTAGCCCCACGATTATTACCGAAACAACAACAAAAATAATCGTGTTGAAGGCATTTTGGGTTTGAAGGGTGGCCGTTGATCTCCCAAGGGTTACAGGAAGGCGAGCAACAATTCCTGTGAAAATTAGAAAGGAAACGCCGTTTCCTATGCCGTATTCCGTGATAAGCTCACCCATCCATATGGCGAGCATCGTGCCTGTTACCATTGTAATTATCAAGGCAACAAGCGAGAACGAGCCAAGTTCGGAGATTATACCCTGGTTTTTTAGAAGCATATACATGCCCAGCGACTGAAAGGTTGCCAGGGGTAACGTGAGTATTCGAGTATAATTGTTGATTTTTTCCTGCCCGGCTTCTCCTTCTTTTGAAAGCTCTTCGAGTTTGGGAATGGTAAAAGTCATAAGCTGAAGAATAATTGAGGCATTAATATACGGGGTGAGTCCAAGGGCCATAATAGAAAAATTGGCCAGGGTTCCGCCTGAAAAAATATCGAGCAAGGAAAGAAGTGGGTTGCCTGAAAAAAGAGCTTGGAGTGATGTTCTGTCTATCCCCGCTCCGGGAATGTGTGCTGTAAGTCTGAAGACAATAAGGATAAGTGCCGTAATTATAAACTTTTTTCTTATGCTCGGAGTTTTTACGGCACGTACGAAAAACTCTTTAATACTTGCTAACATTATTTTGTTTTATTGTTTGATTTCTTGATTTGATGGGCGACAGAGCTTGAGGTCGGAACATTGATTGTCAGTTTTTTTTGCAATACACCACCACTTAATATCTTTACTCCCCGACTGCGTGCTTTCCTTTTATCTACCAGTCCTGCCTTAATCAACGATTCTATTGTCACCTTTGAGTTTGCCGGGAGGACATTTAAGGCACTTAGCTTGAGTGTTACAGGTTTTGGATGGGGTTTATTTTTGAGCTTGCCTCTTTGGACAGGAAGACGTCTGAGTAAGGATTTTTTTACCTTTACTCCTTCAAAAAGAATTCCGATTTTGCTTCTTGATTTTTGACCCTTTTGCCCACGGCCCGCAGTGTGTCCGCCTTTACCGCTTCCGTATCCGCGACCGACTCTTTTTTTTCTTCTTCTGGTTATTACTTTCGGTAGGTTGGTCATTTTTCCCTTTTCCTTTCATAAAGTTTTGCGATATCTTTTAGGGCCTCTGCCGTTGCATAAACATTTGATATCTTGTTGTTTGTTCCCAGTATTTTTCCTACTGCATCCTTGATGCCGGCTGCTTCTAAAACCACTCTCATGGGGCCGCCTGCAATGATGCCGCTTCCTTTTGGAGCGGGTTTTATGATAATTTTCGCGGCTCCAAATTTTTTTCTGATCTCAAAAGGAATGGATGTCCCAACTATTGGAACTTCCAATAAATTTCTTTGTGCGTAGGAAATGGCCTTTTTGATTGCGCTTCTGACATCTTTTGCTTTTGAGATTGCCACTCCTACACGACCCTTTTTGTCTCCTACCACAACCAGAGCGGAGAATCGGATTTGATTTCCGCCTTTTGTTTTCTTGGAGATTCTTCTTATTTGAACAACCGTTTCCTCGAATTCTTTTTCCGGAATGTGTGGATTGTAGGTCATGATTCTTAATTTAATAATTTAGCTTTTCTTAGAGTTTCAGCCAGGGCTTTTACTTTTCCGTGGTATTTGTATCCGCTTCTGTCGAATACAATTGATTTTATCTTTTTTGTTTTTATTATTTTGACCATGTCTTCACCAACTTTTTGTGGGTTGGTGCCCTTGACAGAAGCCAAAGAATGCTCTTTTTGATCGTCAATGAGCTGAGCATAAATAAACTTATTTGATCGAAATACGCTTAGCCTTGGACGACCGGATGTTCCTGATACTCTTGATCTAATTTTTTGTTTTCTTCTTTCTCTGGTCTTTTTTAACATATTTTTTTAAGTTGTCGTTGTTGCTTGTTTACCCGCTTTTCTCCTTATTTCTTCTCCGACATATTTTATACCTGCACCTTTGTATGGCTCCGGTTTTCTGTAACTTCTGATTTTTGCTGCTATTTCTCCTACTAATTCTTTATCTATACCTTCAATTTTTATTGCCGATTTTTCGACAGTGAATTTAATACCCTCAGGGGCCTTAACTAGTACCGGATGGGAAAAACCAATACTTAAAGTTAGCTCATCACCTTTTAACTCGGCTTTATAGCCGGCACCTACGATTTCGAGCTCTTTGGACCATCCTTTAACTACGCCTTGGATCATGTTTATTATATGCGCGCGCATTGTCCCCTGGGAAGCTTTTGTTTGTTTTACTTCGTTTTTTCTTTCTATTAGTATCTCTTCTTCTTTTTTTGTAACAGAGATATTTCTTGGAATTGAACGCTTTAGTGTTCCTTTTGGTCCGGAAATCACAACTTCCCCGTCAGCAACTTTAAAAGTTACTTCTTTGGGCAATGTCACTGGTAGTTTTCCAAATCTTGCCATATTACCAAAGTTCTACAATCACTTCTCCTCCTACACCCTCTTTAAGTGCTTCTTTCGTGCTTAAGATTCCCTTTGGTGTAGAAAGAATATAAATGGATGAACCTTTCTTTTTTTGAAGTTCGTCCACTTTCATATAGATTCTGAGGCCGGGTTTTGAAACCAGCTTGAGATCTATTAATTTCGGCTCCTTTTTGTGAAAAGCCAAGCGAACAGTGAGAACTTTATCTTTTGATTTAACGCTTTCCAGAAATCCGGCTTTTTTGAGAGCAAGAGCCGTTGCCTTAATTAGTTTTGTTTCGTCCACCGAAACTTCCCGCCTCCGAGCGAGGACTGCGTTTTTGATTCGAATCAGAAAATCACCTAAAGGATAATTAACCATTTTACCAGCTTGCTTTCTTTACTCCCGGGATTTCTCCCTTGTGAGCCCTTTCTCTAAAACAAATTCTGCAAAGCCCGAATTTTCTCAAATAACCTCTTGGCCGTCCGCAGAGTTTGCATCTGTTTCTGTACCTGACTTTGTACTTAAGTTTTTTTTCTTCTCTTTTTATTTTTGATATTTTTGCCATTTTGTGTGATTTTTGCTTAGAATGCTCGGGGGCCTTTTTTAATTCTTTTCAAAGGGCATCCCTAGAGCACTTAACAGTTTGTGTGCTTCTTTTTTATCTTTTGTGCTTGTGACTATTGTTATTTCCAACCCTTGTGATTTGATTGCCGTAACAATATCAATCTCCGGAAAAACGTTGTATTCTGCCAGACCTATTGTAAAGTTTCCCTGATTATCAAAGCTTTTGGGTGATACTCCTCTGAAATCTCTAAGACGAGGCAGGACAATAGAAATAAGCCTCTCTAAAAACGCATACATGCGGTCTCCCCGAAGGGTGACCATAAGACCCACTTCATTTCCTTCTCTGATTCCAAACCCCGCTACTGATATCTTTGCTTTCTGAACGCGCGGTTTTTGTCCTGTTATGGCTGCAAGGTCTTCTACAAGTTTTGCTTTTGTTTTTTTATCTTTGAGGAGATCTCTTGTTCCCATATTGACCACAATTTTCTCCAGTTTTGGTGCAGACATAATGTTACCCGCCTTATTTTTTATGAGTGTGGGCTTGATTTTGTTGTATAACTGTTTGAGTGAATTCATTTTATTTTGCTTTATCCAGAATAATGCCTGTACTTTTGCTGATTCTTAATTTTTTCCCGCCCTTAACCTGAAAGCCTATTCTTGTCGGTTTTTTGGACTTTTGATCAATGACGGCCAGTTTCCCTAGATCGATCGGTCTTGAAAATTCCATAACGCCACCTTTTCCATCTTTGGAATTTTCTTTTTTAATATGACGCTTGAACTTGTTGATTCCGGGAACGAGAGCTTTGCCTTTTTTGGGATAAATAGCTTCAATAATTCCCTCGCGCCCTTTGTCTTTTCCGGACAAAACTTTTACTTTATCTCCTACTTTAAATTTAAGCATATTATTTTTTTTACTTGTTAGACGACCTCTTTTGCCAAAGATGCAATTTTAGTGTAACCGATTTCTTTAATTTCTCTTGCTATGGGCCCTAAGATCCTTGTGCCGACAGGGAGACCCTGTTTGTTTATTATTACTGCCGCGTTGTCATCAAAACGAACATAACTTCCATCGCTTCGCCTAAGTTCTTTTTTTGTGCGGACTATCAGGGCTTTTACCAATTCTTTATTTTTTACTGCTGAAGCCGGATCTGCCCCTTTGACCACACATCTTACTATATCGCCTATTCCGGCGAATTTGCCGATTCTGTGTGAGACACCGATTACTTGGAGCTTTTTTGCTCCTGAATTGTCGGCCAGATTAAGTGTTGATCGTAATTGAATCATCTATTTTCTCTCCTTTCTTTTTATAATTTTCCATCTTTTGAGCTTGCTTATGGGTTTTGAGGCGACAAATTGAACTTTATCACCAATTTTTACATTAAACTCATCATGCACCAGATATTTTTTAATCCTTTTAATTCTCTTTTTGTACGTCGGATGCGGAAAGACTCTTTCCACGACAACGGTTGCTGTTTTTGGCATTTTTTTTGCTATTACTGTTCCTGAAAATATTTTCATTTGTTTTTAGGATTTTTAGATTCTTTTTTCTTTTGTGTAATTATACCGAGAATTTGGGCAATGTCACGCCTGAGATTGCGGGCGGCTTTAATGTTTTTTTCCTCGCCGACCGAAATTTTTACCTGTGTCTCCAGCCACTTTTTTTTGAGGCTTGCGAGACGGGTTTCAAGCTCTTTTAAGTTTAGAGTTCTTAGTTCTTTAAGTTCTGTTTTTTTCATATTAGTCTCTTTGGATTATTTTTGTTTTAATAGGCATTTTGTCTGCCGCTTTTTTGAGAGCACTGACAACAACTTCGCTACTTGCTCCGGAGACCTCATAAATTAATCGCCCCGGTTTAACTACTGCAACGTATCTGTCTATGTCACCCTTTCCTTTTCCCATTCTGACTCCTGCCGGGCGGGAGGTTACCGGTTTGTCTGCAAAGATTCTAATCCAGACACGACCTTTTCTTTTAAGAGTGTTTGTTATTGCTCGGCGACCCGCTTCGATTTGGGCAGCACTGACCCATGCTGTCCCTAAAGCTTTAAGGCCAAAATCACCAAAGGCAAGTGTGGATCCTCTTTGAGAAAGCCCTTTTCTTCTCCCTCTGAAATCTTTTCTGTATTTTCTTCTTTTTGGTTGCTGCATAATATAAATTATTCTTCTTTGTCTTTATATATCCAAACTTTCACTCCAACATATCCTTTTTTAAGTAAGGCGGGAACTTGAGCGTAATCAATGTTTTTTCTGAGAGTTTGGGTTGGGATCGAGCCTTCGTGATACTTTTCTCTTCTGCTGATTTCCGCTCCCCCGATTCTTCCACTGAGGAATATCTTTACGCCTTTGGCTCCTGACTGCATTACCCTTTCTATTGCTTTTGTCACGACCCTTCTGTGAGGCATCCTACGCTCAAGGTCAAAAACGATTCTACTTGCTACCAAATGAGCTGAGAGTTCAGGGTTTTTAACTTCATTAACTTGAATATCAATTTTTATGTCTTTTGGAAGAGCGCCTCTTTCTTTTTTAATAATATTAACCACGTCTTTTTTAACTTCTTCAATACCTGAACCGCCACGACCAATAACCACACCCGGTCGAGAAACTGTGAGGATAATGCTCATACTCTTTGGAAGGCGTTCGATTTCAACATTTGTAATGCCCGCCGGCTTTAATTTGTTCATAAGAGTTGTACGAATTTTAATGTCTTCAATAAGAAGACTTGGGAAACGAGAATCGTCGGAAAACCAACGAGATTTCCAGGGTAAAAAATACCCTGTCCTAAAACCTACCGGATTTACTTTTTGACTCATTTTGTTTTTTTCACTCCTTTGCTTTTTAATTTTTGACTTGCGGGGGCGGCAACCACAATTTTAATGTGACTTGACCGTTTTAGAATTCTGTGCCAACGGCCGCGGGAGACAGGAATGCCTCTTTTTAAGGTTGGACCTTCCATTATTTGTATCTCCTTGAACGTAAGATTATTTACATCCATGCCTTTAACGTGTGCATTTGCCACCGCCGATTTTATTGCTTTGTAAAGCGGAGTTGCCGCCCTTTTTCTGATGGAGGGCAACATTTTAAGAGCCTCTGCGGGAGTTATGAGTCTTACCACATCTGCCACGAGACGGACTTTTCTTGGTGACATACGAATGTTTTTCTGAATTGCTGTAGCTTCCATAGATAATTATTTTTAAGTCTTTTCGATAATCCTTTTTACAACTTGTCCGTGTCCCCTAAAAGTTCTTGTAGGAGAAAACTCGCCCAAGAGATGACCCACCATGTCTTCTGAAATGAATACTTCGACAAATGTTCTGCCATTGTGGACCGCAAAGTATTTCCCCACAAATTCGGGTGCAATTGTGGATCTTCTTGACCAGGTTTTTATGGGATTACCTTTTTCTCCACCACCCGCCTTTACCTTTTTTATGAGGCTGGGATCTACGAATGGTCCTTTTTTGTTGCTTCTTGACATATTTTTAGTTACTGTGCTTTCCCGGCTTTCTACGAGAAACGATTAGTTTATCAGAGTATTTCTTCTTTTTGCGAGTTTTTCCAACAGCCGGTTTTCCATAGGGAGTTTTGGGGTATTTCAAACCGACGCCGCTTCGACCCTCACCTCCGCCGTGAGGATGGGAACCCGGATGCTGTGCTGTTCCTCTGACCGTGGGACGGATTCCCATTTTTCTTTTTGTGCCGGCTTTCTCGAGACGTCTGCTCTTTCGCTCGACGTTTCCAACCTGGCCTATGGTTGCCATGCATTCGGATTTAAACTTTTTAATTTCTGTTGAGGGAAGTTTCACAAGCACGTATTCCTGCTCTTTTCCGTGAATGATGGCTGCGTTTCCCGCGCCTTTTGCAATTTGGCCGCCTTTGCCCGGAGTGATTTCCAAATTATGAATAGATGTTCCTACCGGAATTTTTTTCAATGGAAGGGTGTTTCCTGTTTCTAAAGGCGCCTCTTCGGATGAAATTACCTTTTGTCCTACTTTTAACCCACCAGGGGCCAAGATAAAGCGTTTGTCGCCGTCTTCATATGAAATCAAGGCGATATCTGCGCCTCTGTTTGGATCGTATTCAATTGAAACCACCTTACCCCAAATGTCTGTTTTATTGCGCTTAAAATCAATTTTACGAAGAAAGCGTTTTTGTCTGCCGCCTTGATGCCGAACTGAGATCGTTCCGTGCGCGCGGCCTGATTTTTTTGGCAATATTGTTTTTAATCTTTTCATTTTTTTGAACCTTTCTTCTCTCCAAAAATTGCAATACTTTCCTTTTCTTTTAATTCTACAAAAGCTTTTTTTCTTGCTTTTGAAGTATAGGGTTTGTTGAGTTTTCTTTTTCGCTCACCTTTGTAGTTAATAACTCTGACCTTTGTAACGTGAACACCGAAGGCTAAGCTAATGAGCTTTGCTATATCCGGTTTTCTTAGTTTTACCGGCACCCAAAAAGTATATTTACCTTCGCGGGCATCTTTCATGCTTTTTTCTGTAAGAATTGGGATTAACTTCATTTTTTATCTACTTTTTTCTTAAATACTTCCGAGTCAATTACCAAAATGCCTCCAAAATATATTATGTGTGCGTTTAAATTGTCGAAAAGTATGATCTGAAGGTTTGGAATGTTTCTAAAGAATTTTTTGGAGTTAAGAGACTTCTTTGAAAGAACTATTGTGAATCTTTTGTTTTCCTTTGAAATTGTGTCGAGAAGTTTTTGTGCTTCTTTGGTTTTTTTTATGGATGAAATGGATGAAACTGCGTAAACTTTTTTGTCCTTTAACTTTTGAGAAAGAGCTATTGATAAGGCTTTGGTGCGAATTGCTTTTGGGAGAGTCAAAACTCTTTTTAAACCATCCGGACCGTGAGCCAAGCCTCCGCCGACAAAGATATTTGGAGTTCTTGCTCCGTGTCGAGCTTTACCTGTACCCTTTTGCTTGTACCACTTGGATTTTGTACGAGAGACTTCACTCCTGGTTTGTTTTAAAACTTGCCCGACATGGCTTCTTGCCCTATAGACATGGAGTGCTTGCGTGAGCAATGTTGGGTTTTCTTTTTCACCGAAAAGCTCTTTTGGAGCCGTGATGGGTGTTGTTTTTTTACTTGTTTTAGCTGAAATAGTAATTATTTTATTCATTTTTGTTTTCTTTTTTAGCCTTTTTAACAAGATTAATTATTACAAGACTTTCGGGACGACCCGGAATGGGACCTGAAATCATTAGCTCGTTTTTTTTCGGATTAACTGAAACTATTTTAAGACCTTTGACGGTTTTTCTTTCACCACCCATACGACCGGCCATTTTTTTACCTTTCCAAACGCGACCCGGATCCGTACCTTGGCCAATTGAACCTGGAGCCCTTTGGCGATCTGATTGACCATGGGTTCTTGGTCCTCCTGCAAATCCCCAGCGCTTTACTACCCCGGCAAAGCCTTTTCCCTTGGATGTTCCGGTAACCGTCACGTCATCTCCTTCAGAAAAAATGTCGGAGACTTTTACTTCGTCTCCTACTTTGGCTTCCGAGATGCTTTCAAGCCTGATTTCGCGGATAAATCTCGGATATGTGTTGTTATTTTTTACTTTCTTGAGGTGGCCACGGAGAGGTTTTGTTGTGTTTTTTGCTTTCTTATCTCCAAATCCTAATTGGACGGCGTTATAGCCGTCTTTATTTTTCTTTTTGACTTGAGTGATGACACAGGGCCCAGCTTTTACCACGGTTACAGGGACCCTTCTGTTTTTTATAAAAGCTTGGGTCATTCCAATTTTTTTGCCGAGAATAGAACTTATCATCTTTGAACCAAAAAAAAACGCCCAGAGGCGTATATTGCTCTCTTTTTAAATAAACTACTTAACTAGAGGAGACGAACAACCTCCATATGTGAGTGGAATTATAGCAAAGTAGTTGAGCTCGTGCAAGTAAAGTCAGGGCTGCAAAAGAACGAAGAATTCCTGATTTTTGGCTCGACCACCTAAGATTGGTGATTCTTTTATTTTGACTACTTTTACCCCCAGGTTTTTTATATCTTTTATTGTTTTTTCTAAGACTTCTTTGACTTTGTCGTCTTTTAATTTACCTGAATGAACAAGCCTTTTGTCGGCTTCATAGTGCGGCTTAATAAGAGAAATTATTATCCCGTCGGGAGCTAAATTTTTCAGAGCATTCGGCAGGATTTTTAGTTGCCTGGTCCAGCCTGTGTCTATCGTGATAATATCCATTTTTTCGGGCAATGACACATGCATTGCATTTGTCCGCTCCATTACCACTACCTTGGCATTGTTTCTTAAGTTCCAATCAAGCTCGCCATAGGCCGTATCTACCGCATAAACTCGTTTGGCACCACTTTGTAACAAACAGTCTACAAAACCACCTGTGGAAGATCCAAAATCCGCACATATTTTTTCTTTTGTGTCTACTTGGAATTTTTTAATTGCCGTTTGCAGTTTTTCCCCTCCTCGCGAAACAAATTTTCCCATTAGTTAAGGTCACATTTTTACTTCGATGGAGACACCTGCAGGAAGGTCAAGGCTTGAGAGGCTGTCAATTGTGCGGTTTGTGGGGTCAAGAATATCTATAAGACGTTTGTGGACAAGTACCTCAAAGTGTTCTTGAGCGTCTTTATGCTTAAATGGAGATTCTAAAACCGGGATGAGAGTGCGCTTGGTTGGAAGGGGTATGGGTCCTAATACTTTTGCACCAGTAGCCATCGCTGTATCTAAGATTTTGGCTGCTGCCTCATCTATGACGCGATGGTCGTAGCTTTTGAGCTTTACTCGAATTCTACCGGTTGGCATAATGCAAAAAGTGCGAAAGGGATTTTTCTTATTTTATGATTTTACTTATAACCCCGGCTCCTACGGTTGATCCGCCCTCACGGATGGCAAACCGCTGACCCTCCTCCATGGCAACTGGAGTGATAAGCTTCACTATCATTTTTGCGTTGTCACCCGGCATTACCATTTCAATTCCCTTAGGAAGTGACACTTCACCTGTAACGTCGGCTGTTCTGATGAAGAACTGAGGCTTATACCCGCTGAAGAACGGAGTGTGACGGCCGCCCTCTTCTTTTGAAAGGATGTAAACTTCTGCTTCAAATTCGGAGTGCGGGGTAACTGAGCCCGGTTTTGCAAGAACCTGACCTCTTTCTACTTGATTTTTTTCAACTCCCCTTAGAAGAACTCCAACATTGTCACCCGCAACTGTTTCGTCCAGAGTTTTTCTGAACATTTCAAGCCCTGTAACCACTATTTTTTGAGTTTCTTTGATACCAACCACTTCAATTTCTTCGTTTACCTTGAGAGTTCCTCGCTCGACCCTGCCTGTTACAACGGTACCTCTGCCCTTGATTGAGAAAACGTCCTCGACGGGCATTAGGAAAGGCTTGTCTGTTTCACGCTTTGGTTCCGGTATATATTCATCGACTGCTTTCATAAGCTCCAGGATTTGCTTTTCTGCTTCCGGATCGCCGTTGAGAGCTTTTAGAGCTGAGCCTTTGATTACCGGAACTTTGTCACCCGGGAAATCATACTTTTTGAGAAGTTCTCTAATTTCTTCCTCGACAAGATCGATAATGTCCGGATCATCCACTGTGTCGGTTTTGTTTAGGAAAACTACGAGGGCCGGAACATTTACCTGACGGGCAAGAATAACGTGCTCCTGTGTTTGGGGCATCTTCCCGTCCGCAGCCGAAACCACAAGAATTGCGCCATCCATTTGTGCGGCACCCGTAATCATATTTTTGATGTAATCCGCGTGGCCCGGTGCATCGATGTGAGCATAGTGCCTCTTATCTGTTTCGTATTCAACGTGTGTGATATTGATTGTAACTCCTCTTTCGCGCTCTTCCGGGGCGTTGTCAATATCTTCAAACTTATATGCTTTGGATGTGTTACCCGGTTGCTTGGAAAGAACCGTGGAGATGGCTGCGGTTAATGTGGTTTTGCCATGATCGACGTGGCCGATCGTGCCGATGTTTACGTGAGGCTTGGTTCTTTCGAATTTTTGTTTTTTGTCTGCTGCCATGATTGTATTCTATTTGTTTTATTGAGAAAAATCAATTCCGGCAAAACCGGAACTAACGCGTATTATTACAGGCTCAAAATTCTCTGTCAAGGGGCAAGTTATTTTGATTCAAGTTTTTTTGAAATGAGTTTTTCGGTGATGTTTGCGGGAACTTCTTCATAATGGCTGGGTTCAATATATGCGCTTGCTCTACCCTGAGAGATGGAGCGAAGTTTTGTGGCATATCCTGAGAGTTCAGCCAGTGGTGCGAGAGCTCTAATTGCAGTTAAAATTCCCATAGATTCCGTGCCTTGAATTTGGGCACGCTTGCTTGAAAGGTCTCCTATTATGTCTCCCATGAACTCCTCCGGAGTGCTTACTTCTATCTTTACAATAGGTTCAAGAAGAACGAGATCCGCTGACTTTGCTGCGTTTTCAAGGGCCATGGATCCTGCGATTTTAAAGGCGATTTCACTTGAGTCGACTTCATGATATGTGCCGTCGTAGACTACCACTCTCATATCTACCATTGGGAAACCGGCCAGAATGCCGTTTTCCATTTTTTCAACAACACCTTTTTGAATTGAAGAGATGTACTCGGAAGGAATGGCTCCACCTTTGACTTCTGATTTGAACTCAAAACCCTCTCCGCGCCCCAAAGGCTCAATTCGCAAGAAACAGTGTCCGTATTGACCTCTGCCACCGGTTTGTTTGATGTATTTTCCTTCTCCCTCGACGATTTTTTTAATTGTTTCTTTATACGCCACTTGAGGAGCTCCTGTTGTTGCTTCGACACCAAATTCGCGCTTCATGCGATCTACTAGAATTTCGAGCTGAAGCTCTCCCATGCCTGAAATTATTGTTTGGCCGGTTTCATGATCCGATTTGATTTTAAACGTCGGATCTTCATCTGAAAGCTTGTTTAAGGCTAAACCCATTCTCTCCTGATCCTGCTTTGTGGCGGGTTCTATGGCTAAGCTGATAACCGGGTCCGGAAAAGTGATGGATTCAAGAAGAATGGGGTGTGCGGAATCACAGATTGTGTTTCCTGTTGTAAGATTTTTGCTTCCCACTACTGCTACAATCTCCCCTGAAAAAGCTTCGTCAATTAACTCTCTTTGATCGGCGTGCATAAGAACAAGTTTTCCAATTCTTTCCGTGGCTTGTTTTGATGAGTTATAAACGTTGGAGCCGGCTTTAATAGTCCCTGAGTAAATACGGACATAGACGAGGCGACCCACGTGAGGATCCGTAACGACCTTGAAGGCAAGGCCGCTGAAGGGAGCTTCATTTTTTCTTTCGCGTACTTCTTTTTCCCCTGTTTTCGGGTTTTCTCCCTCAATTGGAGGAATATCAATCGGAGAAGGAAGAAACTCAACTGCCGCATTTAATAAAAGCTGGACTGTGGCTGTACGATTATCACCACCTAAAATAGGAAAGAATTTGCCTGTAATTACACCTTTTCTCACAGCTGTTTTTATATCTTCTTCTGTAAGCTCCTGCCCTTCGAGATACTTCTCGAGAGCTGTGTCATCAAATTCTGCCACTTTCTCAATCAATTTTTCGCGATACATCTTTGCTTTTTTGAGAAGATTTGCGGGGATTTCTTCTTCCGTAAGCTTGTTGTCTTCGATACTTTTATAGGTCAAGGCTTTCATGCTGATTAAATCAACAACACCGTGAAGGTCGTGCTCTTCTCCGATTGGAATTTGGATGGGAGCAGCGTTTTTTGTGAGACGTTCTTGAATTGATTTCAGGCTCCCTTCAAAATCTGCACCTATGAGATTGAGTTTATTTAAAATGCAGATTCGCGGGACATTATATTTGTTTGCTTGACGCCAGACCGTCTCAGATTGAGACTCAACACCGGTTCGGCCATCAAAAACCATGATTGCTCCGTCCAAGACTCTTAAAGAGCGCTCGACTTCGGCTGTAAAGTCGATATGACCCGGAGTGTCAATAATATTTATTCTATATTCTCCTTTGTTGACCGAAGACTTTTTTTCCAAATTCCAAAAGGTTGTAATTGCCGCGGAAACAATGGTAATTCCACGCTCTCTTTCTTGCTCCATCCAATCTGTGACGGTGGTTCCTTCGTCGACAGAACCGTGTTTATAGGTTTTTCCTGTCTCAAAAAGGATTCGTTCGGTGGTTGTAGTCTTCCCGGCGTCTATGTGTGCGATAATCCCAATATTTCGGATTTTTTCGTACGGGATATTGCGGTTTTTTGTAACCGTACTTGCTAAAGCTGATTTTTTCTTTGTTTCTTGTGCCGCCATAAGAAGATTATTTTACCACCTGAAGTGTGCGAATGCCCTGTTTGCCTCAGCCATTTTTTCAATTTCTTGTTTTTTCTTTATAGCTATCCCTTCCCCATTTGAGGCATCGATTATTTCTGCCGCAAGCTTGTCTGCGTAGGTATGGTATTCGGAATTTGGACGGGATCTGGCGGATTCTACAAGCCAGCGGATTGAAAGGGATTCCTGCCTGCGCCCTTTAACTGGAACGGGCACTTGGTAAGCGGCTCCTCCGATTCTTCTGGGACGAACCTCCATTACCGGTTTGATGTTTTCCAAGGCTTTCAAAAAGACTGCTGTCGGGTCCTTTTTTGTTTTTTCTTCGATTAGCTTGAAGGCGTTATAAACTTGTTTCTGGGTCACTGACTTTTTACCGTCTTTCATCGAGCGATTTATAAGCTTTGTAACTAGTACATTCCCATAAACCGGGTCCGGTTCTGTTATTCTTGGTTTTACTGATCCTTTTCTTGGCATATTTGATGGTTTTTATTCAGCCGGTGCGGTTTCTGGTGTTTCGCTTACTGCTTCTTTGCTTGCTGCTGCTTGATCTTTTTTTGTACCATAACGAGAGCGAGAGGTGTGTCTGCCGACAACTCCCTTTGTGTCAAATTTTCCTCTGACCACTTGATAACGCACACCGGGGAGATCTTTAACACGACCCGAACGAACTAAGACTATTGAGTGTTCTGCCAGATTATGACCTTCGCCCGGGATGTAGGCCGTAATTTCCTGTTTGTTTGAAAGCCTTACCCTGGCAATTTTTCTTAAAGCCGAATTGGGCTTTTTCGGAGTCATGGTTCTGACTGCAAGAACTACTCCTCTTTTAAAAGGAGAGTGATAGGTTTTATACTTTCTATCTTTGGCATTAAACCAACGCTTTAGGGCTGCTGCGTGGGCTTTTTTGGTTTGTTTTTTCCTGGGTTTTTTTACTAATTGAGATATGGTTGGCATATGAATTTTTATATAACTGCTCTTTTTTCATCAACTGGAATAAGTCTACCAACTATAACATTTTCTTTCAGACCGAGCAGTGAATCTTCTTTTCCTATTAGTGCTGATTCGCCGAGAACTGAAGTTGTCTGTTGGAAAGAAGCTGCCGACAGCCAAGATTCTGTTGCTATTGCACGGCGAGTTATTCCCAAAATAATCTGACGTGCCGTGGCCGGTTCACCACCTGCCGCAAGAGTTGCTTCATTTTCTTCTTCAAATCTGGCTCTGCTTACCTGATCACCCGGAAGAAGACTGGTATCTCCAGAAGAAAGAATCTTGACTTCATCACTCATTTTTCTGACGATTACTTCAAAGTGTTTGTCTGAAATAGAAATTCCTTGGGATTCATAGACAGCTTGGAGTCCTTGTACCAAATATTCTTGAGCTTTTGAAAGGCCGCAGACCTTTAGAACTTCGTTTACATCCAAGTTGCCGTCCGAAAGCTGTGTTCCTGCTTCTATCTTCTGGCCGGATTTAACAAGCGGCTTATTGACTCTGGGGATTAAATATTCCGCCTCTTCCTTTGGTTTTGAAGAGAAATTTTTGACTACTATGCGCCATCCTTCTTCTTTTTCCTCGACCTTAACCTTACCTGAAATCTCTGAAAGAGGTGCAACGGATTTTGGCATGCGAGCTTCAAACAGCTCCTCGACGCGCGGTAAACCTTGAGTCACATCGATACCGACTACTCCTCCCGAGTGTTTTGTTCTCATGGTTAGCTGTGTACCGGGCTCGCCGATTGATTGCGCTGCGAGTACTCCTGCCGGAGTCCCGATTTCCACTTCTTTTTTCTTTGAAAGATCCCATCCATAACACTTTTTACAAATTCCATGTCTTGCCTCACAATGAAGAGGAGATCTGATTGCTACTTTTTCTATATTTTCCGCTTCTATTTTTTGGACGGCTTCTTCGTCAATTATTTTTCCTTTGTCGACTATTGTTTTTCCCTTTTTGGTCTTAATATCGGCCGCTGCGAACCTGCCTACGATTCTTCTGGAGAATGCTTTTGGACGGGTAGATTTTTCAATTAACAATGATTTTTTGGTCTTGCAATCTTCCGCGCGAATAATTACGTCATGAGCGACATCCACAAGGCGTCTTGTTAAATATCCCGCGTCGGCAGTTTTGAGAGCTGTGTCTGTAAGACCTTTTCTGGAACCTCTTGTTGAGGATACATATTCAAAGACCGAGAGGCCTTCGCGAAAATTCGATTTAACCGGCAACTCGACAATGTTTCCAAGAGGATCTACTACCAATCCCCGCATGCCGGAGAGTTGTTTGATTTGCTCCCTTGAGGTTCGACCCACTTTTGCGTCGATTACCATCCTTATTGATCCCTGTGGATCAACAAGTTCCCAGGTTTTATCTGCAATTTCTTCTGTGGTTTCAATCCAAATTGATTCGGCAAGTCTTTTCTTTTCTT
>CAYRCU010000012.1:0-15038 GCA_964422865.1 uncultured Gammaproteobacteria bacterium
TCTTCAAGCGTAATAAGCCCCTGTACAAAGTTTCTTTCAATTTCGGCAACACGCTCATCTGCCGCTTTGATGATTTGATATTTTGAAGGAAGAATTGCGGCATCTGCAATTCCAAAAGAGAGTCCTGAGACGGTTCCTCCAAAGAAGCCAAGATCTTTTATTGCATCTATTGTTTCGACTATTTTTTCGTGACTTACTAAAACGAGAGCTCGGGCAACGATGTCTTTTATAATATCGGAACTTACATTTTCGTTTACGAAATCCAGCTCTTCCGGCAATGCTTCGTTAAAGAGAATTCTGCCCACGGTTGTTTCTATAACTTTGCCGCGAATTTTTACCGATATTTTTTGCCTTAGATTTATAACTCCTGTGTAATATGCGCGAATAGCTTCCGAGGTGTCTACAAAAATGCCGCCCTTTCGGGGAAGTTTTTCATTGAGACTTGTAAGATAGTAGACACCTAGTGCGATTTCCTTTGATGCCGGAGCCGCCATCGGAGATCCGTCTGCCGGGCGAAGCATGTTTTGATCTGACATCATGAGAGTTTTTGCTTCTTCAATGGCTTTTTTAGACAAAGGAAGGTGAACCGCCATTTGATCCCCGTCAAAGTCGGCGTTATAACCTTTACATACCGCCGGATGGATTCGTATTGCACTTCCCTCAATCAGGACGGGGTAGAAGGCTTGGATGCCCAGTTTGTGCAAAGTGGGAGCACGATTTAACAGGACCGGATGATCTTTTGTAATCTCTTCGAGAATATCAAAAACTTCAGGGGGGTGTTTTTCGATTATGATTTTGGCGCTTTTAACGTTTGGGGCAATTCCTCTTGAGATCATTTCGCGAAGAACAAAGGGCTTGAACATTTCAAGGGCCATTTCTTTTGGAAGTCCGCATTGGTTAAGTTTAAGCTCCGGGCCGACTACAATTACTGAGCGACCTGAATAGTCAACACGCTTCCCGAGAAGATTAAGTCGGAAACGACCCTGCTTCCCTTTAAGCATGTCTGAAAGTGAGCGCAAAGGCTGGGATCTCCTGCCTCTTCGAGTAGCTTTTCTTTGAGAGGCATCAATGAGAGAATCGACAGATTCCTGAAGCATTCTTTTCTCATTTCTGAGAATAATTTCAGGAGCTCCAAGCTCAATTAGATGCTTTAGACGATTGTTTCTGTTTATTACTCTTCTGTAGAGATCGTTTAGATCTGAAGTGGCGAAGCGTCCGCCTGAAAGCTGAACCATGGGGCGAAGATCAGGGGGCAAGACGGGAAGTACTTTTTGAATCATCCATGAAGGGTCAATGTTTGCCTTGCGCATGCCGTCTATGATTTTAAGGCGTTTTGTAAGTTTAATGTACCGAGCTCCTCTACCTTTAATTTCCTTTATTTCTTTTCTAATGGACGCTGAAAGTTTTTTAAGATCGACATTTTTTAAGGTTTCAAGAACAGCTTCTGCACCCATTTTGACCTCCAAAAAGTCAGAAACTCCATGGATTGATAACTGTTCAAACTCCTCTTCTGTGAGAAAGCCAAATTTTTGAGCATTTTTGACAACGCTTTTTAGTTTTAGGAAGAGTTCACCGGTTTTTTCCGTTAAAGTTCGTTCTTCTTCTTCAATAGAGGTCTTTTTCTTCCTGTAATCAAGCTCTAGCTCTGAAAGAGTGAGGGCGAGTTGTTCTTTGTCTTTGAGGCGAGACTTTACCTTCTCTTTTCGCTCTTCAAAATCTTCCTTTATTATCTTTATTTTTTCTTTGAATGTTTCCTTTATTTCTTTAATTTTGTCAGCATGAGTTTGTTGTAGATCCTTTATGGCTTGCTTTCTACCTTTTTCATCAATATCCATTATTATGTAGCGCGCGAAATAAACGACTTGCTCAATTGCTCTTGGAGGAAGACCTAAAATTAGAGATATTTTTGAAGGGGCTCCCTTAAAGAACCAGACGTGTGCTACCGGGGCCGCCAGATTTATGTGCCCCATTCTTTCTCTTCGAACTCGAGATTCCGTGACTTCAACTCCACACTTATCACAAACAACTCCTTTGTAGCGAATGCGCTTATACTTTCCGCAGTAACACTCCCAATCTTTTGTGGGACCGAAGATTCTTTCATCAAAAAGGCCGTCTTTTTCGGGTTTTAGTGTTCTGTAGTTGATTGTTTCAGGCTTTGTAACTTCTCCCCTGGACCACGCCCTGATTTCATCGGGAGATGCAAGCTTGATTCTGATGGAATCGAAATCTTTAAGAACCCTGAGACGAACAAGGGGGTCTGCTGATTTGTCGGTAATCTCCTCCTCGTCTTCTCCTTTAGTCTTTTTGGTTCCCTCTACCTCTACCGCAAGACCCAAAGAATTTAATTCCCGAATAAGAACTTTGAAGCTTTCCGGAACTCTTGCTTCCGGAACCGGCTCGTTTTTTATAATTGCACCGAACGCTTGTGCCCGGCCGACAATGTCATCAGATTTTATCGTGAGCATCTCCTGAAGAGTGTGGGCGGCACGATGTGCTTCCAGCGCCCATACTTCCATCTCACCTAAGCGCTGTCCGCCCATTTGAGCTTTACCACTGAGGGGTTGTTGAGTAACTAGTGAATATGGGCCGGTTGAACGGGCATGTGATTTATCTTCAATCATGTGCTTTAGCTTCATGATGTAACCTATTCCCACAACGGTTTTTTCTTCAAATGGTTCACCTGTGCGTCCATCGTAGAGAGTTGTTTTTCCATCAACAGGAAGGCCTGCACTTTCAAGCTCTTTGGAAATTGTTTCCTCAGAGACCGGATCAAATACGGGGAGAGCACCCGTCTCACCCTTTTTATGAAGCGCCCAACCGAGATGAGTTTCAAGGAGTTGCCCCAGATTCATTCGAGCAAGTACTGAAAGAGGAGAGATAATTATATCTACCGGAGTACCGTCTTTTGTAAAAGGCATGTCGGCAGAGGGAAGAATTTTTGCAATGACCCCTTTGTTTCCATGGCGACCTGCTAATTTATCTCCCACCTTTACCCTTCTAAGTTTAGCTACTTTTACGATTACACTTTTAATGACACCGGGGCCAAGCTCGTCACCTTTGTCTTTATCAAGAATTGAGACATCAACAACGATTCCACCTTCACCGTGGGGAACCCTTAGGGAAGTGTCTCTGACCTCACGAGCTTTTTCTCCAAAAATAGCTCTTAAGAGGCGCTCTTCGGAGTTAAGTTCCGTTTCTCCCTTTGGAGCGATTTTCCCGACTAAAATATCATTCGGCCCTACTTCCGCGCCGACAACTACAATTCCGTCATCTGCAAGGTTTGCAAGTTCTGTTTCTGCTACATTCGGAATATCTCTTGTGAGTTCTTCGGGCCCAAGTTTTGTTTCAACTATATCGGCCTGATATTCTTTAATGTGAACTGAGGTTAAAAGGTCTTCTTTAACTAGGCGATCTGATATTACAATGGCGTCTTCAAATCCATATCCTTCGAAACTTGTATAGGCAATGACCAGGTTTTGCCCCAGAGCCAGCTCACCATTTTCGCAGGAAGGACCGTCTGCCAAAAGATCTCCCTTTTTGATTTTTTCACCCGTTTTGACTTTTACCTTCTGATTGTATGAAGTTGACTGTGAAGTTCGCTTGAATTTTGTAAGATGATATTCTATTTTCTTTCCGTTTTCGAGAATTTCTGCGTTCTCAAAATTTAAGCCTGTGGGGTCGATTTTTTTGTCTAATTTAAGAACAATTTTTTCGGCATCTACATAATCGACGACTCCATCAAAATCACTTCTTATGACTCTCCCCATCGCTCCTGCAACCACTTCTTCAATGCCTGTCCCTACAATTGGGGCGGATGGTTTTATGAGAGGAACAGCTTGGCACTGCATGTTTGAACCCATGAGAGCGCGGTTCCCTTCGTTATGGGCCAAAAACGGAATCAAACTTGCTGAGGTTCCAAAAACCTGCCTTGGTGTAAGATCGATAAGATCAACTAAATCGGAAGGACCTTCTGTGAAATTTCCTTTGTAGCGAAAAGCGACTCTACTATCTGTAATAATCCCCTTGCTATCTATGTTTATTCCATTGTGTGTAATGCGATATTCCTGTTCATCGTCTGCTGTGATATAGATGACCTCATCCGTTATTTGTGAATAAGTTTTTCCTCCTTTTTTAATCTTTTTGATTTTTCTGTAAGGGGCTTCCAAAAAACCATATTCATTGACGCGAGTATAGAGAGCAAGATATGTAACGAGTCCAATGTTTGGGCCTTCCGGAGATCTTATGGGGTCTATTCGACCATATTGTGAAGCATTGATATCGCGAATTGAGAAGGATGCCCTTTCTCTGTTTATCCCTCCTGCGCCAAGGACCGAGACACGTCTGAGATTGTCAATCTCTGAGACAGGATTTGAATGATCAAGAATGGTTGAAAGCTGATTTGAGCGGAAGAATTCGTTAATTGAAGCAATTAGAGGACGTGCATTGATTAAATTCTGCGGCTGAGGGTTATCGTCCGGAGAAATAAGACTCATTTTTTCCTTTACGGCTCGCTCGAGGCGAAGAAGGCCTGCCCTAAAGGCGTGAGTTGCAACAAGTTCTCCCACCCTGCGAAGGCGTCTGTTTGACAGATGATCTATATCATCCACTCTGCCTTGACCGTTTTGAAGGTTTATGAGATATGAAACCGTGGCAACGATATCCTGTGGAGTGAGAATCCAATTTTCCTGGGTATTTGGGGTGCTAAGACCAAGCCGTTTATTGATTTTGTAGCGACCGACCTTGCCCAGATTATATCTTCTTGGCTGAAAAAAGAGATTTGAAAAAAGTGCTTCCGCATTTTCCAACACTGCCGGTTCCCCCGGTCGAAGCTTTCTATAGATTTCAATTAATGCATCTTCTTTTGTTATCGTTGGATCTTTTTCCAGTGTAACTTTGATATATTGATGCGCTTTGTCGACATCAACATCGGAAAAAAGATTAATAATTTCCCTGTCTGATTGAAACCCCAGAGCCCTTAAAAATGTTGTTACATTTATTTTTCTTCTCTTATCAATCCTTGCCCAAATGACGTCTCTTTTTCCTACTTCAAATTCGAGCCAGGAACCATGAAGAGGACGGATTTCTGCTTTATGAAGCATTCTTCCTGAGGAAATGTCTGTCTCGCCTGAAAAATAAGTACCCGGAGAACGAACAAGCTGGTTGATTACTGTGCGTTCGATTCCGTTTACTATGAAGGTTCCCGAAGAAGTCATTTGGGGAAGATTTCCGAAGAAGACGTCTTGCTCGATGCTCTTGCCCGTTTGCTTGTTTGTTAGTGTTGTTCTTATTTTGAAGGGAGCGGAGTAAGTAACTCCCTTTTCAAGTGCAGTTTTTGGGGAAATACCGGGAAGATCAAGTATATGTTCTCCGAGAACCAGCTGCCAGTTTTTGCCCGTGAAGTCATCGATGGGACTGATACTTGCAATTTCCTGAGCGATACCCTCTGTTATAAACCACTGCCAACTTTCCCTTTGAACAAGAGATAAGTCTAATTTTGGTAGGTTTTTTTCTTGGCGGCCGAAATTTCTCCTCTTCGTTTTAATCATGAGGTTTTTTTGTTGGGACACAAAATCCCCGCTACACTAGCGGGTTTGCGCCTTGAACAAACAAGGTATGGGTGAATTATAACTCAAGATGTCAAGATGTCAAGTGAGCCTTATCTCAGGTATTTTTGTATATTTTTCTTGTGGCCTTCGAGTGAGGAAGCATAGTGGATATTGCCTTCTGTGTCGTGAAGATAAAACCAATACTGGGTTTTTGTGTAATTTACCGCCGCTTTGAGCGAGCTTATACCCGGGTTTGAGATAGGTGCTGGGGGGAAGCCCAAGAATTTGTAGGTGTTGTAGGCAGAATTAATCTCGAGATCATCTTTTGAGAGAGGACGCGGCCACCATGCACCGGGCTTGCCCAGTATGTATTGAACCGTGGCGTCAGCCTGCAGAGGCCAGTCATTTTCGTATCTTTTTATCAGTATTCCTGCGACGATTGGACGTTCCTCGTCGTTTGCTGTTTCTCTCTCGAGGATTGATGCTAATATTACTGTTTCTTTCGGAGAAAGGTTTGTTGAGTTTGGAAGTGAACTGAATTTCTTTTTGAAAGTGGAGTTTAGTACACTAACTGCTTTTGCGGCTGTTGTGTCCCTTGGGAAAAGGTAGGTGTCCGGAAAAAGATATCCCTCAAGATTTTTGGAAGCCAGTAAAAACTCGTCTCTAAAAATATTCTTATCTGATCCGCTCAGATCAAGGGTTTCAATAAATTTTTCTGCTATTTCTTCACGACGTAGGCCTTCTGGAATTGTTACCCAGAGTTCTGTCGGCCCGTCTAGAAGAAGAGAAACAACCTCAGGAAGAGAAAGATTTTGGGGGATTTCAAACTCTCCGGGAGGAATACTACCTGCCTGCCCCTTTAGTTGTACGTACAACTTAAATGAAAAAGCACTTTTTATAAGCCTTTTTTTTTCAAGATTATTGGCTATTGTGGCGGCACCACTTCCCTTTCTAATTATAAATCTAACTTTTTGGGTATTTGTACTTTGAGGCCCGGAAACAGACTTCCACCACAGAAAACCTAAAAATATGGTGAGTGTCAAAAATATCGGAACAAAGAGGAGTACAAAAGGTTTGGATCTCATGAGAGGATTATACTTCTTCAAGAAGGGCCCGACGGTAGGTTTTTTTCTTTTGATCATAAATGAATATGCGGCCGCATTTACAGGTTATTTTGTCGAAACCATCTTTATGTTTACTTCTTTTACCTTTTGAGAGAGGCATGCCGCAACCGACACACTTTCCCTGGGACATGAGCCATGCTTGGATTGGAGAAATTATGTTTTTAAACATCACCTATTATATCAAATTAAAAAGAGGAAAGTCTATTTTTTAAAAGAATTAAGATAGTTTTGAAGCAGGAGTGCGGCAGCGAAAGCATCCTCTAATTTTTTTCTTTTTTTTCTTTTTATCCCTGCTTCTATTGAAAATCTTTGTGCATCTTTTGTTGTAAGAGTTTCGTCTACTAAATTAACAGGGAGGTTTGTTTTCTCTTTTAGTTTAGCCGCAAAGTTTTTTTGAACTGCAGCCATTTTGTTTTCGGAGAGACCCAAGACCAACTTTTCGACTTTATGTTTAGAGATAAGATGCAGAACACGAAATATAAGCTGTTCTTCAGATTTATGATGAACGACTTCCAAGGGTTCTGCCAAGGGTCCTACGGCTATGGCGAGGCCGGTTTTTTTGAGTCCTAAATCAATTCCCAGGATTGTCATCTTTCTGGCGGTACAATTCTTGCTCTTACTACAAGGCGCCGGGGTTTTAAAGGATGACCTGGAGGGACACAGGTAATAAGAGTTATAAATGAATCGCTTGTATTTTGCTCCAAAATCTGAAGATCTTTGGGACTGACTTCAAAAATATCTTCAACTTTATATTCGTAGGAAATTCCGTCGAAACGGACGGCTATTTTTGCTCCTTTTGAAATAGTGGGAAGGGTTGAGAAGATTGTAAGATAATCTTCGGGATTAAAAAATTGGGGTAATATGGAATGTCCGAAAACTACCGCATTTCCTTTTTTACCCGGAAGAGCCGTTCCCGGATATTGAATAAGGGATTCTGCAAGATCTTCCCCGCCTATGGACACTGTTGCTTCGTTTATATTAAGAGACGGAATAGAGAGGGTGTAAAAGGCAACTTTTGTTTGACCGAATTCCTTTGGGCGTGCGCCGTCTTTGAACCAATTGCTGGCCTTGGTGTAATCCGGTGTATTTAAAACTTTTTTGTAAATGTATTCGTATCCGGGAGGAACGGGTGTAAGATAGTTTGAAAATTTATATTGACTTACAAGTTCATATATAATCAACGGGGAAATTACATAAGACAGGATGAGGGTGCCCAAAAAGGCTGACAGTAAACCTAGTGTTTTGGGAAGTGTCATTTGCCGGCAACTACTTCTATTGAAATATGGCTCTTGATGAAAGGAATGTTTCCCAGTCTACCCGGCAGAGCGGGATTTACTTTTACGGTTGCCTTATTGAAACCCGGGATTTGACTTAGAAATTCTTCAGCTTTTGGAGGGTATTTTCCGGACACTTTTTTGACTATATTATCCGTGTTTATCTGAGGAAGAAGGTTTGCTGCAATAGTGGACTCGACGGACCATTCATTGTTTTCGCGGTTGAGAAGTTTGAAGTTGTATTTTATCTGATCTTCCTTCAGAGAAAAGCCTGACGGAATTTGGTTTTCTAAGAGCGACTGCGCGAGGCTTGTGAGAATTTCCTTTTTGAGAACCACACTTGAAACGGAAAGTTCCATGGAAAGGTTTAGAGAATCCGCTTCATCGCCCTTTTTGTGGTTGAAATCTTTGCTTGTTACTGAATGATCCAGCACATCTTCAATTAATACCTGACTGGCGGCTGTTTTTAAAGAAAGATCTTTTTTGCCTTTCTCGATCAGTTTTCTTACAAGTTTATTTTCAAGGGAATTTATGTCATCTTCCGAAACCACTCTTATTTCTCTGCTTGATCCTCCGGCTATCTCGGTTGAGGCGATTGCATCAACCTCGCTTTTCGGATAGTTTGAAACGGAAAAAGATTCATCTGACGGAAGATTGTAATCGCTTCCGATTTTTTCGGCTTGAATTTTTGCGTTTGCGGTACCCGGAGAGGAAGGAGAATCTGCCTTGGGGATTGTGACATCTTCTGAAAGGGTGAATATATATCCTTGCGAACTTGTTATAAAAGACCCCTCGTCGAGAGTGATTTCTTTTGCCGTACCGTTTCGAAGAGTTACTTCTCCTGCGGCCTTGTCCCCAACTGTTTTTGATCCTGTTGTTGAAATTGATTCTTCGCCTGTGACGCGAGCAGTGATGGCGGATGCGGGTAAAATGTAATTTTCCAAATCCTGAATATCCAGGCTTTCCACAAGCGTCAAATCAAGCGTTTTCTCGATGTTTTTGGGTGAGACAAGAATGGTGATTTTTGCTCTTGGGATGTAGATCCAGGCTATAAGCAATCCCACAA
The DNA here is from genome assembly GCA_964422865.1 of uncultured Gammaproteobacteria bacterium. GTDB lineage: Bacteria > Patescibacteriota > Microgenomatia > UBA8517 > UBA8517 > CAYRCU01. Next base: position 9,011 of record CAYRCU010000012.1, read on the forward strand.
ACAACAGCAATCCCCCGATTCCGAGACTAGTCAAAAGACGATTTTTCGAAAAACTTGGCAGGTGTATGCCTGGGAGAAAACTTTTTAAAACGGGAAGGTGGAGACGGGGAAGTTTGAAGGAAAATTTTCTGCGTGAGGGAACAGTGCTTGGAATCTGAACTGCATGTTCTTCTTTTGGGGGAAGGGGTGATGGGAAAACTTTTTCAATATCTTCTCCGATTACAAAATCACCCGTTTCACTTGGGACTTGAGGTTCGGCCGGTTGAGGATATTCCCCGTTGTCGACTTCCTGCTTGTCGCCGGGAAAGGTAAAGCTTTTTACTTCACCAATTTCAGAAGCACCTGCCAGGCAGACTGAGAGAATTTTATCATCCGGGAGGACTGATTCAACTTTGGGTGTATGGAGAAATTTAACTTTTTCATCTAGGTTTTCCCAATCTGCTTTTATTAACATATCTTTGACTTCTTCGATTTCTGTTTCTTTGCCGTTATAAATTAAAAATCTTGACGGAAGATTACCTCCTGTTGCAAAGCGGGCAAGACCTTCCACGACATCGTCAACAATTAAAACGCTTCTTACAACAGCGACCGATCCTTGAAGGTTTCCTAATTTGAATACTGCAATGTCAAGATTTTCTTTTCCAAGGCCAATTACCACACCTGTCAGGGGAGATTCTTCTTTTATTTTAATTGTGTGTGCGATAGCTTCACTGAGTACCACAAAGCCACTCGGTGTCAAAGAAAGCTTCGAGCAAATTCCTTTTATTGTTTCAAGATGTTGTTGTTTTATTTGACCATCTTCGACCCAAGATGGAGAAACACCAAAGACTGTTTTTGAAGGCTCCGGCGTTCCCTCGGGAAGATTTTGAGCAATTGAGGAGAGGGCGGAATCGACTGATTCAGGTAAATCCTCTTGAGATTCCCACCGAAGAGATTTACTTACTGCAAGTACATGAGTTGTGCCATTTTCGAGAGACCAGAGTCCGGCTTGGACCCAGCTAGGTTCAATTATTAGTGACCAGTAGAGTTCTTTGACATTTTCTTTCATTGGCAATTTAGACTATTTCAGCATATATTCTTCTGATTCCTGCCGAACTTGATTCTTCTTTTGTAATTTTAACATGTCCACCCAGCTGGTTCAGAGAATTTACATGGGGGCCGCCGCAAACCTCTTTTGAGAACCACTTATTTTTTGAGCTGCCGATTGTGTATACCTTTACCTTTTTTTTGTATTTATCGCCGAAAAATGCCAGAGCTCCGTCTTTTTTTGCTTTTTTGAGAGTTGTTATTTCGAAGCTTACCGGAAGATTGCTGTCTATTTGTTCGTTTATCAGCTTTTCCACTTTTATAATTTCCTCTTCCGTGAGTTTAGCGGGGTGAGTAAAATCAAAACGAAGACGAGACGGGGTAATGTTTGAGCCTTTTTGCTGGACGTGTTCTCCTAAAACTTTTCTTAGGGCAGCGTGCAGTAGATGAGTTGCGGTGTGAAGACGTTTTGTTTCCTCTTTTAATTCAACGAGTCCTCCTTTAAAACGCCCCGCTGAAGCCGTTCTGGAGAGATCTTGGTGTTTTTTGAATTCTTTTTCAAACTGTTTTTTGTCAATTTTTTGTCCTTTTTCTTCGAAAATCTCTTGAGTAAGTTCCAAAGGAAAACCGTGTGTTTGGTAAAGATTAAAGGCCTTTTGCGCATCAATACTATCCAGCTTTTCTATTTCTCTCAATCCTCTTGAGAGGGTTTTTGAAAACTTTTCACTCTCAAGCCTGATAGTTTCGTATATTTCTGCCGACTTATTTTGGAGATGCGTATACTCTGTACCGTATATTTGTATTACCGACTTTGAGAGATCGGAAAGAAACAAATCGTCTACACTCGGTGATATTAGTTTTCCGTAACGAATTGCTCTTCTTATAAGACGCCTTAAAATGTATCCCTGTTCTTTGTTTGAAGGCACGATCCCTTCGGCGGCGATGAATGTTGCTGCTCTGATATGATCTGCGATTATTCTGTGTTCTTTCTTGTGATCTTTGTACTCACTTGAAGTTTTATCTTGTATCGCATCTAAAATAATTCCCCAAAGCTCCGTGATTTGGTAGTCATCTTTAAGGCCCCGGATAACCGCGGTTGTTCTCTCCACCCCCATGCCTGTATCTACATTTTTCTGCTTGAGAGGAATGTACTTTCCTTCTTTGGTTTTGTAGTACTGCATGAATACGTTGTTCCATATTTCAAAAAATCTACCGGAATTATCACCCGGAACTCCTTCTGTTTTAGAAGGGTTTGTGTCGTAGAAGATTTCCGTGTCAGGCCCACACGGTCCGGTTAAACCTACAGGTCCCCACCAATTATCTTCTTTTCCCAAAAAAAGGATGTGTTTTCCGGGGATTCCTAATTTTTTCCACACATTTGCCGATTCAACGTCTTTAGATGCATTTTTATCTCCTTTGAAACAAGTTACCCAAAGTTTATTTTTATTTAGATTCAATTCTTTGGTGAGAAACTCATATGACCATGAGATTGCTTCATCTTTCCAGTAATCACCAAGTGACCAATTTCCGAGCATTTCAAAAAAAGTATGATGAGAGGTATCTCCAACTTCATCTATATCATCCGTCCGCATGCAAATCTGCACGTTGGCAAGTCTATTGCCTTCAGAGTGTTTTTCACCCAAGAGATATTGTACTAAAGGATGCATTCCTGCGGTCGTAAAAAGAACGGTCGGATCGTTTTCAGGAAGCAGTGGAGCAGAAGGAATAACCGCATGGCCTTTATCTTTGAAAAAGTTCAGATATTTTTGTTTCAGTTGGCTTGCTTTCATGAACGTGTTTTTTTAAAGTGTCAGGAGTTGCCGTGGGTTTTTAGTTCTTTTGATTTTCTTTTTTTAAATAATTCCAGAATACTTGTAAGTTTTCCCGGACTTATGAGTCCTCCTCCTAAAATTGCATCATCAAGAATCGAATTTAGACGCCTTAATGCACGGCGCATATCCATAATGATGAGCACTACCTGAACTCCCACCACCACAAGGAGAGACGTGAGTGCGATCACTACGATGACAAGCAATGTTTGGACTTCTTCCATTGATTTAAAAGTCTACATTAATTTTCCGTTTTAATATAGTTTCCTTTCCTGAGCGAGAGATGGCTTTTATTTCTATTTCGTTTTCTCCTTTATTAAGATTGATTTCTGTTTGAAAAATGCCTTCATCGTCTACGATTGCGGGCTGATCGTTGACTCTGATCGTTGCACCTGGCGTGGTTTTACCCGATACTAATATTTTAGTGTTTGATGTAGTTTGGTTTTCAACTGGAGATAACACATTAAGCTTTGGTGGGCTTGTGAAGCGTTTGTATTGAAAGCCAAGATAGGAAAAAACGAAGATGCCTGCAAACAGTATTCCTAAGATGAAGGTGAATTTTGGATTCCAATGAAATTCTCTTGGGATGGAGGTGGTTTTTGGGCTTAAAGGTGGTTTTTTTAAAGTGTAGTCACGTTTTAGAAAAGCCACTATTTGTTCTTGATTGAGCCCTGTGAAGCTTGCAACGTTTTTGACAAAGCCAATTACTACGGGAAACTCCGGAAGATGTGACCAATCCTCGTTCTCAAGAGCCTTAAGAAAGCTTTTTTTTATTTTGGTTTTTTCTTCTAAATTACTGAGAGTGAGCTTGCTTTTAATGCGAGCTTCTCTTAAGAGCGTGCCTATGCTTTTCATGATGGGGAACCTAATATCTCCTCCGGGCTACTGATTAAAACTTCTCTGGGTTTTGAGCCATCGGGAGGGCTAACCACCCCTGCGGATTCAAGTTGATCCAAAAGACGCGCTGCACGTGCGTAACCGATTTTTAATCGCCTCTGGAGAAGAGATGCCGAGGCTTTATCGAACTGGCAGATTAACTTGACGGCGTCTTTGAACAGTTCGTCTGTTTCTCCCTCTACACCATCAATTCTTGTGGTGCCCGGTTTTTGCATGGATACTACTTCTTCTGTGTATTGAGGCGCAATTCCCTGATTTTTGAGAAAACTTACCAGATTGATCGTGTTTTTGTCGCCGATAAAAGCTCCTTGAATTCTTACCGGTCTTGCTTGTTCTGGGGGGAGATAGAGCATGTCCCCTCGACCAAGAAGTTTTTCTGCTCCCTGGGTATCAAGAATTACGCGAGAGTCAATTTGAGAAGAGACCGCAAAAGCCACGCGACAAGGAATGTTTGCCTTAATGAGACCTGTAATTATGTCAACTGAAGGTCTTTGAGTAGCGAGAACCATATGGATACCTGTGGCACGACTCATTTGAGCTATGCGTGTAATTGAATCTTCTACTTCAACCGGAGAAAAGAGCATTATGTCTGCAAGTTCATCTATCACAAGAACTATATACGGAAGCGCTTGAAATCCGGACATTTCATTGTAGCCATTAATGTTTCTTACTCCGGCTTGAGAAAAAAGTTTATAGCGGCGATCCATCTCTGCCCTGACCCAACGAAGCGCAGAAATCACTTTTTCCGGTTCTACGATTACCGGTGTGAGCATGTGAGGGATATCATTGTAACTTGTTAATTCTACTCTTTTGGGATCGACGAGAATTAGTTTTACCTCCGACGGTGAAGCTCTAAAAAGAAGAGAGCCCAGAAAGGCATTGAGGCAGACACTTTTTCCTGAACCGGTTTGACCAGCGATTAGGACGTGGGGCATTTGAGCAATATCTGCGATGATTGGTTTTCCTGCTACATCAAAACCCAAAGCAACGGCCAGTTTTGAAGGACTATTTTTCATTTCATCAGATGAAAGGATGCTCTTTAGAGCCACAAATTCCGGTGAGCGATTTGGAAGTTCAATTCCCACCAAAGATCGTCCCGGGATCGGGGCCTCAATTCTAATAGTGCCGGTTGGGGCTGCAAGGGCGAGCGCGAGGTCGCGTTCGAGACCTGTGATTTTGCTGAGCTTTGTTCCGAGGGCCACTTCCAGAGCATATTGAGTAACTGCCGGACCCATGTTCACCTCAACAACTCGTGCCGTTACTCCAAATGATTCAAGGGTCTGTTCGATGATCGCGGCATTACCCTTTACGTCTCCACGATCAGCTTTCCCTGTATTTGCATTTTCGAGAATATTAAGAGGAGGATATTTCCAAACTTTATTTTCACCCGGCACGTTGCTTACTAATTTAGGAGTTAATATTTCTTCTTTTTTCTCCCTTGAAACAACCTTTTTGCGCTCTTCGGAAAGTTTCTGCCCACCGAGGATTTTGAGCTCTCTTTTCTTATCAAAAGTTGATTTAGTTTTTGAGGAGAAGGTCTTATCGCTTACCAATAATCGCCTTATTGTGCGAAGAATGTTACCTATAAAAACTAAAAGCTGATCAAAGGAGGTGTTGAAAAGAATTACTATTCCGACAATGCTTGTACCCGTCAGAACTACAAAAGCTCCTGCCGTGGTAACCAGTGCTTCCACTCCATCCCAAGACATTCTGCCGAAGTAGCCGGATCGGGTGAGAGTTGAGATTGATACAAAAAAGAGAAGACTTCCAACGATTACGTTTGGCTGGCCGAGGGGAGACTTGAACCTTGAAATAAAAAATCCAATTGAAATTAAAATAAATGGCAAAAGAATTGAAGACCAGCCAAGATAGGAAACCAAAAGGTCGTTGAAGCGATATAGGACGCTGCCCTGTCGAGAAAAAGAGACAAGAATTAAACCAGCTGCTGCCCAAAAGACAATTTGAATTACTGAGCGAATTGTTTCGGGCTTGAGAGATAGCCCAAGACTTCTTCTTGCTTTTTTTGGCTTTCGACCCCTTTTTTTACGTCTTGCCATGAGAATTTATGTAATTAAGTTCATTATAAACGAAGTTTAAGTGCTGTGCACTGTAAACCAAGTTTGCAGTGCTGTGCACTGTAAACGAAATTTGAAAGCTTTTGCATATAAACTTCCCTGGGCTTGCGCCCATGGTTTTGTCTTGTTCGCTTTGCGCTCACAAGATAAACGAAGTTTAAGTGCTGTGCACTGTAAACCAAGTTTGCAGTGCTGTGCACT
>CAYRCU010000012.1:15138-27276 GCA_964422865.1 uncultured Gammaproteobacteria bacterium
GTAAACGAAATTTGCAGTGCTGTGCACGCGGCGCTTTTTGTAGAACCCGAAGTCAAATCAGCTGCATTTGCTCTGACTCAGGCTCTTCTTGAGACTTTTTGTTTTCTTGCCCGGGAAAAGCTTCTGAAATAATTTCATCTCTTTTTTTAATATATTCCGGAAGACGGGCAAAATCTTCTTGAGAACGACGGAGGATCTCACCATTTCTTAAGGCTGCTGCGGGGTGATACATCGGGACTACCAAGAGTTTTCTGCCATGAAAGCTTATTGCGTGCGGTTTTCCGTGGACGTCTGTAATTCTTACTCCCGGGATAAACTTTGCCATCGAAAAACGGCCAAGAGTGATGATTACTTTGGGATCAATTATACTGATTATTTTGTCAATATATGGCTGGAATGCCTCTATTTCTTCCGGGAGAGGATCGCGATTTTGGGGAGGGCGATAACAAACAACATTTGTGATAAATACGTGTTCGCGGGGAAGCTTTATTGACATAAGAAGTCTGTCAAGAAGTTTTCCTGCATTTCCCACGAAAGGAATTCCCTTTTGATCCTCCCAGTAGCCCGGTCCCTCACCAATAAAGAGGAGTTCTGCTTCAGGATTGCCCACGCCAAATACCAACTGTGTAGCATCTTCCTTTAAGGGAAGCTCTGCTTTTTCCATTTTTTCTTTGAGTTTCGCAAGCTTTTCTTTTTTACTCACAAGCTCATTTTACCATTGTGGAAGAAATTGTTTGATATTTTCGGGAGTGATTGCAAAATGTTTACCCTCGCCTTCTACATAAAGTTTTGCGATTTTTCTAATTGCCCCTTTTACCGTGCGCTCCATTGTTCTTATCCCCGCGTCATACCCAAGGGGGCGAACCATGCTAATCCAGACACTTTCATCAAAAGTGACGGTCCCTTTGGGTAAACCTGCTTCTTTTATTGCCTGAGGAAGGATGTAATCTCTGGCAATAACAATTTTTTCTTGGTCTGTATAGGACGGCATTGATATCGGTTCTAAGCGATCCATAACGGCTGTTGCGATATTTGTGGTGTTGTTGGCGGTTGCTATGAAGATTACCTCCGAGAGGTCAAAGGGGTAGTCAATGTAATGGTCAACAAAGGCGTGATTTTGTTTTGTATCCAACAACTCTACTAAAACGCCCATTATGGAGGCCCTTCCTTCGTCCGCGACGCGATCAATTTCGTCGAGAAGAATTACTGAATTTTTCGAATGAGTTTGACGGAGAGCTTTGATAACGCGTCCGGGCTCAGCTTCCGGGTGCATACGGGATTGTCCACGCAGATCGAGAGGATCTCCCATGCCTCCAAAAGGAATTCGGGCAATTTTTCTTCCCAAAGCCTCGGCGATTGAATATGCAAAAGTAGTTTTACCTGTTCCCACAAGGCCTACGAAGCAAAGGATTGGTGTGCGAGTAATACTTTCTTTATTTTCACTGTTCCCTTCTTTTAATTTCATTATAGAAATGTATTCCAGGATCCTTTCTTTGAGAGAATCCAAGCCATAATGGTGTTTGTCCATAACACTCTTGGCGTGTTTGAGATCCAAAATATCTTTTGTCTTTTTATTCCAGGGAAGGCTTGTGACCCAATCAATGTAACGGGTCATTTTATCCAGTTCGGGAAGGAAGCTTGAAGATTGAGAAAGAAGCTCTAATTGCTCGAGGCGGGCGATGATTAACTCTGAAAATTCTGCAGGGATTTGAGTGGAGCGGACTTTATGAATTAATGGACCAACGGCAGTTTCCATGTAATAAATAATATCATAAGCGGAGTTTATCTTCGGGAGCGATCGTCTTTTCTTGTGAAGCGGCTTGCGGGAAAATGGGGAGACGATGATCTTCTGGGCCTATTGTTGTATGGCCTGCTTTGAGGACGGCTACCTTGATGAGATTTTTTGTCTTTTGCCGGGTCGAGAATCATTGAAAGGTTAATGCGACCCATGTTATCGATTTCTTTTACCCTGACTTTCACTTCCTGTCCCTCGCTTACAACATCCTGGGGTTTTTGGACAAATTCGGTCGACATGTCACCCACCCTAATTAGACCTTCTTTTCCGGGGAGAATTTCAACGAAGGCGCCGAATGCTTGGATTCTTTTTACTGTTCCCTCATAGATTTCGCCTACTTTTACTTCTTTTACCAGAGATTTGACCCATTCAATGGCTTTGTTTACACCTTCACTGTCAATTCCTGAAACGTTGACCGTTCCGTCATCTTCGACATCTACTTGCGCACCTGTTTCTGAGATGATTTGTTTTATTATTTTTCCGCCGGGGCCGATGACGCCTCCTATTTTTTCCGGGTCGATCTTTATGGATACAATTTTTGGAGCATATTTTGAGACTGCTTTTCTGGATTCCGGAAGGGCTTTGAGCATAGACTCAAGGATGTGGGCTCTTCCACCCTTGGCTTGAGTAAGAGCATCTTTGAGGATACTTAAAGTTAATTTTAGGGCTTTGACATCCAGTTGGAGAGCCGTAACTCCTTTTTTGGTTCCGGCAATTTTAAAGTCCATATCTCCGTTGAAATCTTCCATTCCGGTGATGTCGCTTATTACCGCAAAGTCTGTTTCGTCTTTAATCACAAGACCCATGGCAATTCCTGAAACGGGAGATTTTATCGGAACTCCTGCATCCATAAGGGCCAGTGTTGAACCACAAGTGCTTGCCATTGAGGTTGATCCATTTGAACTTAGAATTTCAGAGACTAATCTGATCGTATAGGGAAATACTTTTTCCGAAGGAATGACGGGAATAAGTGCGCGTTCTGCTAGTGCTCCATGACCAATCTCACGCCGAGAGGGATAACCCACTCTACCGGTTTCACCGATTGAATAAGGAGGCATTGTGTAGTGGTGTATGTAGCGTTTTTCTTCTTCTCCTTCAGCCGATTCGATCAATTGACCTAATGAAGGGGACCCGAGAGTGGCTACTGTGAGAGCTTGTGTGGAACCTCTTTTAAAAATGGCTGAACCATGTGTTCTCGGAAGAATTCCAACCGTGGAGTTTAACGGGCGAATTTCATCCAGTTTTCTGCCGTCGGGGCGTTTTTTGGAAAGGATCATTGAGCGGACAGCTTCTTTGACCAACTTTTCAAAGATTTGTACCGCTTCTTCGGCTTCTTCTTCTGTGACCGACTCTTTGACTGCGACTTTAACGCTGTCATATTCTGCAAAATTTTTCGCAGCCATTGATTTAACAAGATTCTCGATTTTGCCCCCCACAAGCTTTTTTACTGCCTTTTCAAGATCGATATTTACCGTTTTCTTTTCGACTTTTTCTTTTTTGATGCCCACTTCCTTTGCCAGATCACTGATGAACTTAAGAACCCCTACAGACTCTTTTTGTGCGAATTCAATTCCTTTAAGAATGTTTTCTTCTGTAACTTCATTTGCCCCTGCCTCAATCATAACGATTGCATCTTTTGTTGTTGAAACTATTAAGTCCATGTCTGAATAGGGTTTCTCCGTGTTTCTGGGATTAAGGAAGGGCTCGCCATCTTTTAGGCCGATACTTAGAATACTTACCGGACCATGCCAGGGTATTTCGGAGGCTTCAATTGCGGCGGCAACCGCGATGGGAGCTATAAAGATGGGGTCGTTTTCGAGATCGACGGAAAGCACTGTGATGATAACCTGAACATCCTTTTTATAATTTTCCGGGAAGAGGGGCCTAATGGAGCGGTCAATAAGCCTGGCTTTTAAGATTTCGTCATCTGATGGACGACCCTCACGCTTTACCCAGCGACTGCCTTTTATTTTTCCTCCGGCGTAAAGTCTTTCCTGATATTCAACACTTAAAGGAAAATAACCCAAATCCCTATCCTGCTCCGTGGCCATAACTGTAGCTAAAACCACTGTTTCTCCGTACTGTGCCATGACGGCACCCGATGCCTGTTCGGCGACGTGCCCTGTTGTGAGAGTTAATGTTCGCCCCGCCAACTCAATACTTTTCTCTATCTTTTTCATTTTTTATCTGTTTTTACTTTTGCCCTTTTTGCTTTTTTTGATTTTTTGTCCAGACCTAAAGCTTGCCTTAGATCCATAAAGCGCTTTTCGTCACGCTTTTGAAGATATGTTAATAACCTTCGTCTTTTTGCCACCATGCTTAGAAGTCCTCTTCTGCTGTGCGTATCCTTTGCGTGTTCCTTCAAGTGTTCTGCAAGCTTGTCTATTTTTGCCGATAGAAGCGCTATTTGAACTTCCGGAGAACCTGTATCACCTTTCTCGCGAGCAAATTTTTTGATTATTTTCTGTTTTTCTTCGATGGATAATGCCATGAGTTATGCAAAACTGAGTAAGCCCTGTATTGAGCGAACCCTGTAGTACATCGGGTGTAATGATAACATATCATGTTTATTTGTCAAAAAAGAAATTAATTGGATCATTAACTGACAGAGGTTCCTTTGAGTATTTTGGGAGGTTGTATCCAGGATTTGGGTGCAGATGCGGGGTTAACCGATTCTCCTTGTGGCCTTTCGAGCGGGTTTATTCCAAAGGCTGGCCTGAGCGGGGATGCGGCGAAGGCCGGTCTGGATTGAGCCGACTGGGGCGGCATAAACTTGCCTCCTTTTTTCATAAGTTTGGCGACCAATTCGAAAGTGCTTGCCGTGATGTTTTTATGAGTAAAGTTTTTACTTCCTTCTTGAATTCCTATCAAAAGATTTGTGGAGAGATCCGCATTATATTCGTATCCACCTTCTTTGATTAGGTCAGCTGTGATTTCCGAGACCGAAGATGCCGGCCGAGCAAATGAAAGAATTTCTTTACCATCTCTTACTTTTAACTCGTGTGTTCCGATGTGGATTAACTTTGATTCCAAAAGATCTTTGTTATTTACTGCCGGAAAGTGAGATTCGTTCATTCCACCGATAAGAATTACCGTGTCGGCTGAGATGCCTGAGTAGGTGATTTGCACTTGATCTTTGGTGGGAGGTTTTTGCCCGGGCTTGGGGATAACTACTAACTGGATTTCGCCCGCCGTATCAATGTCATAGGTTACTCTTTCTACATTATCCGGACTAAATGACTTGACTTTAAACACCAAGTTTTTGTTGCCTACGTCGGGAGTGACTTTGTCGATACCGACAAGGCGATTGAACTCAACAAGCATTGGGCTGGGACACGCAATTGAGATATCTTTATTATCCCTTAGTACTAGAAAGAGGCTAAGTCCTGCAGCAACTTGATCAAGATATGGATCCTTGGGTAAGAGTATTAGAATAGTGCCTGATTTTTCAATTAACGAATGAAATGATTTTGATATATTGTCCATATTTGCAAATTATTTAGAATCGACCGATAGTATCATATCGCCTACCTCAAAATCAAGTTTTTTGTCAAAAAGAATGCCGCACTGCTCACCTGCTTTGGCAACCGTGATATTTTCTTTTTCTCTTTTGAGAGAAGTGATTTTTGCTGTCCCAAGTTCATCTTCTCTTCTTTGAAGTCTTATTTTGTCTCCAAGTTTTATTTCGCCTTCCAGAATTTTAGAACCTGCAATTTGTTGATTATTATATGGAAAAGTGGCCAGGATTTCCGCCTTTCCTAGAAATTTTTCTTGAGATGAGGAAATTAATTCTTCCAGTTTTTTGGTCGACTCATAGATAATGTCAAACTCAAAAATGTCTACTTCTTCCGTTTCAGCAAGACGTTTAACCTGCGAGGGGGCTTTGGATTCAAGTGCCATGATATAGGCTTTTGGGGCTTTTGCCAAAAAAACATCTCCGTCTGTTACATCACCCACTGACTTACCTATCACAACAGCATTTTGAGGAAGAGCGTTTGCAAGTGCTTCAAGAGACCCTGTTGTAGAAGCCTTAAGAACAACGGCCACCTGACCTTTTTTAACCTCCGGTATTTTGCCTGTTGGAATAAATTTGGGAGAAGGGGTGGGAAAATGAGCTGAAGAAGTGATCTCTGTTCCAATTGTCGGAAGAGTAGAAAACCCCAGTATGAGCACCGGATCACCGGGAAATGCTTCCTTTATTGGTTTTTGGGATTCATTAAAAAGCCCACGAATACGGGCGAAGGTGTTGCCAGCTTTAATGTTTGAGCCAACTTTGAGGGTGCCTGATCTTACAATTGCTGATACAACCACTCCTCTTTTATCTTTGTTTGTTTCGATGATGATTGCATTAAGTTTTCCTTTAGAGTCTCCTTTTATTTCGCTTATTTCGGTGAGAAGACCTAATATTTCAAGTAAATTATCAATGCCTTCATTTTTTTTGGCGGAAAGCTCGACAAATGGTGTGTTACCCCCACGTCCTTCAAATAAAATTCCCAACTTCTCCAGTTCGGTTAGAGCTTTTTCGGTATTTGCGGAAGGAAGATCTGTTTTTGTTAAGACCACAATAAACGGAATGTTTACTTGCCGAATATAGTTGATTGCTTCAACAGTTTGGGGCATAGGACCGTCATCTGCCGCGACAACGAGGAGTGCTATATCTGCTACGCGTGTTCCGTGCTCTCGCATTTTTGAGAAGGCTGCGTGGCCCGGAGTATCAACAAAAGTAAACTCACCCACTTTGGACTTAATCTTTGTGGCCCCAATGCTTTGAGTTATACCGCCAGCTTCGCGAGCTTGAACACTGGTGTTTCTTATCGCATCAAGAAGAGTTGTTTTACCATGGTCTACATGGCCTAAAACAACTACTATTGGCGGTCTTTTTTTGTTCATGGTAGGTTAAATTAGCAAGAGTTGACATTTTTATTACTTTACTAACCTAAAAAATTCTCTTGCCCTGCTGGTTTTTTATCATTTTTTTCTTATTACTTTTCTTTTACTACTTTTACTACTTTTTTTACTACTTTTTTCTTGAACTTTTTCCGGATTGTTTTTCGGCTTTGATTCTTTTGATGTCTTTTTTCCGTTTTCTTTTGGAGATTTTTCGGATACGTTGGTGTCGTCGGATTTACCGTCTCCCAAGACGTTTATATTCCAGCCTGTAAGCTGGGAGGTAAGGCGGATATTTTGACCTTCTTTTCCGATTGCAAGACTTAGTTCATCCTCAGGAATTGTAACTTCTGCCGACTTGTCACTTTTGTTAAGACTGATTTTTTGAACTTCTATTGGGGAAAAGGCGGCGGATATAAATTCTTTATCATCTTCGCTCCAGGGAATTATATCGACGCGTTCACCACCAAGTTCTGTTGTAACCGCCTGGACTCTGACACCTTTTTGACCCACACAGGAACCCACCGGATCAACACCTGGCTGAGATGAGGCAACTGCAATTTTTGTCCTTCCGCCCGCCTCTCTTGCTATTGCTTTTATTTCTACACTCTTTGAATTGATTTCCGGGACTTCACGAGTGAAAACCGCTTTAACAAATTCCGGATCTGAGCGGGAAAGAATTATTTGTTTCCCCCTGGGGGTGTCTTCGATTGCCTTAAGGAGAAATGTTAAACGTTGGCCTGATTCAAGACGTTCGGAAGAAATTTTTTCTGAAGCGGGCATGAGGCCTTCTGTGCGGCCAAGATCAATTCTGACGTTCGGGCCGTCGAATCGAAGAACTGTGCCTGATATGAGAAAGCCTACACGGTCTTCGAACTCGGACAGAATTACTCCTTTCTCTGCTTCGCGAATTTTTTGATGAATAACTTGCTTTGCAGTTTGGGCGGCTATTCGGCCAAAACCCGGGGGTGTGACATTTTTTTTCTTTTCCGGCTTGCCCGTGGGCCAGGCAATAATACTTGCCTCACCTGTTGTAGGATCAATCTCAGCATCATATTCAAACTCTTCAACTTCCAGACCTTGTTCTTTTGCATCCTTTTTGTAAGCTGCAATATATGCTTGCTTTATAGCCTCCAAAATAACTTCCAGATCTAAGCCACGCTCGGAAGCAATGGCCTTTAGGGCTTGAGAGAATTCTGTTCTTGGTAGCTGTCTCATCTTGTTTTTAAAAAATAAGGTGGGATTTTACCCACCATCAAAGTTTCCTATCTGGGGCGTATTCTACCTTAGAAGAGAGCTTAGAGTCAAACTTTACAACCCTTCCTTTTGAAGACTTTTGATTAGAGAGCGCTGTCTTTTTGAAATAGACTGTGGAACTTCAACGACCAATTTCACATATTGATCTCCCCGACCGAAACTTCTTAATCGTTTGACACCCTTGCCCCTTAGCCTGATGAGAGTTCCGCTAGGAGTCCCTTTTCTTACTTTTATTTTTACATTTTTGTCGATGGTGGGAACTTCTACGGTTCCCCCTAAAGCGGCCAGGGAGAAGGGGATTTGTTTCTGAACATAAATGTCTGATCCGTTGCGTTCAAAAATGTCGTGAGGCTTGATGTTTACACTTAGGATAAAATCGCTGAAACGAATTTGCTGGCCTTCATCTATCCCGGCAGGAATTTTAATGCTTCTTTTTTTTCCATCAAGAATTACCTCTTTTTCAACGCCCTTAACCGCTTCCATAAATTCTATTGTTATGCTGTAGCGCGGAATGCGAGCTTCCCGGAAAGGAGAACTACCTCCAAAAAACTGTTCGAAAATTTCAAAAGGGTCTCCGAAGTCAAAGCCGCTAAACGGGTTTCCACTTCCCTGTGTGTAAGTGTAGGAAAATGGACCTTTTCCTCTTCCCCCACCGGGAGAGAAGGCTGCGTGACCAAATTGGTCATAGGCTTTGCGTTTTTGAGTGTCTGAGAGAACCTGGTAAGCTTCATTTATTTCCTTGAAGCGCTTTTCTGCTTCTTCCTTGTTGTTCTTGTGTTTATCCGGGTGCCATTCAGTTGCTTTTTTCCTATATGCACTTTTGATGTCTGCCTGAGAAGCATCCTTGGTTACTCCCAAAATATCATAGTAATCGTTTTTGGCTGCCATGAAGTCATTCTTCTACTACTTCCCCTTCTTCCACTTTCCCATCTTTTCGATCGTTTTTTTTGTTTGAGGAGGTTGTTTTGTTGTCTTTAGTGTTTTTCTCTTCGCCTTTCTGTGAAGCCTGTTTTTGATACATATTAGCTCCGATTTGCTGGAGATTTTGAGATAATTCTTCTACTTTTTTATTCAGAGACTCCAGATCAACCGGATCTTTTGCAAGCTCTTCTTTAACTGCTTTAATACCCGTTTCGACTTTTGTCTTTATTTCACCAGGTAATTTATCTCCCGCATCCTTAAGAGCTTTTTGAGATGCCGCAACTAACTGATCTGCTTTATTTTTTACCTCAATTTCCTCCTTCTTTTTTTCATCTTCCGCTTTGTGTTTTTCAGCCTCTTCTTTCATCTTTTCAATTTCCTCATCACTTAGGCCGATTGCGCCAGTTATTGTTATGTTTTGAGACTTACCTGTTGCTTTGTCTTTAGCTGTAACTTTTAGAATTCCGTTAGAGTCTATATCAAAAACAACTTCGATTTGTGGAACCCCTCTTGGAGCCGGAGGAATACCGTCCAGGGTGAAACGCCCGAGAGACTTGTTGTCTGCGCTCATCGGCCTTTCCCCTTGAGTAATGTGAATTTCTACTTGTGTTTGATTATCTGCGGCAGTTGAGAAAATTTCCGTTTTGCTGGTTGGGATGGTTGTGTTGCGGGGGATCATGGGAGTAGCAACTCCACCCATTGTCTCGATGGCAAGCGTTAGGGGGGTAATATCCAGAAGGAGAATATCTTTTACTTCTCCACCAAGCACGCCTCCCTGGATGGCGGCTCCAATTGCGACCACTTCGTCCGGATTAACACTTTTGTTCGGCTCTTTTCCAAAAAACTCTTTTACGGTTTCTATGATTTTGGGCATTCTGGTCATGCCGCCAACGAGGATAACTTCGTCGATATCCTTGGGTTCAAGTTTTGCGTCCTTAAGAGCGGCTTTTGTTGGAGCAATGGTTTGCTCAATAAGATTTTCGACTAAACTTTCAAGTTTTGCTCGTGTGAGCTTCATGGTTAAATGAAGCGGTTTCCCGTTACTTTGAGTGATGTAGGGTTGGTTGATTTCTGTTTCTGAACTTGCGGTGAGCTCTATTTTTGCTTTTTCAGCCGCATCCCGTACCCTTTGGAGGGCTTGCTTGTCGTCTCTTAAGTCTACTGAGTGCTCTTTTTTGAATTCATCGGCAATCCAGTTGACTATTACTTCGTCAAAATCATCTCCACCCAGATATGTATTGCCGTTTGTAGATTTGACTTCAAAAACCCCGTCTCCCAACTCGAGAATTGAAATATCAAACGTTCCTCCACCAAGGTCGTAAACGGCTATTTTCTCGTTTTTCTTTTTATCCAAGCCGTATGCAAGAGCTGCCGCCGTAGGCTCGTTAATGATGCGCTCAACTTTGAGCCCAGCAATTTCACCCGCTTGTTTTGTGGCTTGACGCTGTGCATCGTCAAAATAAGCGGGGACTGTTATGACCGCTGATTCGACAGTTTCTCCCAAATAATCTTCCGCATCTTTTTTTAGCTTCATGAGAATCCTTGAAGAGATTTCCTGAGGGGTGTAAGTTTTGCCCTCTACGCTGACTGTCGCCATGTTGTCTTTGCCTGCAACAATTTCGTATGGACTTAATTTTTTGGCTTTTTCAACTTCATCATCTCCTATTCTTCGACCCATTATTCGCTTGATACTGTAGATGGTGTTTTTGGGGTTTAAAATTAGTTGACGCTTAGCCACGTCTCCCACGAGGTTTTTTACGGGTTCGACTGCAGACGGAGTGATGTTTCTGCCTGTGTCGCTTGCCGGAATTACTTTCGGTTGACCGCCTTCCATGACGGCAACTACCGAATTTGTTGTTCCTAGATCTATTCCAATAATCTTACTCATAGCTTTATTTTGATACTACCACTTTGGCCGGACGAATAATATTTTCTCCTACTTTCCAGCCTGTGAGGACGGTTTTTATAATATCACCTTTCTTTTGATTTTTCACCTTAACAGCTTCCACTGCTTCGTGCATGTTCTCATCAAACTTGTCTCCCTTTTTAGGTTTAATCTGTACAATGTCTTCTTTTTCCAATCCTTTTTTTAATTCTTCTATTGCAATTGCCAGACCAGAATCTTTTGTGTGTTTTTCGGCGGTCTCAAGCATATCAAAGGCAGGAAGGAGGTTTTTTACGAGGCGCGCATTTGCCAAATTTCCCAAACGCGGTGTTTCTCTTTCTATTCTCTTTTTTAAATTGTCATAGTCTGCAAGAGCACGAATGAGCTGACTTTTTACTTCCTCAATTTTTGTCTGTTTTTCTTTTTTTATCTTTTTCATTTGTTTGCAAGCTCCTGGATGAGTTCACCCATGTGGCGAACTGTTGGAATTATACTTGGATAATTTAATCCATAGGGGCCAATTACTCCTATTGCCCCCTCTTTGTTGCCTACGGCAAATCTCGTTGCCACAATTCCTATGGGCTCAAAGAAATCCCAACCTAATTCTTCACCGAAAAGCACTTCAATGGGAGAAATTCCCGTAAGATGATTGAAAAATAATTCCTCGAGGCGCTTGTATTCATCGAGGACAGAAAAAAGGCTTTGGCAAACCCGGAAGTCAAAAAAATTCGGAGTGTTGAAAATATTGGCGTGTCCATGACTCCAATACAGACCGTCCGAAGTTGCCGAAATCGCAAAAGAGTTCGTTCTTTGAGCAAGAGAGCGAGTAGCTGAATCAAAAAGTTCATTTAAGTTGTGACGTGAATCCCAAACATTTTCCTTGGCTTTTACTTCTTCGGTAAGGCTGATCTGGCGCTCCTCCATGAGCTGGCCAATATAGAACTTCATTGCCAGAGGCGTGGGAATCCGGCCGGCTGACGTGTGGGGCTGCCTTAGATATCCCATGCGAGCTAAGGCCATCATTTCATTTCTTATCGTTGCCGGTGAAATACCGAGATTGTACTTTTTTTCCAGCGCAATTGACCCTACCGGCGCGGCCGTTTCCAGATACTCGTCTATCAGGGCCTTTAAAATTTGAGCTTGTCTTGCAGTTAAGCCTTCTTTTATCATCAAATTAGCAGAATGCTAGCATGAGTGCTAAGAAGTGTCAAGAGCAGTGGTTAAACTTGAATTGTGTCGGTTGTAGTGGGTGAAATCGGCTCTCCCTCGCTTTTTGGAGTTTTGAATCTTCTGATGTGGCTCAGTCAAACCATGGCTGGTTGGGAGTATTCGGTTTTTAAAGCAATCTCTTTCAGTTCAGCAACTTTTAATTCTTATCTTTGGAATAAATTCT
>CAYRCU010000013.1:0-26507 GCA_964422865.1 uncultured Gammaproteobacteria bacterium
AAACTTTTTGCTTGTCTAACTAAGGCTTGAAAATATTTATAAACCTTCTTTCTCTGCCTGAAATTGCTGACCCCTTTTGATTTAAAATATTTATAACCAACCTCATCAATTTCAGAATAATACTCAAGAAGGACCCATAATTCATCGTCAATGGCACCAGATGTACTTAGACCTTGAATATTTCTTTTGCTTAATTTACTTTTCAAATACCTAGTTATTCTTCGATATTTACCCTTCTTAAACTTAGTCATATTAATTCACCAACTCTCCTCTAAAAGCTTTGGCTAAGATTGATTGAGTGAGTTTTTCTACTCTGCTCTCTGCTTGAATTATTTGCTGTTCAACTTTATCTGCAATTCTGAAATATCTCCCTACTACACGAGTAATTTCTTCCATTTCTTCTAGTGGAGGCGATGGAACCGCAATTTGTCTCAGTATTGTTAAATTGATATTTTTTTGCGCAGTCTCAGGTGCATACTGCTCAAGATTACTTTTAAAAGTACTAACAAAATAGTGGAAAAAGCGGGCTTTTTTAATCGGAGGGTAAGGAATAAAACCAACAATGCTATCAGGAAAACAAGCGTCAATTTCCAAGATACCCGAATCGGCAATATTTGCTGCTATTGTGATGCATAAAGTTCCTTTGGGAAATAAACGACTTTGGGCAAGACCTGTTTCGTTATAGGTCTGCTTATATTTTTTTATTTTACCGTTAGACCTAGCTACATCTCCTGTTTGAATAAAAGGGTACTTTCCATCAAATAATTTTGGGTCGTTACGGGGTCTATGTTTGGATTTACCCCTTGATAATTCTCCTATCTGCTCAAACCTCACCCAAGTCCAACCTTCGGGAATTGATGGCAGCTTCTTACCTAATGATTTATCAACTTGCTCACTAGGCTTAACTTTTATTTTTTTCTTTTGTTTATATCCCTGTATAATCTTTACAAGTTCTTTTGCTGGTTTTATACACTTATTCTTCTCTCTCCATTCCTCAGTCAATTTGCCTGTGACTGCGGCATTGAGCACTGCTTGGCGGAATTTTTGGATAAGAGATTTTGCTTTTATTATCTTTTCGGAAGATATATTTTGTAACTCTAATAAAACATCTATTTTATTAGCAATTTGTACCTGAAGCTTGTAAGGAGCGAGCGGAATTGTCGTTTTGCTTAAATTAGCTATTGTTACTTGGGGTTGTGCAGTTCCTGTAACGATATCTGATTTTTTTATACTCGACAACGCATAATAGAGATATTTTTTGAACAACAATTTGCTGTTTTTTGGTACTAAAACTAAGGAGTTATGAGTGATATAGCATTTAGGTGGTGATATATTTATTTTTCCACTATTAGCCCCTCGACACGAAACCATTACTTGCGATTGTTTATAGGTGTACTTATCATATTTCCCGATTATTCCGTTTGCACCATAAACAGGATACGGATATTTATCATCTAATTCCTTAACTGAGATATCTTTTCCGTAACTTATATCTACTAAACTGGTAAGCAGAGTAGTTTTTAATGAATTATTTATTATTCCCATTTTCAAGTTCTGCATAAATTTTTTCTAAAGATATTGTTGCCTCTTTGAGCTCTGATAGCGCGTCCGTTATTAACTCTTCCGGCTCGGGCAAATTGTCCGGGCCTTCTAAATCTTTATCTTTTATCCACTTGAAGCTATCTAGCTTGTAATTATTTTCCTTTACTTGTTCTATGGAAAACTTTTTCCAGCGGCCTTCTTTGGAATCTTTTTCGTTCCTTTTTGACTGGCCGTTGGGATTATCTCCGTAACATTTTTCAAACTCCTCAAAATGTTTTGGAGTAAGCGGTCTTTCTTTTTTGGTAATTGAAGGCACATTGGTTCTGGCATCATAAATCCAAACACTTTCAGTGGGTATTCCTTTAGTAAAGAAAATGACATTGGCTTTTACCCCCTGGGAGTAGGGAGTAAATGTGCCTCGGGGAAGCCTAAGGATGGTGTGTAAATTACAATCCTGCATTAGTATTTTGAAGATTTCTCCGGCTTGGTCGGCAAAAAGTACATTATCAGGCAGAACCACCCCGGCTCTGCCTCCAGGTTTGAGAATAGTTAAGATGTGCTGGACAAAATTTAACTGTTTATTGCTCGTACCTACTGTAAAATCCTGCCTTTCCGGGATTTGATGAGCGCCTTTAGTGCCAAAAGGAGGATTGGTCAAGACTACATCAAAGCACTCGCCTCTGTCGGGTGTGTAAATGGAGTCACCCAGGCGAATTTGGGATTCAATTCCATGCAAGTAAAGGTTCATCAGCGCCAATCTTCTAGGTCTGGCTACCAGCTCTGTGCCAAAATAAGTCTGCTTTTTAATTCTTTCTAAGTCATCTCTGTTTATTGCCTCGCCAACTGTTTGCAAAAACCATTCATAGGCAGAAACTAGAAATCCGCCGGTTCCCGCCGCCGGGTCGCAAACAGTAAACTCTTTTGATTTTCTTGGGTCTGGTTTAATACATTTGACAATTGAGTTAATTAAAATCCTTGGAGTAAAGTATTGGCCGGCACCCTTTTTGCCTTCGCTGGCAGACTTTTCCAGTAGACCCTCGTAAGCTTGAGCTTTGACATCAATGTTGAGGCCAGTCCAGTTAATTTCATCAATAAGGTCAATTAGTTTTTTAAGGTTTACTGGTTTGGTAAATTTGGAGATGGCTTCGGTAAAGATATCACCCAAAAGCCCAGGTTGCTTGGATAGATTTCTGAGCGAATCCGCATAAAAATCAGTTAGCTCTGTTCCTGATTTTTTCTTAAGCTTAGACCAGCCATATTCTTGAGGAATATCAATTCCTTTTTCATCGGCCATTTTCAAGAAAAGTAGAAAGGTAAGCTGTTCTACATAATCACCATAATCCATTCCATCGTGGCGAAGAATATGGCAAAACCCCCATAATTTGTTGACGATATTAACGTTAGCTTGCATAAGCGTAAACTCTTGGTATAGCCGCATTTAGCTGGCTAATAAAACTTGCTAATTTATTATCAAAATCCTGATTTATTCTCTTATAACTACCGCCTCTGTTTACAAAAATCGGCATGGTGTCAAAGTCGCGCTCTTCAATAGTTAAGTTTTCAATCAAGTGTTTTTTAATAAGTTCTAGCCATTCTTCTTGTTTACTTGTCAGTTTCTTGCCTTCTAATACTTTTTCCATTGCCAGTTCAACTCTCTCTTTTGCTGAAAGCAGCGGTTCCTTTTTGGCGGCGTGTTTTACCATAGAAATAATATCTGCCAGAGGATATCGGTAAGCTTTTCTCAAGTTGTCTTCAGTAAATCTTTCTGGACGAGTTTTAAGTGATTGTCTCAGCTCTCTTAGAGCTTGAGTATTCCACTTTTTGGGATTTTCAATCACAATCGAAATTGCCTCTATATGCTCTGGATTTTCCTTGACAAATTTTTCAAAGGCGGCAATATAATCATCCGGCTTTAATTCCCGGCCATCAGTAGTGCGGTAAACATACTCCGAAGTGACAGTATCTTCTGACTCAATGGCTTTAATAAACTTTCTGGGGGCTTTAGGGTAATTTTTAAGAAGGTTAATAAATTCCTGATTAGTTAGCAGCTTAAGAGTTGCTGTTCTATTTCTTTCAAGTTCATCCGGCAGTTTTCTTGCATATTCACCAATATCACCACCCGCAATAAATTTGGAGAGCATCTCTCTGCCTTCTGCCGTGATTGTTTTATCTATCCGTTGCAGTCTTTTAACCAGGCAGCGTGTGTTGTATTCAACATCAACATTGTTGTTTAATTCATCAATTATCTGTTCTAAAGTTCTAGATGGAGAGAGAGGCGCTTCTTGAGTAATACCTGTTTCCTGCTTGAACGAATCAAGGAGTGTCCCTCCGAAGCAATCAAAAACAGTAAAATGGGTTTTTGGCGGAGTACTAATACCATTGGGAAAATGTTTGCACAATCTCGTACCTCTTCCCATCATTTGTTCAAACAAAATGCGGGACTTTACCTTGCGCAGGAAAATAATATTTTCTATAGCAGGAACATCAACACCTGTTGACAACATGTCAACAGTCACCACGATGTGTGGTTCTGGCCTATTTCTAAATTCTTTTATTCTTTGGAGGGGTCTATCTACCGTTGGTGAACCGGTAATTTTTTGAACAAACGCATCGCCTCGACCAAATATGTCTCTACAAAGGTTAACTATTTGGTCAGCGTGGGAGGTGTGGGGTAAATCGTTATGGGCAAATATCAAAGTTTTAGGAAAGCGGCTGGTTTCTTTTTCTTGCTCCAATGCATATTTGGCAAACTCCTTAATGATTTTACGATTGCTGTCTGGGGAGGTAACCTCTCTTTCTATTTGAGTTGGTTCAAACTGTTTTTCATCTTCAAGTAAATCAAGTTGTTGGACTCCTGTTTCAGGGTCTATTTCTTCAACTTCTTCACCGGGCTTAATTGTAATTCCTTTCAGTTTTATTCCAGAGTCAATTTTTACAGCGTCATAGTCTACAAGATAGCCATCTTTAACTGCTTGCTCATAGATATAACGATAAACGATATGTTTGAAATAGCTTGTTGTATGGGCTGCTGGAGTAGCCGTAAGCCCAATTTTTATCGCATCAAAGTGGTCTAATACCTCCCGCCACTTACTGACTTCTTGAGACGTGTAGCCTCTGTGACACTCATCAGCAATGATAGTATCAAAAGCGTGGATTGGTATATCAAGTTTACCAGCATCATCTTCAGGGTTATACTCTCCTGTTTCAGAAAACATTCCTTCTCTACCAAAGAGGTTTATTCTCATTCGTTGAATGGTACAAACATAGATAAAAACTTGAGTTCCATCAGGTTTGGTTAAATAACTATTAGGCAAGGTGTTAAAGTCAAAATTTTCACCCTCTTCAAGGAAGTTTCTTTGAAATTTCTGGCTATATACCTGGTAGGTTTGATTGAATTTAAGACCATTTTCTGCCTCATAGGCAGCAAACTCCATTACCGCTTGAGCAGCCAGAGCTTTTCTGTCTACTAAAAACAATACTCTTTTGCTTGTTCCGGATTTTAACAATCGATATACCAAAGATGTAATCATATACGTCTTACCTGTACCTGTAGCCATTGCCACCAGCATTGCTCGTTTATTTTCCTGTATTGCAGACTCTATGGATAAAATTGCCTCTTTTTGATAGTAACGGAGCTTAGAATTATCAGGGGGATTATTTTTAAACCAATTTGATTTCTTACTTATATCAGAAGATAAATATTCCTCCATGGCTTGAGGAGCATGAAATCTCTGAATTCTCCGGGACCGGCTTTGGGGGTATCTTAAGTCTTGAAACCAAATTACCTCACCGTTGGTTGAATAAATAAATGGTGTTTTATATCCACCAAAATTGCCCAGTCCTTCCTTCAAGCCTTTAGCGTAACGCTGAGCTTGAACCAATACGTTTTGCGGTCCCACGGCAAGCTTTTTAGCTTCAACGATTGCTACAGGTTGTCCATGAAGAAACAAAACATAATCTGCCGGACCATTATCGGTCATAAATTCTTCTACTGCGGTTTTATGAAGTTGAGAGAAGTCTAATTTTTCGGTGTATGGAATTATCGTACTCCAACCATCATCTCTTAGCTGTTTATCTATAAGTTTTTTTCTAGTTTGAAACTCGCTGATTTTTGTCATATTTAGCCTTTATTAATTAACTTTAATATATCCTCTTTTTTGTACTTCCGTATTCTTTTCTCACCAATCCTGACTGCTGTAAGGATCCCTTTTTTATCCCAAATCCTAAGCGTATTAGGGTGAACTTTGAGAATCTCACAGGCTTCTTTGAGGGTAATTAGCTCCGGTATTTTTGTATTTTTAGCCATAAAACTTACCTACCATTTGATAACAGTATCATATAACAACTTGGGATGTCTTACAAAAACTGTTTTAATTTAGTTTTAATATTAATTTAGGATTAGAGATAAAGTATATTTATCCTCAAAACCTAGAAAGAATAGGTGGAAGAGTAAAAGTAATTGTCAACTTAAAAGAAAGCATTAAGCGCTTTGGTTTAGTCGACTCGATTATTATTAACTCCGTTCCCAATAAGATTTTGTTTGTTCATATTTGCCTCCACCAAAAAAGGCCTACGTCTGAAAGTTGCCAAAGAATTGGGTTTTGAAGAAATCCCGATGGTTTACCTTAAAATCTCTGACCCACAAAAGGAAAAAAGGCTCAATATTCGGCTTAATAAGAATGCCAGCGACTGGGATTATGACCTCTTGGGTCAATTTGATGAGACTTTCCTTTCTGGGGTTGGTTTTTCTTCTGAAGAGCTGGATGACATTTTTGATATTGATATCCTGGAACAGTTTGACCCTCAAAAAGAATTGGAAAAGTTTGATATCAAGAAAATAAAAACCAGCATTAAAAATGCAGAGAAGCTATTCCAAGACGCTGTTGGTTGCCTAAGAAATTCAGAACCAAAGCACCACACCGACTGTGAATATTGTACTTGGTTGAAATATCTTAATGAATTTGATTAGCAAGATTTTTAAAAATTTTTGCGTTTTTCTTCTACTTTTTATCCTTAAAGACCACCTGCTCTTGGCGGAGTATAAGCAAGCTTGCTTTTCGCTTCTCACTCAAAGTAAAAAAACCAGGCTGGAATGTGCTCGCGGCGCGTCCCATCGCCGCGAATTTTTCCAAATTTCCAGACTCCATTTTTAATTTTTAATCTGCTGCGGGACAGGGATTTGAACCCCGATTTCTGCTTCCAGAGAGCAGCGTGCTACCATTACACCATCCCGCAATGTTTGTGTGACGGTGGGTATATTTTAGCTTAATCGTGCTAGAATTACCAAAGTTATGAACACACTTGAGGAATTTTTGAAGGATAAAAGTTATATTATTTTTGATTTTGACAGAACAATTGCAAAAATTGAGGTTGATTGGGATGAGTGGAAACACGGAGTATATGATTTAATTTCTTCCTTTGAGGTTAATTTTGAGCCATTGGAGACTGTAGATAAAACGATTAATAAATATATAAAAAAATACGGTAAGGATTTGCGTGACAGGTTTTGTGAATTCAGCCGTGATTTTGAACTTGAAAACTCCCAAGGGTTTATTGAAAACAGAGGATTAACGGATTTTATTAAAAATAACAGCACTCACACAAAATATATTTTTACGTCCAATTCGCGTGATCTTGTAACAAAATATTTAAAAGAAATGGGGTTGTATGAGAATTTTGAAAAAATTGTTACCAGAGATGATGTTTTTTATATAAAACCTAATCCTGAAGGATTTGATCTAATTTATGACAAACGGCAGGGAAAGGAAAAATACATAATGATTGGCGACCGTGATGCGGATCGCGCGGCTTCGGAGAGTTATGGCATTGACTTTCTGCTAGTGACGGAAATTTTTTGATGAACGGGTCAGGCGAGTTAGAAATGCGGCGGGGCGAGTGATAAGGTTCCATCGGGAAATATTTCTTGAACACCTATTACATAAAAGGGGTTGATTCCCGTTTCTTCTTGCAATTTTTCAACTCCCGGTTGAAAAAGTTTGGCAAAGTATACTGCCAGTTCTGTGATTATTATTCCTTTCTCTCTGAGCTTTTTGATTACTAGAAGAGATGTGTCGCCATGAGCAACAACATCGTCAACCAAGAGAATTTTGTCTCCAGGTTCAAGTCCATTAAATGTGAAAGTTGAAGACTCTCCGGTTGTGAAAGAGGGAGAGGTTTCCTCAATTACAATAGGTTGACTCCAGGCTCCCGGAATAGCTTTTCCTTTTCTTCCCGGAGCAAGAGGGGTGTTTAGTCTTTCTGCAACTGTTGTAGCGAGAGGATTTCCTGAATTTGGTATTTGAACCACTTTATCAATTTCGCAGCCTCGCGATTGACAGTGGTAAACAATAAGATCGGCGGCAAAGCCTTGAGAACGTGGATTAACAAGCTGATTTATAAACGGCACTGAAACATAACCTTTCTCATGATTTGTAACTTTTGCTACTTTTAAAAATTCTTGTCGGAGAAAAGCTTCTTTGGCTCTGATGGTTGCCAGTTCTATCTCAGGAGGATATTCGCAACCAAGTGGCATGGAATTATACTACCATAAAGACAAATAAGTTATTTACTTCTTGAAGATTTTTTTAGGAAGCTTTTTTAATTTGTAGTTGTAGATATTTATGGCTATTAGTGTGACTAAAGCCAGAGTTCCAAGGGTTAAGAAAAGATCTAGTGCTTTTGCTGCTTCAAGATCTATTGCGTCAAAGCTTATGGAGATTATTTTGGGCAGAAGAAGAAGAAAAAAAAGGAAGATAGTGATGGCGAGAATGAAATACATTTTTTGTTTTACTGATTTTTTTTGTTTAGAATGGCTTTTAGAATTTTAACAAATAATGACTCTTTCTTTTTCTTTGTCTTTGCCGGGTAGGTGTGCCTTCCATAGATTGGGCGCGACCAAACCGAAAGGATAAGCCACTTTCCTCTTTCGTTTTTTTTGGCTACCACTTCAATTTTTTCTTCTCCGTAAGTTTTGTGGTAAATCCACGCTCCCCTTGTTGCTGCGTATCTACTTTGGTCCGGCCGTGACCAAGTTGCCCAGGCGTCGGATTGACTGATGCCGCGTTCTTTTAATCTTTGAATCGCATGATTTGTCCAAATTACACCACCGAAATTGTTGTCCATTTTTACTATTTTTTCTTTTTGGGGCTTAACTTTGGACTGGTTTTATGTTCGATGAGAAGAAGCAGTTCAACTGATAGTTTGTGTATTTCGTCTTTGATAAATTCCTCGATATCTTCAACTATTCTTTCTTTGAGATATTGAAAGAGGCTTTTATCATGAGGCCTTTGGGTAAAATTGTCTAAGAATTCTTTGTGGTGGCTTTCCGGGAGGCGGCTTAGAATTATCCCTAAGACTTTGTGATGAACTATTTCATCGATAAGCTGGTAGAGCTCCTGACGCTCGTCTGAGGTGCGAGCAACTTTTTTTATTTTTTTTTCAACTTTTTCGAGGTTTGTTAGGTGGTCGTAAAATATGTTACTCATAATATAAAAAGGAATATTTTAACTCCTGCGCTTTGCTGGTTGTAAAACATGCTACTCATAATATAAAAGGGAATATTTTAACTCCTACGCTTTGCTGGTTGTAAAAGACTTTAACCTCTGCGCTTTGCTGGTTGTAAAAGACTTTAACTCCTGCGCTTTGCTGGTTGTAAAACATACTACTCATGACAAATATAAATTATATCTTACTAAGTTTAACATTATTAGTTTGGTATTCTACAGGGCCAAGTGGTACTTCATTTTCCGGGTCATCAACAAAAAAGACAACAACGGGGCCTTTTTTGTATCTGGGACCCCCCAGATAGTCCATAACTTCCGGGGATCCTCCGTAGTGTTTACCTGTCCAAGCTGCGGGGCCGGCATCCGCGATTGCGGCTACGACGGCTTTTCCGTTGTCCGTATTTACAATAAGTACTTTCCTGTATTTGTACCAATCTCTCAGATATGGCTGTCTTTTTCCCCATTCCGGGAGGTAGAGTGTTTGGACCACGGCATACCATCTTTCAATTTCTTCAAGATCCGGGGTGAGGGCGGCTTTGCTTGGTGCAAAGTAACCCCAGGCTCCAAGACCCGGAGCAATTCCTTCTTTGAGAATTTCTCTGGGATGGTCTCCTCCATATTCACTCTTGGCAGGTGCGTGCTGACTGTTGGTGTCTCCCGGAAAGCGTTTTAGGTGCTGTTCTGCTCCGATAAAACCATAGGTTGTATTTAGATGCTCCCCCTCTAGAGTGGCTTTGGATGCAACGCCAAGAGTCTCCTTAAAAAGTTTTTCGAGATATTTTTCTTGAGTTCTTGTGAGAGGCTGTGGCTTTTGCGGAAGAATGTCTTTTAGGTTTTTAAGAAGCTTTTCTGTGGGGAGAGTAAAGTCCCTGGAATGGGAGCCTGTTTTAACCGCCAGTTTTCCTGTGTCGGGAAGCTGGAATTTGACTGGGGGAGATAGAAGCAGGGTTCCTGTAAGAGCACCTGCCCCAAGAAGCTTTGCCGAGTGCTCACGAATACGACCCAATTCAACATTCTTTGATGCAAGAAGCTTTTGAGCTTTAGAGAAATTTTTCTCAAAATTGTTTTTTTCGATGAAATTTTTTAATTTTAGACTTTGTCTTAGTGCTTCCGGATCGAGCTTTTGGGCAGGGCGTTTGGGCATTTTTTATTGATTTAGGGCTTTTTTGATTCTTCTTAAAGTTTCTTTTTTTCCTAAAATTACAATTGAATCATTTATGGGAGGAGTGATTTTTTGGCCCGTTATGGCAATTCTTAGATCCATAAAGAATTTTCCGGTTTTAAAGTCTTGGCTTTCAATAACACTTAAAAGTGAATTGTTTATTTCATCGAGCGTCCAAGTAGTGGTGTTTTCCAGAGCCTTTTGGGCGGCTTTGAGGTGATTTATATAATTTGGACCGAAAAGCTTCGGATTAGTGCTGGGAGCACTTACAAAAAATTTGGTAAGAGAGCCTGTTTCCGAGAGCTTTTTAATTCTTGTTTTTATTAGGGGTGCAATTTGGACGAGAACCTTTTCACTTAATCCTTCCGGAGCGAAGGATTTAAGCCTTTCTGAGAGCTTTTTGTCTGAGAGTTTTTGGATGTATTGGCTATTGAACCAATCGAGTTTATCTCTGTTGAAAACAGGATTTGTTTTTTGAAGACCTTTTTTATCGAACGCTTTTACAAATTCCTCGAGAGTAAAGAACTCTCTGTTGTCTTTTGGTGCCCAGCCCAAGAGCATCGCAAAATTTAAAATTGCTTCCGGGAGGTAGCCTTCTTTTTTCATTGCGTTATATGAAACGCTTCCTTTTCTTTTTGAGAGCTTACCTCCGTCCGGATCCAGAATATCGGTTAGGTGCCCTATCTTGGGAGGCGTAAGTTTAAGGAATTTATAAACCAAGAGGTGGATTGGGGTACTTGGCAGCCAATCGTAACCGCGAAGTACATGGGTTATACCCATTTCCCAGTCATCTACCACTACGGCAAGGTGATAGGTTGGGAAGCCATCTGATTTAAGAAGGACCGGGTCCTTGAGAGTTGAGGTGTCCCAAGAAATTTCTTTATCTATAACAAAATCCCGGAAACTTATTTTTTCGTTGTCGGGAATTTTTAGTTTTATGGCTCCGGAGGATAAATTTTTGTCGCGGCAAGGATCCCTAAGGATTTTTGAAAATCCACTTTTCTTTATATTTTTAGGTTTGCAGTTGCAATAAAAGGCGTGTCCATTTTTTACCAATTTTTTTGCGAAAATTTCGTATTTCCCCTCTTTTACCCTGTCTGATTGGACAAAATACTCATCCCAATTTAGCCCCAATTCTTTCAGGATTGATTTTATTTTCTCTTTTGATCCCGGAACTTCCCTTTTTTTGTCCGTGTCTTCTATCCTTAGGACAAAACTTCCTTTGGGGCTACTTGCAGCCATGGCGAAAGAGAAAAGTGCTGTTCTTATCCCTCCGATATGCAGGTCTCCCGTGGGGGACGGTGCGAACCTCGTTTTTACAGATTCACTCATTTGATTGAATTTTACAATCTTTGCCTAAAGATTGAAACAGCCTATACATAAGTCCTATACTCTAGGAGGATGGCTAAGAATGATCTTACAAGCGTATCAATAAAGGCAAGAAAGTTTGTGCGATATTTTGTTTATTTGGTAATTTTTTATTTTGTTGCCAGGTTTTCTATAAATCTTCTTTTTAATGTTTATCGAACTGTTTTTCCCAAAGCCCCACCTCCTCCGACGATCGGGTTTAGTGTTTTGCCTGAAATTCCTTTTCCTCAAAGAGAAGGTGCACTTGAGATTCAATATACTGTTGAAACTGCAACGGGAGAGTTTCCAGCCTTTCCGAAAAGCATGGAAGTGTATTTAATGCCCAAGGCTACCGTAAAATTATCCTCTCTGGAAGAAGCCAAAAGAATAGCAAGAGCGTTTGGATTTAACACTGATCCGCTGGAAATAACGCCCGTGGTTTACAGGTTTTTGCACGACACAAACCCGTCTTCTCTTGAAATAAATATTGTAAACAATGTTTTTTCGATTGATTATAATTTGTCCGCTGACCCTGCTCCACTCAGTGGTCCTGCTCCGGACTCGTTAACGGCGGTGAAGACTGTGGTCAGTTTTCTTTCCGGCGGGCAGATTATTGGGGAAGACATAGATCCTGAAAACGCTCGCGTGGTTTACCTTAAGAGCAGCGGAGGTGCTTTGATTAATGCTCTGGCACAATCTGACGCCGAGGTTGCAAGGGTTAATATCTTTAGAAAACCGATAGTGAAAGGTGACAAAAATTATCCAAGTGTTACTTCTGATCCACAGAAGGCTAATATTTGGTTTTTGGTCGGCAGTTCTGACAGAAGAGAATTTCGAGTAATAGCCGGTGAGTATCACTATTTCCCCATTAATTATGAAAGTCCTGAAACCTACCCCATTAAAACCGCACGGCAAGCATATGATGATTTGGTGAGCGGGAAAGGGCATATTGCAAACTTGGGCGCGGCGGCGTTTGGAAAGGTAAAGATAAGGAAAATTTATCTTGGGTATTACGATCCGGACAATCAAGGTCAATTTTATCAGCCGGTTGTAATTTTTGAGGGTGATGGTGGGTTTATGGCTTATGTGCCGGCTGTTGTGGATGAGTATTACGGAGAATAATCAACTTCTTCCCAAGTATAGTTATCAAATATCCAATTTATTAGTTCTCTTGTCTCTCCGAAGCGATCTTGGCTGCCAAGAACTGCGATAAGTATCTTTTTATTGTCACGAACAACATATGTTACAAGGTTTTCCCTGGCATTTTCCGTCCAGCCGGTTTTTACGCCCAGGACACCATCCACCGAGCCTAAAAGTTCGTTAATATTTGTCAGATGATGAGAAATCTGCTTGTCGGTGCTTGTTACTGTCTTCTCTCTTGTAGCAATTATTTCGGCGAATGTAGGGTTTTTTAAGGCAAAGCTTGACATGTGAATCAAATCTCTTGCCGTTGATCTATGCGCTTCACCGTCAAGGCCGGAAGGGTTTGTAAAATAAGTGTTTTGAAGATGGAGAATGCGAGCGTAGGCGTTCATTTCTTCGATGAAAGCTTCTCTGCCGCCCGGATAGGAATTTGCCAATACCTCTGCTGCGTCGTTCGCCGAATAAATCAGAAGCCCATCCAAAAGAGATCTGACAGAAATTTCTTCGCCTTTTTTCAATTTCATTTTTTGACCTTCTACATTTATTTCTTGAACTTTTATTGTTTCGTTTAAATCAAAATGATCGAGTACAACCAATGCTGTCATTATTTTTGTCGTAGAGGCAGGAAGAAGCGGGGTGTCTGCTGCTTTTTCATATAAAACTACACTTGAGTCCAGATCAACTGCGATTGCTCCTTGAGCCGATAAAATTGGAAATGAATTAGAGTGGAGAGTGGGCAAAAGACTTAATTCCAATTTATTGTTTTCTATACCAAGCACCTTGGGAACGGAAACTCTTGGCTCTGTCAGAGACAGGGCAAAGGTTGAGGTCAGGACGAGTGCGAGCATTGAGAGATATAAAAGATTAGTGCGAGCCAGATTAAAGATATCTTTCATTTCGAAGAAGTTTTAACACTGATGCCCAGCTCGGAAAGTTGATGAGGTGAGGCTTTACTTGGTGCGTTCATAACTGCGGTTTGTCCACCGGCGGTTGCCGGAAATGCGATTACTTCTCTAACATTTGGCTCACCTAGAGCAACCATTAAAAATCTGTCAAAACCCAATGCAATTCCTCCGTGCGGAGGAACACCATAGTTAAATGCCGTAAGCATGTGTTCAAACTTATTTCTTTGTTCTTTTGTAAGCCCAATTAGTTTGAAGATCTTTTCTTGGATTTTTGGCTCGTGGATTCTGATACTTCCTCCACCTACTTCGAAACCATTTAAAACAAGATCATGCTGAAGGCCGCGAACTTTTGCGGGGTTTGAGCTCAGTAACTTTAAATCATCCGGATGAGGAGCTGTAAACATGTGGTGGGACGGGGCAAATTTGGCGCTTCCCGAGCCGTGGAAAAAATCATCCTTCGTTTGCTCAACGAAAAGAGGAAAATCCAAAATCCAGGCGAAGGCAAGTTCATCTTTGTTTTTTTTGTCTTTTCTTAGGTCCGGTTTGTCGGTGCCATACTTTTTTGTGGCCTCTTTGTGTGAAAGACGAGGCCAGGGGAGTTCACTTATTTTTTTATTTGGGAATATTTTTTTTACAAGATCTGTGAAAAGATTTTCCGTAAGTGTAAGAATATCTTCCTGGGTTACAAATGAAAGCTCCATGTCAAGTTGGGTAAACTCCCCATATGCCCTATCTGCACGAGGATCTTCATCCCTGAAGCAGCGCGCAAGTTGAAAGTATCGTTCGAAACCCGCAACCATTAAGAGTTGTTTATATTGCTGGGGTGATTGTGGAAGAGCATAGAAATTTCCAGGTTTTAGGCGAGAAGGAACAATAAAATCCCGGGCACCTTCCGGCGTGGTTTTCGTGAGAATCGGAGTTTCGATTTCTACAAAGTCTTTTTTTACAAGCCAGTTTCTTATAAAAGTTGTTACTGCGGATCTTGAGCGGATTATCTTGTTCATTCTTTCCCGGCGCAGATCAAGATAGCGGTATTTCATACGCACCGGCTCTTCGATCTCATATCCGGTGCTTTCCAGGGGGAGAGGGAGTTCCTTTGCGAGTGAATGAATTTTAAGATCCGATATTTGAATCTCGATACTGCCCGTTTTGAGATTGGGATTGACCAGATGCTCGGGGCGCTTTGCAACTTTTCCTTCTATCTCAATCACTGATTCCGGAGTTAATTTTGCAAGAGAGGAGCCGACGCATTGTACAATACCACTCCTGTCGCGAAGATCAAGAAATGTTATCTTCCCGTGGTCGCGGATACTACTGATCCATCCGGCGATTTTAACTTTTTTATTAATTTTTTTTGTTGTTTCTTTTATTAGGGTTCTTTGCATACAGCTTAGATTCTACCTCTTTTCCTCATGATTCTTCAAATATTTACTAATTTCACGCCTGGCCGTATTGGTGACGACAAATTCCAGCCAACCCCTATTTACATTCGGCTTTTTGGATTTTAATATTTCAACCACCTCACCGCTTTTGAGTTTGTAATCAAGAGGAACCATTTTACCGTCCACGAGGGCCCCCTTGGCAAAATTACCCAGACCGGAGTGGATTGCATAGGCAAAATCAACAGGAGTGGCGCCGGACGGCAGATCATACACGTCACCCATCGGTGAAAAAATGAAGTTTCGATGATGAAGAGCATCAAACTTTACTGCTCTTAGAAATTCCTTCGTATCGTTGATTTCTTCCCGCCATTTAATTAATTGTTTAACCCAATGAAGTTTTTTTCTGTCTACTTTTATACCTCTTTTCTCAAGTAAACTATCTTTGGCTCCTTCGGATTTTGCGTCGCTATATGCCCAATGGGAAGCAACCCCAAATTCGGCCTGCTCGTGCATCTTCCGGGTTCTGATTTGAACCTCAACAATTCCTTTTGCTGACCCAAATACCTTTGTGTGAATTGATTGGTAACCATTTGGTTTTGGCTGAGCTATAAAGTCGGAAACGCCGATGTTGGGCACCGGTTTATAGGTATTGTGAACCACTCCCAAAGCCGTATAACACTGGGCGACTTTACTGACAATAATTCTTAAGGCGATAATATCGTTTACCTTGTTAAAATCCCAGTCGATCTCGGGCCTGGCTAGTTTTTTCCATAACGAATATAGGTGTTTTTTTCTGCCGTGAATTTCTGCAGTAATACCTTCCTTTGTCAGTTTTCTTAGTAAATTTCGCTTCATTATCCTTATGCGTTCTTCCGCTTTTTTATAATATATTTTTGACCTTTTAACGGTCTTTTTGTACTCTTGCGGATAGACGAAGGGGAAGGCTAAATCCTCCAGTTGGCCTTTTATTTCCCCTATCCCTAATCTTTCGGCAAGCGGTGCATATATTTCCAGTGTTTCTACCGCGTTTTCTTTTTGCTTATCCACGGGAAGCGCTGAAAGAGTTTTCATGTTGTGAAGTCTGTCTGCCAACTTGATTAGTATTACTCTTATATCCTTGGCCATTACCAGAAGCATTTTGCGTAAATTTTCAACATATTCTTTTTCTACACTTCCCTTAAGGCGAAGTGTTGTTACTTTTGTTACCCCGTCGACCAATCTTGCGACATCTTCGCCGAATTTTTTGACAATATCTTCTCTTGCCACTCCCCCGTCCTCGATTGTATCGTGAAGAAGAGCTGCAACAATTGAAGTTGTGTCGAGTCTCCAGGTGGCCAATATTTTAGCAACTTCCAGAGGATGCATGATGAATTCTTCCCCACTCAATCTTCTTTGGCCGGCATGGGCCGTTTGGGCAAATTTCCAAGCAGACTCGATTTTTTTGATATCCGGTTTTGTAATATTTTCCTTTACGAGTGTGGCTAAATTCTCAAATTCTTTTTCTGTTTTTGTTTTCATATTATTTTTATATCTTTAAGATTAAGCTGAAGGCTTTCCCTCCCTTTCCAAACATTTCTTTCAACGCCATAGGCCACATCAATATTATCTCCCGCGGATATTTTTGAAATCAAATGCCCAAATCCAAATCCGATTGCATCATATTCACGTCCTGAGTGAGTGAGTTTCATTTTTAGGTGCTTTCCTTCCTTTCCTACAACTCCTGTGCTGACAACTTCTGCGCTTTTTGTATAAAAGATGGGTATGTTGTTACCCACCCCAAATGGTTTGAATTTTTCTATCTTGTCAATTAAATTCCAATCGATCAAACCAAAATTAATTTCCATATCGATCGTTAGCTTTTTTTCTAGCACTTCGTCTGTTAAAAGTTCGTTGGAAAGTTCTATCAGCTTTGCACCAAACTTATCAACATCGGTGCTTTTTATTGTAAAGCCGGCTGCCATGGGATGACCACCTCCGCTAATTAAATACTCATCAAGTTTTCTTATAGCCTCAATAATATTAAACCCGGAGATACTTCTTGCCGAAGCTTTGGCTTCCTTTTCCCCCACTGACAAGACCACGGCCGGTCGATAATATTTTTGCACTACACTTGATGCCACCAGTCCGATGACTCCTTCGTGGTAATCCTTATGAGCCAGAAAAACCAGACTTTTTTGTGCCAGATCGATTTTTTCTTCCAACCCCACCAGAGCATCTTCAACCACCTTTTGTCTTTGATGATTTGTCTTTGCCAATTCCTCTGACAGATCTTTTGCCCTTCTTCCGCTTTTTGTACATAAAAGTCTTAAAGAATCTATTCCATCTTTAAGCCTCCCCATAGCGTTTAATCTGGGGGCTAAAATATAATTTATGTGATAGGTGTTTATGACTTCAGGTGAGACACGGGCTTCTTTTAGCATTTCCAAAAGTCCCGGTCGAGTGGTTTTTTGAAGACTTGCAAGCCCGTGGCTCACAAAGGATCTATTTACTCCCATTAGTGGCAACTGGTCTGCTATTGTTCCAATGGCTGCTAATTCGAGTGTATTTGCACCATTTCCTTTTACGGCTCTTTTTATCTCTCTTGCAAATACCCAAGAAACAGCAGAGCCGGAGGTGATAGTTGTGTGGATGATGGCGTGAGCTTTCGGTTTCTTTTTTTCCGGAGTGTGATGATCCGTAATTATGATGTCTATGTTTTTTTTAGCTGCAAACTCTACGGCTTCGTGAGCCGTGATGCCATTGTCCACTGTGATGATCAAATTTAGATCGGGGTGCTTCTTAATCAGATTTTTAATGCTCTCGGGATTAATTCCGTATCCTTCTTCAAATCTATTCGGAATGTGCGGAAGAACGTCCACGCCATGTGCGTAAAGACTTTCCCAAAGAATTGCCGTGGCGCAAATTCCATCTGCATCATAATCTCCGTAAATAATTACTTTTTCTTTTGATTTTATCGCTTTTTTAATTCTTGAAATTGCCTTTAGTACGTGTGAGGGGGAAATGTTTAAATCTTTTAATGAAAATTCTTCAGGAGATTTTGGATTGAAAAATGCTTCTTTGTTGTCGATTTCGCGATTTTTTAGAAGGGCTTCGATCAGTGACTGAAGGCTTTTTATTTGCGAAGTGTGCAAAACCTTCCAGCTTGGGTATTTCATGGTGTGGTAAAATTGAGCTTGATGAAAATAAGCTTACCACAAGAAGTAAAGGATATTATTCGAAAATTTCGAGATAAGGAGTATGAAATATATATAGTCGGTGGGGCTGTCAGAGATCTTATGATGGGCAAAAGCGTTGTTGATTGGGATTTTACAACTAATGCTACCCCGGAAGAAATTCAAAGTTTATTTGAAGACAGTTTTTATGAAAATGTATTCGGAACTGTTGGAATTGCCGCGAAGGAGGAAGGGCTTAAACCACACGAAATTACGACATACAGGACTGAACACGGGTATAGTGACGCCAGGAGGCCGGATAAGGTTGTGTGGGGGAAAACTTTGGAGGAAGACCTGAAGAGACGGGACTTTACTATCAATGCGATGGCCCTGGATTGCTGTGGTGATGAGTCGGAAAATTGCAAGTTAATCGATTTGTTTCAGGGAGAAAGAGACATAAAAAAGAAGCTTGTCCGGACGGTTGGAAATCCTGAAGAGAGATTTGGTGAGGATGCTTTGCGAATGATGAGGGCAATAAGGATAGCGGCTCAGCTTGGGTTTAGAATTGAAGAGAAGACGTTTGAAGCCATAAAAAACAATGCTGCTTTAATTGATAAAATTGCCAAAGAACGCGTGAGAGATGAATTGTTTAAAATTCTTTCTTCTCCGAATCCTTACCAGGGAATCCTAAACTTTCAAAAAAGCGGGCTTATGAAGCTTATACTTCCCGAGCTTGAAAGAGGGTTTAGTGTGGATCAAAAATCTCCACAAAGGCATCATATCTATGATGTGGGAACACATAGCTTGATGTCTCTTAAGGAATGTAGAAGCAGTGATCCCGTTGTGAGGTTTGCAACACTGATTCATGATATCGGAAAACCTTTGACCTATAAAAAACTCAAAAACGGAGTTGTGACTTTTTATAATCATGAAGTTATCGGAGCAAGGATTGCTAACAAAATTGCCAGTAGACTGAAATTCAGCAAAAAACAAAAAGAAAAGCTTTGGAAACTTGTAAGATGGCATCAATTTAGTGTTGATGAGCACCAGACTGACAGTGCAGTCAGGAGATTTATCCGGAATGTTGGAATTGAAAACGTGGAGGATATGCTTGAGCTCAGGCGTGCAGACAGAATCGGAAGCGGGGCCAAGGAGACTTCCTGGAGAACTGAGGATTTCAAAAAACGCCTCATTGAGGTTCAAAAACAGCCGTTTAGTGTAAATGATCTAAAAATTTCCGGGCATGATATCATGAAGGAGCTTAGAATAAAGCCCGGGCCGAAGGTGGGTAAGATATTAAATATTCTCCTAAGGGAAGTTGTAGAAAAGAAAGTGGAAAACAAAAAAAAAGCATTAGTAGAGAGACTTCATGAGATTATATAAGTCACAGGAAGAAAGTTTGAACACCTCTTCACCGAGACGGAGTCCGAGTGAACACGTTGACCATGTGGCAATAATGAGAGAGGACTGGAATTTTATTCCGAAAATTGTTGAAGGAGAAAAAACTATAGAATCAAGATGGTATCTTAGCAGAAAGGCTCCCTGGGGTAAGGTAAAAAAGGGTGATACTGTTTATTTTAAAAATTCAGGAGGACCTGTTTGGGCCAAGGCGTCGGTGAGAAAGGTTCTTGAATTTGAAGATTTAGATCCACAAAAGGTTAGAAAGATTCTCAGAGAATATGGAAAGTTCGGAAGACTTGGCTTTTCCGATATCCGCAGATGCGGAGAGATGTATAAGAGTAAAAAATATTGCATATTGATTTTTTTGGAGAGAGCAAAAAAAGTAAAGTCTTTTAGAATCGATAAAACCGGTTTTGGAATGTCTTCGGCCTGGCTTTGTGTGGGAAAAATTAGGAAAGTTAAAATTATTTCTTGATTCTTTTTTGGAATGTGTCCCAGGTGACGAGGAGCGGGACTGCGACAAACGGTGAGGAATATGTTCCCAGAACCGTTCCAATAAGAAGAGCCAAGGCAAAAGATTTAACTGTTTCCCCGCCAAATATGATAAGTGAGATTAGCATTAGGGCAATTGTGACGGAGTTGTTGATGGAGCGTCTCATTGTTTCCGTGAGGGCTTTGTTTGATATGTCTGCAATTGAACCACCATGTTTTTTTCTTAATTCTCTGATGCGGTCAAAGACGACAATCGTATCATGGACCGAAAATGAGAGTGTTGTTAAAAGTGCCGTAATAAAAAGGAAGTCAATTTCGTATCCCCAAAAGTGCCCAAGAAGAGAGAAGGAACCTGTTAGAATAAAACTGTCGTGGAGCATGGCCAAAATAGCAGATGCACCAAACTTTATACTCTTAAATTGAAACGCAACCCAAAGAAGTATCGCCCCTGTGGCAACAGAGATTGCATAAATGGTTTTTTTAATGAGTTCCGGGCCAATAGAGGGACCTACCGCCTCAAAACGAACCTCTTCCACCTCGTCTCCTGTAAGGTTTTTTAGTTCGTTTTTAATCGAATCTTTTTGATCTTGATTGACTTCTCCTAACCTAAAAAGATAATTATTTTCTCCAATTGATTGAATGGAAGCCACCTCAATTTGTTCATTTTTTAAGTTTTGGATTGCTTCTTCCGTTGAAAAAGACGTGGAGAGTTTATATTCTATGTTTGTTCCGCCCGTAAAATCAATCCCCCTGGCTACTCCCCACTTTAGAAGACTAAAGAGGCTTAAAGCGATCAGGAACAATGAAAGAGTAAAGTACAGTAATTTATATCTAAGCCAGTTTATAGCCAGCTTTTTATCGCTTATTCTAAAAGTTTTCATTTTGTTTTAGTCATCTTTAATTATTAGCCTTAAGAGATTTCTTGAGACAAAAATACCGGTAAACAAGCCCACTCCGATTCCAAGCGCCAGAGTTATAGCAAAACCTCTGACCGGCCCCGATGTATGAAGAAATGGCCAATTGAAAGGGTTGGCAAGAATAAAGGCCGTGGTGAGAGTTGCGATGTTCGCGTCTCTAATAGAATCCCATGCACGACCAAAAGAGGTTTCAAGAGCATATACAAGATTAACCCCTTTTTGCTTTTCTTCCCTGAAACGTTCAAAAATCAAGATGTTGCTGTCTACGGCCATTCCTACAGACAGAAGAAATCCTGCAATCCCGGGGAGAGTTAAGACTACCGGAATAAGCTTGTAAAGTGCCAGAGTTATCACTCCAAAAATGACAAGTCCGATGTTGGCGATTATTCCCAGACGGCCGTAGAAGGCAACCATAAAAATAAAAACCGCAATAAGACCGTAGAGGCCTGCTTTAATACTTTTTTCAACAGACTCTTGACCGAGACTTGCGCCGACTGTTCTTTCTGAAAGAAGCTTGATTGAAACCGGAAGAGCTCCTGCATTTAATTGAATGGAGAGATTTTTGGCTTCATCTAAAGAAAAGCTTCCGGTAATTTGTGCAGAGCCTCCGATGATCTTATCTTGCACTACCGGAGCTGAAACTACCTGTCCGTCAAGAAGAATGGGAAGATTTTTTCCAATGTTTTTTTCTGTGAGTTCGGCAAACTTTTTTCCACCTTCATCTGTAAATTCCAACAGTACAACCGGCTTCCCGGTGACATTATCAAAAGAAACACTTGAGTTTTTTAAGTCGGCTCCCGTAAGATCCGTGGGAATTAAAGATTCGTCCGAGACTTCTGCAAACACAAGTTGGGCGGTTTGGCCTACGAGTGAGATTGCTTCTGAAGTATTATTTATTCCGGGGAGTTCGACAATGACTCTTTCTTTGCCTTCAAAATTCGAAAGTTGAATATTGGGCTCTGAGATACCAAAGAGATTGACTCTTTTTTCTATCACGCTTTTTAAGCTTTCAAGAGCCGAGGTTTTGTTTTCTTCTGTAAATGAAGACGTGTCCGCTTCAAAGACTAAATGACTTCCTCCAACCAGATCCAGACCCAGCTTTAAGTCGAGAGCTTTTCTTATGTGAAAATTTCCAATCGAAAAATTAATATCTCTTCTTTGGAGAGAAACCCCCAAAAGCATAAATTTATTGGGGAGGCTGATGTAGGCAGCAACGAGTGTGATAAGAATAATAAATATTAGGCGTTTTTTCAGATCAGTATGCATGGAAGTTTAGCCAATGAGAGTTTCCTCGTCTCCAAGAATCATTATTCTACTTTCGGCAAGAATTCCAAGAAGAAAGGGATCGCGACGACGTTTTCTGAAATCAAATTCTTCTCTGCTCATAACGGTGTAATTTATTTCTCTGCCTCGACGTGATTCCTCTGCTCTAATGATTGTAGCAAGCTCGGGGAGCACTATGTCACCTACAATTAACATGTCTACCTCATCTTCTCTCTTTGGATTTTTGTGACGTGCGAAGCGCCCTGAGAACACGATATATGTCGGTTTCCCTATCTTTTTTTTGTTCTGAAGCAATATGCTTCCAAGGCCCGTTGTTTTGCTTATTATTGAAAGAAGATCACCATACATCGGATAATCCGGGCGGAGGTAATAATAAATTCTGTTTCCTCTGGGTTCTTTTTTCAAGATGCCCGCTTTTTCCAGGCGGGAGAGTTCCCGGCGTACAGCGTTTATTTCTTCACCTGTTTCCCGAACAATTCCCCGGACGTGATACATTTCATTGGGTTTGCTAAAAAAAACTCTAAGAGTCTTGATTCTGGTTTTTGAAGTTATGATGTCAGCTAATTCAGCCATGATATTTTGTGGGGCAGGCTGGAAAAAACTTAGTAATTTACCTCATTGCCTCTGGGTAATGCTTCTATCCAAATCGGTCCGCGAACAAAACTAATGTTTTCTCCCGAGTTATTTGTAAATAGGATTCTATCAAATTGGTCTGCTTTTTCCCAATTGCCTTCGGTTACGCTGCCGTTATTGAAAAACAATGCTTCCCCGCTATCAACTGTTTTGTAAAACATATGATGCTCCTGATCGACCGGACCTTCTTCTTTCACAAACATTATTACTATGTTTTTTGCCGAGAGTTGGGGCTTGTTGAATTCCCAATCGGTATGGGGTTTTCCTCCGTTGAATCTGAGGTAGCTATTTGTGCCCGGATCATATTTCCACTGAACATCATAGTCCGGTTTGTTGCTCCAAAATTCAAAAGAGATATCTGTGGCTGTGGGAGAGCTTGCAGGCTTGTCATCTGCAAATTCCCACTTGGTAAATGTATCATCCCAAGCATTGCCATCTTCATCCTCATAGCCGTATCCTCTATCAACACCGAGGTTAAAGAGAAGATCCGTGGAACCAACGGCTGAGTGCTCCCAGGCAGAAACCTCTCCCAAGCGCGTTTGATCTCTTTTAATAGCCGGATAGCTCACATTTGCTCCGCCATCCAAAGCATTCCCTGCTGAATGTCTCCAGCCCATGTTAATTAACTGTTCTAAGGCCAGGACCTTTTTACTTACGGTCCCTTTGGGCTTTACCCCGCCGGGACAATCGCCGCAAATATTGTTAGCGCCCCCAAAATGAACAAACAAAGGGTTTGCGCCATAACCCGATGCCCAGCTGGTTAAATAGACTCTGGCGCTTCTTAGAGGGCCAATTGTTACGTCTTCCTTTGCGGCCCTGCAATAGAAGATCCCCAAGAACCTTGTGATGCCCCCCTCCGCTACCACTTCATATACAACATCTGCTCTTGAGAGGCCGGACTGAGGACGGGAATCCAGGTGATTTTCGATTATGGCTGCCATTGGGCGACGGCGTTCCCATATTTCTCGCTCTACTTTGCTGAATTTTTCCCCATTAATCGGACATTCTTCCGTTTGGGGAAGTTTTTCAATTTTAATACGCTTGGATTCTAATTCGGATAACTGCTGAGTTGGATTTTTTGAGAGTTTGTTTTTGTTAACCAGTGTAAAGGCTGCCCAAGTAGCACTGGTTGCAAGAAGAAACAATCCCAGGAACCCAATTATTATTAGAGCTGTGTTTACATTGAAATATTTTTTCATCTATTTTGCTTTTTTAATTGCTTTTTCTTCTTCTTTTGACAAATCGTATTGGCTTTTACCTCTTGAGACGGGTTTTGCATAAACTCTGGTTCTGTCGCGGGTATGCAAACATGTTATCACAAAACCATTGTTGTTTTTGTCTAAAAGGCTTAAAGAAAAACTCTGATCACCGCCTGTTTCGTTAAACGGATTAAAGCGAATCAGTCCAAATTTTTGGACGTGGCTTTCGACGGCGATATTTAGGGCCTTTAAGTCTTTCTCTACGGCTTTGATACTCAGTTTGTTCAATCGCTCTTCTTTGAGTATCTTTTCTATAATCTTTATCAAGTTTCCGGACCTTACCCCTTTGCCGAGTCGTCGGTAGTGCTTTAATAGGAAATAATAGGCAACACTAAGTCCAATCAGCCAAATTGTGATTGCAATTACTATAACTGGTAAAATCTCTGTTAGATCTGTCACTTAATTATTGTTTTGTTGTGGTTGAGTTAAATTATTACTCAGCCATTTTATTCATTGCTTTGGTTGGGTGTCAAGAAACGCGTTTAGTATACTAACAAAGTTTATGGCAAAGAGAAATAGGTTTCAAAGGGTATTTGAAGTATTTTCTAAAAATTACGAACCACTACCGCTTGAAATTTTTACAGAGCCTTATGAAATACTTGTTTCCACGCTTCTTTCTTCCAGAACCAACGATGACACTACTTTGCCCGTGTCGTTAAGACTTTTTAAAAAAGCAGATTGCTTTAGCAAGCTAGACAGGTTAAGCGAAGAAGAAATAAGAAAGCTTATTTATCCTGTGGGTTTTTACAAAACAAAAGCCGGGCATTTAAAAAGGCTTGCGAAGCTTATCTTAAAAAAACATGGAGGAAAAGTTCCTAAAACACGGGAGGGTTTGATGAAGCTGCCCGGGGTGGGTAGAAAAACTGCAAACCTGGTTTTGAACCGAGCTTTCGGGAAACCTGCGATTGCCGTGGATACTCATGTTCACAGAATCAGCAACATCCTGGGGTGGGTAGACACAAAAGCGCCCGAAAAAACTGAAAAAGTGTTGATGAAAATAGTCCCGAAGAAATATTGGAGTGACATTAATAGATTATTTGTGGGAATCGGGAGACAATATAGAAGCGAGAATAAATTGAGAAAGTTTCTAAAAGATGAAGGCTTGATTTAGTAAGCAGTGATTGCGACCGCAAAGCCGTATTGCGCATATATACAACCCCAAACATATTCTCCGCCTTTTAATAGTTTGCTGTGGCCGAGTGTATTTTCCCAAAGACTTACCGCTTCCTGGGGAGAGGAGGCACCTGAAAGAAGAAATTCCGTGAGAGAATATTTTTCGTAGATATTATTAAGTTCCGGACGGCGACTTGGAAGTGAAGTAAATCCCTCGTGATTATCCAGTTTGCCCAGCTCCAGCAATTCATTTAGGCGAATTGATGCTATTGTGCAGATTTCTTCTTTTTTTTGAAGCTCACCCACTCCCACTTCTCTTCTGCGTGCATTTACTTCTTCCCAAAGTTCCGGACCAGTCCAGGTTGGCCTTGGGATATTGGTAGGGTAGACAGGTTTTTCAATAATAAGCGGGGTTGGATTGGGATGAGTGATGGAAATAAATCTGGTGAAGGGGTTTTTAAGATTTATTTTAAATAATGAAAATTCCGTACCGGAATAGTCTAAGCCTTTTATAAAACCATATGCATATCCGCCTCCAGCGGCCATAAAAATAATTAAAAGAAAGGCAATCATTGAAATAGTTTTTTTGAAATTCATGAGTTAAGAATAATTGTTACCGGACCATCAAGATGTGAGTCAATTTTCATATACTCCCCAAAACGACCTGTTTGAACCA
The DNA here is from genome assembly GCA_964422865.1 of uncultured Gammaproteobacteria bacterium. Lineage (GTDB taxonomy): Bacteria > Patescibacteriota > Microgenomatia > UBA8517 > UBA8517 > CAYRCU01. Next base: position 25,911 of record CAYRCU010000013.1, read on the forward strand.
TTATTCCTTTTTTGATTAGACATCCAACGAAATATCTGTAGAGATCGCGAGCAGTATCCGGGTCGGCGGCTTTAACAAACGACGGGCGATTACCCTTTTTTGTATCTGCAGCTAGAGTAAATTGAGATATGACCAGTATTTCTTTTGTTGTGTCGAGGATTGACAAATTCATTTTGTCTTTTTCATCGGGCATAATTCGAAGTTTGGCTAGTTTTTCCGCTAAATAATCAGCATCTTTCGTTGTGTCGCCTTTTGTGACACCCAGAAGCACGAGGAAACCTTTTTTAATGCTTCCTACTTTCTTTCCTTCGACGGAGACTGAAGCTGAAGTTACCCTTTGGACAACCAGTTTCATAAGGTATTCTAGCATGAGTCTAGCCTCGTGCCGGTCTTGTCTGAGGGTTTTCTGGATTCCCGCTTCCGCGGGAATGACAATGGGGTGGCGGGAATGACAATGGGGTGGTGGGAATGACAAAGAGTGGTGGGAATGATAAGTGTGTGTCATTCCCGACTCTTCCTACTGTCATTCCCGACTTGATCGGGAATCCAGGAATACCTTTGATCCCCTGTCATTCCCTCTGGATTCCCGCTTTCGCG
>CAYRCU010000014.1:0-5242 GCA_964422865.1 uncultured Gammaproteobacteria bacterium
GCCAATCTTTCTTTTTGACACCTGAGACAATTTGGGCGAGTCTTTTTCTGCTTGAAAGAACATCCTCACCTTGCAGTAGAACTATTTTCATTTTTGAATTTTGTTGTAGGTTGCGATGAAGACTTTTAGTTTGTCGTGGAATGAGCCTTTGCGACGATGCGTATGAGGAGTGAGAGCACCTGAGAAGGTTTTTGGTATGTGTGCGATTTCGTGAAGAAGAATTTCGTCTTTTTTCTTTTGCGGTAGATGGTCGAACTTTTCGGAAAGAACTTCAATTATATAGTGAGGGCGGGTTCCTAGTGCTTTTTGCCAAAGTCGTGGGAGACCCCAAATCCTTGCGTATGCGCGAGCTTTGGAAGCGGTGGAGCGATAACAATGAATTTGCCCGGATTTTATCCAAGTAAGATTGAGTTTTGAGATAAGAAAATCTACCCGAGAACTAATATCGGGAGCTGCGAGCCAGTCAACTTTGTTATTTGATTTTTTGTACTTCGGCGCCTTCTTTAACTTCATTGTCTACCTTTAATCCTACTTCGTCGCCCTTTTTGGCCTCTGAGATATTGTTGTGGTCCATTTGCAGGGAAACTACCTCTTGTTCGAAAAGATCTTCCCCTCCACGGGTGAACTTTATTTTATCTCCTACTTTTAAACTTTCGTCAAGGCGAATAATGGCTACGCCAAGTTTGTCATAGTAATGGATTACTGATCCAATTTTCATTTTTACTCATCACCCCCTTTGATTGTTAGTGCGTGGCAAATTGCTACTGCCAGCGCGTCTGCTGCATTGTCAAAGTGAGTCTTTTTGCCCTTCTTTTTTCTTATGGCGTTTCCTAAGTATTTTCTAACATGACGTTGAATTTCGAGCTTTTTTGCTCTTCCATTTCCTGTAACTATTTTTTTTATGCTCCCCGGAGCGTATTCGAAGACGGGAGTGTTTGTCATTGAAGCAGAAAGAAGCATTACTCCTTGAGCTTGACCTACTCGAATTGCAGTTTTTCTGTTTGTTGCGAAAAATATTTTTTCGATGGCGAGGATATCCGGTTTGTATGTTTTTATAATATTGACGAGTTCTGTGTGAATTTTTTCAAGACGTTTTTGCGGAGTACCATTTTTATTTGTTTCGATAAGGCCATATTTAATTGCTTTTAGAGGTTTGTTTCCGTTTATTTCGATGAAGCCGTAGCCTGTTGTAGCGGTGCCTGGATCAATGCCGAGAATAAGCATAAATCATTTTAACAGAGAATCTGTGTTAAAAAAAACGGACCTGGTTTTTTTAAGAGCTTGATCAAAGTGGGTGGCGGCACTCGCCTCCCTTTTATTTTTTTTGCTCTAATCCCAGGTCCGAGTGTATTCTAGAAAATTTTTTTCTCGTTGTCAACTTAATCTTTCGACGGGATATTTGGCTATCGGGATTGGCGAGACGATTAGGCTGAAGCTTTTGCAGGTTTTGAGGCTTTTTTTGATTTTTCTCTTCTTTGGGAGCGGGAGTATATTGCTTCAATTTCTTTTTTTGATTTTTCTCTGATGTAGTAAAGTTTTGCTCTTCGAACCCCTCTTAGACCTTTTCTTTTTACTTCTATTTTGTTGATTGTGGGAGAGAATAGAGGAAAGATAAATTCAACACCTATTTTTTGAGCTCCAATGCGCCTGACCGTAAAAGTTTTACCTTGACCCGTACCTTTGATTTTGATAACAACACCTTCGATTATTTGTATTCTTTCTTTATTTTTTTTTCCTGTTTCGGGAACGGTTTGATGCACACGAACCACATCCCCTACGCCGAACTCTGTTTTGTTGTGAATTGTTTTTATTGCCACGTTATAACCTTTCTTGTTATTTTTTAATCAGGACGTGGTATTTTACTACAGCACAGTGCTCTCAATCAAGCTTGAGGGTTATTTAATAAGTTGAAAACTTTTTTGGAGAGCACTTTGGACCAATTGACTGTGAACGGGAGCTTGAGATCTTTATTTTTTTTGTCAAAATGGAGAATTACCTCCTGATTTCCTTTGTGGGATCTTAAAAGTTGGCCGAGCTTTATTAAAGTTTTCTTGTTTGTGTTTTCGGGGATTGTAAGTTTTACAATAGTCTTTTTGTTTTTGAGCATTTCTTCTGTCTCCAGGGTGTCGACAAGAATTGAAGGGTTGTCGTCTCGTGTGTCGAATTTTCCGGAAAAAAGAATGGAATTTAGTTCGATAAGCAAGTTTTTGTTGTCTTTGTAGAGTTTCGGAAAGATTACTATACTCATACTTCCCGTCTCATCCTCAATTTTTCCAAATGCCATTTCTGCGCCCGAGCGTTTTGTGATTACAACTCTAAGCTCTGTAATTCTTCCTGCTATTTTTATTTCTTGTTTGTCTTCGATGACTTCCGGAGAAAGGTCTGAGATTTTATGTGTTCTGTGAAGAACAAGGTTGCCTAATGTTTGGTCGAGTGGTTTTGCTGTGAGTGAGAAGCCGAGCAGTTGCCTTTCGAGGTCTTCGAGTTCTTCATCAGAAAATTCAGCAACAGATGAGCTTATTTGGTGTATGGCTTGTGAAGCGGTTGTCTTTTTGTCGGACTGACTTGAGAAAAGATCTTGCTGACCATTTGAGTTGGTTGGACGGGCGCGTGTCCGAACTTCATCCATTATTGCAAGAAGTGCGGCACGTCCGCCAAATGCGTTCATGGCACCGACTTTTATTAGGCTTTCGACAACCTTTTTGTTTACTTTTCTTGCGTCAACTCTATTGCAAAAGTCCGAAAAAGATGTGAAATCTCCTTTTTGTCGTGCATCCAATATTGCTTGGATTGCTGCGGTTCCTACGTTTTTAATTGCTTCGAGCCCGAATCGAATGGCCTTTCCTTCGAGAGAATCTTTGTCTTTAACCATTGTGAAGTGGATATCACTTTCGTTTATGTCCGGTGGCAGGACTTTTATTCCCATTTTTCTGCACTCCCCCACTGCTTGTGAGATCTTTTCGGGGTCTGCTGATTCGGCTGTCAAAAGCGCGGTCATATATTCGACAGGGTAGTTTGCTTTCATGTATGCGGTTTGGTAGGCAACCATTCCGTAACTTGCTGAGTGGGCTTTGTTGAAGCCGTAACCCTGGAATGGTTCGAAGAGATCCCAGAGTCCTTCGGCCTCTTCTTTTGTCATTTGAGAGTTTTTCATGCAACCCTTGACAAATATGCTGTGCTGTTTGGCCATTTCCTCCGGTATTTTTTTACCAACAGCTTTTCTAAATTTGTCTACCTCCTCCCAGTTGTACCCTGCAACTTCGAGTGCTGTATACAACAGATCGTCTTGATAAACCAACACACCGAGTGATTTGTCAAGATATTTTTCCATTTTAGGGTGGTAATAGGTGATTTTTTTCTTTCCTCTTTTTCTTGCGATATATTCGTCAATATTTGACATCGGACCGGGCCGGAAGAGTGCAATCATCATCATAATATCTTCAATTTTTTCCGGCTGTAGTTCTACTAAGTATCTTGTCATACCTGATCCACTGAGTTGAAACACTCCCATTGTTTTTCCTTTTGAGAGCATCTTGAAAGTTTTTTTGTCGTCGAGCGGTATATTCCCCAATTTTATTGTTTTGCCGGTTGATTCTTTAACTTGTGCCACGGCTTCTCTTAGAATTGAGAGGTTTTTTATTCCCAGGATATCAAGCTTTACGAGCCCCACATCTTCACAGGCGTGCATTTCATATTGTGTGATGAGCTTTTTTTCGTTTGATGTATCAAGCTGTAGGGGGACAAAGTCCGTCAAAGGTCCTGGGGATATTACTACACCTCCGGCGTGAACCGATATATGTCTGGCATTTCCTTCTATCTGCTGGGCGAGGTCTAAAATCTTTTTGGTATCAGGGTCTGTGTCATATAGCCTTTTTAATTCCGGTGAATCCTCAAACGCTCTTTGGATTGTCATGGGGAACCCTTGGGATCCGATAGGGATAAGTTTTGAGATGCGATCTCCAACTTCGTAAGGGTATCCGAGGACGCGGGCAACATCCCGAACTGAGCCTCGTGCGAGCATTCGCCCGAAAGTGCAGATTTGTGCAACTTTTTCTTTTCCGTATTTGCGGGTGAGGTAGGCAATCATCTCTCCTCTCTTGTCATCGGCAATATCCAAATCAATATCGGGGGCCGATGGTCTGTAGGGGTTAAGGAATCTTTCAAAGGGGATTTGAAACCTGATTGGATCTATTGTTGTGATTCCCAGAACGTAGGAGACGAGAGATCCTGCGACCGACCCTCTTACGTTGATTGGAATCAATCGTTTGTGAGCCCACTGAGCCATGTCCTGAAAGATCAGAAAGTAGGTGGAGTAGCCTTTTGAAGTGATGACTTCAAGTTCATAGTCAAGACGTTTTTGTGCTTCTTTAGTTACTTTTTTGTAGTATTTTTTTAATCCCTCGTTTGATTTGCGAATAAGTTCCTTTTTTGCTGAAACTCCTTTTGGAAGGTTGATTTTAGGGAAGAAAAATTTTCCTATTGTAATTTCCAAGTTTGTTTTTTCCGCTACTTTGACAGTATTTTCCAGTGCTTCGGGAAGATCTGAAAACAGATCAAACATTTCTTCAGGAGTTGCAGTGTGGAATGTTGGAGTGTCTAGGAATCTTAGGCGTTTTGTCTCCGCAATGTTTTTCCCGGTAGAGATACATACCAAAGCGTCTTGCGCTACGGCATCTTGGGGTTTAATGTAGTGGGCATCGTTTGTGGCGACAATCGGTATTCCATGTTGACGGCTAAGTTTTATAATTTCATCGTTTATCTTCTTTTCGTTCGCGGCCATTTTGGCAAGCTCCTCTTTTATTATTTGGTCGGGCGCTTTTGGAAGGTATTTATCGTGCTTGTGGCGCTGTATTTCCAAGTAATAGTCTTCCCCAAATACATCTTGATGCCACGACAGGGTTTTATTTATATTTTTTGTGTCGCCTTCAATAATTGCTTGTGAAAGCTCGCTGGCAGCACATCCTGAGAGACAGATTATTCCCTTTGAATATTTTTTGAGAGTTTTGTGGTCTATTCTTGGACGGTAATAGAAACCTTCAAGATGAGCGGTTGAGGTGATCTTTATTAAATTTTGATAGCCTTCAAAGTTTTTTGCAAGAAGAGTGAGGTGGTAATTTTTTATTTTGCTTCTTTCGCCACGTATTTTGTGATCAACATTTGTGATATATGCTTCCAAACCTATGATTGCTTTTAATTTTAGTTCTTTGGCTTTTTTGTAAAACTCTATAGCTCCATACATGGT
>CAYRCU010000014.1:5252-13191 GCA_964422865.1 uncultured Gammaproteobacteria bacterium
ACCCCTGCATGAAGGTTTCGGTTGCCTTTTCGGTAGCTCCATACATGGTTCCGTGATCGGTTATTGCAACAGAATCCATATTGTTTTCTTTAATATGTTCCATTAGGGGCTTTATTTTTGAAAGCCCGTCTAGGAGTGAATACTCCGTGTGAAGATGGAGATGTACGAAGCGTTTTTTCTTTCCCACTTTAAATATATCTTATCAGGGTTATCACAGATTTTAATAGTTAAAATTTTACTTTTCTTGCAGCTTTTTTTTCAGAATGTCGAGGATTAGTTTTGGATTACCCGTACCTTTGAGGATTTTTTGAACCTGTCCCGTTAGAAAACCAGCGACTTTTGTGTTTCCTCTTTGGTAATCTACTATGGCTTTGGTGTTTTGGAGAAGGACTTTTTTGATTGCTTCTTCAGTATCCTTTATGTTTGCATAAGATTTTTTGGTTAGTGTAACAAGCTTTTTAATCAAACCGGCCGGTTCTTTGAAGCCTTTGTCCAAATTTTGGTTTACCATGATAGATGCTATTTGTTTGGAGGAAATTTGATATTTTTTTCCTAGTTTTACTGCTTGTTCGAAATACTGCGCCCGAGAAGGGTCTTGAATTAAGATTTCAGTATAATTTTCGGGAATATTGAAAGTATTAATAAACCTTTTTTTCTTTTCTTGGGGAAGTTCGGGCATGGTTCTTTTGATTGCTTTTATATTTTCGGCTGTGATAGTAAGCGGGGGGATGTCCGGCTCGGGGAAATATCTATAGTCTTGAGCTTCTTCTTTGATTCTTTGACTGAAAGTGTTTTCGGATTGTTCATTGTATCCCCTTGTTTCTTGGACTGGAGTTTTTCCTGAGGCAAGCAAACTGGCTTGCCTTTTGATTTCTGCTTTTAGAGCTTTTTTAAGAAAGCGGAAGGAATTAATGTTTTTTAGCTCAACTTTGTAGCTTGGCAATTTTTTGGAATTTAAGGGCTTAAGTGAGATGTTTGCTTCAAGACGCATGGAACCTTTTTCCATATCCGCAGTAGAGATTTTTAAATATCTGACGATAAGTTGGATTTCCTTTAGGAATTTGATGACTGTGTGGATATCGTGGAAATCGGGTTCTGTAACAAGTTCCATTAAGGGTACGCCGCTTCTGTTGAAATCTATGAGCGAATCTGCTTTTTTGTGAACCAGTTTTGCAGTATCCTCTTCTATGTGGATTCTTCTGATTTTAATTTTGTTTAAGTTCCCGTTTGTACAGAGAGGGAGATCGTATTGACTTATTTGATAACCTTTTGGGAGATCCGGATAGAAATAGTGCTTCCGATCAAATTTTGAGAATTCGGTTATATTGCAATTTAGAGCTAATCCGAACTTTATTGTTTCTTCGATGGCCCTTTGATTTGTTGTGGGGAGTGCTCCCGGCAAACCCAAACATACGGGGCACGTTTGAGTGTTGGGGGGTTTGGCGAAATGATTTGCAGGACAGCTGCAGAACATTTTTGATGCAGTGGAAAGCTCGATGTGCACCTCAAGGCCTATGACTGGTTCAAAGTTTTTGTCCATGTTTTTAGTATTTCTAAATTGTAGTCGGTGATTTTATTGTACATGAGCCTAATTATTAATAAAGCGAGCCCGATTACAATTATAAGAAGCTTTACTCCAAATATTTCTGTTATAGCTGCGGAGAAAAACATTGGTACAATTGTCGCGATGCTTGTTAAAAACCATAAATTTCCAAAGACTCTTGCCATCATATTTTTAGGCGTGAGGATTTGGAGGTGGGTTTGAGCAGTTATAAAGATTGAAATGAACGATATCCCTAAAATAATAAAGAGAATTGTAGATATGATTATTTTGTATGGGAAAGATAGGAATGGAGTGAGAATTACCAAAAGCCAGAATGCTGCCACCAGAGCGGTAAGTGCAGTTTTTACTATTTCTTTTTTTCTCCACCTTTGTGACAGGCGGGAAATTAAAAGAATTCCTACTGCTGCGCCGATTCCTGCCGGCAGGGTGGTGATAATACCCGCATAGTGGGGATTTAGCTTGAGTATTTCTTTTGTAATGGATGGAAGATTTACGACGAATATAGGAAGGAGTGCCTGGAGGCCTACTATGGTTGAAAAGGCAAGAAAAACCTGTGGATTGTCTTTGATGAAGTTTATTCCTGAGATCATTTCGCCGTAGAATTTGTTCACTCCCTTTATTTTAGGATCTAACTTAGCTTTGATTTTGATTTCGGGAAGCAAGTTTACACTTAGAAATGCAAGAAAAACCAGCAGACTTGCCAGTAAAAATGCTGATTGGAAGCCAAGGCTGTTCACCACTAAACCTGCGAGACCAAATCCGACAATAAGTGCTGCTTGGTACGTCATTAAAAAAAGCCCGTTTGCCTGAGGAAGTCTTTTGTTGTCAACGAGAAAGGGGAGAGCTGATATTTCAGCCGGGATGTAGAATTGATTAAAGAATGAATAAAGAAGAACTACAACGTAGGAGAGGTAAATATGATTAGCATAGGAAAATGCATACAGGAATATGATGGCAGATTGTATTAGGTTTGTTAGAACTAAGACTTTTTTTTTGCTGATCAGATCTACGTAAACTGCGGCTAATGGACCGATAAGAATTGCCGGAAGGATATAGGCCAACCATACTGTGGAAGTTGCGATAACGGATTCTGTATGATCATAGATTTTAAGGATTATCAAAAAATTTAAAGTGTGAATTGCAATTTGAGACAGAAATTGAGAAACCCAAAGAAGAAAAAAATTTCTATTTATGAGAATTGTTCTGAAAGCCTTCATAAATTAGGTGTTTTACTGTGCCAGTTTGTATGTGCTTGATATAGCTTTCCAAGGGTAAAGAGAGTACTTTCGGCAAATCTGTCCCCCATGAGTTGAAACCCGATTGGGAGATTGGAGTCGGTGAAACCTGCCGGGATGGCCAGGGCCGGGATACCTGCGAGGTTTGCGGTAACCGTGAGTATATCGGAAAGATACATTTGAAGAGGATCTTTGGTGCGCTCCCCTATTTTGAAGGGAGGAGCGGGGGATACGGGGGCAAGGATTGCATCAACTTTTTTGAAAACGTTAGCAAAATCCTCTCTGATTTTAGTTCGAACCTTCATGGCCTTTAGGTAATAGGCATCATAATATCCTGTTGAGAGGACATAGCTTCCAAGCATGATGCGGCGCTTTGCCTCTTCACCAAAGTATTCCCTGTCGTTTCCAAAGCGTATTCCATCGAAACGAGCGAGATTAGAAGATACTTCTGCAGGCATTATGATGTAATAAACAGAGATTCCATATTTAGTATGAGGTAAGCTAATTTCTTTTATTTCTATCCCCTGCCCCTTGAACACTTCAATTGCTTGAAGTGTTAGTTTTTTTACATCTTTATTGAGATCATCCGTGAAATACTCCTTGGGAATTCCTATTATTGGTTTTTTCCCAAGTTTTTTTTGCTTTTGGTTTACTGTTGTGCTGTCATGTGTATCTTTTCCTTTTGTGATAGCGAATACTCTTTCACAATCTTCTACTGTTTGGGTGATGTGGCCGATTGAATCAAGGGATGATGCCATGGCGATAATTCCATATCGAGAGACTGCCCCATAGGTAGGTTTTAACGCGACTGTGTTTGTAAAACTTGCCGGAAGCCTTACTGAGCTTCCCGTATCAGTTCCTGTTGCGATGGTTGTAAGAGATGCAGCTACTGCGACAGCTGAACCGCTGGAGGAGCCGCCTGGCACAAAATTAGTGTTCCACGGATTTTTAGTGGGACCAAAATCGGAGTTTTCTCCTGAGGAGCCGTGTCCCCAGGCGTCCTGGTTTGTTTTACCGATTGTCAAGCAGCCTGCTTTTTCCAAGCGCTTAACTACCGTTGCAGAATATTGAGGGATAAAGGTATCTAATACACGCGAACCTGCTGTTGTGCGAATTCCTTTGGTTAGAAAAAGATCTTTATATGCAACCACGGTACCAAGAAGAGGGAACTCCTTGAATGCGTCTGGGTTGTTTTTTATTAACCCATCTATTTTTTTAGCCTGTTTGTAGGCGTGTTTTTCGGAAACGGTCAAAAAAGCATTTAGCTTGGGATTGAGATTGTTAATTCTTTTAAGATATTTATCAACAATTTCAACCGATGAAAACTTTTTCTTTTTAAGACCTTCTTGCAGACTTGAGATTGTTAGTGGCAAATTATTCATTTGTTTTGTCTAATACTGCTGGGGTTAAAAAGTAATTATTGTGAATTTTTTGAGTTCCTGAGAGAACTTTTTCAACTGGCAGGATTTCGGTAGAGTTTATTTGATCTGGACGGGTGATGTTTGTGAGATCTGTCGTTTGAGCAGTGGGTTCTGTTTCTTTTGTATCCACTTTGCTTAATTGATCTATGTACGAAATAACTTTTGAGAGATCTTTTTGAAGTTTTTTTATTTCTTTTTTACTTAGTTTTAGGTTCGAAAGTTTTGCTATGTCTTTTATATCGTCAGAAGTGAGTTTTGACATGAGTATATGATAGCTTTTTAATACTACTTGAGCAAGAAAGATGATTAGAGCATCTCTTGAAGTATTTGGATTCTCTTTGAGACCGGGGGGTGAGTGTTGAAGAGACCTGACAGCTTGCTCATTGCACGCTTGTCTTGTTTCCCTTTGAAAGGATTAATAATGTACATGTGTGCTGTGGCTTTGTTGGCGGCTTCGAGCGCTTCTTTATCATTTGAAATTTTTGTTAATGCCGAAATTAGACCCGATGGCTGACGCGTAATTGCAACCGCACTTGCGTCGGCCATGAATTCTCTTCTCCTTGAGATGGCAAGTTTGATTAGGTGCGCGATGATTGGTGAGAGAACTGCGAATAAAATGCCCAGAAAGAGAAAAATTGCTCCCGTCTTATTATTGTCATTACCTCTTGATTTTCTTCCCCCATACCACTGTATTCTTAGAAACCAATCACCTAAAAGAGCTATTGTACCCACCATTACTGCAACTATTGACATTAGTCTGATATCGTAGTTTTTGATGTGTGAAAGTTCGTGAGCTATCACTCCTTCCAGTTCGGTTCTATCTAGTTTGTCAAGGAGCCCCGTCGTTACACAGATTACCGCATTCTTGGGATCTCTTCCTGTTGCGAAAGCATTTGGGGCAGAATCGTTAATTACGTATAGCTTGGGCTTTGGGAGGCCCGTTGCAATTGCGAGATTTTCTGCGGTTGTATAGAAGTCAAAATATTTTTCTTTGTTTGCTTCTTTTGCACCTGATATTCCAAGAACTATTTTATCGGAGAAGTAGTAACTTCCCAGACTCATAAATCCTGAAAGTATGAGAGCTATTCCGACGTAGCCTAACCCTCCGGGACTGTAGCCCATATAAATTCCAAAGGCTTGGGAGAGAATATAAATGCTTAACGCCACAAAGATCATAAATACAACAACAATAGTTGCACTTTTTCTTTTGTTTCTTGACTGGACTTCGTAAATGTTTTGCATCACAAGTTAACCTTGGGTGTCTTTGTGTCTTTTGCTGAAACTTCAAGGTGTTCTCCCTTTTGGGGTGTTATAAGCCCTTGTAATTCTTCAAATTTGAAAAGACTTGCGATAAAACTGCTCGGAACAGTTACTCGTCGTACGTTGTAATCTGCCGTTAAATCTATTACGAGGCGTCTTGCATACATAACCTTATCTGCGGTGTCTCTCAGTTCGTTCATTAACTTTGCTACGACGGCGTCTGATTTGATTTCAGGGTTATCCTCGACTAAGATTTGGAGTTTTGGCAGTACTTCTGCCAAATGTGAACCTGCGTCGGCCATTTTTTGGACGTCACCTGATTTTATGGCTGAGTCTATTTGTTTTCTGGCATCCGTAAGGTTTTTGAATATATCCTTCTCGTGCTTTAAGTAGCCTTTGACCGAAGACTCGAGATTGGGAATAAGATCCGCTTGGCGCTTCAGTTGGTTTCCGATTTCTTGGACAGCCGCCTTGATTCTGGCCTTGGAACTGACAAAAAAGTTATAGTTTGTGATTACCCAGACAATAAGGCCAACCAGTATTATGAGTGTAAAAATAAATATCATGTTCATATTGTAGTCACCTCCTTTTAGCTTTTATGATTTTAACAGTTTTTCGAAGTTGTTCAAAGTTTTTGTGTTTATGACGTCTTTTTTTGTGGCCCACCCTCGACGTGCTACGGAAACCGCGTATTTCATGTATTTCAAGTGGTCTTTGTGATGTGAATCTGTCCCAAGTGTTAATTTGATTCCCAGTTTTGTAGCTTCTCGAACCAAAAAATCGGGCAAATCTAGACGCATAGGGCTTGCATTTATTTCTATCCACTTATTGTTTTTTAAGCAGAAATCGAATATTTTTTCCCAATTTAATTCAACACCTTCTCTGTGATTTATTTTTCGAGCTGTGGGATGAGCAAATATTTTCACTTTAGGATGAGAAAGTGCTCTTAAGACTCTTTGTGTCATTTTTTCCCTTGAAAGTTTGAAGCTTGAGTGAATGGAAACCAGTGCAAAATCAAGTGTTTCTAAGCTTTTGTCTTTTAGTGGAAGTGTGCCGTCGGGCAATATGTCAATTTCAAGGCTATTGAACACTTTTTGGACTCTGTTTCTTTCGTTTCTAGAAATTGAGTAATTTAATTTCTCAACCTTTTCACGCTTTAATTTAAGAATTTCCACGATTTCTTTCTCTGTGTGACCTCTTTGTGAAGGGTTATGTTCCGTAAAGGCGATATATTCATATCCTAGATTTGAAGCTAAGTTGGTGAGTTCCTGCATGCTGGACTCTCCATAGTCATGACTTGTTTCTATGTTAAAATCGGAATGAATGTGTAGATCGGATATTATATCCTTTTCTTCTATGAGTACGGGCAGTTTGTGATTTAGTGCGGCTTCCAGTTCCCCGGTGTCTTCACGAAGCTCAGGTGGGATGAGGTCCATGCCCAGTGCTTTATAAAAATCTTTTTCTGTGCGATATTTTTTGAGATTTCCATGTTTTTTTATTCCGTATTCGGACAGACTAAGACCTTTTTTAATGGCATGTTCGCGAAGAGCAATGTTGTGGTGCTTGCTGCCTGTGAAGTGCTGGAGAAGTGATCCGTATGAATTCGGGGACTGGGTCATGAGATCTATTTGAATATTGCCCGGACAGATGATTGAGGCTTTGGTATCACCTTTTTTGAGGACTCGAGTTTTTTTAGGATAGTTTGTGAAGTGGTCGATAACTTTTTTGGGGTTTTTTGTGGCGACGGAGATGTCGATATCCCCCACTGTCGATGCCCTTCTTCTGAGACTTCCCAAGGGGTCGGCACTTTCTGTGTGTTTATTTTTTTTCATCCATGCAATGATCATTTCTGCGATGTTTTCTGCTTTTGGAAGAAGAAGCCGTGCTTTAGGCTTTTTTTTATGTTCTGAAACGTTTTTTAATATTTCTTCCTGAGAGTCTTTTCCGAAATTTTCCAGTTTTTCAATTTTTCCTTCTTTTGCAAGGATTTCAAGCTGTGAAATCGGATCTTTGGAAGAGATATTTAGTTCGAGAGTAAGTTTTTGAGCGGTTTTAGGACCAATGCCCGGAATTTTGATAAGCTCGAAAATGGCCGGATGTATGTCATCTAAGAGAGATTCAAAATGCTTGGATTTGCCTGTTTTAAAGATTTCTGAGAGGTGGTTTGCGATACTTTTGCCTATCGCAGGGATTTCTTCCAGCTTTCCTTCGTCAAAGAGATCTTTGGCCTCACTTGAGAGGTGTTCTATGGCGTCTGCGGCGCGTTCGTATGCTATAGTTTGAAACTTGTACTTTGAAGGATCTTTTAATTTGTAGGAGGCAGCAATGTTGCGAAGAAGTTCGGCGAGTTCAATGTTGGTGATGTTTTTTGAGGTTTTCATGGTGGCTTGAACTAAGTAAATAGTAGCATGAGGAGTTTAGTTATTATATAATTTACGAGGAAAACCTTGTGTCCCCTC
>CAYRCU010000014.1:13291-13486 GCA_964422865.1 uncultured Gammaproteobacteria bacterium
ATAAATTCGGGGCCATAAGGAAAACCTTGTGTCCCCTCATAAATTCGGGGCCATAAGGAAAACCTTGTGTCCCCTCATAAATTCGGGGCCATAGCTTAGCGGTTCAAAGCGCCTGCCTGTCACGCAGGAGATCGGGGGTTCGAATCCCCCTGGCCTCGCTCACATCCGTTCGCTTGCCATGCGTCTTCGAGAGCG
>CAYRCU010000014.1:13586-24417 GCA_964422865.1 uncultured Gammaproteobacteria bacterium
TAGAGGAAGGGCTATGCACCGCGAATCCCCCTGGCCTCGCTCACATCCGTTCGCTTGCCATGCGTCTTCGAGAGCGCATTTAGAGGAAGGGCTATGCACCGCGAATCCCCCTGGCCTCGCTCACATCCGTTCGCTCATCGTGTGTCCTTGGGGGGCATGTTGAAAGGAACTTTGCACTTGACATCTTCTACTTCCTTGTATAAATTCATGTCAAATCTATTTTCTGCCCTAAATAGGGGGTGAAAGTATTGAATTTAAAAAATATTCTTAAACTTCTAAGATTAAATGAATCCACTATTAGTGTAGTGCTGGGGGCAATGGTGGTTTTGGTGGTTGGAGCGTTGGTTGTTAATTATTTTAGAAATCTTGAGCCAAAAGTTGAATTACCTACTGTTTCCTCTGAGCGAAAGGAGGATGTTTATACAGTTAGTGAGGGTGATACTTTATGGTCAATTGCGGAAAGTGAGTATGGTGATGGATTTAAATGGGTGGAGATAATGAAAGCTAATAACTTGAATCAAACGGGTGAAATAGAGACTGGACAGGAACTAAAGATTCCATTGGTTGACAATCAGAATGGTATTGAGGGTGATGCTGTATCGGAAAATGTCGTTGAAGCCGGCAAGATGTATACAGTGAAGCGAGGAGACAGCCTTTGGAGTATAGCAACAGAGATTTATGGTGATGGGTTTAGGTGGGTGGAAATAGCAAAGATAAATAATCTTTCTAACCCGGACTTGATTCATGCAGGAAATGAGTTTTTGCTTCCGTGAATGGTGGTATAATTGGACAGACGGAGTTTTTTGTTCGCGCAGTAAGCGCAGCTTGGCCTCCGCTCATTTCATTCGCGGCGGTAAGCATAGCTTGGCCTCCGCTCATTTCATTCGCGGCGGTAGCTCAGTTGGCAGAGCGTCTGCTTCCCAAGCAGAAGGTCGGGAGTTCGAAACTCCTCCGCCGCTCAGAGGCGCTTTTTTATTATTCCTACACAAGACTCGGTTTTGGGAAGATCTGAGGCGCTTTTTTCTCCCAAAAGAGACTTTATGTTTATAACTTTTCCCAAGCACTTGCAGTTTTGGATTGCACGGTTATTTTCATCGAATGTGTTACATGGGCGAACGAAGAGCTTGAAAGCAATGATTATTAAGAGAGCAGCTAGTATGAAACTTGTTACAAAGTTTATGATGCTTTTCACAGATTCATATTATCACAGGACTGGAATTTAGTTGGCTGTTGTATAATTTGGTATAGTATTTGTGAGTTAGCCGATGTAGCTCAGGCTGGTAGAGCAACGGTATCGTAAACCGTGGGTCGGTGGTTCGAATCCACCCATCGGCTCAAAGAAAATGATAAAGAGATATTCGAGATTAAGAAGGATTGAAAAAAAAAGGGCGCGCAGGAGTGCGTTTTTTTACATTGTTCTTACAATTTTGTTAATGGTTTTTCTTTTGTTTTTTGGAATTGGTATTTTTTCCGGGATCGCGAATTTTATTAGTGAATTTTCTGATGGAAAAAGTTCTTTCGTTTTGGTTGATACCACTCCCCCGGCGCCTCCAAGAATTGATGCTGTGGATGAATACGTAAGTGAGGATAGGCTGCAAATTACCGGTGTGGGTGAGCCGGGTGCTATTTTTGTGATTGATATTAATGGTGTGCAAAAGGAAGTTGTTATATCGAGCGATGGAGAATTTGAGATTACCCTGAACTTAAAGGAGGGAGAAAATACATTTGTTGCTTGGATTTCGGATGGAGCCGGAAACAGAAGTGTAGAAACTCGAAAGTATACCGTTTTTTTTGATAACGAGCCGCCTGAAATAAGTGTAACAAATCCGAATTCGGGAAGTGAATTTCATGGCGAGGAGGAGAGATTGGTTTCGGTGGAAGGTAAAACAGAACCTGATGCCAGGGTCACCGTGAACGGGAAACTTGCGGTGCTTACTTTTGAGGGCAAATTTAGCTTAAAGGTTGGGCTTAACTCGGGAACTAATGAAATAAAAATTGTTGCAGAAGACAGAGCCGGAAATACTTCGGAAGAGAGTGTTGAAGTTGTTTATTTTCCTTAAGTTTATTGTGGAACTACCAGGACTCGAACCTGGGACCTTTCGAATGTGAATCGAACGCTCTAGCCAACTGAGCTATAGTTCCATTGCCGGTATTAAATAGTTATTTTATCACCCAGGGCAAGCAAAAGACAGAATTGAATCATCTTATTTTTTGGTGTAGTGTGGTCTTGTTGTTAAATTATGGGATGTGAACGTGACGAACTATTGGAAAAAAGCGGTGATGGTGTTGTGTATTGTGTCGACGGGTTGAGATTGCCCTTGAAGAATGTCGGTGATGATGTTTTCATTGCTTATTACAATCCCCTTGAGGTTGATGTGTGCCGGCACGGGAGCGGCGCTTTAGCTAAGATGCTGGAAGAAGCAGTAAGAGAGGCAGAAGGACCATTGTGCGTAATTGCACCGGACTCGTCGAAGTCCGTCCCCATGATTCAAGCGGCTGTCGACATGCTTGAGGACGATGATGTGAACTTGCATGTTATTGAAGGGGGCAGGGCAGATGAATTTTCTGCTGAAGAATATGATTGGGTGGAAGAGTATGTTCCAATAACGGGGAAAAAAAAGGTACTGGCGCTAAAAAGGGAACAAGCTGCTTCTATCAAAAAGATGAGTGGTGGTGCAATTGTTTTTATGGATGATGTGTACAGCTCCGGTGCCACTGATGGAGCTCTTTGTCGCTTGCTGCGCAAGGCGGGACTGCTTGATAGTGACGAGGAACCTTTTAGAAGATTGGTGGTTGCTTTGGAGGAGAATGGTGGCAGATATCCAGCCAACTTGATGCATGCTATTTATTTGCCGATTTTTTCACAAGAAGATGTATTAAAAGCGGAAGGGGGTGATTAAAAATGACACCAGAAAATGATATAAAAGGCCAGTTTACAGATGGTTCTCCTGAAGAAAGTGTTATTAAAAATGATATAACCGGAGATAGTTCTCCTGAAAGAAGTGTTACTGAAAGTGAAAAGGCAGCACTTAAAGCAATAAGAGAGTCTGGAAATTACCCATGCGCTTGGTTACCAGCAGAATATAAAGTACCTGAAGAATATGATAGTGATGGAAATCTTTTGAGTATGAGAGGTTGTGGACATTAGTTTGCGACTTGTTAGTGGGAGTGGATAGATCTATAATTTTTGTATGTTTTTGTTTAGAAGGATTGGGTCTTTTTTACTGGAGCTTGTCCAGGTTGTTGTTTTTGCTATTAGCATTTTTCTTTTTATTTATCTTCTGATTTTACAGCCCCATAAGATTAAAGGAAATTCGATGGAGCCTAATTTTCACAATGCGCAATATTTGTTAACTGATAAGTTGTCTTACCGTGTTGGTGAGCCCAAACGCGGCGATGTGGTTGTGTTTAAGGCCCCACCAGATTATAAGGAGGAATATATAAAGCGAATAGTTGCTTTACCCGGAGAGACAATTTCAATAAGACATAATACTGTTTATATTAACGGTAAAGTCTTGAATGAAAAGTATTTACCTCCGGAAGCTGTTACTTACCCCGGCAACTTCTTGAATGAAGGGCAAATTCTTATTGTCCCTGAAGGAAAATACTTTATGATGGGTGATAATAGAGAGCATTCATTGGATTCAAGGAGATTTGGGTTTATAGGTGCTGATAAGATTACAGGTAAAGCTTGGATTATTTACTGGCCGCTTACGGACGCCGGGAAGATTCCAGAGGCTGTGTTTGCTTTGGAATAGGTTTTATTTAAGAGCTTTCTACGATTCCTCTGTATACTTTGTTTAATTTCTCTTCTGTTTCTTCTGTGTTGCCCTTAAAGATAAATGTGATTTTTGTTTGACTCCTTGAGCGAACTAATTTTACCTGAGTCTTTTTGTTATCTTCTTTTTCTTTCGAAAGTGACTTTTGCATTTCTTCCTGCATGCGATCGATTTCTTCTGATACTATTCGCATTTCAGAAATGCTTGTTTTTGGTTTCGGAGGCTGTTTGGATTGTGCTTTCATTCTTCGAGCAAGTTCTTCTGCCCGTCTGACTGATCCTGATTCTCTTAGAATGGTCTTGTAGGCTTCTACCATTAATGTCGGGTCGTCAATTGAGGAGAGGGCTCTGGCATGTCCTTCCGTGATGAGTCCCGAAAGAAGGCCGTCTTTAAGAGCATCCGGGAGAGACAGGAGGCGCATAGAATTTGAGACGTAGGCTACTGATTTCCCTATGCGTACTGATATTTCGGAAGTGGTTAGTCCAAATTCATTCATCAAACGCTCGAAACCTGATGCTCTATCTAATGCGTTCAAATCTAGTCTTTGAACATTCTCTACGATTGCCATTTCAAGCATTCCTTTGGGGGTGGTTTCACGGATAACCGCTGGAACATGAGTGAAACCTGCAAGTTTAGCGGCTCTCCATCTGCGTTCACCCGCGATAATTTGAAATCCTGCCGGTGTTTTGGCCACAATTAATGGTTCAAGGATTCCATGCTCTTTTATGGAGTCAACTAAATCGACTAAACTTTCTGGTGTTATTGAGCCGCGAGGCTGAAGAGGGTTGCTTTGAAGCTCGTTTACCGGTATTTGCAAGATTTCTTCAGCCATATTAGTTTGAAATGATAGAAATTACTTTTTTACCAAGTCTTTGACTGAATGTAACAACTCCGGGCATAAGTGCAAAAAGTGTGTGGTCTCGACCCATAGAAACCCCTTTGCCCGGATGCAATTTAGTCCCTCTTTGACGAACCAGGATTGACCCTTTTTTCACTTTTTGTCCACTGTGAGCCTTCAATCCCAGTCTTTTACCATCGGGTCTTTTGTGTTGTTTTGTCTTTCCTGCTGCCTTTTTGTGTGCCATTTTCTTAGTGCTAATAATATTTCATGTTTTCACGGATGTCAATATTACAAAAGCATATGTTTTGATATATTTCTATACGTGACTCATGATATTTTTGTGATTTGCAGTCGGGTGTAATTTGGTCGGAAGCCGATTTTTTTTCTGTAGCGAGATTTGGCTTTGTATTTTTTAACGTAAAGCTTTTTTCCTTTTTCTTCGCCCAGGACTTTTATAGCTACTTTTGCGTTTTTTAAAACGGGAGTACCTATTTGAATCTTTTTATCATTTACTAATAAGAGAACTTCCGGGTTTGGTTTTTTGCCTCCCAGTGAGTCCACCAAGAGCTCTTGCCCTTCTGTTACTTTGTGCTGGTGGCCTTGAAGGCGAATTATTGCATATTTCATTTTAAGAGATAGGACAGGCGTATTTTAATGCTTTTTAGTTCCTATGACAATACCTAAGGTTGTAAGTGTTGCAATTAAAGAAGATCCTCCTGCTGAAACCAGAGGGAGCGGAATTCCCGTAATTGGCAGGAGAGCCATATTCATGGCTATATGAACAAAGATTTGAGCGAAAAGAGTCAGAAAAACTCCTGAAGCAAAAGCTTTTGCTGTATTATTAATGGAATTTTCAGCAATTATTATTATTCTGTAAAGAAGAAATAAACTGGCAAAAAGGATTAGAGTGGACCCCAGTAGTCCAAGTTCTTCACTTATTGAGGCAAAAACAAAATCCGTATGGCGTTCGGGAAGAAATGAAAGCTGTGTTTGTACTCCCTCTCCCAATCCCCTGCCAAAAAGTTTTCCGGATCCTACCGAGATCATTGATTGAATACTATTGTACCCCGCTCCCCTAGGGTCTGAAGCGGGAGAAATTAACGCTAAGACTCTTGTCTTTTGATAGGGAGCCAAAAGAAACCACGAGAAAGGCAAAAGCAGCACTGTTGTTATAAATCCTGTAAGGAGTATTCTTCTGTCAATTTTTATTGATAAAACTACCCCTAAAAAACCGATGGCAGTTAGGATTGCCACTCCCAGGGAGGGCTGAATAACGATTAGAAAGAAGGGAATGGAAAATAAGAGACCGGCCTTAAAAAGCCTGTTTACGGTAACTGTTTTTACTGTGAGAAATTTTGCAAAAAAAATAAGAATAAAAGGGCGGATTATTTCGGCGGGCTGAATTGTGAGGGGGCCAATTGGAATCCAGCGAATTGTACCTCTTGTGATTTGTCCAACGAGCAACGGAAGAGTAAGAAAAATTACGGAACCTATAAACAAGAGTGTTGAAAAAGTGCTCAGAATTTCGAAGTCTAATTTAGAAAAAATTAAAAATAGGGCCACGCCTAAAAATAAATATAAATAGTAAACCGGGAAAACCCCGGGTGCGATGGAGCGAAGAATGAAAAAACCGATAAACAGGAGAAAGGATATGCTGGAAATTAACCAAGGCTCGTTTCTCATTTTTTGAGCGTAATTTTAAAAGGTCCCTTGGTGAGTTTTTCTACTCCCGCCCTTGTTCTTATAAATTCTTGAAGTGCGGAGCTTTTGGGCAGCCAATTATTTTGAACGTTTACTTTAGCTTTTATGTCAACCTGCATTTCTTTTCTAGTAGATTGGATTTTTCGAATCAGCTCGCGAGCGAGAGATTCTTCTTTTAGCTGGGGGGTTAGTTTTGTGTCGAAATGAGAACTAATTTTAGGACCTTTTTTGATTACCCAAGCCTTTACATTTAATTCGTCCAAAAGAAGATAATGGAGACTTTTATCGGGAGGATTGAAGGGAAGAGTTGAAGTGAGGGAGGAAAGTGACTGACGCACGGGAATTCCCTTTTGTTTTCTTTGGGAGTGAGCATCTTCCACTGCGAGCCGAAGATTATTCATATCCGAGAGCAATTTCTGGTTGATTTCATGACTCTGTGCCGGCCAGTCGGACAAATGTACGGACTCCTCTTTAGTTAGGTTTTTAAAGATTTTTTCTGCTAGAAAAGGTGTAAATGGGGCTAAAAGTTTGGATAAAGTTACGATTACAAAATAGCAAGTTTGATAAAAAGCATTTTTATCCTCTCTATCTTGCTGCCATGGTGCCACGCGCTGGCGGGAGCGGCGAATGTACCAATTTGAGAGATCTTCTACAAAACTCTCAAGAGATTCTGCCGCGTCTTTTGCTTCGAAATCATCCAGAGCTTTCGTAACATCTTTTGTGGTTTGCTCAAGGCGAGAAAGGATCCATTGATCTAAAACTGAAAGATTTGAATCGGAAAGAGAAATATTTTTGTTAGGAGTCCAGTTGTCGAGATTTGCGTAGGTTACAAAAAAATTGTAGATGTTCCAGAGCTTCAAGTGGAATTGTCTTCTGATCTCATCTGCCGTTTTGTAGCCAAAAAGCATGTTGTCGGCATAGTTTTGTCTTGCAAACATCCAACGCATAACATCAACTCCAATTTTATCTGCCCCTTCATTAAATTCAATGGAATTTCCCCAGCTTTTGTGCATAGGCCTGCCGTCTTCGGCCAGAAGCGTAGCAAATCCGAGACAGGTTTTGAAAGCCTCTTTGTTTTCAAGAACAGTGCTCATGGCAATGACCGCGTAAAACCAGTTTTTAAACTGTCCTGGAAATGATTCTGTAATAAAGTCCACAGGAAACCATTTTTCCCACTCTTTTCTATTGATCTTATATAGCGGAGCGCTTTTGTTGTCTTTTGAGATTGTGGAAAACGGCACAATGCCTGCGTCAAGCCATGGGGTTCCGACATCCGGGATTCTTGTCATAGGTTTATCGCATCTGTTACATTTGATTTTGACTTTGTCTATCCAGGGCCTATGAGGAGTATTTCCTTCAAAGTCTTTCCAGCCTTCAATGGCTTTTTGCTTTAATTCTTCAAGTCCTCCAATTACTTCAAAGTGCCCGCATTTGCATTCCCAAATGGGCAGTGCCAAGCCCCAGAAGCGTTTTTTGGATATTAGCCAATCATCCATGTTATTGAGCCAATCTAACTCTCTTTTGAGACCGAACTTCGGTATCCACCGTGTTCTTTTGGCAACATTTTTCATATCCTCTCTTATTGGTTCTGTGCTTATATACCACTCGTCCACTACGCGCCAGACGAGTTCCGTTTTGCAGCGCCAACATGTTGGATATTTGTGACTGTATGATTCGATTTTATACACCCAATCGGTTTCTTTTTTTGAATTTGTACTTAAATAATCAAGGATTAATTCGGGATGTTTTTTGGCGTTTTTTCCACTTAACCAGCCAAAGCCTTTTAAATATTGCGCGTTTTCTTCTATTACCGGCAGGATGGGAAGATTTAACTTTTTGCCTAATCTGTGATCTTCCGTGCCTGCACCTGTTGCGATATGTACAAGGCCCGTTCCCTCTTCTGTTGTAACGGGGAGGATTTTTTCGTCGGTTGCTACTACTTTGTGAAAATTATCATGATCTTTTGAGATTGATCTGATGACGGGGAGTGTGTCGAAGGGTGTTTGATATTTAAGTCCGACCAGATCTAAGCCTTTAGTTGTCTTTTGGATCTTTTTGTGGTTTTTGTCAAATATTTTTTTTACCAGTTCCTTTGCTACCCAAAGACAATCGCCACCCGGAGATTCTTCAACAAGAGAATAATCAAGATCTTTGTTGACAGCTACGGCTGTGTTTCCGGGAATTGTCCATGGAGTTGTGGTCCATACCAAAAGAAACTCTTTTTTGTTGTCCCTTAAGGGAAGTTTAAAGTAGATTGATTTGTGGGCAACTGTTTTGTAATCCTCCGTGAGAATTTCATGTTGAGAGATTGCAGTTCCACAGCGAGGACACCAGGGTACAGCGTCGCGACCCTTATAGACGAGCCCTCTTTTATGGGCAGTTTTGAGAAAGTGCCAAATCATATAGTTATTGTCGTTGCTCATGGTGTAATAGGAATTATCCCAATCCATGAAGTAACCTAAGCGTTTGCTCTGCTGAGTTTGGATATCTGCAAATTTTAGTACGCGGGCTTTGCATAAATTAACGAACTTTGCAACAGAATCGAATGGTTTTTGGGGTACGAGATTTTCAATATCTTTTTTGTTTTTTAGACCCAATTCTTTTTCCACTTCGACTTCGACCCAGAGACCTTGACAATCAAAGCCATTTTGGAACCTTTGCTTGAACCCCTTCATGTTGTAATAGCGTTGCCAGAGATCTTTATAGGTTCTACCCCAAGCATGATGCACACCCATGGGGTTATTGGCCGTTATGGGGCCGTCAAGAAAAGAAAAGTACTTTTTGGAATTCTTGTTTCTTTTCAAATATTTTTTGACTATCCCCTTTTTGTACCAATTGTCGAGAATTTTTTTTTCCATCGCGGGAAAGTTCTCTTTGAGGTTTACGGAATCAAAGTATGGCTTTTTTGCACTCACGTTGAGGTTATATTACAGTAAATTAGAAGTAAGTGGAAGGCTTGGTAATAAAGAGGAATTATTTATTTTTTTCTTAAAAAAGCGGGAATTTCAAAATCCTCGCCAAACTCATTCTTTTTTGTGGTTTTGCTTTCTTGCTCTTCCGGTTCCTGCTCTTCTTCCTGTTCTTCCTCTCCAGGACCGAATCCTGCGTTTTTTACTGCGTCGCTTACAATACCCTCAATTTTTGTGGGTTCAGGTTGTTTTAACTTTGTGAGCCTGGCATGAGTTTCATCAAACCCCGTAGCTATTACTGTGATTCTTATTTGATCCGAAAAGTCATTTTTAATTACTGATCCAAAGATGATATTTGCTTCTGGATCAGCGGCTGAGGAGATTGTTCGAGCTGCCTCGTCAACTTCGTACATTGTGAGATCCGGCCCACCCGTGATGTTTAGAAGCACTCCCTGTGCTCCATCGATAGAAAGATCGAGAAGTGGTGAACTGATCGCCGCTCGTGCTGCCATTTGTGCCCTGCTTTCTCCCACCCCTGTGCCAATTCCCAAAAGAGCTGATCCTGCATCCTTCATGATTGTTTTGACATCTGCAAAGTCAACGTTAACAAGACCTGGAGTGGTGATAATTTCCGCGATGCCGGCGACGGCTTGGGAAAGAACGCTGTCTGCTACTTTAAATGCTTCAAGAAGAGTCATTTTTTTGTCGATAACATCCATTAAGCGCTGGTTTGGAATTACGATAAGGGTGTCCACTTCATCTCTAAGGTGATCGACGCCTTCTTCTGCAATTACAGCTCTTTT
Organism: uncultured Gammaproteobacteria bacterium; assembly: GCA_964422865.1. Lineage (GTDB taxonomy): Bacteria > Patescibacteriota > Microgenomatia > UBA8517 > UBA8517 > CAYRCU01. The sequence continues at coordinate 23,620 of CAYRCU010000014.1, forward strand.
ATTTCCTTCGAATGCAAACGGCTTTGTGACAACCCCAACGGTAAGTGCGCCTGCTTCTTTGGCCATTTTTGCTATCACGGGAGCTGCTCCCGTGCCTGTTCCTCCCCCCATACCCGCTGTAATGAAAATCATATCTGAATCGATAAGAAGCTCTTTTATTTTTTCCTGAGATTCTTCTGCGGCTTGAGAGCCGATCTCAGGATTTCCTCCAACTCCCAAACCTTTTGTAAGTTTCTCTCCAATTTGAAGCTTTGTTGCTACTTTATTGTCCAGAAGAACTTGTGCGTCGGTATTTACGACAACGAAATCAACCCCCGCTATTTCATCATTTTCGACCATTGAAGAAACCGCATTTCCCCCACCTCCACCGACACCTATAACTTTTATTTTTGCAATTCTGCTGGAATCAGGTTTAACGAGTGCCATATTTTAATACGCTCCGATAGTTAGGGGCAGTTTAACAAAAAGCTGTAATTTGTCAAAGAAATATTAAGGGAGCAGATCTTTAATACTTTCTATTAACTTGGGAATAATGTTAGTTTTTGGAAACTTTATTTTTGTGGGCATTGAAAAAGAAGGTCTGGATCTTTCGGAAATTTTATTTGTTGCTGCGTAAATTGCAAGTCCGATTGGTGTTGAATATGAAGGCTCCAGGATGTTGTCGACAAGACCTTTGACTCCTTTTGGGTTTGCGATGCGAGTAGGCAGGGAAATTGTTTTTTTGGCGATTTCAATTGCGCCTATGGTAAGTGCACCTCCGCCTGTGAGAATTACTCCTGAAGGAACTTTATTTATGAT
>CAYRCU010000015.1:0-23840 GCA_964422865.1 uncultured Gammaproteobacteria bacterium
AAAATTTCTAAAAAATAAAAATGGGTAAAACAAAAACAGCCATCATCACTCCTGACACCAAAAGCAAAGAACACAAAGAAGACGTATCAGCAGAGGATGTCAAATCACAAAAAAAATCAGAGCCAAAAGTTCGCGGCAAAAAATATTCGGACGTAAAAACAAAAGTAGACAAATCAAAATTCTATACACCTGCAGCCGCTGTCAAAATAGTAAAAGAAATGTCATTCACAAACTTCGATAGCACCATAGAGCTTCACATAAAAATCAAAAAAACAGGCTTCAATAAATCCGTAATTCTCCCGCACCCCTTTGGTAAAAGTAAAAGAGTAGAAATAGCATCAGAAAAGACAATTAATAAATTAAAGGGTGGAAAAATCGACTTTGACATACTACTAGCAACGCCCGAGTTTATGCCCAAATTAGTACCTTTCGCAAAAATTTTAGGTCCAAGAGGTTTAATGCCAAATCCAAAAAACCAAACCCTAATTAAATCCGAAGCAGATGCTAAAAATTTCTCCGCAAAAGCTGTTGAAATCAAATCTGAAAAGAAAGCTCCCGTCATTCACACAACTGTTGGAAAAGTCTCTCAAAAAGACGAAGAAATAATAAAAAACCTGCAAACTATAATAAGAGAAATAGACCCAAAAAACATTCTCAAAGCAACCCTCTGCTCAACCATGTCTCCGGGAGTAAAGTTAGAAATCTAAACTTACCTTACATCTGGTTACGGCGCCTGGAAACTGTTCCATCTTCCTCCTTTCCCCCCCCACCAAGTTCTCGCCGCAAGCTCTCTATTCTCTCTCTTATCTCCTCAAGCTCCTCTTCAGGAAAAAAGTCCGAAATACTTCCCAACCACTCCTCAATTTCTTCATCCGAAGCCTTAGAAAAATTAGGAGTTTCAGCTCCTTCCTCCCGCACCTTGCTTAAATCAACAATCACAAACTCATCATTCTCTTGTTCTCGTTCATGCCCGCCACGACTATTCATATCTACCACCTACCTTTCCCCTAACATTATCTACTACAGGCAAAAGCCCTCTTCCTCGTCCTCGTTTTCCAAGATCCTCAACAAACACATCATACAAACCATCATCAGAAAGCCCGCCAAATATGTTTACAATCCCGCTTCCCACATGAGGTACAACCATAACAAAAACTTTAACACCCACATCAATCCCCATCTTTCTCCGATTTTCACTAATAGTATTCGCTACTCCAAACATCGAATCTATAGACTTATCACTCACGCCCAAAACTCTCCTTTTATCGCCTTTATAAGCCTCCGCAATCAGCACGTTTTGTTCCGGATCACTTTTCAATTGAACTAGTCTAACATGCTCTCTCCCTTTTTCTTTAAATTCCAAGATCAAATCCACCTTATGTCTCACATCCATATCTGCCGGGGCAATAATTTCGCCAATACTCATTTGCGACACAACACCCGGGGAAGCTTCCTCAAAAAGATTTATTGCTGTTAATACCGAAATAGTGCCATAAAGACCGCTCAAAACTTCTTCCCTATTTCTTTCACCACAGCAATTCACAAGACTGTCCTTGTCTTCATAATCAAACATAGTACCAACCAGTTTCTCCATATTTCTCCGACGTCTCTTTTCATTATTGTCCTTAGAAAAGATATACAAAACTCTCGCCAAGTCACGCGAAGCCTCCGCCAATTTTTTATCTCTTCCAAAGCCATTTCGGGGAACCAATTCCTTCACTTTTGACATATATTCTTCTCGCACCCATCTAAACAAACCGTCATATACTTCATTCTCTATCTCCCCCTGCTCTACAAACATCCGCTCCGCCCGATCCACTACTCCGACATATTGTTCTGTTGTGTCTACTCTCATATAATAAAAGTTCTAATCCTTCTCAGAAGCCACAAGCTTTAAGTCTTATACCTTATCTTCTTCTCCTCCATCCAAAAAGACCCTCCTTACCACTTCCTTTGTCTCTTTCCCTCAACCACTTCTTGTATTCTTCCTTATATATTTCAGGTGGAGTTTTTCCACTTCCAACCTTCTCGGCCATCTTTCGCCCCTGCACAAAATCAAACAAATCATTTAAACCTCCAACCTTTTCAGAATCCTCTCCATGCAGCAAAGTCAAATAATTAAACAATCCCAAACGGGAACTTTTATCCCTGTCTATACTGCTCGCCCACTCATCCAAAACACGCTGCCGGTTTTTATCAGGCGCATCCTTAACTATTTCTGATTCCCTTGCCGCCCTCGCCATCCTACCCTTTTCCCAATAATTTTCAAACTTTTTCATAACCCCATCTACCACACTATCCACCTCACCTCTCTCTACCGAACCAACAGCACTAGCAAGCTTTTCTGCCAACAATCCGCGAACCTTCAGCTCCCAATCTTCCGAAACAGGCTCAGGACTCTCGGGGCTCTGCACATCTGCCACACTATACCGAAAACCAACCTCTGTTCTCTTCCTTTCACTCAACTCACCCAGCAGACCGACTTCCTCTCTCGTAAGCCCTTTTGCTGTAATTACCTCAAGCACCCGCCCAGCAAACTCGCTCGCTTTTTCATCTTTCCGAAGCTCCATTTTCTGAACCTGCCCATAAACATCAAGCACTCCTTGTGGAACAACCAATTCATCTTTTTGAAGCTCTCCGAAAGCAATCTCAGAATCTCTTCTTTCTCCCACTCCCTCTCCCATATACCCAAAGTATACTAAAACCTCAGTCGCCAATCAAATCATCCAGCCACTCCGAAACAAGCTTAAAGCCGTGTTTTTTGTAAAATTTATCAAAACTAAAAATTGCATCTGCACTATATTTATCAGCAACAGATGCCACAACACAATCAAACATTGTATCCTTTTTACTTATCTTTAAATCAAAATACTTGTCCACCGCATGCGAATAAATTCTTTTGTCAACATCCACCAATTGCACCGAGTTTGCAAATTCCACAGCTATCTCAAACGCCGCCGCCGAGCTATTCAAAACTCTTTGCGTAAATGTCACTGCCTCAATCACTGCTGTTACGGGATAAATAAGTTGGGCTTTCAATTCGATTAAATTTTGACTAATATCACCAGCCTCCTTGTGCTTTAAGTCCTTTTGGTTTACTTGAGCAATTATGGAGTCCGCATCACCAACAATCAAAAATTTACCCATCATTAAGTCCAATTTCTATCCCAAAGATATTTGTCCAGTTTCATGGAAGCATCTTTCGGCCCACTCACTCTATTTTTCCTGCCAAGATCGGCCAACCTTAGTAAAATCTCCGCAGATCCCGGTCCGCTTTTCTTCATTCGATCAATGCCATAACGAAGCGCTGTCCTTATCACTTCCGCCTTGCTCAATTTCCGAGTTTTCGCTATCATACTGACTTCTTTATCAAGTTCCTCCGGAACATACAAATATGTCTTCAACATGCAAACATAGTAACATGTTGTACAACATGTTGTCAAACGAAACGCCCCAAACTTGACTCATTCCTACAAACCATAATATAATAACTCCTAGTCCAAAGACAGGGCGCAAAAAAACAAGTCGCCCCGAGGAGCAGTATTTTTTAATAACTCGCTTTGGGCGGGTTTTTTTCTTTAATATAAACATGACAAAACCAAATCCAAAACCGGAAAAAATAGAAAAGATAAAAAAATTGGCAGAAATGATCAGTTCTGCAAAGTCCGTCGTGTTCGTGGATTACACGGGCCTTAATGTAAAAACCCAAGAGGCTCTGAAAAAAGAATTAAAAAAAGTCGGCGGCAAAATGTTTGTAGCTAAAAACACACTCTTCAAAATTGCAGGGGAAAAAGCAAAATTACCAAAAAAATCCCTGGATGATTCCATCCTCTCCGGCCAAACAGCAGTCATAGTCTCAGAAGATGACCCGGTAGCACCCATCCAAACTCTGGGAAAATTTGCAAAAGAAAATAATCTCCCCAATTTCAAAGCAGGTGTAATAGAAGACCTTTTTCAAAACAAAAGCAGCTTAGAATTGATTTCACGGCTTCCCTCCAAAGAAGAATTAACAAAAAGTGCCCTTGGAACAATATCCTCTCCTTTGTACTCATTTATAGCAGTTCTTCAAGCAAACATGCAAAAATTGGTGTTTGTTTTGGAAGAAGCAAAGAAAAAAGGAGGTGAATCTTAAATGGCAGAAGAAAAAAAATTAAGCGAAAAAGTAACCAAACTTGTCGATGAAATTTCAAAACTCACGGTTTTAGAACTAAGTGATCTCGTGGGTGAACTTCAAGACAAACTTGGAGTCAGTGCCATGCCAATGGCCGCGGCCGCCCCACAAGCTGGAGCACCGGCAGAGGCAGATTCCCAAGCAGACGAAGGTGGCAACAAAACAGTTGTAATGACCGACGCAGGCAGCAGCAAAATCGCAGTCATAAAAGTTCTGAAAGAAATTAATCCAAATCTGGGTCTAAAAGAAGCAAAAGACATGACAGAGGCCACCCCGGTTGAAATCCTCAAGGATGCAAAACCGGAAGAGGCAAAAGAAGCTAGCGAAAAGCTCAAATCAGCAGGAGCAACTGTTGAGTTAAAGTGAAGAGAAAAGTTCCTCAAAATATTTAATTATCTCTCTGGCGGCGTTTTTATCGGTATACTCTTCAAATCCCGCAAACTGAGGACCGGGGTTGATTTCCAATATATAAGGCTGACCTGTCTCCTTGTGGAGCATAATATCCACTCCGGCTATTTCAGTTCTGGTAATTTTACTCAATTTCTCGGCAATTCTCTTAACTTCCGAGTGCTTTTTTAGATCAAATTCTTCACCCTTTCCTCCCTGACTAATATTGCTTCTAAACTCCCCCTCCTTTGTGGGTGTTCTCTTCATTGCTCCAATTGCCCTGTATCCGACAGTAAAAATTCTTATGTCTCCGTCATTCGGAATAAACTCACGAATAATAAAAGCTGCGGGAACTTCTTTAAGTTCTTCTATTTTTTCCATAAGCTCCTCCAAAGTCTCCATCTTAAACACCCACCTTCCTTTCCTGCCACCGCTGACCTTCAAAACAAGCGGAAAGCGAAAATTATTAATAACACTCTCCACACCCCTGCTGTCAAAAACAATAGCACTCTCGGGAAAAAGAAAGTTGCTTTCGGTCTGCTTCAGATAGTCTGCCGCGGGAGTCAAAAAATAATTATAATCCTTTGCTATTGATTTTTGATTAACAATGATAATCCCATGTTTTCGGTTAAGATACTCCGCTGCAAGATACCATTCCCAACGCTTTCTCCCCACAACCCAAAGATAGATCAAATCATATCTATCCATCGGCCGCCCTCTAAGGGAAGGCGTGAAGCTGGTTCTGTCACATCTGATTACTAGCTCCTTTGTATAACAGCCCTCCACTTCATGCCCCCTTTTCTCACCCTCCTCTCTTAACCTTCTAAACTGTTCATTTTTTACCAAACCAACTATCAATATCTTCATAAAAAAAATTTGTCCCTAACTATCTTGCGTTAGAAATCGCGTGCTCCACATATATTTTTGTGATATTCTTTCCGGTCGCCTTTTCCATTCCTATCATACCGGCCGTATGATTAACTTCCAAAACATAACGCCTATTATCCGGCGAGATTAATATGTCCACCCCTCCAACACTCAAATTAACCGTCTTCATTGCCTTCTTGGATAAACTAACCCCCGACTCGTCCAAATCATAAAGCTCCACACTTCCCCCAAGACTAAAGTTCGCTCTAAACTCTCCTTCCCCAGGAATCCTCTTCATGGCAAAAGTTTCCTTCCCAATAACCAGCACACGAAGATCATGAATATAAGGAATATACTCCTGCAGTAAAAAGTTTTTTGCCTTCTTATCCTCCCTCTCCATCCTCTCAACCAATCTTTCAAGTTCATTTTTACTCAAAATTTTATATACACTGGCTCCTTTGCCCGTCCGCGTCGACTTAACAACCATTGGATAGCCAATCGCCCTGGCCCTCTCGGTCCACAAAGAAAAATCCACAGAGTACGACGTATCGGGAATTAAAACACCTCCAACCGAAAGCTTCACAAGATCAGCCACCTTATTTATAGAATACATGTTTTCCAAAAAATTATTGTCAAAAACCTTTGTCCCCTCTCTTCTCAAGTGCCCAAGCACTGCACTAACAGGTTTAATTGCACTAAAAATCCCCCTTACAATCACAATATCCGCCTCAAAGTTCTTAAGTACATTAGAGCTAAATTCCCCGTTTCGAACAAAAAAATCAAACTTTTTCAAATCAATTAAAGAAGCCTCATGCCCCAAAGCTTGCACCTCCTCAATAATTCTTCTGTTTTCACTCAAACCCGAAAGAGTAGTAACCAGTGCTATCTTCATTTTTCTTTTTTAGGCTTGTCTTCCGCACGAATCAAGGGATCAACAAGCATCCCCTTCAAATTCTTCCTCCCAATAATAACAGGATATTTTAATGCGCTTCTCTTAGCAACAGACGCGGGTGTTACAATCTTTCTTCCCGCAAGCCAAAACGTCATAGATATCACAGGTCTTTCCTCAACTCCCAAGCTGCTTCTTACCTTTTTAGTCCAAAGAATATTGCTCTTTTCCAAAAGCCCCAGTTCCCGGGCTAATTTTTCACTAATTGAAGTCCTCCATGCCCCCGTATCAATCTTTGCCAACACTTTCCTCTTTTGTTTGTCCGCCCCTCGAATCTTTATCTCTTCTTGAGCACTAATGGTAACAGGCCCTTCTCCTCCTTTCACTCTCGCGGCAAAACTAGCCGCAAACAAAGCCCGCGAAATCTTCACCCCGTGCTCCGTATCCCGCACATGCAGGTCTTCCACTCGCTCCAGCCTTTTTCTCAAACCCGCCTGATTACAAAGCTGGATCTGAAGTCCCGGCTGATAATTTAGCTCCAAAACCATTGGCCCCTTCTCGGGATGCAAAACCACATCCACACCCATATACCCTAAATCAACCACAATCTGACATTCTATGGCAAGTCTCAATATCCTGCTCCAATTGGGAACTTTTATCCCGTGAAGTTTCCTCTTTGTACCAGGTTTATGGGTAATATACCTTCCATAATGAATCGCTTTTGTAGTAATTCCTGTCGCAATATCCACACCAACTCCCAAAGCACCCTGATGAAGATTGGCTCTCCCGCCGGAATCCTTCGTAGGAAGCCTAAGCATCGCCATCACAGGAACTTTATTAAAAACAATAATCCTAATATCGGGCGTTCCCCTGTACGCAAGCTTTTTAAAAGCCTTGTGCCTTCCCACATATTCCTGCACCAAAACCGTGTCCCTGTCATTTCGCATACTATAAGCACCCTCCAGTACATTAAGAGCGTGAAGCTTCAAGTCTTCTTCAAAAATCCGCTCACGGGTTGTTGTAATCCAACCATGGCCGTCTTTTGCCCGGTTTTTTATAACAATAATTCCCTCACCGCCAAAGCCGCGGCTGGGCTTCAACACGAAAGACTTCGGTAAAGTATTCCAGTCAAATCTCAATATTGTTTCAGGCCTTGCAATTTTTTTGTATATCTCCGGAGTTGGAATCCCGGCTCTCGTTAAAACCTTGGCGGTCAAAGCCTTCGAAGCCGCAATAGACTTTCCCCGCCTTTTATTATAACGATAAGAAAAAAGCGCAGTGCGCGAATTAAGTCCCAAAATAGAAGATGCCTTCATTCTCTTATAAGTTTCCTGTATCTCCAGTACTCCGTAAATCTAAGTCCAATATACTTGCCCAAAGCCAAATCAAAAACAAGCACCCCGATCATCAAAATCTCAGGATTCAAAAGTGCAAACTGCTGCAGTGCCTCCATCGTCAAAAAGATATACGAAAGAAGCGACAAGACCACAGTCTCCGTACCCAAGGAAATTGCAGTCCTTGCACTTTTCCCCACCTGAATCTTGCTAAAATCCTCCGCCAGAAGAACCAAAATCAAAACCGGGAAAATACTAACACTGGTAATATTCGCTTGCCGAATAAAAGGTGCCAAAAACAGCAAACCCAAAACCCCAAAAACAACTGCCCACAAAATCAAAGCCATCTTCGGCAAATATTGAAGCTTTACCTTAAACTCCCTTAATAACATCCTTACAACTGTCGATATCGTAACAATCAGCACAAAAAGCCCCACACCCAAAACAGGGCCGATCGCCACAAACGCAACCGAAAGCGAAGCCGGCAAAAAAATTCCAAACCCTCGCACACCCCCGACGTGCCGCGCCGCGGCAATAAAAGCGGCAATAAACGGTAAAAGCAAAAGCAACACGATCGTATTTGGCGGAACACCTGCTTCAACCGCCCCCCGTATTGCATACTTTAAAGGATTAAAAGGAAGAGCGGGACCAAGCTTTTGCCCCTCAAGAAGCTTCTCCAAAGGACCAACTGTCTCTTCTATATTTTGAGTAAGGTCAAATCTCTGTAACTCCGGCACAGGTCGAGCCGTAGGCTCAACCGTAGGTATCGGGGTTAACAAACCTTCTACTGTGGGAGTTTGTGCAAACACACTCCCGGAAAAAAGAGTAGAAAACAAAAAAATAAAACCGATAAAAAACAAAAACCTTCTGCCCATACAGCACACATATTATACCAAGAAGAACCGCCCGCAACCAAGAAGCTTCAATTTTCGTCCACCTGCATCCCCAACATATACAAAATCGCCTCTTTTTTGTATCTTCTGTCTCCCCTGGAGTTAATCCTGATCGGAGGAAGCTTCCCCCTTTTTCCCCATCTCTTAATAGTTAAAGGAGAAACTCGTAGAAGCTCAGCCACCTCGCCCACAGTCAACAAATCCGGCAGGTTATTTATATCAATCTTCATTTTCTTTCGCGTCGCCATACACTAATTTACTTTTAAATATACTTTGTTATAGTCTCCTACTCAGAAACTGACTTTCCTACTCTCAAGATAACAAAGTAAATCATGCGATGTCAACAAGCAAATCAAGCAACCCTGTCTTTCAGTGCCTCGTAATACTTTTGAAGATAATCATGAGCCGTCTCCCAATTTTCCTTTCCCAGCTCTTCATAAGCAAGAACCCTCAGATGTGCCGCCTTTTTGGCCTGCAGATCACTAATCCTAAAAACCTCGCTAATATACTCCCGCGCCGCCTCTTCCGCCTCTCCATTCCCCTCCTCCTGCCAAAGCTTAATCTGAAGACTGGCCGCCAAATTGGGCTCAAACGCAAGCTTAACCTCATCCGAAATCAACCTATAAAACTCCTTCATCGCAGTCCTGGCTTTCCCCCATTTTTCCCGCCTGCTCCCCAAAACACCCGCAACCATATATTTTGCGGCCTCCTTCGCAAGTTTCTTGCTTACCCCCCACTGCTCAGCCACATGCCTCATGGCATACTCACGAAAACGAGTCCCCTCAGGAATATTTGCTAGCCTCCACCAGTCAAGTTCCAGTCCTGCCACAACACGGGGTTTAAATTTAAGATGAGTTTCCTCATCATTCCCGCCAAACCTTCTTCTCCTACAGCTATAATCCAAAACTGCTCGGCGAAGCTTTTCAGGAGTAAAACCGGGGAAATGATCCTGTTCCCAATAAAACTCGGCATATTCCATCTGCCACAACAAAAGCCCACTCGTCCTCTGTTCTCCACTGGTTCTTATCAAAAGATCAACATACGGATACGGCTGGCCCTTAGTATCCAAATATTTCTCAAACAACTTTTTGTCTACTTCCTTCGCGTCTACTCCATCAGCCACCATACCCCTCACTGCCCGAATAATGTCATCATGTCCACCGTAATCAATGGCCAAATTAGCAACATATTTCCTGTAACCCTCAGTTTTTCCCTCAGCTTCGGCAATCTTTTCAATCAAAAACTTCGGCAGGCGATCCTTTCTTCCCAAATGCACCAGCTTCACTTTTTCCTTGTCCGCCTCAGCCAAATAATCATCGATAAGCTTCACATAAAGCCTCATCAAATAGTCCACCTCTTCCTTGGTTCTGTCCCAATTCTCGGTAGAAAAACCCCACAAAGTAGTAGTGTGCACCCCCATCTGCCGGCAAGCCCGAGCCAATTTCACTGCCATTTCAAACCCGGCCTTGTGCCCCCTCAAAGTATGAAGCCCCCGAGCCCGCGCCCAGCGTCTGTTCCCATCGGGAATAATTGCAATATGATTCGGAATTTTCGTACCCCTCGGAAGCTTTATAATCTCCTCTTTCTTGTTCATAACCAGAGACAGAAATTATATCACACTCACCTTAACCAATCCCCGTCATCCCCCTCTCGTCCGTCCCTACCATCGGACGAACTTCCTAAAAAACGGTTTGGCCCAAGAAGTTCTCCCTCAAAGTCATCTGCAAACCCGCAAATCCTCGGAAGCACGCTCACAGCCTCCCCCCAAAACTCATCGTCACTCAAAGCCTCATAAGCCTCCCTCGCTCTCTCAACAAACATCTCTCTTGTTGTTTCAAAATGAAGATTCTCCCAAACATAAGGAATTCTCCTCACCCACTCATCCCTATCTCTCTCAAGATCTTCCCTTGCGTATTTCCCTTCTTTAACAGCCCTCAAAGCTGCCCTTGCCCTGTTCAAAGACAAATACTCCAATTTATCCGCATCATACAAAACCCTAGCCTCAAGAGAATCTTGTTCTTGCCCAAATGAATGAGAATTCACCACCGCAAGAACCCGAGACACCTCTTCATCACTACACCCTTGTCTGACCATCGACTCAACTATCGCTGCATTATTACTCTGCACATCCCCCTTCTTATAGTCATGCCACCAGCCAGCCATAAGAACCGCCTCATAATCTACTTCTCCATCCATTTTCTCTTCTTCCATTATACGAATAGAATTCCGAACCACAGCTTTGTGATGATCAACACCGTGACCGGCATCACCAGAATCTCTTTCCAAAGCATCCCTGGCATCAGCCGAAACTTGAGCCATCCGCAACAGTCTTCTATCAACAGTTCTTTCCATAGCCGTAGGATAACATAATATTCCCATTCACCTCTCAAAACCTCTCAACTCAAAAAAACATACAGCTACACCGTCGAATGCCGCCGATTTACCTTGCGTTTCAGAACATCAAATTCTCTTCGCGAGACAGTATTAGACAAATCAGCTTTTAATCCTCGAACATCTTGTTTTATAAAAGACACATCGGCCTCAATTTTAGCAAGCCGCTCATTTTGCCCAAGAAACATCCTGTTCACACCCTCCAAAACAGCGTCTGTTGCCTGCTCTATCATTTCTTGAACATCGCCCTTAGTAGCTACCTTCCTGGATGAAATCTCCCGAGCTACAATTCTTTGAACACCACTCTCGGTAGCAAGCCCCCTGGATACAATTTCTTCCCCAACAATTTCTCGAACGTCATCTTTCGTGGCTACTCCCCTGGATACAATTTCTTCCCCAACAATTTCTCGAACGTCATCTTTCGTGGCTACTCCCACCTCTTTCAAGACAGAAATCAGGCTGGATTTTGTGAGAGGTTTCTCATTTGGCATAGGTAAATAATCATAACACAAAACAACAAGTGTATATCATTCCCTCTGGATTCCCGCTTCCGCGGGAATGACAATGGGTGGCGGGAATGACAATGGGGGTGTCCTGTCATTCCCGACTTGATCGGGAATCCAGAAGACAAAACGTCATTCCCGACTCTTCCTACTGTCATTCCCGACTTGATCGGGAATCCAGGAGTATCCCCAACCCTTCTGTCATTCCCGACTCTTCCTACTGTCATTCCCGACTTTTCCTACTGTCATTCCCGACCTCTCCCCTGTCATTCCCAACTTCTCCCCTGTCATTCCCGACTTGATCGGGAATCCAGGAGACAAAACGTCATTCCCGACCTGATCGGGAATCCAGAGGCACAACACAAATCCCCGCTTTCGCAAGAACAACCCAAAAAGGAAATACAAACACAGCATTAATAACTCTCCTCCAATGCCCCCCTTCCCTTAATAACCTCCAAATCCACTCACACCTTGAAAACACCCTCGGAGGCAACTTCTTAACACCGGCAAAATAATCAAGACTCCCTCCAACAACCATCACCCCGCCAACCTTCAACTTCTTAAAATTTTCCATCACCCAAAGCTCCTGCTTGGGCGCTCCAAAAGCCACAAACAGCAAATCCGGCTTAAACTTATTAATATGCTTTATTACTTCAGAATACCTCAAACTATCAACCTCTGATACAGGTTTTGCCTCTTTATCCAGCATGGGTCCACTGTTCCCCTCTACTCTGGCATTGGGATACTTGGCTTTTAATTCCTTAACAGCTCTCTTGTTTACCTCCTCACTTGCCCCCAACAAAAAAACCTTTAAACCTTTCCTGTGGGAAAGTCCAAACAAATCAATCATCACTTCCCTGCCCTTTAAAAGAGTAAGTTTATTTCTATTGCCAAGAAACTTATTAGCCCACAAAAGACCAACTCCGTCCGCAAGCGCAACACTAGACATAGAAAGCGCGCGCTTCAGCCTCAAATTGCGCCTCGCCTCAACTACTATCTCGGGGTTAGGGGTAGAAATAAAAAATTTTGATTCCTTTTTAAGGCAAAACTCAACAAACTCTAGCACTCCGTCTCTTGTAGTGCTACTCAAGCCAATTCCCAATATTTTACCTGTCTTTCGAGGTTTTTTTAACATCCGAACATCCATTTTTTCATCCTATAGCAGAGAAATTACCCCCTTCACTCAAAATTATACAGTTTTTTGCAAAAAATTGCTCATACTACAGGATGTCTATGCATCAAAACACGGCTTCATCCATAACCTATATCTTTTTTTTCGCACCTCTCCCCCACCAACCATCATCCCGCTAAAACACAAATTACTATAGACACAAACACCTTTTAACAACACTGTCATAATTAAAACTTTTGTGTACATTTTTTTATCAATTTCCAAGCACAATAATTTTGACTTACCCTCAACCTGTCCACAAAATAACGCTGTAAAAACACAAACTACTATATGCAAAATATACCACAAAAAATATAAGTCCGGTTATCAAATCAATACTCCAAAAAACATATGATTTCCGTAAAAAACCTATACCCATAGCCTTAACGCTTTGTTATCACGCTTCTCTTCCAAAGTTCAATATTTTCCATCACAAGTCCCGTCCCTCTAACCACACAAAACAAAGCATCCTCCGCCACATGACTGGGAACCCCGGTTTCCTCAGTCATCAGCTTGTCAAAATTTCGAAGAGAACTTGTTCCCCCGCTCATTATGATCCCCTTATCTATAATATCCGCCGCAAGCTCAGGCGGAGTATCCTCCAAAACATCCTTTACAACCCCAACAATAGTCAAAAGCGTGGGTCTAATAGCCCCGGTGATCTCACTCGAAACAAGCTCCACACTCCTGGGAAGCCCGAACACCAAATCCCGCCCGGATATTTGCATCTTTTCCTCCTTGGGAAGCTCAATTGCCGATCCAAGCTTTATCTTTATCATCTCCGCAGTCTGATCTCCGATAATCAAATTATGTTTCTTTTTAAGATAACTCTGGATAGCCTCATCAACCTTATTCCCGGCAACCCTCACACTCCGATGAACTACAACCCCCCCAAGGCTGATCACGGCCGCCTCTGCACTTCCCCCTCCCATATCAACAATCATGTGTCCCGAAGGCGCGGAAACCGGAATGTTCGCTCCAATCGCAGCCGCCAATGGCTCATCTATCAAATACGCATGCGCAGCCCCGGCCTCAAGAGTAGCATCAAGAGCAGCACGCCTTTCAACCTGAGTACACCCCGCCGGAACACACACCATAACATCCGGCCTTATAAACTGAAAACGCCCCGTAACCTTACCGATAAAATACCTAAGCATCGCCTTCGTCACCTGATAATCCGCAATCACTCCCTCCCGCATTGGCCTATTAGCACTCAAACTCTCAGGGGTTCTCCCAAGCATCCTTTTTGCCTCCTCCCCCACCGCCACAACCCTATTATCCTCGCTGGTTACGGCAACCACAGTCGGTTCATTGGCAACAATGCCTTCCCCGGCTACCCACACCAATGTGTTTGCAGTCCCCAAATCTATCGCAATTCTTTTTCTAAACATCTTTCATCATTCCCTTCTTTCTGATATTATTTGATATATTTTCATATTATTTAGACATACTCCACATATCACGGATTATTCATTATATTAAGCATATCCCATACCAACAAGTGGTATAATACTTTTTCAAGATGGTTAAAGTAAGACTCATCGTCACAGCAATCACATTCTTAATTCTCATTGTCTTCGGAAGCATGGCAATTCTCTTTGCAAGAGGCTACCGCTTGGGGATAAAAGAAAAAGGTGTCACAATCAGTCCCCAAGGTCTCCTTTCAATAACATCAGACCCGAGCGGAGCGGAGGTATATATCAACGGCAAGCTAAAAACCGCAACCGACAACACCATCTCCCTTCCCCCGGGCGAGTACGAAGTAAGCATTAAAAAAGAAGGCTTTCTGGAATGGAAAAAAAGGCTCGTCATTGAAAAAGAAGTGGTCACCCCGACACACGCTTTCCTGATACACTCCGCCCCATCACTAACCGCCCTCACCTTTTCAGGAAGCATAAACCCAAAAGTATCCGCCGACTTTTCAAAAATAGCTTTCATCATCCCTCCCGTTACCGAAAACGGAGTGGAGCTTACAACCGAAGGCTCAACAAAAGCAGGGCTCTGGATCATAGAAATGACCAATCTTCCCTTAGGGTTCAGCAGAGATCCCCGCCAAATCACGGACGGCGACCTCTCGGACGCCGAGTTCAGCTGGTCCCCGGACGGCAGAGAAATTCTCCTTACGCTAAACAATAAAAACTACCTCCTCAAAACATCCGAGTTCACCCCGCAAAACCAAAGACTAAATATATCCGCAAATCTTGAGGAAATCAAAAAAAACTGGGAAGCAAAAGAACAAAAAATCCTCCTGTCCCGCCTGTCAAATCTCCCCACCGAGCTTGAAGAAATCTTCTCAAGCTCAGCCGAAAACATCCGTTTCTCCCCGGACGGAGACAAAATCCTCTACACGGCAAAAGAAAACTCGTTTCTTCCCGAAAACCTTGTTAAAACTCTCCCCGGCTCCTCAACACAGCCTCAAGAAAGAAACATCAAAAAAGGCACAACATACGTATACGACATCAAAGAAGATCGAAATTTCAAACTCGCAGAAAAAGAAAAAAGTGTCTACTGGCTGCCAAACAGCCACAATCTCCTAATCCCACAAGAGCAAAAAATTGTCATCTCAGATTACGACGGAACAAACAAACAAGATGCATTCACAGGCGGATATATCTACCCATACGCCTATCCCTCAAACTCCCTCAACAAAATCATAATCCTCACTTCTCTAGGAGCCCAGTCCACTCCCAATTTATACTGGCTTAGTTTAAAATAACTTTTTAATAACCTGTCCCCGTAGTTCAATGGACAGAACAGTCGCCTCCTAAGCGACAAATGAAGGTTCGACTCCTTCCGGGGATACTTTTTAGCAGGCTTCCGTGCTTGACAAACAACCCCTCATATTGTTTTAATTACAGTAGCACAAAATATGACACTCTAAGCTCAACATGTCACGTTTAACCCTGCCAAATGTCCCATCCTGCAAATAAAATAAATAAACTTCTCACAATAGGCGAAGCCGCCGACTACCTAAACGTCTCCACCCGCACCCTCAAACGATGGGAAGAAAGCGGCCGCATCTTTCCATACAAAACTCCCGGAAACCACAGAAGATACTTCCTCAAAGACTTAATAACCATAAAAAACCAAAGGAAAAAATCTACAACTCCACCCCTCAGGTCCACACCACCCCCCGCATCCATCGCCGCCAAACCAACTTCCCTGGGTAAACTATCAATATTATTTCTTGCATCAGCTCTCCTGTTTACACTCTCCACCAACAAAACAGCACTAGATAAAGTAACCTCATTGACAAAAATAGGAAAAAAGCCGACAAAAACAGCGGTTGAGTCAAATCTGCTCGACGTCCTGTCTGCAAATTTAGGGATCTACAAAGGAGATGTTTCCATCATCGGAAACTTGGACATTAGCCAGACCACAACCACTAACAGCCTAGTAGTTGAAAGCAGCGCAAGCATCGGAGGCGGTCTGTATGTTGCCGGAAACGAAATCATTAATTCCTCAGGAAAAATCCCCGCCATCAACGGATACTATTTCGAAGACTTAAATGGCGAAAACCTAACAAACGTCGATGCCCAACATCTCGGAGGGCAAGCGGCAAGTGCTTTCCTGCGGTCAAACGAAAACGACACCGTCGAAGCAGTTCTCACCTTTATCGCAAGCCCAGGAAGCACCGACGTCTCAGGCGGCCCTCTCTATATAAATCCACAAGCTTCAAGCTTTAATTACACTCTTTTGGGAATAGCAATAAACGGCACATCAAAATTCAAGGTAGACACCGAGGGAGATATAACCGCAAGCGGCGGGATCCGAACGGAAGGCAATCTCGACATCAATGGTGTATCAAACGATATCGCAGGCACTCTTAACCTATCAGGAAGCATCCTCACTTCCAGCGGAGACCTAATAATCGATCCCTCAGGAGGCGGAGTAAAAATTGGGACCGGCACACCGAGCTCGGTTGACCTGGCAGGCGACGACCTTTATATCGCCGGAGACGTGGAAGTAGACGGAACAATCTATGGCAATATATCAGGAACTATATCACCCGGGTTCACCGAGGGCAGTGTAGTTTTCATAGACTCCTCCGGCAACCTCACCCAAGACAACTCAAACTTCTTCTGGGACGACACCAATAATCTCCTAGGCATTGGAACAAGTAGCCCAAACAGCGCTCTACACATATCCGCAAACGCCAGTGCTCAAGCCATCATAGATCGCTACTCCACAAACGCATGGGGAAACGAATACACAACACGGAAAGCTAGAGGTACGGCAGCCAGTCCACTGGCCACTGAAGTAAACGACGAGCTGGGTGGTCTGGAAATGTACGGATACGACGGTAGCTCCTTTTTAATTGCCTCGGCAATCAGGGGAATTGTGGACGGTACCGTAAGCACCGGATCTCTACCAGGACGCCTAGCATTCTACACCGGCACAAACTCCAGTCTAACGGAAAGGATGACAATCGACTCCTCCGGCCTCGTCGGCATTGGAACAACAAACCCAGATAGAATCCTTGACATTTATAAATCCGGACAAGCTTATCTTTCTTTAACAACAGGAACAACACAAACAGCGGGTCTATTACTAGGAGATACATCCGTCGACTACGTAGGAAGGGTTGAGTACGATAACAACCTTAACGAGTTGTCTTTGTGGGCAAACAACTTCCAGGCTTTAACAATCAACTCCTCCAGCAACGTCGGCATAGGCACAACAAGTCCACAAGGTAAACTTCATATTGCAGGTTCAGCAGATGACGAGCAACTAATAATAAAAGCCAACACCACCCAAACAGCAAATCTAACCGAGTGGCAAGATAGCAGTGGGGGGATACTGGGATATTTCTCCTCAAAAGGAAACCTAGTTGCCTATGGTAGTGGATCAATCATATCAAACACTGCCATAGGAAAATCTGCTCTGAATGTGAACACAACCGGCACAAGCAACACCGCTGTCGGAGGATTTGCTTTATTCAAAAACACTACTGGGAACTACAATTCCGCACTGGGTAATAGCTCTTTATATAACAATGTAGATGGTACAAGCAATATTGGAATTGGCTTCGAAGCGTTGAAAACCAATGTAAGCGGTGACAACAACATAGGCATAGGAATATATTCACTCTACAACGTTACAGGAAACAACAACATTGGTATCGGTTCAAATGTCGGGGCAAACGCCGGTAGTGGAAACGTATTTATAGGTTACCAAGCAGGCAAAAGTGAAACAGGGTCAAACAAACTATACCTAGCCAACGCCGACAACACTGCCCTCATATATGGAGACTTCTCCACCGGCCAAGTGGGAATAGGAGGCACCGCCGCCCACACTGATCCGTATGTATATGTTTCCAGTGCAGGAGATGTAGGAATTGGGACAACAGGACCAAGTGAATTACTACATATATACTCTGCAAGCAGTACTGCGGGCATCGCTCTAGAGCGAGCGGGTCTAAATACATGGGATCTACTCAGTTCAGGCGGAGGTTTGTATATTGAACCACAAGACAATGAAAATGACGTTTATTTTAGAGATTATGGCAACACCACTACACTTCAAATTGACAATTCAGAAAATGATGTTTTGATTCCAAATGGAGATTTAATCGTATCTGGCACTGGTAATTCTTCGTTCGCCGGCCAAGTCGGCATTGGCACCACTGCCCCCGCTCACCCACTTGTCATATCCAACATCGCCTACTTCTCTTCAACTTCGGGCTACCCCGGGCCTGGTCCAATCAACATTTACGGAAGTGGTGGTGGGGGTACGATCAACATTTATGGAGGAACAGCTATTTTTGGAACCTCAGGTTCAGGAGCCATCGTAGGCAGCAACTACTACGGCACAGAAATTATTGCCGGTGATGACGCTAGTGATAACATCATTTTTAGTCCCGGAGGCAGCGAGCAAGGCAGATACACTGGCACTGGCCTTCTCGGCATTGGCACTACTGCCCCAGGGACAAAATTAGATGTCAATGGTGTAATCAGTATTTCAGGAAACAGGACAATATACAACGCAGCTGCCTTGGATGGATTCACCGGTTCCTTGTTCATAGAAAATGGAGGTCAAAACCTTTCAAATACAAGCGGATCGGAAGGGTACTATAACATAGGCATTGGCTACAACACTCTATTAGATGTCACCACAGGACTCGGTAATGTCGCCGTAGGCCCATCCGCTCTTGCCAACGTTACTACTGGAACCAGAAACAGTGCCCTTGGACTCTCAACCATGTCAAATGCTACCGGAAACAGTAACAACGCTTTTGGCAACGAGGCTTTAAGAGATGCTAGTGGAAACTACAACAATGCTTTCGGTAATTTCGCCCTTAGGCTCAATACTGGCAGCGCAAATATCGCCGTGGGTTATGACGCTCTAGTTGCAAGCACCACTGCAAACAGAAACATAGCAATTGGCCACAAAGCCGGCGAGGCTCTAATTGATGGTGACAATAATATTATTATTGGGTATGATATTGACCTCCCTAACACTGATAGCTCCTATATGCTTAACATTGGCAACCTAATATACGCCACAGGACTAGACGGCACAGGAACTACCTTATCGTCAGGAAACGTGGGCATCGGCACCACAAGTCCAGGAGCAAAATTAGACGTCTCCGGACAAATTGCTGTATCGAATGGAAACTCAAGTACTCCTTCTATTCGCGGATCTGACTCAGACTCCGGAATATATTTCACCACCAACCCAGCTACATATATTACTGTCAACGGCAACAATGTTTTTCGAGCCACCGGCACACAAATAGATTTTTACAACACAAACCTTTATGTATCAGATGGAAAATTTTTGTCCATCGATAAAGTCAGAGCTCGCGATGGTGATGGCTTAGCCCTCTACGACGACGGTGATAACGGAATCTTTATTGAAGATGGAGGGCAAATAGGTATTGGGACAAGTACCCCCATAGAAATACTCGATCTTTACACCACGGGAAGCAATATAAGACTAAAATCTCCAACAACAGGAAAAGGATTCTATGCTACTGACAACAGTGGGTTTGGCTCAAGAGGTTTAGATCTATACAACTACCACGCAACTGTGTATGCAAATGATGCAACTTCGGGTTATGTTTCTCTGAACACCAACTCTCTCGATAGACTAAGAGTAACAAATTCTGGCCTCGTCGGCATAGGCACCACAAGCCCTGCTGCGTTAGCCCATATTGGATCAACTGGCACACCTGGAGTTATAGATGGCACCAATGATCTTTACGTAAACGACGATATAGAAGTTGATGGTAATGTTTTTGGTCAATCTTTCTACGGAACTGCCCTTAAAAGCGATGGCTATCTTGGTTCAAACATTACAATTGACGTTTCAGATGCATATGACTTTATAGTACAAACAAATGATGTCAACAGTTTTGTTGTAAAAAACACCGGCCTCGTCGGGATTGGTGATGTCGATCCTGCCGCTCACTTAGTGGTCGGCTCTGATACCAATGCAGGATATGCCGACGGCACTGGAGATGTCTACATTCAAAATGACCTAGAAGTAGATGGTACCCTCTATGCCTCAGCCGGCATTACTCAGCTAGGAGGCCAAGATACTACCATCAAAGGAAAAATAGACCTCACAGGCATATCAAACATTAACGATATATATGTTTATGACACCACCAAAGACTCAGACGGCGGAGCCTGGAGACACGATGAGCGGGCCAAAGCAAGCTCCTGGTATAACGAAACCATAGATGCAACGGGGGCAAACTGTACCCTGGACACAGATGACAGGTGTGGAACCCGTGAATTCCCAGAAAAAGCAATCCTAGTAGCTACTGATACCAAACTATATATCTTCGATGCAAAAGACAACACTTTGTGGATGGATTTCTCTAGCGGGTCAGCAACATCATATAAAGTCTTGGGTGATTACACAACAAGCGGTGTAGTATCCTCAGTATTTGCACTAAACGGGAAAATATATGTAGGCAACTCTCAAGATGGGTTAAAAATCATCAATTTTCCCCGCGATAATGCTACTCGCATTAGCGACACAACCGCTGGAAACGGCATCCTCATAACTGGACTTGATGATCGAAACAGTGCAAACTCGGATGCATTCTGGATAACCAATACCCCTTCGTACACACTAGTTAACGACAAAGTTAACGATGTCCACGCCACTGTTATAAACGGCAAAACTTTCATAGCAGTAGGAACATCCGCAGGAGCCCTATCAGTTATCAATGAAACAGACGAGGTAATATATGATTACTCGGACGTAACCAGTGATAGTTACAATGCTGTTTGGATAAGTGAAAGTGGAGAGCTGTATGGAGTGAATTCAACACGGGTCCAAGTTGAAAAATGGAATGATGTACACCTTGATACTGCCGATAGGGATAATGACACCCCGGATGCAAAATGGGATGAGTCTTCCACTCCAGCAGTCTGGACAGCTGCTCCAACCATAGCAACTACTCCGGGACAACTATATGTTACCGAGGGAACGAGCACTGTTGATGGAAATAGCGACACCATCTACTTCTCCCATGGCGGAGGTTTGAGTGTAATCAACGACAAACACGGCGACGAATCCAACGGCTCAGTCAAATACTACACCACTTCATACATAACAGAAGAAATGGTGGGAGACATCCGCGGTATGTGGCCGCTTTACGGCTCCGGCACTATTGCTGACGGCACCAACAACATTGACGACGTCTCCATTAAATCAAGCGAGCTTACTGCAAAAAATGCCGATGCCTCTGGCATGACATATGCCACAGGAGTAAGGGGCACAGGTATCACCCTCGACGGCATTGATGATTATCTTTGTACCGACACCAATGATGATGACACTTGTGACGATAATGATGAATTTGACATAACAGGTAACCAAACAATTTCAATCTGGTACAAAGGCAGCGATTGTGCCGGATACC
Source organism: uncultured Gammaproteobacteria bacterium (assembly GCA_964422865.1). Taxonomy (GTDB): domain Bacteria; phylum Patescibacteriota; class Microgenomatia; order UBA8517; family UBA8517; genus CAYRCU01. Next base: position 21,488 of record CAYRCU010000015.1, read on the forward strand.
TTCTGGGAAAAGGAAGCAATTCCAACCTTAAGTTGGTAATCGGATTGGGAAGCGGCGTAAGTAGCTGCACCCCTGCGGCTTATGTCTCAAGCGGCGATCCAACACACAATAGTTCCATTACCGTCCATGACAACAAGTGGCATCAAATAGTTGCAGTCCTAATCCCCTCTACCTCAATCACACTTTACGTAGATGGCGTACAAGTTGCCCAAGACACCTCCATTACTAATCCATCAGACACTGCCGCTCCGCTCTCAATCGGGTATAACGCCAACTTCTCTAACTACCCTCTCTCTGGCACTATTGACGAACCCTTTGTCACTGCCGAAGCCCTCACCCCAGGCCAAATTAAACACATGTATGAAGTGGGTAAACGTGCCCTTGAGCAACATAATACCTCAGAGGACAGAGATGATGACGGCACCACTGACACAGACGACCTGCAGGAGCTGGCAAATGGAGAAAGTGATGTCTATGCAGTAGCAGTTGATGACGGCAATCAAGTGATATTTGTGGGAAGCGGCAACGGCAGTGACGGCGCAGTCTCAATCATTGGCATAGATAACGACAGTCGAGTTGATACCTACACCGAAGACAATGGAAAGACTGAAGATGATGGAAGTACAACATATGACATCTCAAATCTCACCGCTCTCTCGGTAAGCGGCTACTACGACTCCCAATACCACCTTGGATCAAAGAATGCAGGCGACTCTCCATTCATTCTGGCCATAGCAGGAACAGATGACAGCAGTAACGGCACCGTCTGGATGGAATCACAAGATTACTCTCTCTACTCTGCCCTAGCCACCCTAACCTCCCCCACCCTAGTCAAAGACAATATTGTCGTCAATAACATCTTTAGAGTGTTTAACACATACAATAATTACTCAGATGGAAGCACAGGTGAACCAGAACAAACAGAAGCCTTCATAGTAGACCAAAACGGAGACCTAACCTTAAGAAGCCATGCAGATGGAGCAACAGGCTCAACTCTAACCATAGACTTTAACTCCCCCACCCCGGCAGACAACGACACCCTGGGTATCTTTGACTTTGCAGGAAGAAATGACAATGACGAAAAAATAACTTTTGCAAGAATACTGGGGCTAAGTAACGACGTCACAGACGCAACAGAAGATGGAGAAATAACATTCTCCACCATGAAGGCAGGAACACTAACTGAACAAGTGAGAATAGATGAAAATGGGTATGTAGGGATTGGAACTGTAACACCACCCAAACGATTATCCATTATTGATTCCGTTGCCGGTTCTGCTGCAAGCATAGCAATCGGAGAATCCACAGGTGTATATGGAATGTTAGAATGGGATGCTGCCGGTAATATCTTAAACATTCAGACCACTGGTCATTCATATGCTATCCAAATTGGAAATAGCCAAATCTTTGTCCGAGGAGGGAGTAGCAACGTTGGCATCGGCGACGCCTCCCCAGACTACCTACTTGAACTACACGATGCCACCAACACTCCAGACTTTGCCTTGAGTGATGATGATATAGCTCACGGGCTCACAACTCTTGCCGAGACTGATGTTTTCAGCCATTTGACTTCCCTCTCCACCACAGCAGGAGGAGCACAATGGACAGCAATTTCAGACACTGATGCACAAGCTCTCTCAATCAGAGGAGTCATAGGAAGCACAGATCCAACAGACTCAACTCCAGCAATTAAGTTAGTTGGTGCAAAGAGTGATGGTAGTACTGGCATGGCAGATCTTGCATCCACTGAACTTGTCCTTGAAATCGCAAACAACGATGACGCCTCAGCTTTAGCAATAATTGGGGACGGGAAAGTGGGAATAGGAACAACGGGGCCAAGGGAACTTCTAGAATTATCAGGAGCTGCTGCAACTGACGGCTCCAGCCCAATTACATTGTCCATCAACAACACTACTAACAGTGGCTGGACAATCGGTTCTGAGTATGCGAAATTAGAATTCGCTAGTGATGATACAAGTGGCAGCAAACAAGGACCAAGGGCCAAGATAGCTGCCATTACTCGGGACACTCTAGGTCAATCAACCCAACTCAGATTTGAAATTCTTGACCATGTACTAGAAGGGTTCAGCTTCAAAGGATACGACAACGATGCAGCAGGAATTGTCGGATTTGAAATCAGAGACGAACAAGATAACGCTGATTTCCAGTTGATTTCTACTGGAGATGGCGGAAGTAACGGAGCTACTGGATACTTTAGAGGCAACGTCGGCATTGGCACCACCTCCCCCGGAGCCAAAACTGAAATAGAAGTGGGGGCATCTGATGGTGTTACAGGTTTGCTTCTTGATACAAATGACACTGATCAAATTGCCATGCAAATCACAGCAAGTCA
>CAYRCU010000016.1:0-17950 GCA_964422865.1 uncultured Gammaproteobacteria bacterium
TACTTCCTGCCCCTCCACCTGAGATTGCAGCATCCAGGTCATCAAGGACATCCTGGACATTACTTGAAGCTGAGTTATCAAATTCATCAAAAGCTCCAATCAAATATGCTCCTGAGGTAGTTGCACTGCCTGTATCTGTTAACCCAATGCTCCCTATATGGTAATCAGTACTTGTTGTTACATCACCTACTACATCAAGAACAGTGGATGGTGCTGTTGTGCCTATACCTACGTAGCCGCTTGCATCTATTACAACTAGTCCATTCCCACTACTATTCTGCCATTCTTGTAAATTAGCTGTTTGGGAGGAAGCACCCTTAATAATAAGGGGTATTTGGGTTGCACCAAGAGCATTAGTGATTACTAGATTACCATTTCCGTCTGTGATTATATTTGCTCCATAAGTTCCAGAAATTGCGTTGGTATAACTATTTGACCATTTAATTTCTTTACCCTTAGACAAAAACCAGCTGAAATTATTTACTGCATGTCTTATGTTTCCATCTATATAAAAAACAATCCCACCAATGCCTGAATTATAGGCAAAACCAACATCTTGGTTTGATTGAAAAGCCAATCCGGGAGTAGTTGAATTACCATCAGCAGCAACTATTGTTCCATTTGAATTTATCTGGTTAAGCACGGTTCCAGTGCTGTCTTTTATCTCAAACAGATTCTTAGTAGTATCATCATCTGTGGTTTTGAGGATGAGGGCTTCTGAGGTGGTTGTTGGTACATTGATATTTAAAGTACCTGTCATGGTGTCCCCGGCTTTTTCTACCCAGATGTCTCCTGCACCTCCTGCAACAAGCCCCAGTCCTGTTCTTGCTGCTGCCGGTGAGGTGGGGTTGTAGTTTGTGCCATCCGCCATCAGGAAGTAGTTGGCTGTATTTGTTGCCATATACAAGTCATCTCCACCTATGGTTAAGTCTCCTGTTATATGGAGTTGTGTGGAAGGGGAAGTGGTGCCTATGCCGACACTTCCTTCTATGATGAGACCATTTGTGGGAGCGGTGTTGGTGAGATAATTGCTTCCAATTGCAACGCCGCCGTTCACAACCAATCGGCTGTTAATGTTGGTGGAGGCAGGTGCTCCAATACTGATATTTCCACTGAGGCGCTCAATAGTTAGTTGTGCTCCTGATGCGTCTCCTTCATTTGCGTTGATGTGAAGCCCCCATGTGTCTACATTGAAGCCATAGTTTGCGCCCCAGTCACCCGCATCAAGTCGTAATGCTTCACCAGTTTTATTGATGTGTAATGTGGCTTGAGGGGAAGTGGTGCCTATACCTACCTGCCCTCCATCTTCAACAAAGATTCCGTTACTTGAGTTGTCGTAAAGGGCAAGACCTGAGTCATTTGTGGCCGAAATAGTGTTTCCTGAGAGAAGGATATTGGCTAGGGTAGTGTCACCTACTATCTGGAGGGCTGTTGTGGGGACTGTTGTGCCTATTCCTAAATATCCACTTCCACTGTCCCAGAAAAATGAGTCGGAACCTGTTATTGAGCTAGAACTGTCCCAAAACGCTACTTGTCCGTCTCTGGTTGAATTTCCGCTTACTCCACCGACTCCGGATACTGCCTTCCAACTCATTACTCCGCCGCTGGTTGAGGCTAAGACGTAATTGTCGCTGGCTGCATAGTCGGTGGGGAGAGTGTAAGTTATGTTTTGTGTTTGGTCTCCGCCTTGAAGGATAGTGTAGTACTGGGGGCTGGCTCCACCCTCAATAATTCCCAGTGTTCCAGCTAGGCTCAATTTCTGCCCCGGAGCAGTGGTGCCAATCCCGACGAGACCACCACCGTTGACGAGTTCGAGATTGGCATTGCTATTGTCGAGAATTTTGATGGATGCTGTGCCACCTGGGGTTCTAATGTATAGCGGATTGGCGGAAGTCTCAATGACATTGGCGGTAGCGTTGAATTGAAGTCGTCCAGCTGCAGTGATTTTGACTATTGCTGTATCACTGCTATCTTGCAGTTCTAGCAAGTTCTTTGTCGTACTATCATCAGTTGTTTTGAGGATGAGGGCTTCTGAGGTGGTTGTTGGTACATTGATATTGAGAGTACCTGTCATTGTGTCTCCTGCCTTTTCTACCCAGATATCTCCTGCACCTCCTGCAACAAGCCCCAGTCCTGTTCTTGCTGCTGCCGGTGAGGTGGGGTTGTAGTTTGTGCCATCCGCCATCAAGAAGTAGTTGGCTGTATTTGTTGCCATGTACAGGTCATCCCCACCAATAGTCAAATCTCCTGTAATATCTAGTTGTGTGGAGGGGAGTGTGGTTCCGATCCCTAGCCTGTTGCTTGTGTCGTTCCAGAAGAAGTTTGTGTTGTCTTCCGCCAGGTTTCCGGAGGAATCTATGAAGACAACTGAGCCTTCAGTGAGGCCGGGTGATATAGTTCCTGATATATTGCCGTAGATTGTTCCGTCAACTTCCAGATCTCCTCCTATGTATAGGTCGTTGTCCGTAGTGATTGCGCTTTCGTCCGGAGCTTCTGATGAGTTTGCGATGGCGTTATATGCCGTGGCTGTTGATCCTCCGATTTGCAGAGTGTATGTATCGGAAAGTATCAAATCGCTATCTAATGTAACATCTGCTCCTGTGGGGTCTATTTCCAGATCTCCTCCTGAGTCGACTGTGAATTGAGTATATACGGTGGAGCTGTAGCCGAGACGAATTTGTTCTGTTGTATCAACTATGTGCAGAGCTGCTCCGGGGGAGTTGGTGCCTATGCCCAGCTCGTTGGCACTGTTGTCCCAAAATAGATTAGTTGTGTCTTGGGTTATTTTTGAGCTGTCACCAAACATTACTCCGCCGCTTGTAACTGTTGTTCCATCAAGATAGTTTAGTTCTGCTGCCGTGGAGGAGACGGTGGTTCCGCCAAGTTTTAAAGTGGTGATATCGGCAGTTCCTCCTACGTTGAGGGTTCCGTCGACTTCCAGTGTAACTCCGCTTTTTAGAGTTATGGTGTCGGCATCACCCGAGGCTTCTATTGTTGTGTCAGCATCCAAAGTTAGCTTGTCTGCCAGTTCCGTAAAATCAAGAGAATCGGCTGATATAAGGGAGCCGTCGATGCTTTCTGTTGTAGTAAGTAGACCGTTTGTACTGGTTACGACTCCTGTGGTTAGAGCACTGAAAGTGATTGACCCCTCGGCAGTAAGATTACCGCTTACCGAAAGGTTTTTGTTAAGAGATACATCTTCCTTAAAGGCTGTTTCAATATTTATGTTAAGGCGGGGGTTTAGGGCTTGGATGGACTGTGCAAGAACTGCGTTGTATTTGTAGAGATCTTGGTTTTTCTTCAGAGCAAGTTTGGCTTCGGAGTGTTTTTCGGAAAAAATGCTGTAAAGCTGATACGCATTACCCAGGGGAGAGGGTGTAATTTCCGCAATTTTACCTAGAATGTTGGGTGCGGAAATTAACTCTTTGTTTGCAACTGCCGGGATGGCAAGAATTATCAAAAAGAGTGTAACGACAGCGCCTTTGAGCATAGTTTTTTGTAGGGAAAGAAATGATTTGTAGGACTTAGCCGCATTGTAAAAGTAGTCCGGTGAGGGAGGAGTGATACTGCGGGTTTTTGGGGTGGGTGTTTTAAGAGATACTCTTTTTCTTTTGGCTCTGCCGGATTTGAATTCTTGGAGAAGGGGGAGTGAGTAGCGCCTGTGTCCGCCGGGTGTCCTTTGGGCTTTTAGTTTCCCGGCTGATTCCCAGCGTCTCAGGGTTTTTGTGGAGACTTTGAGGTAATTAGCGGCTTCCTGGATTGAAAAGACCTTGTCTTTGTTGGGCAGTTTATTCATGGGCCTAGTTAAAATTGGACATTTTTCTTTGTTTTTGAACTTAATATGTCCAACTTCATTGAAGCAATTTTGGGGGTCTGTGTCAAGGGGTATTTAGCCTGAAATTGATGTGGGAAAATATGCGGAGAATATAGTTAATTTTTAGCCTCAAAATGGCTGCGGAAATTATTGACGAGTGATTGTTTTGTAAAATATGTCATCTTTGTTGCGGGTTTTTATCGGATCGTGTGGTGATGTTTTTTGTTGAAAGTTGGACAATTGGCCTTGAGTTTATGTTGCTTTATATTTGGATGTTGATTTTAACAGGCGACGCTCTAATATGAATGTATGAGACTGCCTAAGATAGTGTATCTTCTTTTTTTGCTTTTATTATTTTTGTTTGGCGGGATGGGGATTGCGCGTGTTAGTGCGCAGGTTACTTCGGTAGGAGTGGCTGTGCCGGTTTCTGTTGAAGGGGATGATGTGCGTGATGGCAGCTTGGTTTGCACGAGTGCTTCGGGGTATAAGCTTTGTGATGTTGCTTATGACGGATCCATGTATGGGGTTATAAGCGACGAGGCGGCTGTGAGCTTTGAATTGGCTGAGGTTGAAGGCTCAAGGCCGGTTGTTTCTGACGGAGTGGTCATAGTGAGGGCCAAAAATACGGAAGAGGCGAGTATTAAGAAGGGAGATTTGGTTACAAGCTCGACTACTCCCGGAGTGGTGGAGCCTGCGGTGCGCAACGGATATGTCTTGGGGGTTTCTCTGGAGGATCTACCTGCGCAGACAGGCTTAGAGGGGCAGGGAGAAGGGAAGATAATGGTTGCTTTAAATATTCACCCTGCCGTGGGTTTAGCAGGGTTTAGATCAAATCTTATTGATGTCCTTAGAAGCGGAAGTTCTGCAAGCCTCCTTGAGCCTTTGGCAAGTTTGAGGTATGCGATCGCCGCGTCTGTGGTTGTTGCCAGCTTTATAATGGGTTTTGTTTATTTTGGGAGGGTTGCAAGAGAAGGGATACGTGCCCTGGGGCGCAATCCTTTGGCCAGCAAACCGATACAGTTAAGCATATTTTTTAATATTGTTTTAATGATTGTTATGGTTTTGGTTGGTTTAGGAATTGGATATCTGGTTTTAATTTTTTAAAATGTTGTTTTTTCGCAATCGCCTCAAGATTAATACAGATCTATCGGCATATGCCGGTCGGGTCCAACCGGTTGTGCTTCTTGTTCTTGACGGCTGGGGGATTGCTCCTCCTTCGGACGGGAATGCGATTTCTAGAGCTAAGACGCCGAATTTTGACAGGCTGGCGGGGGAATATCCTTTTGGGGAGCTGATTGCTTCCGGGGAGAGCGTTGGGTTGACCGCTAATGAAGAGGGTAATAGCGAGGTGGGGCATTTGACGATGGGGGCCGGGAGGGTTGTTCCGCAGAGTTTGGTGAGAATTGACAAGTCGATACTGGATGGCAGTTTTTATGAGAATAGTGCTTTTTGGGCGGCTTTGGAACATACGAAAAGGAACGGTTCGGCTTTTCATATTGCCGGGCTTGTGGGAAGCGGTGAGGTTCATTCTTCAATCAAGCATTTTTGGGCACTTTTGGAGTTTTGTGAGAAGAATAATGTTTCTCAGGTTTACCTTCATTTGTTTACCGATGGACGTGATGCTCCCCCGAAGGAAGCAAAGGGAATAATAGAAGAAATAGAAAAAAGGATATCAAAACGTGACAATATCAAGGTTGTCACGGTTTCGGGGAGGTATTTTGCAATGGATAGGGATAGGAGATGGGACAGGACGGAAAAAGCATACAAGGCGATGGTTTTGGGTGAAGGAATTAGAGTAAAAAGTGCGGTGGAGGCTGTGGAGAAAGCTTACGGGGAGGGAAAAACGGATGAGTTTATCGAGCCTTCCGTCGTAGAAGATGTTGCGGGCAAGCCTGTTGGGGTTATAAGTGACAATGATGCCGTGGTTTTTTTCAATTTCAGGATAGACAGGCCCCGGCAGATTGTGATGGCTTTGACTATGGATAATTTTGAAGAATTAAGCGGATTTAAGCTTGAATATGACCCGCATCATGAAGAAGATAAGCCAAAAAGTGGTGAGGAGAGTGTGGTGACGGAGAAGACTTTTAGCAGGGGAGTGCGTCCGGGTAATCTTTTTGTGGTTTCAATGACGGAGTATCAGAAAAATATACCTGTTAATGCTGTAGCTTTTCTCCCGTATGTTGTTGAGGGTGGTTTGGCCGAGGTTTTGGCCAGGGCCGGCAAGAGGCAGTTTCATTTGGCGGAGAGCGAGAAAGAGCGGATGGTTACTTACTACTTTAATGGAATGAGGGAGGGGAAATATGAGGGAGAAGATGATTTAATCGTGCCTTCTCCCAAAGTTTCTACATATGACAAGAAGCCGGAGATGAGTACGTTTGAGATTGTTGGTGCGCTGAGAGGTGCTCTGGCTTCTTCCAAATATCACTTTGTTGTTATGAATTTTGCTTGCCCTGATATGGTTGCCCACTCCGGGAATATCAGGGCGACAATGAAAGCCGTGGAGGCTGCGGATCGGGGGTTGGGGATGGTTTCGGAGATGGTTTTGAGCCTGGGAGGGACTTTGATGATTACTGCGGATCATGGAAATGCGGAGGAACTTGTGAGGTATTCCAAGGAGGGGTTTTATTTTGTCTCCGGGAAGGGTGAAACTGATACGAAGCATTCAAATAATCCTGTGCCGGTTTTGGTTGTGAGAGGAGATTTGCGAGGGAAAAGTGACGTGAAACTTCGGGGAACTCTTGGTGACGTGGCCCCGACTATTTTGAAAATAATGGGACTTGAGGAAAGCGCGGAAATGACCGGGAGAAACTTACTGGGGGAGGTGAACAAGAAATGAGTAATTTTTTAATATACTTGTTTTATGCCTTACTTTTGGTCTCTTTTTTGTTGGTATTGGTATTGGTGATGGTTCTTCTTTCTTATACCAGATTGCTTAGCAAATGGAGGGAAACGAAGGAAAAAGAGGAGAATTTTTTGATGAGGGCCGAGGAAGAGTCGCGAAGAGCTCTTTTGGATGCTCAGAAAAAAGCGCGGGAGATAGTGATGTCGGCATCTAAATTATCTGACAAGCGGAGAGAGGAAGTTGAAAGACAGATTTCAGAGAGTGTTGGAAAAATGGTTCAAGACATATCGAAGGAGATTAGAAGTGCTATGGATCTTGAGATTAAACGGTTTGGCGGGAATCTATTGGGGGAGCTTAAAGAAGCCAGGAGAACTATGGAAGTTGAGCTTGAGAAATACAGAAAAGAGATGGAGGCGGGGCTGGAGCAGGAAGCCCGGGAGAGGATTAGTGAGATTGTAGAGAAGGTTCTTGAGGGCGGAATCAGCAAGGCGAAGCAGGAGCAATTGATTCGAGAGGCTTTGCTTGATGCGAAGAATAGTTTTAATGAGAAGAAAAAATAAATTAAAAAAACTGGAGCTTTACCTGGCCCGCGAGCCGGGAGGGGATTTTTTGAAGGAAATTAATGGGTGGGTGAAGGAGAGCTTTGGGGAGGATGTGGTTTTGAAAATTACGGTGGATGGGTCGATTTTGGGAGGGGCAGTGGTGATATATGAGGGAAAATATTTTGACGGTTCCCTTAGAAAAAAAATTATGGAAATGGAGGGAGTGATTAAATGAAGGATTTTAGTATTTCTCTTGATGAGACAGGAGAGATTGGGAGTGTTGTGGAGGTGAACTCTTCGATTTTTAAGATTAATGGCCTTCCGGGGGCACGGCTTCGTGAGAAAGTTATAAGTGAGAATGGAGTATTGGGACAGGTATTTTCCTTGAGGGAGGATTATATTGAAGCTTTAGCCTTGAGCCCCGGCGGGGTTAGGGTGGGAGAGAAGTTTGCCAGGATGGGAGAGGAGCTGGGGGTGGAAGTTGGGGACGGGATGCTTGGAAGTGTGGTTGATGGGCTGGGAAGAGTTGTGGAAGGAAAGTGGGACGGAAAAGGCAGTGAAGTGCGGCGAGTGGATGTGGAGGCGGCGGGTCTTGTTGATAGGGAGATGGTGAGGGAGTTTTTGGAAACGGGGGTAGGGATTGTGGATTTAGTGCTTCCTATAGGAAAAGGACAACGGGAGCTTGTGGTTGGGGACAGGAAGACAGGGAGAACGAGTTTTGCGCTTCGAATACTGGCTTCCCGGGCGCGTGCGGGCGATGTTTGTGTTTATTGCCTTGTGGGTAAGCGGCAGATTGATACAGAGAGGGCTATGATTTTTTTGAAAAAGGAAAAAATTGCGGATAATGTGGTTTTAGTGTCTTCCGGTTCGTCCAGCAATGCGGGGGAGATATCCTTGACACCCTATACCGCGATGACGATTGCGGAGTATTTTCGGGATGAGGGCAGAGACGTTTTTATTGTGCTGGATGATCTTACGACTCATGCGAAGTTTTATCGTGAGATTAGTCTTCTTTCGGGAAGGTTTCCCGGCAGGGACTCGTATCCCGGAGACGTATTTTATGCTCACTCACGGCTCTTGGAGAGGGCGGGGAACTTTAAAAAGGGGAGCATTACCTGTTTGCCTTTGGCCGAGAGCGTGGTGGGAGATTTGAGCGGATATATTCAGACAAATTTAATGGCTATGACGGACGGGCATATATTTTTTGATATTTCTCTTTTTAATAAAGGACTAAGGCCGGCTATTGACCCTTTTTTGTCTGTTACAAGGGTTGGGAGGCAAACTCAGGGGCCTGTTGAAAAAGAATTTGGGAGGATGATTACGATTTTTTTAATGGATTTGAAAAATTTGAGGAGTTTTATGCATTTTGGGGCGGAGTTGACCGAGCAAGTGAAGCAAAAATTGGTTTTGGGAGAGAAGATTGAAGAATTTTTCTATAGGCATCATGGGGAAGAGATGCCTTTGGATTTAAGAGTTTTTATTCTGGCGGCAATTTGGGGCGGATGGAGAAGAGAGTGGGATCTTCAGAAAACGAATGAGGCAATTTTTAATATGGTGCGGCAGTACAAGAGGGATGAAGTGATGCGAAAGAAAGTGGGGAGCATGTTGACTCAGGCCAAGGACTTTAAGAGTTATCTTGCGGTTGTTAGAGCGAATTTGAAACTGTTGGAAGGGGAGAAAATAAAATGAATAGACAAATTGACAAGCGAATTGAGGGACTTGTGACTTTAAGGGAGGTAGCTAAAGTTTATGGGAAAATTTCTGCCGTGCGGATGCAGGAAATAAGACAGTCGGTTTTGTTAAACAGAATTTTTTCTGAGGGCATGGACGACATTTTTAAGCAGGTTTTATATACATATTCAAGGGAGATTGAAAAGAAGGGCGGGAAGAGAACGGACGGACGGACTTTTTTAGCTAATAACGGAAGGGTGGTTAGCGTGTTTATATCGGCCAATACAGGGCTTTATGGGGACATTATCTCAAGAACTTTTGAGCTTTTTTATGAAGGAGTTAAGGGAGCTGATGTTGAGGTTGCAATTGTGGGGAGATTGGGGCGGAGGCTTTTTTTGGAATCTTTTCCCGGGCGGCCTTATACGTATTTTGATTTGCCTGATTATAAACCGGAGAGTAAGTATTTGACCGATATTGTGAGGCATTTGGTGCAGTATAAGGAGATAAATGTGTATTTTGGGAAGTTTCAGAATATTGTGTCCCAGAAGCCTGACAAACTGATAGTTAGCCGTGAGGTTCAGCTTCCAAAGGAGAGTGTGGCTGTGGCGGTAAAATACATTTTTGAGCCCAGCATGGAGGGTGTTTTAAAATTTTTTGAGGGAGAGATCTTTGGGAGCACTTTGAATCAGGTGGTAAATGAATCGCAGCTTGCCAAGCTTGCGAGCCGTGCTCTTGCTATGGACAGAGCGGAGCAGAATATATCAAAGAATATAGAAAAAGTTCAGCTTGAGAAGTTGAGACTTGTTCACAGGGCGCGAAACAAAGGACAAATGGGGATATTATCGAGTGTTTTTGCAAAAAGATGAAAAGAGCAATAAAGGGGAAAATAGTTAGTATTTTGGGGCAGGTTGTTGAAGTGGTGTTTTTGGAGGAAAAACCGGCGCTTTATGACCTGGTGGTTTCAGGGGATGGGGGGAAAGTTCGTATGGTTGTTGTTTCTTCTTCGGGTGAGAACAGCTTTTGGTGCTTTGTTTTGGGGGAGGTGGGGGAGCTTAGTCGCGGGATGGATGTCTTGGGGGATAGTAGAAGATTTTCCCTGCCTGTGAGTGAGGGTTTATTGGGGAGGGTTGTAAATGTTTTTGGGGAAGGAATTGACGGGAAGGGCGACGGCTTTGCGGGGAGAGTGCGCAAGCCTATTTTTAGGGAGGTAGAGAGGAGTTTTTCCGGCAGGGAAGCTAAGATACTGCCTACTGGCATAAAAGTAGTTGATTTGTTTGCTCCTGTTGTCATGGGAGGAAAGGTAGGTCTTTTCGGGGGCGCTGGAGTGGGGAAGACAATGCTTTTGACTGAAATACTTAATAATGTTGTTGCGGATGGCAGGAATGTTCACGGTGGCGCCCAAAAGAATGGAGATTATTTAAGTGTGTTTGCCGGTGTCGGGGAGAGGAGCCGTGAAGGGTTGGAGCTATATGATCGGCTTTCAAAGACTCCTGCTTTTAAGCGGACTTCGATGGTGTTTGGGACAATGGGCCAGAACCCGGCACACAGGTTTTTTTCGGCTTACAGTGCTGTGACGATCGCGGAGTATTTTCGGGATGAGATGAAAAAGAATGTCCTTTTCTTTGTTGACAATCTTTTTCGGTTGGCTCAGGCGGGGAACGAGCTTTCTGTGCTGACTTCTGCAACTCCTTCGGAAGACGGGTATCAGCCTACGATAGAGAGTGAGATGGCCAGGTTTCACGAGAGATTGGTTTCGACGAAGGAAGCGAGTGTGACTACCGTGCAGGCTATTTATGTACCTGCAGATGACATATTAGACTACGGGGTTCAGGTTGTTTTTCCTTATTTAGACTCAAGTATTGTTTTATCTCGGGATCTTTACAAGGAAGGGTTGTTGCCTGCAGTGGACATTTTGGCTTCAACAAGTTCTGCGCTTACCCCTGAGATTGTGGGGAAAGAGCATTACAGTGTTGCTGTTTCCGGAAAAAAGCTTCTTGAGAATATGGCAAACCTTGAGAGAATTGTTTCTTTGATAGGGGAGAGCGAGCTTTCTCATGAGGATATGGTGATATATAGGCGAGGGATGAAGCTCAGGAATTTTATGACTCAGAAGTTTTTTGTGGCAGAAGGTCAAAGGGGGGAGGGGGGAAGCTTTGTTGATGTTAAAGCGACAGTGACCGGTGCGGGAGATATTATTTCCGGGAAGTATGATGATGTTTCTGCGGAGAAATTTATGTTTGTGGGAGAGGCGAAGGAGGCGGTGGGCAAGTAAAGTTATGAAGGTACCTAAAAGTGGGAGGATAGCTGTGGAGGTAAGGAGCAGGGACAAGCTTTTTTTTGACGGGGAAGCCTTGGGGATTAGTGGGTTTGACGCCAGGGGGCAGTTTGACGTGCTTCCGCGTCATTCTAATATGGTTTCTGTTATTAGGGAAAAAATTATATTGTATTTAAAGGATGGAGGGGTACAGGAGATACCTGTCTCCAGTGGAGTGATGCAGGTGGTTGGAGGGAAGGTGCGTGTGTTTTTGGGAGAAGTTAGTGGTTAGTAGCTAGTAGTTAGTATTTAGGGGTTAGTATTTAGTATTTAGGGGGGAAGGAGGGTGTTGAGTCGGGGTGGTGAGAATCGAACTCACGGCCTCGCCGTCCCGAACGGCGCACTCTACCACTGAGCCACACCCCGTGATTGGATTTTACCATTTATGAATCATGAATTACGAATTACGAATTATGAATCATGAATTATGATTTCTATCCTATAGAATGTGTGGAAGTGTGAGTTATCCACAATTTTTGTGTAGAACTTTACTCATCCTATATTTTTTTGACTACTAAATACTAGATACTGGGCCATAAATACTAGTAAAATAGGGTATGGTGGGAAAACTTTATGTTGTGGGTACGCCGATTGGTAACTTGGAGGATATAAGTTCACGAGCTTTGAAGACTTTAAAGGAAGTGGATTTGATTTTGTGTGAGGATACAAGAGTTACAAGGAAACTGTTGAGTCATTACGATATAGATACTCCTACTTTGAGTTATCATCAGCATTCTTCGGAGAGCAGGAAAGAGAAGGTGCTTAACAAGATACTTCAAGGGGTGAGCCTGGCGCTTGTGGTTGATGCCGGGACGCCAGGGGTGTCTGATCCGGGAAATGAGCTTATTGATTACTTGCAAAAGAGGTTTTCTGAAATTGAAGTGATACCTATTGCGGGGCCTTCCAGTGTAGCGGCAATTTTGAGTGTGTGTGGTTTTAATGCTTCAAAGTATGTGTTTGGCGGTTATTTTCCTAAAAAAAACAAAACAAGATGGATAAAAAGAATCTTTGGACTTAATGTAACTGTTGTGTATTTTGATTCTCCTTACAGGGTTGTCAAGAATTTGTGCTTTTTGCGGGATAATCTGAAAGGAGTCGGAAGGGTGTGTGTGGGGAGGGAGTTGACAAAGATGTATGAAAAGATTTACAGAGGGAGTGTTGAGGAAGTTATTTCCGGGCTTGGGGAGGGAAAGATTAAAGGTGAGGTGGTGGTTGCTGTGGATTATGAATAGCGAATCATGAATCATGAATTACGAATTACGGATTAAGAATTGCAAATAATGAATGGAAGAGTTTGACTGACTTATTCATGATTCATAATTCATGAATTAAGAATCAGGGGCCGAAGTAGATTGAACTTGCGTTGTTGTAGAGCTTTTTAACTTGATTGGCCGAAAGAGCATAATTATAAATCCGCACGTCATCAAGTTTTTGAGCAAGTGGGTAGATATCACTTGCGGTTCTGCCCATTGTTAGGCCTGAATCATTGGTAATATTTCCAGTCGTATTCCATGAATGGACTAATTTGCCGTTTAGATAAACACGGGCGGTTGAGCCATCATAAGTACAGACAATATGTTTCCACTGGCTAGTGGTGCCTAGATCTGCTGAAGTGTAATCTGATCTGGGATTGCTAGTGCCGTTGAACATGCAGCTGATTGTATTGTCATGAATTAACAGTATATATGAACTCCCCCAGGATAAGCCATCGTTGTTTCCATGAATTGGAGTTGACCAGCCTGTATTTGCTGTTGTCCAAACTGAAAATGAGATATTGTCATCAAATTCAAGTACTGAGCTGTCAGCGACGACGATTTTGTCATCGGTTGAGTCAATGTCTAGAGATGCATTGAACTTTCCACTAGCTCCATCTGCCCAGGCGCCGGAGGTGGAGCAGGTGCCGGGAGTGGTGTTTGTGCCGCTTGTGCCAATGTTAATGGTTCCATGATTGCCGTTGCCTGAGGAATCATAGGCGGCGGTTCCCTGGCACTCGTCAAACTTCCAGTGGGCTACCGGTTTCCCTCGATTGTAGTCATATGCAACTTGCGCTGGTGTACGTGCATAATCATATATCTTGACATGGTCAATGAGGCCATCAAATTCTGTACTGTAGTAGCCTAAATACAGGCCACTGTTTGCATTTAGGCTTGAAGCTGGCAAACTCGAGGCATCTGAGCTATTATCAAGTTTCCCATCGATGTACATTTTTAGAGTAGAGCCACGATCTAATATACACGCCAAATGATGCCAGTTACCGTCATTGTAGTTGGTGTTGTTGCTACTAACTAAAATAGCTGGAGAGTAGTGAACATTGCACCTTAGGAGACCCGAAGTGTTGTTGCCTATATCTATGAGAACACCATTAGTGTTGCTTGAATCTGACTTTCTTAACATAATACCTCTGTTGGTTTCGGTTGTTTTGAACCAAAGTTCCCATGTCATACTGCCAGTATCAATGTCGAGTATGTCGCTGTCGGCAGTTTTGGTGTAGTTGCTTGTGCCAAATTTTAGGCAGGCACCAAAGCGACAACTGCTAGATGGTTGCCAGGAGGGTGAACCATAAAATGTTTGTGTGAAATTGTTTCCACTAGTGTCGTAAGCACTTGTGCCTGTTTTTTCATCAAACTTCCACTCCGCCACTGGAGGATCGCCTGCGCCGTCGGCGATGTCACTGGCTTCCTGATCGCGGCCCAGCACCACACCAGCACCGGCATTATAATCGTATTTGACTTGTTCCGGAGTAAGGGCGAAGTTATAGATTTTAACTTCGTCAATGAGGCCATTAAAATATTGTGCGTTAAAAGGATAGTCTCCTGTTCCAATAGAGAGTCCCTTAGTTTGGTTAGATACTGTTATGGTTGTGCTTGAAATATATTTTCCGTCGACGTAAAAATGTGATCCATTACTTATCCCACTTTGAAAAGTAAATACTATATGGTGCCACTGATTGTCTGCCAATGAGCCGGATGAAGAACACCGATTATTTGCCCCTCCCCAGTCGTATGTTGTTAGTTCATTATCTGTGCAAGAGATTCCTCCTAAAAACATTCCGTACGCACTTTGCTTTACTAGTACACCTCTATAATCTGAACCAGAATCTGGAGTTTTTACCCAAGCTGTAAGTGTTCCAGTCGTTATTTGTATTGAAGAATCATTGGTAATATTTAAATAATCTCCTCCGTCAAAGCTCAAACAACCATTATTTTTGCAATTACCACTGTCTGAGGTGATCCAGGTGGGGTCGTCGGTGGAGGAGCCGGAGTCGGCTCCCAGAGTGCCGTCATTGCTTCCTACTGAGTCATTAGCAGTCTGTCCGTACCCCTCGTCAAAGCTCCAGTGGGCAATGGGGTGGGGGATGCCGCCGGCGGTGCTTGAGCCCAGTACTGAGGCACTAGTGCCCTTCATGTCTTGCAGGATTTGTTCCTGTGTCCGGGCGTAGTTGTAGATTTTGACTTCGTCAATTTTGCCGTTAAACCAAGACTCAGTGCCGACTTTTGCTCTGTAGCCAATATAAACATTTTGAGAGTTTAGCCAGGTACCAATTGGAGTAAAGGTGTCCGTTTCTACTAGAATACCATCAATATACCAGTAAACTATGCCGGTTGTGTTGTTGACGGTTATAGCTACATAATGCCATATTCCATCCGCAACATTTTGGCTGTGGGTAAGTTCGTTAACTACATTACTGCCATCATAGGATAGAAACCCCAGGTTACCGACCCCATTGATATATAAAGCATAGGCGCCTCCACCCGAATGATATTTGTGGACGATTGCCTGATCTGATCCAGAGTAGGACGATTTTACCCAAGCAGATATGGTTATATGGTTATTGATTTGGAGACTGGTGTCGTTGCCGGCGTTAATATAATCATCTACCCCATCAAATTCACATGCCTTACCAAACTTTCCAGGAATATTGCAATTCATTCCCGTATTATTTGCTCCATCTACTGTTGTGCCGTTGTTGCCATTGCCCGAGCGATCATAAATGGTTTGGGCATCACCGCTAACACCTTCGTCCATACTCCAATATCCCACTGGCCCGGGGGCCCAGGAGTAGAGAGCGGCGACTTCACCAGGGGAGAGGGCGCGGTTGTAAATACGCACATCATCAATGGTGCCATTAGGATTTGCGGTTCCATCATAATAGGCACCAATTTTTAGGATATGGGAATTAGTCATACTTCCTGAAATAGTGTCACCGCTAGCCTCAAGATTTCCATCAACGTAAATTTGAGTCTGGCTAGTTTCAGTGTTGTATACGGTAGTGATCATATGCCAACTATCGTCATTAACTTGAGTTACACCAGTTATTGCGTTTTGTGAGCCATCGGCATAAAGAAAAACTGGTTTGTATACGTTACTGCCTACGTCTGAAAATCGAAGAAGATAGCCATCAACAGTTGTCCCTTTGGAAAGAAGATATTCATGAGTAGTAGACTGGCTGGCTTTGAACTTAGCCCAAGCGTTGATAGAGAAAGAATTGGTAGTCATGTCAGCAACATTGCTATTGCCGGCGGCAATATAGCTGTTTTCGTCGTCAAACTGTACACTATTTCCAAACTTCCCTCCTACTTGGTGTAGGACGGTGTAAGTGCAGGTGTCTGGGGCGGCGGAAAAGGCGGGGGAGACTGTAAAAGTTTGGGTACTGCCGGTATAGTCGCTTATTATTCGCTCTTCGTCAGCTGAAAGCGGGCAGGTGGCGTCGTCTGTTATTTTTAGGATCATGTTGTTGTAGGCGTCGTCGGTGCTTGAGAGAGTGCCGTCGGTGTCTATCAGGGTTGTGGTGGTGTTGCCTGAGGCGTCTGAGGTGCCTGTTTCCTGGGCATTGGTGAGAGTGCCGGTGTTGCCGTTGCCGGACTTATCAGCTACAGAGGTGCCGCTGGCTTCGTCCATGGGCCAGTAGCCCACTAGGCCGTCGTTTAAAAAACTGGTGTCGGCTATACCCAAGACGGCACTGGAGCCGGCGGAGGCGGCGCCATTGATGTAGTCTTGCTTGATTTCAGCTGCACTTCTGGCATATGGGTAAATTTTTACTTCATCTATGAGCCCATTCCAGTTGTAGGTAGTGGAACTGAGAGTACCGATAAACCATGTGCCAGATGAGCCAAATGTTCCGTCGTTTGAGGCAGATGCTGTTTCTATGCCATCCTGATAGAGTTTAATTGTTGAACCGTCTATTGTGACAGCAACATGTTGCCATTTATTTTTTGGGACTGCGGTGTTGCTAACGTGCCATTGTTGAGAAGTGCAGCCTGCGCAGTAAAAAGCCAAGTTTCCGTTTCCAGTTGGATCGTTTATTCCAAATCTGAAGGGACCACTGCCACCTCTGATGATCATTTGTTGAGTTTCTCCTCCGGTTCCATCACCTCGCCATTGTACCCAAGCTGTTATGGTTATTTTGTTGGAAATATTACCCAAGGTTGGTGGGGAGCTGATTGTTACATAATCGCTTTGATCTCGGTCAAAATCTAAACATTTGCCGGAAATACATTGGTCTTCGCTTTGCCAGGTGGCGCCGTTGATTGCTCCATCATTGCCGTTTTGGGTAGCGTCACAGACATCATTTGTCCCACCTGAGCAGGTATTGTCTGCTCCTTCATCGAATTTCCAGTAGGCAACAGGGCCGGGAGTGGTTTCTTCAGAAGCTAGGGAAACTGTGGGTTCGTTGGCGGTGTTTTTTCTGACCCTCAAGTTGTCAAAGTATCCTTCTAGATAGCTAGTTCCTTCAGGGAATTGAGCGAGGTGGAGATATAAACTGCCGGACGGAATATTTGTGGAGGAAGTGGCTAATTCGGAGTCGTTGACAGAGATAGAGCTGGTAGTTGAATTCCATTTGATGGAGAGTTTGTTCCAGCTTGATCTTGTGAAATCTGCACTTGTTTTGGTGGCTGTATCTGAGGCTTCGGTTATGAACTGATCGTTGTATTGATCGGGTACGTCGCAATTACCTGTTATGACGACCTGGTTGGCTGCATCATTGTTGCATCCTCCGGTAAGCGATGTTGAATCACTAAAGCCAATTGGTGAACTGTGGGCATTGTCGCTGGTGGCGTAATAGTCTAGATCGAAAGTGGAGCCGACGGAAAAAGTTGGGGAAGTGAGATAAGCTTCAGTTTTGTCCCAGCCGCTGCCGTTGTCTGGGTCGAGCCAGAGGGCCTTGCTGGAGTCAACACCGTTATCGGTGGTGAATTTCATCTGGCCGCTATTGATACTGATATCTGTCCAACCGGCATTAGCAAGATCGGTGACATCAGAGTAACTTTCGAAGTTTTCAAAATAAATGAAGGTGTTTGTTGGGTTTTGATTGTTGTTGGCGCTGGGGTTGCCATAATATACGTAGATATAGCCGTTGTCCGCAGGAATGGTGGGAACCTTGACCCAGATTTTAGTAGTTGATTGATTGCAGGTGTTGGCTGAGGGGTTGAGTTCGATCCAGTGGGGGAGAAGCTGGCCGTTGTGGTCCGTGATTCTGATATCATTGCAATTTGATTGCATTTTGCCGTCGGTGATGAGGGTGGCAGTGTCGAGAGTGATTTGGATTTGGAAGTCGGTCAGGTCGGATGATTCGTTGTTTGTAATGTCAACTCTTTGGCGGTGCTGCCAGTGGTCGTTCCACCAATCGGCTTTTGTGTTTGCTGGCTTGAAGGCGGCGAGAGCTATTATTGGGGCAAGAATGAGGATTAGGCCGAGGGAAATCCAGGTTCTCAGGCGTAAGCGCCTGAAAGTATTTAGTATGTAGTATTTAGGGTTTAGGGATTTTA
>CAYRCU010000016.1:18050-23216 GCA_964422865.1 uncultured Gammaproteobacteria bacterium
TATTGCTTGTAATGGACACTGCCGACCTTCGCATTTGATCTGATAATCCGTAGGTTTCTTCTTTTGGGAATTTTTTTGTGGTTTTGTAAATTTTCAGTACCAGCTGGTGAGATTTTTCCCAGGCATTTAATTTTGTAAAACTGGTTATTTTTTCATTTTTTTTCATTTTCTCTATTCTTTTCCTAAATACTAGCCCCTAGATACTAGATACTAATTTTATTGATTGAAAATTGTAAATTGGTTATTGAAAATTTGGTGTTTTTCATTGACTTTTTATTGGTTTTTTTATAGAATGCTTGTAATTGTGCCCCCGGGAGACCGGGGGATTATTTATTTTGAGATAGGTAAGTCTTGTTAGAAACAGTTTGTTTATCTTCCAAAGTTCTTTTCCCACATGCCCTTGTTCATATATAACCATGACCTGCTTTTCTTTTTTGATTAAGTATTTATAAAGTGGTGCGAAATCTCCATCTCCGCTGAAAAATAGAAATGATTTGTAATTTTTGTCGATTTGTTCATAGACATCCATGCATATTTCGATATCGAAGTCGCACTTTCTTTTTTTGAGCCTCTCTCCCTCAAAATAGCCTACCGTGATATATTTGACGGGCTTTGTTGTTACTTTGAAGCCCGCTTTTCTCATATTTTTCAGAAATTCTTTTGACTTTTTGTTTTTATCTGTTCCAAAGTAGAAATTTATTGATTTAATTTCTTTGTATGCTTTAAGGTATTTTAAAAGGATTTTGGGATCTATTTCGTTTTTTATGGCATGTTTCCATTTATAGACGTTTGCCCAGTCGATGTATACAGCGGTTTTACCTTTTAATTTGAGAGTTTGTGCTTTTTTAGTTTTGGTCATTTTTTATTGATTGAAAATTGTAAATTGGTTATTGAAAATTTGGTGTTTTTCATTGACTTTTTACAAGTTTTTGTTACAATAAACTTACGATAACTTCCCCCGCCGTTGGCGGGGTGATTTTTTTGTTCTTCTGATTTCTTTTTTTATTTTTTCCAAAGGGAGATAATAGTCTGTCAGATTAATGAGTTCTTTTGAAATATGACCTCTGGCTGAGATGACGATGTCACCCGAAGCCAGTACTACTGTGTCGTATTGATTCTTTTCTTGCATAGCGTCTATTGTGAGTTCGACGTCAACGTTTGCTTTTTCTATTATTTTCTTTTTTGTTTTTATTATTTTAATTGGTTTTCTTATTACTCTGTATCCGAAGGTTTCCAGTTTTGCTAAAAATTTTAATTGTTTGATATTCTCCGGATTGTACCCGGTGTAATAATTTATTTTTTTGGCATTGTATTTTTCAAATAGGAATTTAAAGAATTTTTTGTAATCGACCTCGAACCCGATTGTTTTTTGGGAGTAAAACATGTTGGCTGCGTCTATATACACGTGTGCTTTTTGTTTTTCTACCATTTTTTTTGTAGGTTGCTTGTAATTGTGTGCTTTTTTAGTTTTGGTCATTTTTTATTGATTGAAAATTGTAAATTGGTTATTGAAAATTAATTACCAAATTGCCAGCCAATCGATTTGAGCTTCTTTGATCGGCGCTATGTCCACGTTTATGGTAAAGCCTGTTTCGTCTTTGTCTGTTATCCAAATATTTGTGTTGTAGTTTGGTGTGGCTGTAATGGTTTGGGGTGGTTCTGTCCACTCTCTTTCTACTCTTATTTGTGTTTCTCCTGCGGGGAGAGCAACAGTTCCTCTGAAATTGTCATTTCCCAGAATCATGCCTTCGGTGAGCTTAATATTTCCGTCTTGGTCTATTTCAACTTTTCCGTTCATGATGTCTACGCTTCCCAGTTCAAGTGACTGGAGTTTTAGGGTTCCGATGGCGTCTATTGAGAGCTCGGTGGGGTCAATGCTTATCCCTCCTATGGAAAGCATTCCTGTAATGGTAGTGTCGGCCAGAGTGGAGGTTCCTATTACCATAAGGTCTGTTGTGGTGAGGGAAGTGATGTTGAAATTATCAATTTTCAAATTTTCAATTTCCAATGAATTTTCAATGTCAAAGGTTTCAATGCCGGCGATTTGTTCTTTGAGAGCGGTGAGCTCTTCCTCAAGAGCGGTTGTTTTTGTTTCAAGATCCAGGATTTTTGAGCCTTGGCTTGTTAGCTCCAGCTCGATTGATTCAATCAGTGCTTGGTTTGAAAATTGTTCATTGAAAATTGAGAATTGGTTGAGCTGTTCCTGCTGTTCCTGCAGTCCTTTGACAAGATAGGGCACTAGATGATGGTATTCAATGCTCCAAGTGTTTTCAGGATCACTGGGTTTATCTACTACCTGAGGTAGTATTTCATAAACATCCTGGGCAATCATTCCTGTCCAGCGGCCTCTTTGGGCCCAGTTGGGATTATCTTTCCAGTTAAAGTCAACCACTTTAAGCTGGTTTATTATATCCAGTGCGCTTATCTGGCTTTCCTCGATATTTTCTTTCAGGCGTACGTCTGATGCTGTTACATTTATGCTCGCATTTCCTATGTACATGGTGGTGGTGCTTGCGCCGTTACTGGCATCGTCAAATAAATTGGCATCTGCATCTGCTCCTATGTGTACTCCTGTAGTGAAATAGCCGTTTCCTGCAACGTGGAGGGTGTCTGTGGGGGAGGTGGTGCCAATGCCGACGCTGCCATCCGTTTCTATATAAAATTTAGCATCAGCTGCATTAAGACCAATGAAGAATTCGTTTCCATCTCCTAAAGAATCACCATCAGTAGATCCTAGCATCCAGTCAATTGATCCTGCAGTTTTTAAAGATAAATAGGCGCCTTTTGTTGAACTGCCTTTGTCTAGAGCTAAAGTTGCATTTGAAGCTGCGTCTAATAAAATCGATTCAGCTCCATCTCCAGCGACTTCAAGTGTATTGTTTGGACTAGTAGTTCCAATTCCCACATTTCCCTCAACAATTAAACCATTTGTTGGAGCTACTGAAGTTCCTGAGTAAGTGGCTCCGATTGCTACTCCTCCTTCTACATCCAGTTTTGATTGGGGAGTGGTGGTGCCAATGCCGATGAGGCCGGAGGAGTTGACCATAAAGTAGTCGCCATTGCCACCGGCAGAGGAGCTGACAAAAAGGTCGCCAACTAATTCTAGTTTAGCGTCAGGACCCTCGTCGCCAATGCCAATGTTGCCACCGGCGTCAATAACGAAACGATCGTTGGTGCCAAGTGCGGTACCTTCGGAGATGCGGAAACTTTCATTAGTGTCGTCGGCGCCTATGGTCCAGTTGGTACCCTCGGTAGATTCGTTGAAGATTATCTGGGCGTCGGCACCGGAGCCGGCACCGGAGCTGATTTTGAGAACTGAGGCAGAAGCGGCTTGGTGAAGGTGGAGTGGGTTGTCTGGGGAAGTGGTGCCAATGCCGACGTTGCCGTTATTTCCAATAACAAATTCAGCTGTACTGTCATTATCTGGATCAAATTTAAATCCACGACTTCCATCACCGACTGCTCCATCTCGTGTGAACCAAACGTTATCATCGCTATCGGAATAGGTAATATCTACATATCTTGCCGGACTCCAACTTGTGTTAGTTAAACGCAGGGTGGGATTATTTGCGTTGGATATATCAAGATGTTTATTTGGACTTGTGGTGCCAATGCCGACGTTGCCGGAGGGGTCAATGAGCAGCCTGTTGACATTTGCAGTTTTATCTTTAATAGAGAAAGCACCTGGATGAACGTTACCGGGGTTGAGCCCAACAAACCAGCTGCGGGTGGGACTGACGAGCTTGGTGCCGATGTCATACTCAAAGTTGGTGGCTTGGATGGTAAGCTGAGTTTGTTGGCTTTTGTAGAGGTGGAGGATGGAGCCGGGTGCGCTGGTGCCGATGCCAATTCGGTTGACGCTGGCGTCGACGTAGAACATGTTAGGTATACCATCTGATTCAATTTTGAAATCATAGTCGCCGCCGTCTTCGTTGAAGATGGCGTCGCCACGGACGTCGAGGAGGGCGCTGGGGGATATGGTGCCGATGCCGACGTTGCCCCCATTGAAATACGAATCTCCATTGGTATTGAGTTTTAAAGCTACAGTTGAGCCATCATTGGAGTAGAGATTGACAAATGGATAAGCTGACAATGTGTTTACGTTGAGCATATCTTTACCATCAGTTTGTTCAAGTAGGAGGACGTTATTGTTAGAGGTGCCTTGAACATTTAGGACGTAGGAGGGACTTGTTGTTCCAATCCCAACGTTGCCGGAAGCATCAATGCGCATTGATTCTGATGTACGATATTCCACAACCATGTTTCTTGATAATCTAACTGAACCTCCAGCATAATTGATATTTAGATTTCTGCTTGTCCCGGTGTCGTTGTACATATTGAGCTGATCTCCGGCTCCGTCAATTTGTATGTAGTGACCTCCAGTGGCTGGGTTTGTGGTGTCTCCATAGATTCTTAAGTTATCGCCCCAAATTTTACTGTATTGGGTTGTTAAACCAATGTCTCCGCCAGATACAGTTAGTTTTGCAAGTGGACTTGTGGTTCCAATCCCCACATTTCCCTCAACAATCAAACCATTTGTTGGAGCTGCTGAAGTTCCTGAGTAAGTAGCTCCGATTGCTACTCCTCCTTCTACGTCCAGTTTTGATTGGGGAGTGGTGGTGCCGATGCCGATGAGGCCAGAGGAATTGATTGTCATTCTGACGAGAGTGGTCGAGTTCCATCCGCTGGTCATGAAGTTGATTGATCCAGATCCACCAGTTTCGACGTCAATATCTGTAGCGATATATAGGGAGTTGTCCCCTCCAATGAGGGTGTTGTTTCTAAAATTGGAGTGGGAGTAATTTGAGCCGTAGGTAGAGAAAACTCCGTAATTGTTATTGTCGTTGTATAGTTGGAGGTTAGATCTGCCTGTGTTGCTGCTGTTATCTATTCTTAATTTAGTTGTGGAGCTATCGTTACTTGATAGATTAAGGATTTCTTGAGGACTCGTCGTCCCAATCCCTACATTTCCACTGGTGTCAATGGAGAGGAAGGGGTTTGTTCCCGGGGTGGTGCCGTCTCCTATTTGGAAGACATCATCATCATCACTTCCTGCGTCTTCAATTACTCCCATCCAGAAGTCTGTGTCTGTTGATGTTGTTGTGTCAAATACAATTGCAGGATCTGCACTGGAAAGAAGCAGGTTTCCTCCCATGTTTGCCACAA
>CAYRCU010000017.1:0-8795 GCA_964422865.1 uncultured Gammaproteobacteria bacterium
CAAAAAAACATCAGCAAAGGAAATAAATTCAATAAAAAAGAAATACACAAAGGGGTCAGATTACATTCTGTTTTTAAGTACCCTAAAACCCAGCAAGAATATTGAAGGACTTATCAAAGCTTGGTCAAAAGTACAGAGCAATTTTCCAAACGTTAAACTGGCAATTGCGGGAAAAAAGGGTTGGTTATACGAGTCAATTTTCCAAATGACAAAAGATCTTGATATCTCCAATCGTGTTATCTTCACTGGATTTATTCCGGAAACAGATAAACCAGCTCTCATCGCGGGAGCTAAAATTTTTATACTTCCGTCTTTTTGGGAAGGCTTCGGACTGGATGTATTAAACGCCTTTGCAAAAGGCACTCCCGTAATCTGCTCTAACAGAGGAAGCCTCCCTGAAGTCGCAGGAAAAGCGGCAGTTCTTGTCGACCCAAAAAATGAAGACGGGATATCCCAAGCAATCAGCAGCGTTTTAACCATGAACAAAAAAAGATATAATGGATTAATTGAAAAAGGTTTCGCTCAAGCCGCAGGGTTCTCTTGGGAAAACACGGCAAAAAAGACCCTAGAGGTATTTAATAAAGCTTTAAGCAAATGATCTATTCTGACAACATAAAAATATCAAGAAAAGGAATTGTTTTTACCGATAAGCACGGAAATGTACTTCCTTTATCTATTGCATCCAAAAAGATCAAAAATCGCTTTCTTAATATTTGGCTTGATTTCAAGCTTTTTCTTCTTCATTTGGTTAGTTTCCATGTTCCTTCCCACTCCTTTAGAAAGTTTGTTTTCAAAACAGCCGGCGTCAAGATCGCCAAAGGATCAACACTCCATATGGGTTGCAAATTCTTTGAGCCCAGAGGTATTTCAATAGGAAAAGACACCATTGTAGGCGACAGAGTTTTTCTGGACGGAAGAGCGTCTCTAAAAATCGGGGACCATGTAGATATTGCTTCAGAAGTTATGATTTATAATTCCGAACATGATCTGGAAGACCCGACCTTCAGTGCCGTCGAAGAAACGGTAGAAATCGGAGACTACGTCTTTATTGGTCCAAGGTCAATTATCCTTCCGGGCGTTAAAATTGGGAAAGGCGCGATTATATCCGCAGGCGCAGTTGTTACAAAAGATGTGGAACAATTTGCAATTGTGGGAGGAGTCCCAGCCAGAAAGATTGGAGAAAGAAAGATAAAAGACTTGAAATATCGGCTTGGTCGGCCAAGGCTTTTTCAATAATGAAGTCAATTCTAAACGCTCTTTACATTCTTGTGCTCATTGTCTTCATCACATACCTTTTTCCCAAATCCCCGCCGTTCCCGCCGCCGCCGCCGGATGCTGTTCAATCAATGGAAAAAGCCGACACGGAAACCACTCTCAGAAGGGCATATTTTACTAATTACACCCGCGATCAGATAATTGCTCACTACAAAGCGCATTTCAGGCATTTTCCGACCCTTAATCTTAATTATCCTCCCGAAGATGCTCAAACTTTGATAAGAGATCAAACAAGAAGTTACTACCTTGAAGAGTTGGTTCATCCCTTTAGGGAATCTCTATATATAAACGGATTTATTCCTACAAAAGCTAAAGATGAAATATGGTATAAGGGCGAACACTTTCAGCAAAAAATTACAATAAAATACTCTCCCTCAAACATTTATGTGCGCATAATTCTTGCAGTAATTACATCACTTGTGGCTTACATGATAATCAATCTTTTCTTGCAATCACTGAATGAGTTGTCCGTTGAAATATTCCAATACCGCAACAATGACAGAAAGAAGCAAAGAGTCAGGTAACAAATTCCCGCCCACACCGGTAGGAATAAAAATAGAAGGCAAAAGCCCGGTTACAATAATTAGACAAAAGAAAAGTTAAACAAATAAAAACAAGATGGATCTTTCAATCATTATCCCAAGCTACAATACAAAAGATTTGATAACATCCTGCGTAAAATCCATTATCAAGCACACCAGTGGATTAAAGTACGAAATCATTGTTGTCGATAACGCTTCAACAGATAAAAGTGTTGAGGTCCTTAAAAAACAAAAAAAAGTCAATCTTATCGAAAATAATAAAAACCTCGGTTTCGCCGGCGCCAATAACATAGGGTACAAAGAATCAAAAGGAGAATACATTTTATTTCTCAATTCAGACACTCTTCTTAGAAATAATCTTTTAAAAGAAATGATTGATTGGATGAAAAAGAATCCCGACGTGGGCGCTGCTTCATGTACTCTTAAAAATTCAGACGGCTCTTTACAGGCCACGGGTGGCTACTTTCCAACTCTTACAAGGGTAATTGCCTGGATGTTTTTTCTTGATGACATCCCCGGAGTAAACATGTTTATTAAATCTTTCCATCCGATGGGAAACAAGTCACCCATAAAAAACATTTCCTTTTATAAAAAAGAAAGAGAAATCGACTGGTTAACCGGAGCTTTCATGCTTACAAGAAAAAATATTCTCGACAAACTTAAAGGTCCTTGGGATGAAAGTTATTTTATGTACACGGAAGACGTGGACATTTGTTATCGTATCAAAAGAAGTGGCCACAAGATTATGTATCTTCCCCGTTGGGATATTACTCATTTGGGGGGAGCCAGCGGTACAAAAGAATCCACAATCCTTTCGGAGTTCAGAGGAGTTAAGCGTTTCTACAATAAATTCTATCCTAAATGGCAATATCCCATTCTTAGGTTTTTATTAAAAACCGGCTCTTTGGGTAGAATTATTATTTTCGGTATACTTGAAGGGTTAAATTCTGCAAAAATATATGCCAAAGCATTTAAAAAAATCTAAGCACTCAATCACTAAGTTTTCGGTCGCGGCTCTCCTTCTTGCTGTTCCTTTGTACCCAAAATTTCCATTTATCAGTATCCCCGGGAGTCAGGTTGCTCTACGTCTGGAGGATATTCTGTTGGGAGCCATATTTTGTCTTTGGATAGTTTTCAATTATTCAAATTTCAACAAACTCTTTAAAAATAACATTGTCCGGGCAATACTTCTTTTCTGGGTTATCGGTGCAATTTCAGTCATGTCAGGAATCTTAATAACAAAAACCGTCATTCCACACATAGCTTTTCTTCACTGGGCAAGAAGAATAGAGTATATGCTGGCTTTTTTCATAGGATTTACCTCAATCAAATCAAAAAGTGATTTAGCCTTTTATATCAGAATTATTCTTATCACCCTTCTTATAGCATTTGTATACGGAGTGGGCCAAAAGCATTTTCATTGGCCCATCATTTCCACTCAAAATCAAGAGTATGCCAAGGGAATCGCCCTCCGCTACGTTCCCGGCGGCCATATACCCTCGGCATTTGCGGGGCACTACGACCTATCTTCATATTTAATATTAATTCTTCCCCTGGTGGTTTCACTTTTCGCGGCAGACAAAAAAATTATTGGTGAAGTCTTTTACACAAAGAAAATTTTGGCTGCAAAAATGTTTCTTCTGTTTACGTATCTATCAAGTCTGTGGCTTTTGGTTAACGCAGCCTCAAGAATTTCAATAGTTTCTTATCTGCTGGCCGTCTCGCTTGTGCTTCTCTTTGCCCGTCGCATTAAACTGATTGTAGCGATGCTTGCTGTCAGCATTATATTTGTCGGCATGACCTCAAATTTAATCACTCGCTATACAAGAATTCTTAAAGTTGTTGTCGAAAAAGTTTCCTACTCTGTTGTGCATGAAGCTTACGCAAGCTCTCTTGAATTCACCCCGAAAGTTCTCTCGGCCATAGAGGATAGATCAACCTCCATAAGACTGAACGTAGAATGGCCCCGAGCAATAAGAGCATTTAAAAAAAACCCTCTTCTCGGCACGGGCTATTCTTCAATAACCCTCGCTACGGATAACGATTATTTAAGAATGTTGGGGGAAGTGGGATTACTGGGAAGTTTGGCTTTTCTGTCTTTGTTCCTTCTCGTGTTTAAAACATTTTTGTACCTCTGCCCGATTCCGCCGACACTTTCTTTAAGGCACATTTTTTCTCTCAGCATCTTCTCCGCGCTTCCCGGCATTTTTCTTAATATGGTATTTATAGACATTCTCGAAGCATCAAAGTTTGCAATAATGTTCTGGCTGCTTCTCGGCATGGCAGTCTCACTAAATATCAAAAAAAATGTTTAACAATTTATTAAAGTCTCAACGTTTCGAGTATTTCATTTTATCTATGATTATTATTTTGGGTTTTGTAGTGCGTCTTTATAAAATTGCCACGCCTTTGGCAGATTGGCATTCTTGGAGGCAGGTAGATACAGCTTCCGTCACAAAAAATCTGATATCTTCAAATTACGATATTCTTCATCCCAAATACCACGATATCTCCTCTATCCAAACTGGCTATTTTAATCCCAAAGGATATCGCTTTGTTGAGTTTCCTGTCTTTAATATTCTCCATGCACAATTACACGAATTGCTCCCCCAAATACCATTTGAATCCTCAGGTAGGATTATTTCAATTATGGCAGCGCTTCTGACGACACTCATTATATATTTGCTTGGAAAAGATCACATAGGCAGGTGGGGAGGGATTCTTTCGGCATTCTTCTATGCATTTATACCTTTCAATATCTACTTTACTCGCGTTGTTCTTCCGGATCCGCTTGCCACATTTCTTGCTACTGCATCGGTTTGGCTTTTTTACAAATACACTAAGTCACAAAATCTCATAACTCTATTCCTATCAAGTCTTGTTTTCTCCTCGGCGATGCTTACAAAACCTTTTGCAATCTTCTATGCAGTCCCCATCATTTACTTGGGTTTAAAAAAGTTTAAGCCTAAAGAAATTATCACAAGTATTCCTCTTGTTCTTGCTTTTCATTTGGCCTTAAGCCCCTTTCTTTTGTGGAGAATATGGCTTAATCAAGGAATTTTTTTTGTAGGAATTCCTCATATGTCATGGGCATTCAATAGCGACAAGATCCGCTTTAAACCATCTTTCTTTAAGTGGATCTTTGCGGAACGTATTGGCACTTTGATATTGGGTGTCTGGGGTATTTTTCCCTTTATTATTGGAATTGTGTCTCAAAAAAGAAAACAAAGTCTTATAAATTTTATTTTCTTAGGATCACTTTTGTATTTAACGATTATCGCCACGGCAAACGTGCGTCACGATTATTATCAAACTTTCATCATCCCGGCAATCTCACTAATTTTAGCCCAAGGCACAATTTATTTGTGGAAAACAAAGTTAAATCTACTTACAAAACCCTTACTGGTTTTTTCCATAGGGATGATGTTTCTTATAGGTGTTTATGAGATAAAAGGAAACTATAATATAAATCACCCTGAAATAGTAAAAGCCGGCAAGGCAGCAGACAAACTTCTTCCGGAAGAAGCATTAGTCATAGCGCCTTACAATGGAGATACAACCTTTCTTTACCAAACCGGTCGCAGCGGCTGGCCCGTTATAAACGAATCAATTGAAGACATGATAAAAAAGGGAGCAAATTACTATATTTCAGTTAATTACGACAATGACACAAACACGCTTATGCAAAAATATAAGCCCATGATAAAAAACACTGATTATATTATTTTAGATCTTACAAAACCCATATGAAGATATTAGTTATCGTCCCTTTCCTTCCAAACACCTCCATGTCCGGAGGTCAAACTCGCTGGTACAACATCATAAAATACTTGTCAAAAGAAAACGAGATAACGCTTTTTTCGTTAATCAAAGATGAGTCTGAAAAAAAAATCATCCCGGAACTGGAAAAATATTGCAAAAAAGTTTGTGTGTTCAAACGTTCAAAATCTCCTTGGGCTATTAAAAATTTAGCTTTAGCAATGTTCACCTTTTATCCGCTTCTTATTACTCGCAACTGGTCGCCGCAAGAAAAAAGAGCCATAAAAAAAGAACTGGAAAATGAAAAGTATGATTTAATTCACGCAGAAACTTTCTATGTGATGCCCCACATCCCCAAAGGAAAAGTGCCTTCAATTATGGTGGAGCAAACGATAGAATATCAAGTTTACAAACATTTTGTGGATAATGAAGTATCTCTTCTTCTCCGTCCACTCTTGATGATAGATATATTTAAACTTCGATATTGGGAAAAGCACTTTTGGAAAAAGACGGATCAGGTCGTAGCTGTCAGCAATACCGACAAAGAAGTTATGGAAAAACTTGTTCCGGGGATAGATGTGGATGTTGTTCCAAACGGGATTGATATTGCATATTTTCAGGCAAAAGAGGTTGCAAAAAAGACTCCTCCCAGAATCCTTTTTGTCGGCAATTTCAACTGGCTTCAAAATGTTGAAGCATTAAACATCTTAATTGATGATGTGTGGCCGCAAATCAGGTTTAAAGAGCCAAGTGTAAAACTCTGGGTGGTGGGGAAAAGCATTCCCAAAAGAGTGGTAAAGATGGCCAAACTCAGGAAAGACATAAAAACAACTGAATCAATCCCAGATATACGCGACGCATACAAAGCCGCAACTGTTATGGTGGCTCCCCTCAAGGGTCCCGGGGGCACAAGGCTTAAAATTCTCGAGGCTCTTGCTTCGAAGCTCCCGGTGGTTTCCACTTCAATAGGAGTTGAAGGCCTGGATTTAACTCCCGGAAAACACGCTCTCGTTAGCGACACCTCGGAGGGCTTAGCCAAAGAAACTGTCCGGCTTCTAAAAAACCCGAAATTACTCAAAAAAGTGGGGGAGGAAGGCTATAATTTTGTTCGTGCAAAGTACGACTGGAAAGAAATAGTAAAACTCCACACAAAAATATACAAAAAAGCTGCAAGAAATTTCAAAAGGACATATGGAAAAGCCTGAGCTCTCAGTAATTATATTAAATTACAATACAAAGGATCTTACTTTTAAGTGCATAGAATCAATCCGCAAGCACACACACGGGGTAAATTATGAAATCATCGTTGTCGACAACGGGTCAACCGATGGTAGTGTTGAGGTCATAAAAAAGCACGAAAAAATAATACTTATCAAAAATGACAAGAACTTGGGGTTTGCAGCAGGGAACAACTCTGCCCGAAAAATTGTAAAAGGAAAATACATTTTATTCTTAAATTCAGATATTCTTCTGACTGAAAACACATTCAAATCAGTTCTGGATTATTTCAAAAAACACAAAGACGCAGGAGCCCTAACATGCAAACTTGTCATGCCGTCGGGGAAATTAGATAAAGACGCAAGAAGATCTTTTCCGACTCCCTGGATAGCACTCACCCATTTTGCTCGATTGGACCTGCTTTTACCAAAATCCCGCATTTTTTCTAAATACTGGTATGGATATATCTCACCTGACACAACTCATGAGATAGATGTGGTCCAGGGTTCGTTTTTCTTGTCCTCAAAAAAAATCTTAGACAAAGTTGACTGGTTTGATGAAGATTATTTTCTAAACGGTGAGGATATCGATCTGAGCTGGAAAATAAAAAACTTGGGGTTAAAAAATATATACTATCCCAAAACCTCAGCTATTCATATAAAAGGTGCGACCAAGGGTAAAAAGCAGGCAAGAATGAAAAAACCACCTCTCAAAGAAAGGATTAAGTTTACACTGATGGGAATAAATGCAATGGAAATTTTTTACAATAAAAGGCTCAAAAAATCATATTCACCCATCACTAATGCGACAGTTTTTGCGGGTATTAAAATGCTTAAAGTTATTCGAGTCATAAAAATATTTTTAGTATGAAAATTCTAATAGACGCCAGGCTTTGGGGTTTAGAACACGCGGGTATTGGCCGCTACACAGTAAATCTGATTTCACATCTTCAAAAACTGGATAAGAAGAATCAGTATATAATACTACTCAGAAAAAAATACTTTAATAGACTAAAGTTCAAGAGTAACTTTAAAAAAGTTTTGGCAGAAATACCTCATTACAGCTTAACGGAACAATTAAAACTCTATCCGATAATCAATTCACATAAACCGGATCTTGTTCACTTTCTTCATTTCAATAAACCGCTTATTTACAAAGGAAAATACATCGTAACAATCCACGACCTTTCAATGCACAAAAGAAAGGGTCTATCAACAACAACTCTTAATCCCGTAAAATTTGTTATTAAAAGAAAAGCCTACAAGATTACCTTCAAAAAGGCAGTAATAAATGCAAATCATATAATAGTTCCAAGTAAATTCGTACAAAAAGAACTGGCAAGAACTTTTGATATACCGGAAAACAAAATCTCCGTGACTTACGAAGGTTTTACAGTTTTCCCACGGCAACCGGGTGCTAGCAAACTGTTTCCTAAAGAAAAGTACTTTTTATATGTAGGCAGTGTTTATCCTCACAAAAACTTAGAAAGGGCGGTAGAAGCAGTGCAGGAATTAAACAAAAAAAAAGAAGAAAAAGTACTGCTTTTAATCGCCTCAAAAGAAAGTGAATTTTTAGTAAGGCTCGGAAACAAAATAAAGGACCTTAACGCAAGTGAATATGTAAAGCTTTTAGGCTTTGTTCCGGATAAAAAGCTTTCTGCTCTTTACAAAAATGCCCAAGCCTTTGTGTTTCCAACACTTCTTGAAGGTTTCGGTCTTCCGGGTATTGAAGCCATGGCCGCAGGCACTCTTCTGCTCTCTTCGGATATCCCGACTCTCAAAGAAATTTATAAAGATAACTGCTTTTATTTTAATCCTTATGATTTTACTTCCATTGAGCGTGAGATGCACTATGTTCTAAGTCTTACCCCCAGTCAGAGAAAAAAAATGATTGCAAAATCACAAAAATTTGTCAAAAAATACTCATGGCAAAAAATGGCCAAAAACACATTAAGAGTTTACAAAAAAGCCCTTAATGCATGAATAAAACTTGCAACAGAAT
>CAYRCU010000017.1:8895-21065 GCA_964422865.1 uncultured Gammaproteobacteria bacterium
GGCTACATTCTGTTATAAGTAAAACTTGCAACAGAATGGCTACATTCTGTTATAAGTAAAACTTGCAACAGAATGGCTACATTCTGTTATAATCAAAAAACCTGCGAATGAAAAATAGCAATTACGAAGACCATCTGTACGCCCTAATTCTTGCAGGAGGTGGCGGAACACGTCTCTGGCCCCGTTCAAGAAATAAAACCCCTAAACAATTTCTACCCCTTTTTTACAATAAAACTCTTACTCAGATTACCTCCAAGCGGTTCAGTAAAATTCTTCCCTGGGAAAGAATATTTTGTATTACGGTTTCAAAGGAATATAAAGAGGAAATACTAAAGGAGATTCCTCAGTTCAAACCACAAAACATAATCGTAGAACCAGCCCGTCGTGATACCGGTCCAGCCCATGCTCTGGGCGCAGCATTTATACATAAAATTGATCCTGACGCAGTAATTATCACAGAATCTGCCGATCGCCTGGTTAAGCCAGTCTCCACTTACTTAAAAACTCTCAAAGTAGCGGCAAAGATTGCATATGAAGAAAACACATTAGTCGCGATAGGGGTCGAGCCTCGTTATCCGAATATCGGTTACGGACACATTAAAAGAGGTAAAAGACTAAAAAAAATAAATGGGATTAAACTCTACAAGCTAGATCATTTCGTAGAAAAGCCACCACTAGCTTTAGCCAAAAAATATACAAAATCTCGAAAATATTATTGGAATGCAGGTCAGTTTGTTTGGAGATCGGCAGATCTTTTAGACTCGATACAAAAAAACGCACCTGAAATCTACAAGAACATACAAAAGATAAAGGGGCCGGCCACAATAAAAAGTGCATATAAACTAATGCCTCAAATATCCATAGATTATGCAGTAGCTGAAAAAGAGAAAAACTTCACCCTTGTTGTGGCTGAATTTTTCTGGACAGATATCGGTGATTGGAAAGAAGTTTGGGAAAATCTCAAGAAAGATAATTTTGGCAATGTAATCATTGACGGTGATGAACCGGGTGGAGAAGTGTTAAATATCGACACCTCAGACGCATTAATTCACAAAGACGGTCGTTTAATAGCAGTTATTGATGTTGATAACATTGTAATTGTTGACACCAAAGATGCACTTTTAGTTTGCAGTAAATCTCGTGCACAAAATGTAAAACAAATAGTTCAAACTCTTAAAAAAAAGAAAAAAGAAGAATATCTGTAGCAACAGTAAAGCACAAAAAACATAATGTAAAACGTTACTCATAGTATAATAACTGTCCATAATATGTGGTATTCATTTACAAAAAGAACAATAGACATTGTAGGCTCAATATTTCTCTTAATTATCTTTTCTCCGATTCTTGTAATTACTGCTATTGCAATTAAGCTCACCTCCAAGGGACCAATTTTTGCAGATACCCCCAAAAGAGTCGGCAAAAACGGCCGACTTTTTTACGCTTATAAGTTTCGCTCAATGATTCCAAACGCTTTTGATTTGCTCAACAAAGACCCCAGATACAAAAAAGCCCTCAAAGAACAGAAAGAGGGGGGCCATTACAAAATTAAAAATGATCCGCGCGTCACGCCTGTGGGTAAATTTATACGAAAACACTCTATTGATGAAATACCACAACTGTTCAATGTGCTTAAAGGTGAAATGAGCATTGTCGGCCCTCGTCCGTGCTATTCGGATGAACTAGAGTATCAGCAAAAAAAATTTCCGGAAACAAAGGAGTTTATAAAAGAAATGTTAAAAGTAAGGCCTGGGATTACAGGCTACTGGCAAGTATCCGGTCGAAACAACGTAAAGTTTGATAAAAGAGCCGAGATGGAGAGCTATTACGCAAAAAAGAAATCGCTAATTTTAGACATTTTGATTCTTCTTAAAACTCCCTGGGTGATGATTACTGGAAAAAACACTGTTTAGTAAGTTAATATAATCTTTATGGACGATATCCCGCAAATAAAACCTAATACAAGTCTGGGCGAAGACAAACAGAGCGTGTCCGATGCATCACCACTGCAAGCTCAAGTGGAAACTCAAACCACAAGCTGGAAGGCAAAAATATCACGCCCCAAAATACTAATTGCCACCTTCGGAATATTGTTTCTTCTGCTGGTTGTTCTTGTAGTTCTTCCTGGTTTACTGGTTCTATCAAGGGCAAAAAAGCTTTCCGCTCATCACCAGGGTATCAAGGAAGCCGTAGCTTCAAAAGACATTAAAAATATTAAAGAAGAGCTGGAATTAATCAGTAACGACCTTTCTTCATTTCAAAAAACGCTCAAGTTTTTCGTTTGGACAAAACCCTTTCCCCTGATAGGAGGCTACTTTAAGGATGTGGAGGCGGGCACAAGGGCCGGTATCTACGGCGTTGACGCATCACTTCTCGCCATAGATGCTATCGAGCCGTATGCAGACACAATTGGCTTTGCCGGACCCGACAGCAACACTGCTCAAAGCGGCGAGGACACGGCAAATGACAGAATTGAATTTATAATTCAAACAATAGAAGAAATTCTTCCTAAAATGGATCCAATATCACAAAAAGCCCTCCTTGCAAAAAATGAGCTTGAAAAAATTAACACAAGTCGTTATCCGAAAGAGTTTCGAGGGAAAGCAATTCGTCCTCTTTTGGAGAAAGGAATAGATCTTGCCATAGAAGGAGCAACGCTTATTTCAAAAAGCAAGCCACTTATGCAAAGCGCTCCGTATCTGCTCGGTATAAATGGTACAAGAACATATCTACTGCTCTTCCAAAATGACAAAGAGCTTCGTCCCACGGGAGGATTCATAACGGCCTACTCTATAGCAGACGTCACAAATGGAAAATTTGAACCTGTAAGCTCAAGCGATATATATGATCTAGACAATCGATACACACCGTCAATAACGGCTCCAGACCCTATAATTGAATATATAAAAGGACCCTACACATTAAACCCTAAACTTCGTCTTAGAGATATGAATTGGTCACCGGATTTTAAGGTGTCAATGGATATGTTCTCAAAAGAAGCTGAAGAGGCGGGGATAGGGGATATTGACGGAATCATAGCGGTAGACACGGAAGTTTTAGTCAAAATTCTTAATGTAATCGGCCCCATCGGGGTTCCGGGATACGGCAATTTCAGCACAGAAATAGATGATCGCTGCAACTGTCCAAACGTCATTTACGAGCTCGAAAGCTTTGCTGACGTGGAAGGGCCAATCGTTTGGAGCGAGAACGAACCGGGAAAGATTGTCTTTGCTCCGAAAAACTACGACAATAGAAAAAAGATTGTTGGCCCTCTTATGAATTCGATTTTAAGTAATTCACTAGGTCAACCGAAGGAAAAACTTCCGGATTTGTTCAAAGCTGCCTGGGATTCAATTACCCAAAAACACATCCTTGTATACCTTTTTGACGAAGAAGCACAAAAAGGGGCTGAAGTTTTCGGCATGGCAGGGAGAATAACAGATTACGAGTGGGACTATCTTCATATAAATGATGCAAATCTGGCAGGCAGAAAATCAAACTTGTATGTGACCCAAGAGGTAACTCAAGACATAGAAATCAAAAAAGATGGAACTGTAGAAAAAACATTAACAATTACTTACAAAAACCCTCAAGATCACGATGGATGGCTCAATTCAGTCCTTCCGAATTGGACCAGGGTTTATGTTCCTAAAGGAGCACAATTAATTGAAACAAATGGCTTTGACAAAGATGTAGAGCCATATGAGGAGCTTGGGAAAACCGTATATGCGGGAGGATTTGAACTAAGACCCAAGGGAGTCAAAAATATTACAATAAAATATCGTCTCCCATTCAAAGTCACGGATCAATATAAACTTTTTATCCAAAAGCAGCCGGGAACTGGTAACCCTCTGTACACAACAAATCTGGGGAAACTTACAGAAGAACTTTTTCTCTGGACAGATAAAGAGTTCAAATTCAGGATATAATTACTTCGTGAACAACAATTATAAAAGCGAGGGAATAATCCTTTCAACGAGAAATTATTCTGAAACGGATAAGATCTTGGTATTATTTACAAAACATTTCGGGAAGCAAACATTAATTGCTAAAGGCACGAGAAAGCTTACAAGTCGCAAAAGAGGATCCGTTGAGATTTTTAGCCACGTCAAATTTTCAGCAACTCGCGGCAAAAGCATGGGTATAATTACGGAAATAGAGACCATTTCCACATACAATCCGGTCCGCAAAACTCTTAAAAAAGTTTCACTTGCCTACTATTTCGCAGAGGTTATTCTAAAAACAATTCGTGACGAAGAAAAAAACAAAGAGTTATATGACTACTTGCTCAATGTGTTTTCAAGATTGGAAAAAACAAAAGAATTAAAAAAACTTCGTCTGGAATTTATCAAAGAAGCCCTTGTCATTCTTGGCTTCTGGCCAGCTTCTCGCCCGCTTTTAGATCCGGACTACGCTCTTGAGAAAATAATGGAGAAAAAACTCACAACTGTCCGTGTTGGCAAGGAACTCCTTAAATAAAAAAGTGCAATAAATGAGATTAATTCGTATAATAATATTATGGTGTCATTAAATAGAATAGTTTCACTGGGGAAGCGTCGCGGCTTTATCTATCCTGGGTCGGAAATTTATGGAGGATTGGCAAACACCTATGACTTTGGTCCCTTGGGTGTGGCTTTAAAGCGAAATATTAAATCCATTTGGTGGAAACGCTTTGTGGAAACAAGAGATGATATTTTAGGACTTGATGGCGGCATTCTTCTTAATCCCAATGTTTGGAAAGCATCAGGGCACGTCGAACATTTCACGGACCCGTTAGTAGAGTGCAAAAAATGTCACAAACGCTTCAGAGAAGACCAACTTGAAAACAAAGAAAAATGTTCCGAATGCGGCGGGGAATTTACAGAACCGATGAAATTTAACGGCATGTTTAAAACATCGATCGGCGCCACGGAAAACGAGAACACGGATATTTTTTTAAGGCCCGAAACAGCACAGGCCATATTTATTAATTTCAAAAATATTGTTCAATCATTTTCTCCGAAACTTCCATTTGGTATAGCTCAAATGGGAAAAGCATTTCGTAACGAAATAACTCTTGGTTATTACATTTTTAGGATGCTTGAGTTTGAGCAAATGGAAATTGAATACTTTATTGAAGAAAAAGATTGGGAAAAAACTTTTGAGGCTTGGCAGGCAGAGATGATTTCATTTGCAAGATCGGTCGGTATAAACAAAGATAAGCTTAAGTTTAGAGAACACGATCACAAAGAGCGTTCTCACTACTCAAAAAAGACCACAGATCTTGAATATGAATTTCCAATAGGCTACAGGGAATTATATGGTTTAGCTTATAGGACTGATTTTGATCTTTCAAACCACGCAAAACATTCAGGCGAAGATTTATCATTTACCGACCCAAAATCCGGAAAAAAGTTTTACCCGCATGTTATTGAGCCTTCGTTTGGCTTGGAGCGCACAATACTTTCCGTTTTATTTGACGCGTATCACGAGGAAGAAAAAAGGATTGTTTTAAAACTGCTTCCCATAGTAGCCCCATATAAAGCTGCGGTCTTCCCGCTCCTTGCAAACAAAGAAGAATTAGTAAGTGTAGCGCGCAAAGTATTTGAGGATCTATTGAAATCTTTTCCAACAGCTTGGGATGCCAGAGGAAATATAGGCAAACGATATGCCGCTCAAGATGAGATAGGTACTCCATACTGCATCACCGTTGATTTCCAAACCCTTAAGGATGACTCAGTCACTATTCGCGATCGCGACACGACAAAACAAGAAAGACTCCCCATTGACAAACTCACTTCTCACATAAAAAATAAGATTACACAATGAATACAAAAAGACTTCTGCCCGTCATTTTTTTTGTAATCGGGATCGTTGTTTTTGCAGGTTTATACTTCTTCGTAATAAAAGGAAACAATAAAGAAGAACTTCCACAAGAAGAAAATGTTGTTGCAGAGATTCCTTTAGAAAAACGTCCCCTTACCTCTCTTACTCCCTCCAAGGACGGTCATTACTTATTTCTCAAAGTCAAAAATATCGAGATAGAAGCCGCATCACTTGATTATGAAATTCTTTATCAAACTGAAGACCAGATAACACAAGGGGTTCCCGGCACGGTTAAATTGGATGGTAAAAAAGAAATTGAAGCAGAAATACTATTAGGGTCGGAATCTTCAGGTAAATTTAGATATGACAAGGGAGTAGAGAAGGGAACCCTCACTCTTCGCTTCCGAAACGATAAAGGAAAACTTGTCGGCAAACTGTTTACTGAGTTTCACCTTCAAAACGATGTTAAAACTCTCGACTCTCTTGACGACAAATTCACCTACACACTCAATGAGCTTTCCGATGCCTTCTTTGTAACGATGGAAACTTTTGGCCTACCCGAAGAGTTTTCGGGAAATATCATTTCAGGGCCGTATGGAGTTTTCCAATCAGAAGATGTTCATCCCGGGAGGGTTGCTATGGACGGAACCGTACATTTTTGGGATGGTTCAAATTGGGAAGCACTTTCGAGCAACAATTCCCCTAATACAGGTGTTTTTATAGGGATTTCCCAGGAATAGTCTTTCTTTTTTTAAGTGAAGCGTTGATAAACGAGATAAAAATTGGATGAGGACGCAGTGGCCTGCTTAGGTATTCCGGGTGGAACTGAGTCCCCACAAAAAAAGGGTGACTGGGTATTTCCACTGCCTCCACCAGTCTTCCGTCGGGTGAGTATCCTGAAACAATCATGCCCGCCTTTTCAAACCTTCTTTTGTATTTGTTATTGAATTCATATCTGTGCCTGTGTCTCTCATGTACGACAAGCCTTCTCAAGTTTTTTGCCTTCCGACCATAGGACGGCACATACCAGGGAGCACGTTTTTCACTTCCATGTTTTTTGTAAGCTTCCTCTAATTTTGTGCCTTTTCCTATTAAACACGGCCAGGCACCTAATCTGACAGTTCCTCCGTACTGAAGTTTCTCTAAATACTGCTTCTGGCTCGGCATTATATGTACAACCGGATGGGTAGTTTTGGGGTTCACTTCTTCAGAACTTGCATCATCCATTCCAAGCACATTTCTTCCAAACTCAATAACCGCCATCTGCATGCCAAAACACAACCCCAAATAGGGAACCATATTCTTTCTGGCATACTCTACTGTTCTGATTTTTCCTTCTACACCTCTTGTTCCCCATCCTTGAGGGACTATTATTCCATCCAAACCTGAAAGTTTTTCAACCACCTTCTCTTTTTCGATATTTTCAAGATCATCGGCATTTATCCATAATACTTCCAAATTTACTCTGTTGAG
This sequence comes from uncultured Gammaproteobacteria bacterium, assembly GCA_964422865.1. Lineage (GTDB taxonomy): Bacteria > Patescibacteriota > Microgenomatia > UBA8517 > UBA8517 > CAYRCU01. Next base: position 16,171 of record CAYRCU010000017.1, read on the forward strand.
CCTCGCAGCATGTCTCAGTGCCTCTACGACACACACGTAAGCGTCGGATAATGTATAATCACCTGTCTGTTGGTATTTGCCGACTATTCCGATTGTCACATCCTCTTTAGTCTTTATTGCAAGCATACTCTTCCATCTTTTAAGATCCATTCGGGTTAGTTTTAACCCGAGTTCCGCAGATATTTTGCTTGCCAGTCCTTGAGATTCCAGTTCAAGCGGCACCTCATACACAGACCCAAGATCAGGGTTTGAAATTATATGCTCTACCTTAACTCCGCTAGACAGATGAATTTTGTCTTTTCTTTTTTTATCCACCCTTTTTTCAGCACGGACTATAACAAAGTCAGGTTGAATCCCCAAAGAGTTAAGGGTTGAAATCGACTGCTGTAGAGGTTTTGACTTTAACTCTCCGATTGAAGGGGGAGCCGGCATGTAACCCACAAGGATAAAAACCAAATCCTTCGGATTTCTCAATTTAATTCTTCGGGCGGCTTCAAAAAACAGCAAACCCTCATATTCACCCACCGTTCCTCCCAATTCAACAATTACAACATCGGCCTTATTTACCTCACCGGCTTTTTTCCAGCGCTTGATAATATCTGGAGGGATATAATGGTACGGCTCCACACATTTGCCTTGAAACGCCAATGATCTCTCGCTTTCAAGAATATCCTTATAAATCTGTCCATTTGTCATATAGTTGTCCCGCGTCAGGTTCACATCAATAAAACGCTCATAATGCCCCAGGTCTTGATCCGTTTCTAGCCCGTCATGAGTAACAAAAACTTCACCATGCTCCACGGGGTTCATGGTTCCGGCGTCAATATTAAGATACATGTCGCACTTGACCAGAGTAGTCTTAATCCCGCGACTTTTTAGAAGAAGACCTATAGAGGATGCCGTGATCCCCTTTCCCAGTCCAGATAAAACTCCTCCTGCAACAATTATGTACTTCAACCAAAATTAAGATACCACAATCTTAACTGATTGTGTCAACAAGCTCTTGACATAGCGTGAAAACTTAATCTAAAATGGTGATATCTGGTGAAATATGGTGAAATATGATTATCGGCAACTACACTTCAAAGCTTACATCTTCAAGACGCGTTGCTATTCCAAAAAAAATCAGAGAGAAACTGGGAAATCGTTTCATTATAGCCCGGTGGTATGAAAACTGTCTCGTGGCAGTTTCAACCGACGCCTGGCAGGAACTTTTAAATAAATTAACGGGGAAGTCGGACATTTTTACATCTCCCGTGCGGGATACCGATAGGTTTATTTTAGGGTCAGCCTATGAAGTAAACACAGACTCTCAAGGAAGAGCTCTTTTGCCGGAGTCCCTAGTCAAGTTTGCAGGACTCACAGATGATGTGGTTTTTGTAGGCCTTGGAGAAAGAGTTGAGCTTTGGAATAAAGCCAGCTGGCAAAAACATGAGGAGTTTATACAAAAAAATGCCTCTCAACTCGTGGAAAATTTGGCGAAAGAAAAGAAAAATGCATGAACCGGTCCTTTTAAAGGAAGCAATTTATTATTTGCACGTTAATAAAAACAAAAAATACATTGACGCAACTCTGGGAACGGGCGGTCACACTTTGGAGATAGTAAAAAACGGAGGAAGAGTTTTGGGGATCGAAGCAGATCCAAAGATGTTAATACTTGCCAAAAAGCGTTTGAGAAAAACTAATACAAAGTTTGTGCTTGGTAATTTTAGAGACATCAGCGCAATTGCTGTCAAAAAAGGCTTTAACAAAGTGGATGGCATACTCTTTGATTTTGGAATCTCAAGCATACACTTGGATCAAGGTGAAAGAGGATTTTCGTTTAAAGACCCCGCAAATCCCATTGACATGCGCCTTAATCCGATAGTTCAAGGATTAACCGCTGCAGACTTGTTAAATACGTTAAGGAGGGATCAACTGGCAAGGTTGTTTTCAGAAGTAGTAAATCCTCAAAAGGCTGCAAAGCTCGCCAAGAAAATCACAGAAAAAAGAAAGTTTAAGCCTTTTCAAACTGTTGGAGATTTCTTGGAAATTACGGGTGGCAAAATCCCCGGGAAAAAAATTCATCCCGCAACGAAGCCAATGATGGCTCTAAGAATTGCAGTCAATTCGGAACTTGAAACAATAAAAGAAGCTTTACCTAAGGCGTTTTCCCTGCTTAATAAAAATGGAAGACTTGTAGCAATCAGCTTTCATTCAGGTGAAGACGTTTTAGTAAAAAGTTTTTTTAGGTCTGTTTCAAAAAACGGATTAGGAAACATACTCACCAAAAAACCAATAACGCCGTCCATAGACGAGTTAAGCTCAAATCCGCGCGCAAGAAGTGCACGGTTAAGAACAATAGAAAAACTATGAAAATTATTAAATTAAAATATGCCATAGGATTTATTCTGTCGATCCTTTTGGTGTCAATCGTATTTGCTTCCATAAGCTCGGCCTCCAAGGGCTCAGAGCTTCTGGATATTGAGGAAAAAATACTGGCTTTAAAAGAAGATAACACACGCTTAAAAGATGAGATACTCAAACATTCTTCAATAAAGAACGTTGAAGAAAAGGCTTCAGACATAGGTTTTGTTGAACCGGCAGAAGTGATCTTTTTAAATGAACTGGCGCCTTAAAGTTCTTAGCGTCACTTTTATCCTTGGATTTTTGTTAATTGCTCTGAAGCTTTTTTACTGGCAAATAATAAAAGGTCCACTCCTTGCCTCCAAAGCGCGTGAACAACAGACAAGTGGCACCTCGGTTATTGCGCCGAGAGGAAACATACTTTCTTCAGACAACTCACCCCTTGTAGCAAGCACAAACTCATGGCTTGCTTACGCCTATCTGCCAGATATCATAAATTCTCCCGAAAATATCGCCAAATCTCTCGCACCGTTTTTTGTCGATCTTGATCTGGAAGAAATAAGATCCAAAAAAAAGGAACTTTCAGAAAATAAGGAAGAGGAGACAGAAGAAATCAATGAAAAAAAACTGATAACAGACGAGGTTAAACGTCTTGAAAAACTTTTGTCAAATACAAACACCACTTGGGTGCCTTTAAAAAAAAGAATAAATAGTTCAATAAAAAATAATATCGAGGCATTGCACATTAGCGGCATCGGTTTTGATAAAAAGATAGCCCGCTTTTATCCGGAAGGATCAATGTCCGCGCACATCTTAGGTTTCATGGGCAAGGACGATGAAGGGCAGAATAAAGGATACTTCGGTCTCGAGGGATACTATGACTTAACACTAAAAGGGAAAAAGGGCTTTCTGGAAAGGGAAGCAAGTGCTTTGGGAATCCCGATTCTTATTGGAAGGTCCAAAACATCAAGCGCAAAAAAAGGTGTTGATCTTGTAACACACATTGACAAATTTGTTCAATTGAAGGTGGAAAACAAACTTGAAAAAGCACTCGAAACTTATGGAGCCAAAAAGGGGACAATAATCGTCATAAATCCCCAAAATGGAGGAGTTATTGCCATGGCATCGCTTCCTTCATACGAACCCAAAAGATACTATGAATATACAAACGAGATTTTTAGAAATCCCGCAATCTCAGATTCTTTTGAGCCGGGATCAATCTTTAAACCCGTTATCATGGCCGCCGCTCTTGATGCCGGTGTCGTAGATCCTGATACAAAGTGTGATATCTGCGATAAACCCCTAAAGGTGGATAAATATTATATTAAGACCTGGAACGATGAATATGAGTCCAATCGCACAATGACAGATGTTATAGTCCACTCAGATAATGTGGGCATGGCGTTTGTAGGATCTAAGCTTGGTGCAAAAAAACTATACAACTATCTTAATGAATTTGGATTCGGAGAGCTTACACAAATAGATCTGCAAGGGGAGATGACGCCGGCACTAAGAAAAAAAAGTGACTGGAGTTATGTTGATGTAGCAACAGTCTCTTTCGGTCAGGGAATTGCCATAACTCCAATTCAGATGATAAACGCCATAGTAACAATCGCAAGAGGCGGAACTCCAATTACGCCTCAGGTTGTGGATAAACTGCGCCTTGAAGATTGGGAAAAGGATATTAAGCCTCGTGAAGGAAAAAGAGTCATTTCTCAAAAAGCAGCAGAAGAAGTCACGAAGATGATGGTAGCCGCGGCTGAAAAAGGAGAAGCTCAGTGGACCACTCTTAGAAACTTTAAGATAGCCGGAAAAACAGGAACAGCCCAAATACCGGTTCAAGGCTATTATGATGAAGAAAAAACAATTGCAAGTTTCGTAGGGTTTGCTCCTGCCGATAATCCACGTTTTGTGATGCTTGTAACTCTGCAAGAACCGCAAAGCTCACCCTGGGCCAGTGAGACCGCAGCTCCTTTGTGGTTCAGTATTGCAAAAGATCTACTCTCACACTTCTCAATTCAGCCGGTAAATTGAAAAGTTCTGATAAAATACTATTTAAGTGAAACTACACACGCTGCTAAATAATCTTAAATATAAAAAAATCTACGGAACCGACAAACTAATCGTCTCCGGCATTGCCGACAATTCCAGAAAGGTCAAAAAAGGAAGCCTGTTTGTAGCGGTCAAGGGTTTAACGGTAGATGGGCATAAATACATTCCTCAAGCCATTTCTCAAGGGGCAGTGGTAATTGTTGGCCAAAGTTTCCCTCAAAAAAGCTGGCTTAATAAAATAACCTACATCCAAGTTGCCAATTCCAGAGAAGCTTTGGGACTTCTCGCTTCAGCCTGGTATAAAAATCCTTCCGAAAAAATGAAGATCATAGGAATTACCGGCACGGACGGCAAAACCACAACCGCAAGTTTAATTCATTGGATACTGGTAACATCCGGTAAAAAAGCCGGACTTGTTTCAACTGTCGAAGCTAAAACCGGCAAACAATCTCACAGCACGGGCCTGCATGTAACAAATCCCGAACCACTGGTTCTTC
>CAYRCU010000018.1:0-13017 GCA_964422865.1 uncultured Gammaproteobacteria bacterium
ATTGTGAGACTTGTGATGTCGCTTATGGATTTTTTATCAATAGTTATGCTTAGGGATTCTTTCTTTAGTCTTGTGCCTTTGCATTCGGGACAGATTACTTTTTTCATGTAATGTTCTATCCAGGTGCGAACATGATCAGAGGTTGTTTCTTGGTGGTGACGGGTTAGCTCCCCCATGACACCTTCGAATGTTTTATATATTTGTGTTAACTTACCCTTTTTGTTTGTGCCGTCGACTTTGTAGATTTTTTTGCCCGTGCCCTTGAGAATGATATCCAGCTTATTTTTCGCTAGGTTTTTGATTGGCAGTTGAGGGTTGATGTTGTTTTCTTTACATACAGCAAGTATCAAGCGAGAGAACCACGTGTCTTGTTCGAAGATTGTGGCGTATGGGATTATTCCCCCTTCTTTGATACTTAGTTCGGGAGCTATGATGAGGGTTGGATCAATTTCTTGAATTACTCCCAGGCCTGTACAGTTTGGACATGCACCGTGAGGGGAGTTGAATGAGAAAGTGCGTGGTTCGATTTCTGGAATTTGAATATTGTCTTTGGGACAGGAAAAGCGCTCTGAAAAAAGATTGTCGGACATTTTTTGAGGGTTTGACGGAATGGTAAAGCCTGCATCCAATATTTGAGAGAAAATGACAAGGCCGTTTGAGAGCTTAAGAGCTTTTTCTATTGAATCTGTTAGACGACTTTGGAGGTTTTTTAGAAAGGTTGGGTTTTTAAGATCGGAAAAGGATATTGAGATTCTATCTACAACGGCTTCGATTGTGTGTTTGTTTGTTTTAATGAGAAGAAAATCTTCGTTTAATTCTTTTACCTTGCCGTCAACACGAATTCTTTGGAAACCTTTTGAGCGGAGATTTTCAAAGAGAGAGTTGAATTCACCTTTTTTATCTTTAACAACCGGAGAGAGGATGAGAAAACGTGCAACCTTGCTCTTTTTTGTTTCTTTTTTAATTAGGTCAGTTGCGTGTATGATTATTTGGTCTATGGATTGTGTTGATATTTCTTTGCCACAGATTGGGCAATGAGGATGTCCGATGCGTGCAAAGAGAAGCCTTAGATAATCGTATATTTCGGTGACTGTGCCGACCGTTGAGCGCGGATTGTGGGAAACTGTTTTTTGGTCGATGGATATTGCGGGAGATAGCCCTTCAATTAAATCAACATCGGGCTTTCCCATTATGCCCAGGAATTGTCTTGCATATGAAGACAGGCTTTCCACATATCGCCTTTGGCCCTCGGCGTAGATTGTGTCGAAGGCGAGTGAGCTTTTTCCGCTACCGCTGACTCCAGTGAAGCAAATCAGTTTATTTTTGGGAAGGTCAAGGTTGATGTTTTTTAGATTATGTTCTCTTGCTCCCCTTATTTTAATTTTATAGTTCATTTTAAGTTTTTTGAAACAAGAATCAGTATATCAGAAAAATCAAGGTATGTATTGGGGTTTTATTTGGGTGATTTGAAGGGGCTTAGGTATCAAGTTTTCTTATTTTATCCCTTATTTTGATTGCCAGTTCAAAGTTAAGATCATTTGCAGCCAGTCTCATTTCGCGCTTTAGGTTTTTGATTAATCGTTTTTTGTCCATTGGAGTTAAGTTGTCAATATTTATGTCAGGCAAACTTAAAAGGGTTTTTCTACTTTTACCGAATACTCCGATTATTGTTTCCTCTTTGTCTCGTCCTATTAAAGTTTCTCTAATCGGCTTTACAATTTTTTTAGGTGTTATGTTGTACTTTTTGTTTATTTTAAGTTGATATTTTCGCCTTCTTCGCACCTCTTTTAATGCGCGCTCAATTGAACCGGTGATTGTATCCGCGTATAAAATCACTTCTCCTTCAATGTGTCTGGCTGCCCTACCCATTGTTTGGATTAGTGTTACATCGTTTCTCAGGAACCCTTCTTTGTCTGCGTCCAGAATAGCTACCAGGGATACTTCGGGAAGATCCAATCCTTCGCGGAGAAGGTTTATTCCGATGATTGCGTCATATTTGCCTCTTCTTAAGTCTTCGAGTGTGTCGGATCTGTCTAGAGTTTTTATGTCGGAATGGAGGTATTGTGCTTTTATTCCCTGATTTATTAAGTAATCTGAAATGTCCTCAGCTGTTTTTTTTGTAAGAGTTGTGACGAGTGTTCTTTGACCCTTTTTACTGCGTTTTTTTATTTCTTCGATGCAGTCTTGTATTTGATCTTTGGTTGGACGAATTTCGACTTTGGGATCGGGGATCCCGGTTGGGCGAAGGAGCTGTTCGACTATGTTCTTTTTCCCCGCTATTGAAAGCTCCCAGTCGGATGGGGTTGCTGAGGTTGCGATGAAACGAGGGATTAGCCGCATGAATTCCTCGAATTTTAAAGGACGGTTGTCGAGTGCTGAGGGAAGCCTGAAGCCATGGTCGATTAGAGTTTGTTTTCTGCTTTGGTCGCCTGCATGCATCCCTCTTATTTGTGGGAATGTCATGTGTGATTCGTCTACAACCAAAAGCCAGTTGTTTCCAAAGGATTCATTGAAATAGCTTATTAGAGTATGGGGCGGGTCGCCCGGCATGCGGCCGTCAAAGTATCGTGAGTAGTTTTCTATTCCCTTGGTGTATCCGAGCTCTTCTATCATTTCCAAGTCATAGGTAACCTTTTGTTTTAGTCGGTGGGCTTCCAGACTTTTTCCTTTTGTTTTGAGTTCTTGGATTCTTTTTTGGAGATCTTTGCGGATTTCTCTAAATATCTTTTTGTTTTTTGCAGGATTTGTGATGAAGTGTTTTGAGGGATAGAGAATAAATTTTTTGAGATTCTCAAGTATTTTGCCTGTGACAGGATGAATTAAATTGATTGTGTTGATAGAATTTTCCGAAAGCTCAATGTTTACCGCGTTATCCGTGTATGCCGGAAAAATGGAGATTGTGTCACCTGTTATTCTAAATGTTCCTCTGGAAATATTGAAATCGGCTCTTTCGTACTGTAGAGACAGAAGCTCGTTTATGAGTTCTTCACGACTTGTCTTTTGACCCTTTTCTAAAGTAAGAACGAAGTTGCCGTATTCGACGGGAGATCCGATGTTATAAATGCAAGAAACGGAAGCTATAACTATGCAATCTTTTCGTGTTAATAGATTAGCTGTTGTTTGAAGGCGGAGTTTGTCGATTAGTTCGTTTATGCTGGAATCTTTTTCAATGTATGTATCTGTTGAGGGAATGTACGCTTCGGGTTGATAATAATCGTAGTATGAAACGAAGTAATTTACCGAGTTTTGAGGGAAAAATTCGCGGAATTCCTGGTAGAGTTGGGCTGCCAGGGTTTTGTTGTGAGAAATAATCAGCGTTGGCATTTGAAGTTTTTCAATTACATTTGCGATGGTGAAAGTTTTTCCCGATCCTGTGACTCCCAATAGCACCTGATATTTTTGATTTTTGCTTATTCCTTTTACAAGTGACCTTATAGCTGCAATTTGATCCAATACGGGTTTGAAGTTTGATTTGAGAGTGAATTTGCTCACGGGGTGATTTTACACCACCCGAAAGTAATCCGAAATGGTTAAAAAAGTTGTTGGAGAATGAGTATTGACTTATTCGGGTTTTGTTAGTATTTTGTTTCTATGGCACCTGTGGTTTACAGAAGGCAAAAACAAATTTTGGGTTTTATTAATCAGTATATCTCGGCTAACGGGGCGGCACCGACTCTTCGACAGATTGCTGATGCAATCGGAGTGAGTTCTTTGGCTACGGTTCATGAACATCTTCAGGTTTTGGAGAAAAAGAAACTTATTAAGAGAAGCCAGGGGAAGAGCAGATCGATAGAACTTATCTCAAAAACTTTTGATTTGGGTGCTGAAAGGGCTGTGGATGTTCCGATTTTGGGATTTATAGCTGCCGGTGCTCCAATAGAGCCGTTTACCGATCCGAATGCTTCAATCAGTATTCCTCCGGTTATGGTAACAAGTAAAAAGAGGGTTTTTGTGCTTCAGGTCAGGGGTGACAGTATGATTGAGGATCAAATAAGAGATGGAGATTTTGTGGTAATTGAGGAGACCAGCGAAGCACGGAATGGTGATACTGTGGTTGCTCTTTTAGATAATGGAATGGCTACGTTGAAAAAGTTTTTTAAAGAGGCTACGAGAATTAGATTGGAACCTGCCAATTCTACGATGTCCCCTATTTTTGTAAAAAATGTCAGAATTCAGGGGAAAGTTGTAGGGTTGATTAGAAGGTATGGTGTGAATTAGAATGCCTTGTGAATAAGAGCAGTTTGTTTTTACTTACGTTTTTGGGTGTTTTGGATTCTGCGTATTTGACTTGGGATCACTTTAGCCCTTCAAATGCTTATTGTGGAGTTGGTTTTTTTAGTACATGCAATAGAGTTCTTAGTAGTAGTTACTCAGAGATTGTCGGTGTTCCTTTAGCTTTGATTGGACTTATTCACTATATTTCTCTGTTTCTGTTTTTGTTCCTTTCTGTTAGAAGCAGAAAGAGGGTTTGGAGATACTTGGTGATTTGGGAAAGTTTTGTTGGGTTTGTTGCTTCTTTGTATTTTGTGTTTTTGATGATTTTTGTAATTCATGCAGGATGTTTGTACTGCTTTGGGTCTGCTGTTATTAGTTTTTTAATTTTTGTTATTGTGTTGAGATTGTTTAGAGAGGATAGGAAGAGAATTTTTGTTGTTGTAACAGGAGTTTTATATAGAAAAGCGGTTAAACCTTTTCTTTTCTCTATCAGTGCTGACAAAGTGCACGAGCTTGTGGTGAACTTGGGAAGTATTATTGGGAAAATTGGGTATGTGAAAAGAGTATGTTTGTATTTTTATGAATTTAATGACAGAGCGTTGGAGCAGAGAATTGCCGGGATAGATTTTAAAAACCCAACAGGCCTTGCTGCCGGATTTGATTACGATGGTAAATTACCCCTATTTTTGCCAAGTTTGGGCTTTGGATTTGGAACGGTTGGAACTGTTACGAATATGGAATATGAGGGCAATCCTCCGCCAAGGCTTGGGAGACTTCCGAAGTCTAGAAGTCTTCTTGTGAACAAGGGCTTTAAAAGTTCTGGTGCTAGTGCTGTTATAGATAGGTTGGAAGGCAAAGAATTTGTGTATCCTGTCGGAATAAGTATTGGAAGGAGCAACTCGACGAAATTGAAGACTCAGAAGGAAAGTGTATTTGATATTGTTAGTACATTTGAAGCTTTTGAAAAATCTGAAGTTGGACATAGTTATTATGAGTTGAATGTCAGTTGTCCAAATTTAATTCATTCCGGTTCGGTTGAGTTTTATACACCCAAAAAACTTGAGGCGCTGCTTATTGCGATTGATAACCTGAAATTAAAAAAACCCGTGTTTGTGAAAATGCCCATAGGGAGAACAGATCGCGAGGTTCTTTTAATGCTTGAAGTTATTTCAAAGCACTCTCCGGTTGGGGTTATCATCGGAAATTTACAGGAAGATAGGAGTAATACGGCTTTTGATAAAAGGGAAATAAAAGCCGCTGGTAAGGGTAATTTTAGCGGAATGCCTACTTTTAAACGTTCGAATGAGCTAATTGAGTTAACTTATAGGTACTTCGGAGACAAATTGGTGATAGTTGGTTGTGGAGGGATTTTTAGTGGAGAGGACGCTTATAAAAAGATAAAGCTTGGCGCCAGCCTGGTTCAGTTTATTACGGCACTTGTGTTTGGTGGTCCCCAAACCGCTGCCCGAGTTAATATTGCACTTTTGGATTTGCTTCGAAAAGACGGCTTTAAAAATATCTCCGAAGCTGTTGGAGTGGATGTAGCCGGAGACGGGAAACTGTAAGCGGTTGCTATGTGAGAGACTGTGGTTTAGAATTACCTTCATGCATGGTTTATTTGATCTTAAAGAAATAATTAGCGCTTTTGGGTATGTGGGACTTTTTGGTATAGTTTTTGCCGAGAGCGGACTTTTGTTCGGTTTTTTTCTTCCCGGGGACAGTCTTCTTGTAACTGCCGGGCTTCTTGCGAGCCAAGATTTTTTTAGAATTGAGTATTTACTGATCATGCTTTCAGTGGCTGCCGTGAGTGGAGACAGTGTTGGATATTGGTTTGGAAAAAAGGTTGGTCCTAAAATATTTAGACGAGAAAAGTCTCTTTTTTTTGATAAAAAACATTTGGAAAGAAGTCATAAGTTTTATGAGAAATATGGAGGAAAGACAATTTTGATTGCAAGATTTGTGCCGATTGTGAGGACTTTTGCTCCGATTGTTGCTGGTGTTGGCGAAATGAATTATAGGAAGTTTATATCATATAATGTGTTCGGTGGAATATTTTGGGTATTTGGGATGCTTCTTTTGGGTTATTTTTTGGGGAACGTTATGCCCGATGTGGATAAATATTTGATGCCCCTTATTGCACTTATTGTATTTCTTTCTCTTTTGCCTCCGATGGTTGAGTATTACAGGGAGAATAAAGGGAAGATACTTTCTAATTTTTATGAAATGTTTACGAGGTTTGTGAAACGGGTTCCTTTGGGCGAAGATTGAGCTGAGACTCGATAGAAAGAAGCCGATTGTATTTTGCTACTCTTTCCCCTCTTGCTGGTGCTCCGAATTTGACATAGTCGGCACCCACTCCCACAGCAAAGTCGGCAATGAAATGGTCGTTTGTCTCCCCGGAGCGATGAGACACAATTACCTTCCAGTTTGCCTCAGAGGATTTTTTGATTACGTCTAGTGTTTCGCTTATTGTTCCGATTTGATTTGGCTTGACAAGTATGGCGTTGCAAGCACCGGTAGCGATGGCTTTTTCTACCCTTTTTATGTTTGTTGCGAGAAGATCGTCTCCCACTATTGGTAACTGGTCGCCTAAAATTTGGCGAAGTTTTACCCAACCTTCCCATGAATCTTCATGGAGTCCGTCTTCGAGAATGGCGAAATGGTAGAGATTATTTAACTCTTTGTAGTACTCAATGAGAGAATCTTCACTTAGAGGGCCTGATTTGTCTCTTATGAAGTATGAATTATCATGAAAAAAAGTTGTTGCTGCAACGTCTAGACCAAGAAAGATATCTCTCCCCATTTGATATCCGCTGTTTCTTACCGCTTCTACAAGAATTTCCAGCGCGTCTGCGTTTGTGAAAAGATTGGGTGCATACCCTCCTTCATGGCCAACTGAGTGTATTGCTCCTCTTTTTGAAAGGTTTTCGCCGATTGTCATGTAAATTTCTACCCCTGAACGCAATCCTTCCGAAAAAAGCTTTGAGCTTGCGGGTATTACTAAAAACTCTTGGAAGTCGAGATTCCCGGCTCCGTGAAGTCCGCCGTTTATCATGTTGAAAAGTGGAACGGGAATTTTGATATCTTTTCGGATGTTTTTTGTTTTTGCAATTTGTGACACCCATTGGTAGAGGGGCATTCCCTGGGAGAGAGCGGCAAGTTTGCAGATTACAGCGGAAACAGCAAGAATACTGTTTGCTCCCAGGCGTGATTTGTTTTTTGTACCATCAAGTTTGATTAGTTCGTTATCGACGGCTTGCTGGTTGAGGATGTCTATGTTTGTGGAGATAAAGTGAGGACTAATGATTTTGTTGATTTGACTCACGGCTTTTAAGACTCCTTTTCCTTTAAAGCGATTTTCGTCTCCGTCACGAAGCTCTAGAGCTTCGTATGCCCCAGTGGATGTACCTGAAGGTACGGAAAAGATCGACGTGTGACCGCTATCGAGTCTGCACGCAGCTTCAATTGTGGGGATGCCGCGAGCGTCTAGAATTTCTCTTGCCCAGAGAGCTTTAATCTTCATATTATTTGCTTGCAATAATTTTTTCTCTGTTTGCTATAACTTGGCGAATTCTTTCTATGGCATCTGGGTTTACTGAAATGCTTGTTATTCCCCAATCTACGAGTTTTTCCACGAGATCTTCATATGTTGATGGTGCTTGGCCGCAGATAGATGAGGTGATGTTGTGTTTATTGCAAAGCCTGATTGTTCTTCTAAGTGCCCAGAGAACGACGGGTGAGCGTTCATCGAAGGCGCTTGCGACTTCTGCGTTATCGCGATCAGTGCCTGTTAGGAGCATTGTAAGGTCATTTGATCCGATTGATACTCCGTCAATGCCAACTTTGATAAAGTCTTCCAGCTTGATAACGTTGACCGGGAGCTCAACCATCATCCAGAGCTTGAATGTGGGACTTTGTAACAGATCTTCTGAAGCAATGATTCTTTTAACTTTGCTTAATTCTTCGGGTGAGCGAACAAAGGGAATCATGAGTGAAAGATTTTTGTATTTTTCTCTAACTTTTTTAATAGCTTGAAGCTCCAGATTAAAGGCATCCGGATGTGCACTATAGCGAAAGGCGCCCCTGAAGCCCAGAAGAGGGTTTTCTTCACTGGGTTCCCAATTTTTACCCCCAGGGAGAGAACGATATTCGTTTGTTTTAAAATCTGTTGCTCTGTAGATTATTTGTCTGGGACTGAAAGCTTTACAGAAAACAGTCAGATTTTTTGTGAGTTTATTGACGAATTCATCCTGCCGCTTTAATTTTATGGCTTCTTTAGGGTGAATTCCGATATTTGCAATCATAAACTCGGCTCTCAGAAGCCCTACTCCGTCAACGTGCCTTTTTGATATTTCTTTTGCTCTTTGCGGATCCGCAAGGTTTACGTAAAGCTTGGTTGCTGTTTTTGTTCTCCTTGTTGACTTAGGAGTTTTGAACAATTCCTTTTTTATAATTTTGGCCCCCATAAAGACAGATCCCTTAAAGCCATCGACTGTTACCACCATGTCTTGCTTAAGAACGGTTGTTGCGTGCTTTGTGCCTACGATGCAGGGAACTCCGAGCTCGCGGCTTACGATTGCGGCGTGGCTTGTTAAGCCTCCCTGGTCTGTTATGATAGCTGCGGCTTTTTTCATGGCGGGCACATAGTCCGGAGAGGTCATGGGTGCTACAAGAATGTCTCCTTCTTGTACTTTTCCGATTTCCTTGGGTGATTTTAAGATTTTGACCTTGCCGGTAGCTATTCCGGGACTTGCGGCTGCTCCTCCGAGAATCGGGGTTTTGGAAGTTTTGAAGTCTCCTTTTTTCATATTCTTTTTCCTTGTTTCATCAATTGTTGTGACTGGCCTGGTTTGTACTATGTAGAGCTTTTTACCTTCTTTGGCCCATTCTATGTCTTGGGGGTGGTAGTAGTGTTGTTGAAGTTTATCTGCAATATGGGCGAGTGTTACGATGTCGTCGTTTGAAATTTTTTGGATATCTCGGAGTTTTTTGGGCACTTTGGCTTCCATAGTTTTTTTGCCGACTCTGGTTAATTGAACCTGCTGATCTGAGATTTCTTTTGAGAGAATTTGGAATGTGTCTTTTTGGACAGCGTATGTATCCGGAACAACGGATCCTTGCACGATAGTTTCGCCGAGTCCCCAGACGGCTTCTATGATTATTCTTTCCTTATCGTTTGTTACCGGGTCTATGGAAAACATTACGCCTGAAACTTTTGAGGCAACCATTTTTTGAACAATTACGGAGATACTTACTTTGTCGTGTTCGATTTTGTTTTCTTCTCTGTAGAAGATTGCTCTTGCCGTGTAGAGTGAAGCCCAGCACTCTTTTGTTTTTTGGAGAAGATTTGCTATACCTTTTATGTTTAGAAAAGTTGCCTGCTGACCTGCGAAGGAGGCGCCGGGCAAATCTTCTGCAGTGGCACTGCTTCTTACTGCTACCTGAGCGCTTCTAAATCTTCCTGAAAGCTTTTTGTATGCTTTGTGAATTGCCATCTTTGTTTCCGTGGAAATTGGATTTTTTAATATCAGTCTTTGGATCTGGTTTGAAGACACGGTCAATTGATCCGAATTGTGAACGTCAATTTTTTTAAGGATGTTATTTATTTGATCTCCGAGGGAGTTTTCATCTATAAAACGGTCGAATGCTTCAACTGTTATTGCGAAACCGGGAGGTACAGGAAAGCCGGCTTTGGTCATTTCTCCGAGATTTGCACCTTTTCCTCCCACGAGGGTAAGATCTTCTTTGTCAATTTCTGTGAAAGGAGCGGTGAGGGGTTTTTGAGCAGTAGTCATATCAAATAAATATACAGTCTAGAGCTACCTTCTGGCAAGTTCTAATTTAAAGAAATCTACCCAGGGAATTGGAGTTGGATCAAGTTCGTAAAGCATGGCAAGATAATAATGTGAGAAAGAACCCAGAGTTAAAATTTCAAAGACTTGGTCTAATTTTGTTTTGGAACTTGCCTTATAGGTTATTTGGCTTACCTGGTTTTTTTCTACAACCTTTTTGGTTATTGGATATTGAAGTTTTACGCGATTATCATACAAATCAGATTCGATAAAGACAAACTTCATATATGTTTTGGCGGGAGCCGGGTTTTTTAAGCCTTCTAAAAGGTGATGATTTAACTCCGGGAGGTCAAAAAGTGTTGAGAAAGTTTTGGACCCTTCATTGAGCTGATTTTTGAATGCGTGTGAGGAACCCAAAAGATGTTCGCTTGCTACAAGGATTGGAATTTTGTTTTTTAAGTTTTTGGCGATGATTTTTGCAATATTTGAATCTTGGGGTGAATCAGGGCCAAAATCCGAAATGAGTTTTCTGGTCGATTTAATTGTGTTTTCTATTTCTTCATTTGTTAGTGAGATAAACTGGCATTTTGAAAGAATTGCCAGAATTGAAGTTACTGAATATCCAAGCGCAAGGCGTGGCTGATTTGATGGGTTGTGGGTTGGCGTGAAGGTGTAGTTTGGAAGATTATGGCTTGCGGCTATTTTAGAAAGCTTTCCTCCGGTTGTGATGATAAAGACCTGAGCGTTTTTGGAGATAGCCTTGTTGGTTGCTGATATAGTTTCCTCAGTATTTCCGGAGTAGCTTGATAGAATAACAAAAGTTTTGGAGTCTACATAATTGGGGACGTGGTAGTTTGTAAAGATTTCTATGGGAGTGCGGGCGAGACGGTCTTTAAGAGAGTCTACTATACGTGCTCCGAGTGCCGATCCGCCCATTCCGCAGACGACCACATTTTTTGCCAACGTACATTTTGGAGGTGTGTTGAGTGAATTTACCTCTCTCCACGTTTGCTCAATTTGATCGGCCAAAAGACGAATAGAATCAAACACTTTTCCTGTGTCGATTGATTTAAATTTTTCGGGCAGATCTAGATTCATTTTTGTTTAGGAAATCATGTTTTGAACTAAAGACATTCCTTTTTTTAGTAGTTTTTGTGCCTTTTCGTTTGAGTCTGACTCTGCAAACACACGGAACTCGGGGGCGTTTTGTGATGAACGGAAAAGTATCCATGTTGTGTCATCAAGCCAAATTTTGAGTCCGTCTATTTCTTCTGTCTTTTTTCCCTTAAATTCTTTTTTTACCTTTTTTAGGATGCTTTCCTGTAATTCCCATTTGTAATCAACTTTAGTTCTTTGCATGTAGAACTTTGGAAGCTGATTGATCATCTGAGAGAATGTGCCGTTGGATTCTGCGAAAAGATTGAGCATCTTTATCAGCATTGTACCCCCATCGCGGGTATACATAATTTCTCCCGAGATTGCACCCCCATTTGGCTCGAAACCGAAGATTGCTCCTGTTTCTTTCATCTTTTCTATAACATAGGGAGAGCCGACTTTTGTTCTTATAACTTTTTTTCCCAGAGAATCGACAACGCTGGAGGAGCTTATTGGAGTTACGATGGTATCTCCCGGTGAAGCTTTGGCTACAAGTCCACAGGAGTATTCTCCGAGTACAAAATTTCCTTTTTCGTCAATAAAAACCACTCTATCACCATCTCCGTCAAATGCTATTCCGAGATCGCACTTTTGGTTTACAACTGTTTTTATTAACTTTTCTATTTCCGCCTTATCACTGGTATCCGTGTCCCGGGCTATAAATGTGTCCTGCGGATTGCAGTTCACTTTTATTATTTGAAGCCCCAGTGTCTCCAGAAAAGGAGGGATTACTGTTGATTGCGCACCATTTGCACAGTCAATAGCCACTTTCCAGGTTGGATAATTTTTGTTTGCTAGTTTCAAAAGAAGTTCTGCATAGAGTTTGCGGGCTTTGTTGTTTGTGCTTAATATGGGTGTGGTTGGAATTATTTTTTTGTTTTTCTTGAGACTTAGATATATTTCTTCAATTTCTTTTTGATCTTTGACGGAGATTTCTTCGTCATGAGCGTAAAACTTAAGACCGTTTCTGTCGGGTGCTATGTGACTCCCTGTAATCATTATCGCGGCCTTGATGGGTGTGTTTTTGATGAGCCAGTTGATTGAAGGAATTGGAGTAACTCCCTCGTCGTGAATTTTTACTTTTTCCAAGCTCAGTCCGTTTATGAGTTTCTTTTTGATTTCTGGACTAGAACTTCTGGGATCCATGCCGATTGCGATTGGTCCCATTAGATTGTGTTTTTTAAGAAAGAGAATGAAAGCTCTTGAGATGTCGTAGCAAAATTGTTCTGTGAAAAGTTTGTCGGCGAGACCTCTGATGCCGCTTGTACCAAAGAGTGTATGTTTTCCTTCTAGATTTATCACTTACAATGTTGATTTTAGGCTCTTTGCAATGATTAGGTCAAGGGAGGTTGTTAGATTGATGCCGCCTGTTTTTGCATCTACGTCTGCTTCGGCGAGTGATTTTATGATACTTTTGATCCTTTCTGTGTTGAAGTGTCTTACTTGTGTTTTTAATTTTTCCTTGCGCCAGGAGGGATAATTTAGGGATTGTGAATCAACTAGAGTGATATATAAATCTCTCAAGTGTCTGGCGAGGAGTGCGAGTATAAATTCGGGACTTTCTTTTTTGAGTGTTTGGTGAAAAAGCTTGAGACAAAGTACGGAATTTCCCGGATAGAAGCTTTCGAGAAATTTATAGATATACTTTGGAAGCTCGAAAGACTCGACTTTTGTGTTATTGGGGAGGATTTTTTTGATTGCTTGTGTAAGTAGTCCTTCTTTATAGATAAGAAGGGAGGAGCTGAATCTTTGATGGTTGTTATTAAGCCATTTGAATTCGTTTATGCTGATGGAGTTGGGTTTTTCGAGGATATAGAGAATATTTTCGTTAAATAATGATTGCGGATTTTGGATG
>CAYRCU010000019.1:0-11087 GCA_964422865.1 uncultured Gammaproteobacteria bacterium
TTTACATGCTTATACAGTTTCTTTTTAAATTCTTCTAAATATTTATAGAACTTGTTTTCTAAGTCTGAAAGAGTTACTGATTTGCCGTCTTCAAATAATTTTTCAAGTAAATACACCTGATAATCTCTAAGTCCGCTTTTGTCTTTTGAAAGTTTTGTGAAGACATATTCGCTTTTTTTCCGAGATATATTAAGGCAGCCTATTCTTGCAAGCTCAACTATTTCCGCCACTACGTCTCTGATGTTTATTCTTTCGTCAATAATTGTCCCAAGCTCCCCCGGGGTTACCCCGTCAATTGGCGAGTAAACCATCGGTAAATGGGCCCTTTTGAAAATGGATACCGTTTTAACACTTTTATCGTCCGGAGTGTAGTAGATATTTTCAGTCAAATACCTTTTGTCCCTTCCTTTTTTAAACCAGAAGTATCCCATTATAATTAGGGGCAGAGCAGCAATCGGATATCCCCAATTATCTTTAATAAAATTAACGGCTCTTTCTGTAATCCCCGGAAAAATTAGCTCACTGTTTTTTTCCAGTGCCACTACTACTGTAAGGTCGGCCCCGTTCCCGAGTGGCAAGTTACTATTGAAAACGGCGCTGTTTTCGTCGAGTAAAGTGTGGCTGCAGTTGGCTTCTTTTGAGCCAAGGCGGCCAGTGAAACAGGTTAAGTTGGTTATGCTTGAAAAAGGTGACTTAATTGTAAATGTGACCCTTTCAATACTTGTGTCCCAATCCGAGCCAACCACATTCCAATAAAATTCATCAAACTCATCAAACCTTTGCAATATTCCCTCGACTTTGTACCTGATTACATAAACTTGTCTTCCGCTTACATATTTGTCCGGGTCACCTATTCTAATCTTTGTTTCCCTACCTTTTTTTAAAACTTTATATTGATAGGCTTTTTTGTTTTCACCGGTGACTGAAAGCACTTTTAATCGGGAGTTGATTGTTTTGCCGTTTGCGCTGTAGATTGTGGGAATTGTCCTGTAAATTCCGTGTTTTTTGCTTGAAAAAATTGCTTCAATTTGCTCCTCAATTATTACACTTGTGTCTTTGCTTATCTCTGCCTGTGAAAAAAACTTTTCAATTGTGTAGCCTGAGGCCAGTGTTTCTTTTGGAAACAAAAAAAGAACCGCAAATACAAACAGAAATAAAATCCGCTTCATGTAAATTACATTTTACAACAAGAAACTAAATTGCGGGTTCCCCAATAACAAGCAGGCGCTTTAATGTGGTGCCCGGGGGCCAACAGGTCATTAGTGTCAGTGTGGGGGTATTGCCTTTTTTTAAATATTCAACTTCGTTTGGTGCGGCGAGGAACTTGTCTTTAACTGTGTAAACATATTCTTTATTCTTAAAGTAAAGGTGGATTTTGTCGCCTTCTTTAAGTTTTGAAAGGAGGTAAAAAATTGAGTTGTAGCGCGCGGCTTCGTAGAAATTTACTGAAGAATGGGAAAAGATAAATATGTTGCCGTCTTCACCGGGGAAGGCTGATCCTGCGGCGTGGGCTACTCCTTTTGTAAGAGCTTTTTGATACACTTTCGAGTTTAGGGGGTCTACATTTGAAACAACACTTGCATTTGCCCCAATTTTGGGTATGACTATTCCAAAGTTTGGGTCTTTTACAACTATTGTATTTTTTTCTTTTGTTTTTGTTTGCGTGGTAATTACTACGTCCGTGCGCGGAGTTTTAATGAGAAAAATCAGTTCAGCTTTAATTACCGGAAAAAATGTAAAAGTGAAAATGAAAAGTGAGATAAATATTAAGGCCAGACCCAGAAAAACAAAGGGGTTTGATCTAATTTTCATCTGAATGCCTTAAAAAGAAGATTAAGACTCCTAAGAATGCCCCCGCCATAACTATTCCTATAAATACCTTTGTCCAAGGGAACTTACCTGCAATCTCTGCTGCTGTTTTGTCTCCGGCAATGGAAGGTGGTGTTTCTTCTGCTTCCTCATCACCGTCCACCTTTTCCCCAAGGATTTTCTCTCCTGTGTCTTGAGGTGCCCGGGACACTTGGCTGTCGTCCACCGGAATTGCGGTTGTTTCTTCTTCTGCCTCTGTTGGCGGTGTGGTTACTGCCGTACCCGTGTCTCCAACTACTCCCGAGCCGTTACCGTGCCCGTCAAAAGCTCTTATTGCAAAAAAGTAGGTTTTTGTACAGTCGGGAAGGGTAGTATAGAACTCACCATTTTGATTTGAGCCTATGCTTAGTGACGCCACGTGCGTGCTTGCATCTGCCGCGAAACTTTGATTTTCAGAGCGATAGAGCTCTACACGGGAAGTTTCGCCTCCGTCGTCCGCTGTTTTAAATTTAACTTTAAAGGAACAGGCATCCGGCTGCTGTTCTTTTGAGTAATTTGTCGGGGTTCCCGGGGCTACATCATCAAACTCAACGGAAACAGTGGAGCTTGTTGTTGAGTCGGCGCCGGCTTTGGCCGTTACATAGAAGTTGTAGGTGCCTCTTTCTGAAATTTGGGACGGGGTGACTTGACAATAATCACTGTCACCACCTGGGGCAAGAGATTTTGTTTCAAATAAGCTAAAGCTCCCGCTTGGCTTTTTGAAATAACAATCGACACTAACTGCCCTACCTTGGACGTCAAGTGCCACAAATCCAAGCTTAAAGTCGTGTTTATTTGTGGGGCTTTTTGGCTCCTCAATCTTTACCACAAGATCAGCGGCGTAGGCTAAAGGTGCCCAAGTAAGTAAGCTAACAAATATGAGGCTTAAAACTAATATTAATTTACGCATTATTATTCTTTTTTGTTTTTAACTCCTAAACTTAGTATTCCGAGCCCTAGTATAAACATGCTTCCTGCTAAAATCAGCCAGAAAGTGTTTGCACCGGTTGCAGGCAGCTCTGTTGAAGTGCCCAGCACAGCCGGAAGCTCGTAGCTTGCGGCTGACTCTAATCCCGTATCCACCCATACTTTTGTTCCCACGAAGACTCCAGTGTCATTATTTGCCAATACTTGGGATCCTCCCAAAGTCCCTTGTGCCCAAGCTAAGTCCGGGTAGAGACCGGGCTCTTGGTTGCCGTTTATGTCTGCAATATAGGTTAATGTAACAACTTCTCCCGGGCTCAGGTCACCTAAATACCAGATTCCGGGCGAGGCATAAACTGGCTCGGGGACACCGGGCTTTGAAGAAGTCCAGGAGCCGCTTCTGTAAACAAATCCGTCGTGCGGGAGGTCTGTTACTTCTACATTCTCAAGAGGAGCATTTCCGTTTGTTACCACCAGAGTAAACAAGACGGAACTCCCGGGTGATCTACTCCCACCGCTTGTGTCGTTTGTTTTGGTGAGGGTGAGCCTTGCTTCTTCCTCTTCTTCCAGGCTGCAGGCAAAAAGAAGTTCAAAGTCAAAAATTGTTTCTGCCTTCTGATAAGCATTTCCGGCATTTATGTCGAAGGTTACTATCCAGTCAAATACTTCTGTGCCGCCGGGCGGAATATCAACACTTAGGTCAACAGGTGTGTCGCCAAACAAATCATTTAAGCTTTTGGCTGGTGTTACCTCTCCTCCCAGGTAACTGCCATACAGATCCGCGCCGCTTCGAATTACCGTAAAGAGTTTTGCGGCAAAGTCGCTTGGGTTTTGAGTTTGGTTATAGAGATTAAGAAGACTTAAGGAACAAATTTCACTTTCATCTTCATTTGTAACGGTAATTGTCCTTTGCACCGTGTCTCCGGGCAAGAGATTATCCTCTTCAAAAAGCGGGGCACTGCCGCCAGGAGTTGTTGTACAAGGATTAGCATGATTTGCACAGGTAACTGTCAGGTCGGCTGCCAACGCGCGGCCCATAAACACTACTCCAAGTATGGCTACCACTAATCCTACTGCGCTAATTTTATATTTGTTCATCTGTTGCCCCCTCTAATGCCTCTACTTCTTCCACAATTTCTTCTACTGCCCCTTCTCCTGTTGTCTCCTCCTCAGTAATTTCACCAGCAACATCTTCCTCCCCTGCTGGTACGGGTTCCTCATCACCCGCAACGGGCTCTTCTTCTTCTAAAGGCTCTACACCTGCCTCCCCCTCTAAAACTTCTTCGGGCTCCTCTATAATAATGGGCGGATCTTCTGCGGTGATTTCAATCCCCAGTATATCTTCCAATAATTCCGTCAAACTTGTGAGGTCATTTTCTGAGTGGTTTTCTCCGGCGGGAGTGCCGTAATCATCACCTTCCACGTCCCAATAGGTTGTGTCATTGCAAACAATGTCTGTGCAGGTGTGCCAGTCTGAATCACTTGTACCGTCTCCCGGAACAAGATTTCTTTCCATTGACTGATTTACGGAAGCGTTTGTGCCTGCTGCCCAGTCGCCGTCTGTTACGGGGGTTTGGTCAATGGTGTTTCCGGCGGCATCTTTAAGAACCAACTTCTCGCCGCCATTTAGAAGATTGAGTCCTGTTGTAACCCAGTCGACGGCTATATTTCCATCCGAAAGAGCTGAATTTGCGTCGGTTGAAGAATAATTTGCAATCAGGAAATAGCCATTTGCAGGGATTGTTCCGGATGGAATAATCAAGTTGGGAGAGCCTGCGGTACCTGCATTTTCAATTACCCAGTTTTTTATAATAATCGGGCTACTTGTCATATTTCTTAGCTCTATCCACTCATCAGCGTCGGAGCCGGTTGATCCCATCCACATAATTTCATTTATCACTACATTTCCACTACTTGCTTCCTGCATGGTTGAGTCAACTGTAAAAGTCCAATAATCACTCCAGTCTCCACAGCCGTAGGTAGTGTCACAGGTTCTTGCGTGCCAGTAATATGTTCCGTCCGGAGTACCGGGTGCGGGAATTTCTGATGAACCTAAAGCAGCGGAAGTATAGGCCGGTGTTGCAAAACTTCCATCGGGATTTAAGGTGGTGGAAAGCGAGGACTGGTAATAATAAGTTACTGCCTCACTCCAAGGCACATCTGCCCAATCCATAACAGGGTTATTTGTCCAAGCACTTCCAACCATGGCTGTTGTTCCGTCACCTGGGGACAGCAATACCGGAGGAGGAGGCGGCCAGGTTCCTGTTGAAATTGTATTTGAAAGGATTTCTGAGTCTGTGAAGCCGCCTCCTGAAAGCCCAACCTGCCAGGCATTTACGCGAATATTAAAGGTACAGGATTTATTTCTGAGGGAGGAGGATGCTCCCTGGGGGAAAGTTACTTCATATGTGTAGGGTAAGCTTGAGGAAGTTGCTAGAGTTGCAAGAGAAAGGTGCGGTGTTGTTGAGAGGGGTCCTGAATAGACCGCTCCCGCGTTTATTTCAAGAGTCAGGGCATCACAAAGATCAGTGTCACCGGTGACATATTCATATTCAAGAGAATATTCAAAAGGCAAACCACCCACATTTGAAACTGTAACTTCTCTTGAGGTTGCGTCTCCCGGGGTGAGAGGGGTTGTGGGCGTGAAGTTTCCTTCGGGGGAGGTAACTTCAAGATCCAGGGATGTTGCGGAGAAGGTGTTGCCTTCGGAAGTTTCAATATCTGAGTAATATGAAGCTGTGAAAGGGGTTTGAATCAAAAGGAAAATAATTGAAAGATAGAAAAGCTTTGTTAACAGTTTTTTAATCATTTTCATCTTTCTCTTCTTTATTTTTTTTGCTTTTTTTTCTTGTGAAGAATTTTAGGAACTCTTTTTTAATTGCCATAAGTTCGGAGTAAACAATGATCGTTGCGGGGATGACGATGAGGGCGACAAAACCGATTTGGGACTGTGCGAAGCCGACCGGGTAGCCTAGGAAAGGAATGTGCAATATCACTTTTCCTACCACACGTTTTTCGGGAACCATTTCTGAGTCTGGGTCTTCGTTGGCATCGCCTTTGAGTTTATAACTAACGGATCCTATATCTTTGTCTTCCGCCCTTTCTACTATTCTGTGTGTGACTGTTTCTTTGGCACTTCGCTCCGAGCGAATTGTTATAATATCGCCTTCTGTGTAGCTGTCTTGGGGTCTGACCATCACTAAACTTCCTACCGGGATAGCAGGTTCCATTGATCCTGACTGGACGGAGAAAAGCCTAATGCCCAAGGGAGTATTGAATGTGGACAAGACTACCGATGCGGCAATAGATATCACTACCAGCAAGATCAGCCAGTAAACAATATTTAATATTCTTTTCAATTTACTAATTCTTCCTTTCTTTTTATTTCCTAAGGGCAGGCATTAACCCAGCTCGTGGTGGTGGGGGTTACTTCTCCCCCACCCACCACAGGTTAACACAAATACAACGTCACCTTATTATGGTGTTGGCCAAACTGGACTTGGACCTGGGTTGTTTCTGTGTTGAACAACCTCAAAGCTCATATCACCAATGAGTCTGTCATGCTGAACATCGTTTCCAACTTCAACAGGAAGTTCCCATGCCAACGCAAAATAATAAGTTGTACTGGCTACCATACGACCATCTTCAGCTAATCCATGACAAGCTGAATAGTCGGTATCCCCGTCTGGGTCACTACATCCGTAGTAACTATATGCAGCGGATAATGCTTCCCAAATGTTGTGTGTTTCGCCTCCTATATCAATTGTGCCTGGACTTATTACGATTGGTTCATAGCCGTCTTGATATTCATTGTCACCTTCTCCGAAGTCTTTATCTCTTCCCTGGAAACCAGGAGTTTCACCCTGATCAAGCCATGCCCAAAATATCATATTTTCACGCAATTCCCCATCATTATCGTCTATACAATCTGGTTCCGCTTCTATTTCGGGTTCGGTACAATCGACCTCTTCATCTTCAATATCACTTATAATAAATCTGCCCCAAGCGTCGTTATCATAAACATGAAGACTTATTGTGTCTTCACCATAATCACCCGGTTTAAGATCGTAAAAAAGGAAGAATTTGTGAGCTCCTAAATCTGTCTCAGTCCAATTAGGAGTGTCCCAAGGACAAGTTTCTCCACCACTCCAATGACATTCACTGTCTACTTTCAAATCGATAGCACCAGTGACAAAAGTATTACCTTCACTTGTTTCGGTGTCGCTGAAGTAAGCGCGGGTGGCGCCGACAGCAACAACTGTTACAAGTGTAATTGTCATTATACTTAAAAGTATTCTTTTCATTTTTTATTCACCCCCTTTCTTTCCCTAAAATGGCTTTCGCCACAAAAAAAAGCCGCTTGCCGCGGCTTTGATAGGTTGCCCCTATTTAGTAAACAATTCACAGGGGTCAAGTTTTGCATAGTGCCAATATATACACGCCCCTATAAGGTTGTCAAGAGGGGCTTAAATTGGTGTGTGAGAATATCCTATTTTTTTGTGCTATTCGTAAATTGGCTCCACTGGCCCTTGTGTATTTATGTCCTTTTTGTTGACAGGAATTCCTAGTGCAAAACCCATAGCATTTGCTACAGACAGCCCTACTCTTAAACCTGTAAAAGAACCCGGACCCGTGTTTACTTCTATCTCTGTTATATCTTTTACTTTTAAATTATTTTTCTTGAGGGTATCAACTATAAACGGGAGCAGTTTTTGGGATTTTTCTTTTCTTGCTTTTGTTTCAAAGCGTTTCCCATCTATGCCTATTACAATTTTTTCGGCATTTGAGGTGTCTATATATAGTATCATTTTTTTATTCTTATTTTTCTTGTGGTTTCATCTATATTTTCAAATTTAATCCGGATTGCTTTTTTTGGAAGTAATTCACTGATTTTTTCTGCCCACTCAATGGCAAATATGTTTTTTTCTTTTCCCCAGAGATCTGTTATGCCGAGATTATTTAGTTCTCCCTTTAGGTTGCCCTCCAGTCTGTACAAATCAACATGATGAAAGTTGTTGTATGTTCTCATGATAATAAATGTTGGAGAGATAATTCTTTGTGTGATACCCAGTCCCTTTGCAAGGCCTTGGATAAAGGTGGTTTTGCCGCTTCCCAAGTCTCCGATGAGGGCTAGGACTTCTCCACCCTTAAGGGAAGATCCAAGACGCTGGCCAAGTTTCTTAGTTTCTGCGGCGCTTTTGGTAATAACTTCCATATTATAAATATCCCCAACACCGCCCCTATTGTATCAAACCCAACATCATAAAATCTGGGCATGCGTCCGGGTGTGAATGATTGATGCAGTTCGTCTGAAACACCATAAAGGGCTGCCGTGATAATTGAGATGAGAGCTGAAGGATATGGAGGTTTGGGGAGGTTTGTTACTGCTCTATAAATAAGAATTGTAAGAATTGCATATTCAGTAATGTGCGCTGTTTTTTTGATTATAAAGTCTGTCCAGTCAATTTTTGCGGCAGTGCCTGTGGGATAGGAAGAAAAGATAAAAATTACGGCTGCCCACAAGCCTACAGGAAGCCAATATTTAATAATGTTTTTTTTAGATTTAGAAGTTATGTTTGTCATTTTCTAAAGACAGATCTCATTATACTTCAATTTTGCAAATCTCTTGACACTTTAACCTACTCTAGGATAGAGTGGGGGTGAGGTTTTTGTTTTGACATTTGGTAAATATTTGATATTATAGGACTTAAGAATATGCCTCGCGAAACTCTCGAAAAAGGGGTGGGATTGGCTGTAATAGCAGGAATGACATTTGGCTTTGTGCAGGATGCCAAGGCTTCTTCATCCCAGAAAATAGATGAGGCTGCAAGGGATGCCATGGATCCCAATACTTCTTCTCATGTTTTGACTTCCGAGGAACTTGGTATTTCGTCTGATTGGGAGGGTATGGTGGTAAAGGATGGTTTGCCTAAAGAAAAAAGGCAGGAAGAAAGAGAGTTTTTCCCTGTAAGAGAGGTACGGACAGATCCCCAGATATCAGAAAAGTTGAGTGACCCTAATTTGTCTGAAGAAGAAAAGGACGAGGTGTTGGGTGACCTTCTTTCCCAAACCCAGGAGCTTGCACTACTAAACCTTTGGGAAGTAAGGGAACAAATACAAAGAGAGGGTTTTACATCAGTTGAGGATGTTTTGGATTTTGTTGACAATGCTTACCTGGTCTACCAAATTGTGGATGGTAATAGAATGTCTGCTTTTGTGGTAATGAAAGACTATCTTCTTGTCCCGGGCCTTCCTGGTGAAAGAGGGATTGCAATACCCAGAGATGAGGTTCCCGAGATTGGTATTGCACTTTTGCAACAGGAAGGAGAAATATCAAGATTGGTTGCAGCCTTCAGAGATGAAAACGGCAGAACATTTGTCCTGGGAGAATCAGGGGAGTGGATAGAAGTCACAGACCAGGAAGAAATCAATGTAACATTTGCAGGAGTTGGAGCTGCCTACCTCCTGCAGGTTTCAGTTGACCAGACAGATGAAAAACAAGTAGTCATATCCGCCGGAGGACAGAGTGAGTCAACAGTTAAGATGGCTTCTTTCAGACCGGAGGGGGCGGGAGAGGTGGAAGCCTTGCCTGTAGGTGCGATGAGCAACTACCCCGAGCAAATATTAAACTTGATTGACTTGGGAATATTAACCTGGGACAATTCTCGGGATGGTTTTGTTTATCGGGATGAAAATGGTGTAATTTGGGTCTGGAGACAAGGAAATACACAGCCAAGCTTAACCGATGAACAGGTGAACAGATATTGGATGATAGAAACGGATGCCATGGAGATTGCGGGAAAAAGAATTTCAATTGAGATGAATCCAAATGTAATGAACGCCAGGCGCTCCGTGCCGGGTGCACTTCAATTTTCGGAAGCCACTTTTGATATGACACCTAAACAGAGGCAGGCCTTGGAAGAGTTTATTATTGAACATTCGGAAGAACTGCCGCAAAATATAAGATTTATATTGGTGGATCATTACGGCGACAAAAATGAAACAGGCCGTGAAAGAGCTGTTCGTTATTTGGGATATAAAGGTGCTCATCCTTTAGACGGGTTGGCACTGGGTACAAGGCAAATTGGAAATAGTTTGGAGATGTATACATATGCTTCGACAAGCAACGGTGATGTAGATCAAAGTGAAAAAACATGGAGTGCTGTGTTTTTGATGGGTCTATTTTACTATACTTCTGATACTACCCTGGGAATTGCTCGCTTTTATGCATCGACGTATTATGAACAATTTAAGTCAGAAATATTATTCCCTGTTATCAAGGCTGAGAGTGAGTCAAAAGGTATAATAAAATTCCAATAATTGGCAAAGTTTTGTTGACTTCTGCTTGCTTGCTGGGATAGCATGAGGTGATGGTTTCTGCATCAATGAAGAAGGGTTTGCTTCTTCTTGCACTGTTAATTGCAGCTATCACAGCGGTTGTGGGTTATTCTGCTCTGACTAGGTCCAAAGGTAAAGATTATCAGGGCACACTAATAAAAACAACTTCTCAAAATAGTGAATTTAAGCTTCAGATCGTAAATAACAAAACGATTGAGCGGATTGTTGCGGATCCGGATTTTGGTGAAATTTCCAAAATTACGATCAACCTTACGCCTGAGGAGCAAAAGTGGTACAAGTACAGATCGGGTGGCGGTGATCAAGAAACGACTTATTCAAGCTATGGCTTTGCGACCGAGGGGTCCACACTTGTGATAAGTATACATTTTGATCCTGAATATTTGGATAGAGCCAGTTCTTCTTTTGAAAAATCAAGAACAAAAACTTTGGGAGACTGGAGAGAGCCAAGTTTTTACTTTCTGGCTGCTGTTGGGCATTTTAAACTTATTAATTCCCAATCTCCGGGTGATCAAAGTTATAAAGAAGTAATACAAACGGCCAGAGAGTCGGCTTATAATTTATATAAGCCCGTGATTTCATTGTCGAAAAAATAAAATGAGAAAAATATTATTTGGTTTTTCTGTTTTTCTGGCATTTGTCGCCCTAGTGTTTATCATTTCTCCCTCTCAGGTTGAGTCGGCTTGTGTGGGTGATGTAACTTGTGAAAGGTTTATTGAAAGAAGATGCCTCCCTCTAGGGTGTATTGAGGGGGATGATTGTATCTCGTGTGAAGATATTTATGAGCCTTACTCCAACGGCTGCGGTTCTCCAACGTTTTGTATTGGAAACTCATGTCCCATTGAGGATAATCAGATATCAAATACCTGTCGTTTCGCGTCCTCTACTCCACCTCCCTCCTCCACTCCCTCTCCCACACCTCCACCAGTTGGATGGGGGGCTTGTGGTTCTTGTTCTAC
>CAYRCU010000020.1:0-8119 GCA_964422865.1 uncultured Gammaproteobacteria bacterium
GAAATTTTTTGATACACCCCCTATCTAGCTACAGCTATAAAGTTTTCTCAAACATTCCGTTTGATGTGACCTCAGAAATAATAAAAAAATTAACGCAAACCAAAAACCCGCCTGAAGATGCTTATCTTATTATCCAAAAGGAAGCCGCAAAGAAATTTATTGGTAAGCCAATTGATATTAAAAATAGCCAAATATCCATTTTACTAAAACCTTGGTTTGAATTAAGCACCTTTTATAGGTTTGAGCATAATGATTTTTTTCCAAAACCTAATGTAGATACGGTCCTTTTAAGAATTAAAAAACGAAAAAAACCACTAGTTCAATATAAAAACAAAGAGAGTTATGAAGATCTTATCGTATACGCCTTTAATCAATTCAAACCAAATGTTGTAGAAGGACTTTCAGATGTGTATGGAAAAGATGCAATTCTCGAGCTATCAACAAAATTAGGGTTCTCGCCCGTGTTAAAACCAAGCGAGCTGGGAATTAGAGATTGGTTAGGCCTTTTCAGCTATTTCCTAGACGAAATAGACGCTAAGCATAAATCAGTTGTTGAAGGTATATATAAAAAGCAATTAGCACAACAAGAGAAGCTAGATAAAATTCATAGAACTCGAATGGATAAAGATTGGAAAACCAAGGGAAGGGTTGGACAATCTTAGAGCCTTGCTCCAGCTGCTAGATATTATCCGGATGTTCACATCTTAACGTAATGAACTATTGCAAGTGTAATTAACACCTTGATTATAAGGGTCACCTTTGTAACAGTCTTTTCCACATTCGTAATCATAGTCGTCACTATTTGATATTTGTGTGTTTACCCAGTCACGACAACCCTTTATTGACTTCAAAGGTTGAGATTCAACCCAACTATCATAATTTTCTGTATCTGGATAATAATAACCAATATATCGAACTGGGTATTTAATGAAACGCTGATAGATAAACCAACCAATAATAATCAAAAATGTCAAGCCCAAAATATATTTATAATTAAACACCTCTCGATTTTTCCTTTACTAATTTCTTCACCCAATCTGGATACTCAAAATTATCATCGGGAAGTTTGCTTGTCTGATGATTCGGTATTTCAGATTTTTTGACTTCCTGCCATCTCGCAACTGCCGGAGTTCCAGTAGTCCACGCAACCCACTGGTCCTGGTTCAAAAACTGTGGAGAGTCGCTTTCATCTACTCTCCACCTAATCATTGTCCCCATCGCAATATTAGGATTTGAAGTAAAACTAGCCGAGCCTCTTACATCGTAAAACAAAGTTTTCTTTGCGTCTGTTATTTGTGTAACGGGTGAAGTTGTCGCCAAGCTGCGACCTCTACTAAATAACTCATTAACATCGTCAAAATTTGCTAATTTATCTGCCATATTAAGTGTTCGAATAAGACTTCTCTGGCTCCGATGGTTGGTTCCAGTGAGAACCTATTTTGTTAAGCAGATTATAAAACCTAAGTTTGAAGGCGAGCTAGACTTTCCGCTATTTCCCGATAATGAGATTGAGGCTAAAGGCGCATACGCAAAAACGTACATATAAGATCCCCATTTGTGTTAGTACCAATAAAGATAAACAAAAACGAAGCCATAAAAAAACGCCTGCAAAGTTTTATCGGATTAACCGAACTCTACAAGCGTTTCAATGAAGAAACCCTTCGGTTTCTAGTCAGAGGTTTCACCCTTGCCCGGGATGTAGCCGTAAATGCGATAGTACCAACTATTGGAACGATTAACACCCGCGCTGATGTGAACCAGCTTCAACTCGGGATCGCCCAACAATTCACGGAGGTACATCTCAACAAACAAGGCACTCTTACCCTTACCGACTGACTCTGTGGCCTTTTTCCAAGCCGCATCGGCGTCGTCCCGACCATGCCATTCGACAAGGCGGTCGCCATGGGCATATTCAACGCCCTGATCGACAATCATGGGATTGCCCCACTGCATGACGGTTTCATAACCAGGCGCGAGGAATACGGTCAGGGTTGATGAACCGGGAAAACGATCATCGGTGTAATGCGGGCTGAACAAACGCTCGCTAATAGGCTTAGCCTTATCGGTTTCAATATAGACTGACATGTCTGCCTCCAGACTTTTAAACTGACAAAGGACTTCTTAGAAGATGCCTGATTGTATCTCAAAAGGGTTAATTTGTCAATACTATAGGAATAATTTATGCTATTTTCCTTATATTTTTATAGCTCTCTTTTTACTCAGAACCTATACCTTCCCATCCGAAACCGTAATAACCTCGCCATTTTTATCCCACCTTGGAGGTCTTAGGTAGGACACCTCGGTAATATAAAACTTAAACACTGTCCCATCTGGCTCGCTAGCTGGAACGATTTTCGAACGGCAGATTGGGTTCAGAGTGAAATTATTTATTCTTGCCTAGCTGGTTTTAATAATCTAATCTTTTCTTCTTCTCTCTTTCTTAGACAACTAACAATAAAGTCAATGGTGTCTGATTCCCATACCAGCTTTTCAGCCATTGGAATATGTTGTGCCTTAGCTTTTCGAATATTTTCTGGAATCATTGCCATTGCCTTTGTGTACTTTCTTTGTAGTTCCACGTCTGTAAATATCCCTCTAAGCGACACTCCTTCCGTCTGGTCACGCACCTCTCTAAGGGTAGGTAAAATACTTCGAGAGTGTTCAGGAACATCCTCTCTAAGAATATAATCAGCAACAATAGCTGCAGCCTCAGGAGATTCCTGCCTCATTCTTTCTATAAAATCTCTTGACTTCTCACCAAAATAGCAATAGTAGAGAAATGGCGGAGTTTCATTGGTAGAACTAGTTACTTGTATTGCCTCAGCTAAACTTTGGTCACCAGTAACTACCGAAGGAAAGTCTACTGAAAGCAATAAATCCTGAAAGAAATCATGGTCAATACTTCTACCTAGATTAACAAAAGTAACGTTGCTTTCTTCACCCCTATCATACCTTAAAGCATCTTCATCTTCTATATCGTAGAAAGAAACTGAGGCTTTTCCCAATAACGCTCTTAGTTTCTTCCCGATAGGTTCGTTCTCAAAAGCACCTACTCTGTACCCTTTTGGAGAAGAGCCTATGCAAAAAATGACAATCGGCTCATCAAGCTGCTCGACTACTTTTGACAGTTCCTCAATATAAGAGAAATTAGTACTCAAGGATGAGGTATATAATAAACCAATTCGTGCTTCTTTTATACTAACCTTGTCTCTTATCCCAGCTTTCTCCAACAACTTTCCTAACCTTCCTCGTGTTTTCTGTTTTATGCTTTCTCTTTGTTCAAGCTTTCTTTTAAGAGTTAAACTGTCGGTTATGCCAGATTGAATCTTATCAACTTCTGCTGGATTGAACCCTAACCCAGTACCAACTACATAGTCTGCTTCTTGTACCTCACTCCCTTCTTGATAACTAAATTCTTCTATATGTATACGAGCCGATTTGCCTTTTCGTTTAGTTTTTGGAACAGTATGGGTAATCAAAATATCTGGTTCTAACTGGACAGATTCTACTGTACCGAGAATTGAAGCGTCGCCAAACTCTCCACGACAAATATCTAAATATCGGTCAGTAACACCGCTTGAATAGACACCTACTTGAACTCCTTCTCGTGCCGAAAGATTATTAACGAGCTTAGCCATATGGAGAATGTCACCAAGGCCACCAGCCTTAACAAGCTCTACACCAATCCTAGTTAAAGGAACCCTTTCTTTTGATTCAACATTGAGGTTTACCTGTTGTTCATTCATATAAATTTAATAACTTATTATTTACTATACTAATTCAGTTTTCCACATCTCTTTTACAAACTTTTTTATATCCTGCTCTTCAACCATCTGAAGAAAAATACTCTCTTCTCTTTCTAGCATAGCCAAGTGTCTTGTTGATGTATTTTTGAGCTTATCTATCAATCCAATAACTTCCGCTTGTAATTGATTTTTCTTTAGAGAAGTTTTTGTATCGTCTTCATTTTTCGGAAACCAAAGTTTTTTATATTTCTCTTCAAAATCTTTTATTTTTGTTTTCAAGTCAATAACTACACTCTTTTTTTGATTTTTCACCCATAAAGCTATGTTACTCAAGTTAAGGTTTTTTATAAAGTCTATTTATTTACAACTAAGTGATTTTATTAGGGGTGATTTAAGGCTAGTTTCTGTCTGAAGTCTAAAAAAATTGGTGTAATAAGTTCCATCTGGCTCGAACGATGGGATGTTTTCCGAAGAACAGACTGGGCAAGTTGCCTGGAATATCCCGAGTTTACAAACAAGGAAATTGGTAGATTTCTAAACCTTTAATCCCTTTTCCACTAAAATTGCACTTTTATCGAAATATGGGATAATACCAGCTATGGTCGAGCAAGGAACTAATTTCTCCTCAGTTTTCGGAGATTCAAATAGAGGGACGCGAGCTGACTCTTTTGACAAAAAACCAGAAAAACGCTCCCTCATAGGAGGGAATTATACGATCAAATCGCATTTTTTGCCAATAATCAGTCTATTTCGCCCAAGTAAAGTGCACCGACCTGCTTGAAGTTATTCTTGTAGTCCTTCAATATCTGCTTAATAAGCCCCTTTGGTCTAACATCTAATTTTTCAACATCATTGAGGTCTACCCAGGTTTGCCAGTGGTCGCCATCAAATTCTTTGTCTCTAAAACCCTCTATTTCTGAAGTCTTGTCAACATCTCCCAAAATGTATAGCTCGATGCTATGCTCTTCCTCTTCTGGTTTAATGTAATCCCGAACATATAGGATCTTGCTGAACTTAAAATTAGCTCCACATTCTTCGTCTACTTCCCTTATGCAAGCATCTTTGACAGTCTCGCCCCACTCCATTTTCCCACCGATGTAAAAATAAAAGTTCTGACTTTTAACATAAGAAAGAAGAATCTTACCATTTTTGATAATTATTAACCTGACTCTTGGTCTAATCTTCTGATTACTCATAAGCCTATTATGACATAGAAATCTCAAGCTAGAAATTCAAAAATCGTTCTATTTCTAGGATGCTCCCCAATCCTAATGTTCTTCAGAAATCCATCTTCTTGATAGTCCAGGCTTTTTCGGATGTGGTGGCAATGGAGACGTTGAAAGTCAGATGGGAGGAGAAAAAAAGATTACAAAGCTCACCAGCTTACAACTATCCAACTTCTCCAAAGTAATGTCTTTCGTCCTAAGTCTGTTGGACCAAGAATCTAACTCCTCCTCGTCTCTCTTGTTTTCTTGAATATCAGCAATGGTCTTATTAGCCTTATCATCACCAATCTCTAATATCACGGATGCCCCCAAATACCGATTTGATTCTCGACAAAAATCTTGAAGCTTTCAGAAAAAGATTTATGCTCAAACTTTTAATCAACACTTAACTTCCCAATTGCCTTTTTAACCATATCGCAGCTTTTTTAACTATCTTTTCCTCTTCATCTTTAAACCTACCCAAAAGAGTTCGGGAAAATTCTTCCCAGCCTGGAACTTTATCTTTGCACTTTATTGTTCCCACTAAAGCGCATCTTCTAACCCATTCATTACGAGAATCTGACCATCCCATTACAATTTTCTGTCCAGTATCCCAGTCCATCAGCAAGCTAGGTGCTACAACATCTGTTGCAAAAGTATCGCATAGCGACCACTCGTCTATATATGAATCTATCAACCTCTTCAAAAAAGGAAAATCAACGACTTGTCCATCTCTGATTAACTCACCAAGCAGAAAAATGGCTGATATTTTTTCTTCATAAAGATTTCTAGCTAAAAGATTATCAACTACACCGACACAGTCTTCATAGCTTGTCTTTTCGCTCTCTCTATAAATCTCAGGTATTGTTTTCCTTATTTGCTTTAAGGGGATACCAAGTGAGTTATAGGATTTACCTAACAATTTATCTCGACCACCCAATCTCTTGACAGGCACACTGTCTCTTAGTTGTTTTTCTATGCTCTCAATTAATCTTTCCATAATATTTTTAATTTTGTGGCAAAGCCCACTGCTTAATCCAGCTGTCGGGGAATTTAATACCTAGTAGATATGCAAAAACTATAAACTGCCCGTGATGTAAGGTTTCATGCCTAATCATGATTTCAACGATAGAATACAAAGGATAGCTTCCACCAAAGATTTTTGTTTGTTTATTCCAGTCCTTAATTTTCTCTGCACTTTTTTGGAAAAAATGATCCTCCTCCTTAATGAGAGTGACTATCTTGTTCCTATCGTCGGCCGGCTTGAGGTCTTCTCCGTCGGTTACTCTCGAAAAATCCAGCCTTTTTCCTCTTAAGACGCCTGTACAGGCTCTCTGGACCTGAGCCATCTCAACAAGGTGTTTGTGGATAGTATTAAGCCCTGGCCTTGGTAGGGAAGCGTTGAGTTTTTCGAGGGGAGTATTCCTGATAAAGTCAAGTGTCAGTTTTCTGGTCACACCCCATTCAGCCAACAAATAGTTTACTGGCTTACCGAGCCTATTCTTGTCTTGTGTTCGTTGGTGGTTCATAAAATCTTTTTGGGATATGGGTATAAAGGTTTTTACCCCAAGGTTGAATTTCACCCTCATTGTCCGAGGAGTAAAAAACCTTAGATATATTGTCTACAAAATAAATGCCATTTCTAGATAGTTGGTAATAAGCTTCTGTTTCTTCCAACCATCCAGCATCTTTTAATAACGCTATTTCTCTGCCAAAAATATTTCTGACCTCAGCCCCGAATAAATTCTCAAATGGCTGTTTCTTTATTTGTAATGACCGTACGCCTAACACCATATATTTAGACATCAATTCTCTAGGCGTTACTTCGGTTCCCATTACAGCTGGAGGAAGCCCTTTGTTGACTGCATTGATGTAAGCTTCAACTGGATAGACATTTGCCCATACATGCCCGCCGAAATAGTGAGTGTGTGCACCTGGACCTATTCCAAGCATAAGTTGTTGGGGTGCTCTCCATGCATTAACCACGTACCTAGACTCTTTACCTGATTTTGCAAAATCAGGTTGCATATATCTTCTTAATCCAATTCCTTCAAGGAAATCGCCAACATAATAAAACATTTCTTGATCCTGTTTGTCTTCTGGCATTAAAGGAAGTTTTACCTCAAGCTCTGTTGCTTCCGGTTCCAAGCTATAAGCACTTACCGAATCAGGTTGTAATCTCTCTATCATCTTTAGATCGTAATCTAAATTATCAAAATCCTGATTAGGTAGCCTATACATTAGATCTATAGCAATGCTTCTAAACCCAGTATTTAACGCCGCAACTAAGACTCTAAAATTCCTTTCTGCTGAGTGATTTCTGCCGATTTCTTGTAAGTTCTTATCTTGGAATGACTGAATACCAATACTTACTCTATTAATTCCAGCCTCTTTAAATTCTCTGAAGCGTCTTTCGCTAAAAGTATTGGGGTGGCCCTCCATAGTTATCTCGACACCATCATCTATTTGAAAAATACCGGCAATAGTATCCAGAAAGCTTTGCGCCTCATTTGGTCTTAGCATAGAACCAGTTCCACCACCGAAATAGACAGCAGTTACCTTTCTCCCCCTAACATCTGGGTGATCTCTAAATAAGGAAACTTCCCGATTAATTGCTGTCGCAAAATCCTTATAGAGTAAGTTGTCATACTCACATATGTTAAATTTACAAAATGGGCACAATACTGGACAGAACGGAACATGAACATATATTGAAATCTCATTAAGTCTCTCGTGTGATTCGGATGTAAAGAGGTCAGAAACAAATTCTTGATCTACCGTTCTCCAGTTCACAGGATAAATTTCAATATATTCTCTATCTACACTCTGACCTATTTGTTCTATAGTAAAATTTTTCTCTTTACTCATTATTGATGTCTCCTTCTTTATACATAATACGAGGGGTTTTTCCTCGACCCGTTTTATAAAACTTACCAGATTCAACAATCTCAAGCTCTAACTCTACCTCTCCTTTAGAGATGCCCTCTTCTAGGTCCTGAGAGGCCCTAGGAATCAATCGCAAGAGCTTTTTCAAGTGATTTTGAGAGATAAGCACATCCATCAATATTTTTACTTTATCAAGCCTTCTTTCTCTAAAAACAACCACTTGGTATTGCGGAAGGGTCCCCAGAAAACCATGGAACAATTGGTCTAATGCTCTAATTGTCA
>CAYRCU010000020.1:8129-10175 GCA_964422865.1 uncultured Gammaproteobacteria bacterium
CCATCATATAGCCAAACAGTTTCCTGTAGCCTGCCTTTTGGTTGCACGCGAGTAGTCTCAATTCCACAAACACACGACTCTCTTTTTATCTCAACAATATCTCCCAAGAGATATCTAACCAGAACGGTGCCCTCATTTCCTATCTTGGTAATTGCCATTACGCCCTCAGCCTTGTTGGCGTAAGTGAGGCTTTCAGGATTTAATACTTCAATTATCAAGTTGTTATCAATTGTGTGGTAACCCTCATGTTTTTGGCACTCCACCCCTATTCCATCTGTTTCTTCGGAGCCATAAATCCCAAACGTCTCGGCTGACCAGTTCGACATAATCACCTCACGGTATTTGGGAAGTAGGGGTTCACCTGCGCTTAAAGCTTTCTTAATTTGTAAATCTACTTTAGACTCCTTACTTAATTCAGCTAAAGAGGCTAATTTTGAAGGAGTTCCATAAACTACGGTTGCGCTTTCAGCACGAAGAATTTCTAGTATTTCTTCATCGCTTGATGATAGTCCGACAGGAATACTTAAAACGCCCATTCTTCTAAAAGTATTCAGAGCTATGTGTCCAATATTCCAAAGGTCAAAAGGCTGAAGAATAGCAACAATATCATCATGTTTAACCCCAGCTATTTTAAACATTCCAACTGTGGCTTCCGCACTGCGATCTAAATCTCCATTTGTTCTATAAATGATCTTTCTGGCTCCATATGTTCCACCAGAAGATGTGATTTGCACCACTTTTTCGCGATCAAAAACAAGACTCTTTGGATCTCGAAGCAGATCTTCTGATGTCGTGATGGGAATATCTTCAAACTTTTCAAGACGAAAGTTATTAAATGTTACCTTGCTTCGATAATGTGGAGTCGTAGGTAGCACGTCGGTTAGATAATCCGCTAGTGATTCTTTTAGCTCCGCTCCAACTCCTTTCCAATCTTCAAATCTTGTGACTACAACAGAGCCTTCTATATTTCTTGATTCTAATTCGCTCTGTCTTGTTTGTTTTCTTTCCATCATATCAGCACAGCTAAGGATACTGAACAAGCGTAGCCCTTTTTCACTTCAATCTGCCCACTAGTATAAATGATTTTCCCTATCTCAAGCCCTCTCTTTTTATAAGCCTCCTTGATCATCTTGGTTACAATTTCTTCTAATTCTTTAATGTCTGCTTTATCTGACGAAGATTCGAAAATTACCCCAGCCTTTTGATTTTTTGGGATAGCAGCAGCCAAGACAGTGGCAACTTTCTTGCCCTTTGAGCCAGAAATCGATTGCGTATAGACTGCATGGATTAAACTCCCGTTGGGAATCTTGGAAAGCTTTTGTTTTGATTTCTCAACTACCGCTCCTGAGGGAACTATGCTTGAAACTTTTATCAAGTTGAAGTCTCCCACACCAGCATCGAGCAGTGCATGATCAAAAGCATTTAAAGGAGTATGACCTTCTCCAACACCAGAAGTAAGCAGAACTGTTGAGGGCATTTTTACCTCATTCATGCTCATGCTTATTGATGATAAGTCGGACCAAAAAAACAAACCGAGTAAATTTTGGATATACTACCCCACCGAAGTTCTATAGTCAAGTTTTGCCTGGGATTGGACCTCAATCAGCCATTTCACAAAAATTT
The DNA here is from genome assembly GCA_964422865.1 of uncultured Gammaproteobacteria bacterium. Classification (GTDB taxonomy): domain Bacteria; phylum Patescibacteriota; class Microgenomatia; order UBA8517; family UBA8517; genus CAYRCU01. The sequence goes on from CAYRCU010000020.1 coordinate 9,753, forward strand.
AGAGATTCGAAAATCATCTTATCCGATACAGTGTTCTGGTGCTCCCCGGGAAGGACTCGAACCTTCGACCTAGCGATTAACAGTCGCGCGCTCTACCAACTGAGCTACCGGGGAATGTAAATGTGTAGGAGTATTGTACCAAGGTTGCGTTTTTTGTTCCAGGTGGATATCATTGACGAACTTGCTTTTTTATGAATAAAGGACTTTTGGTTGGAATTGTGGTAACGGTTTTAATTATTGCCGGTGGAGTTTTTTTGGCCGGCAGAACAGGTGAAGAAGTAGAAGAAAATGTTGCACTTCCCCAAGGATATGAATACTTTTGGGGGGACGGGTGTTCGCACTGTGCTGAAGTCCAGAATTTTTTTAATTCCTGGGAGGGATACGGGGAGGCAAATATAGAAAAAAAGGAAGTGTGGAACAATT
>CAYRCU010000021.1:0-8378 GCA_964422865.1 uncultured Gammaproteobacteria bacterium
CCTGCAGCCTATCTTACCCGTGAGGGTTCGGAAATGGATACTACTGTGAATTTCGCCGCGACCCTGTTCTCTGACCCGGTGCTCCATAATCTCTATTCCCAGCTTCTTGCCGTGGAAGCCGATCTCAGGGGTAAGTTGAAAGAGTATTCAGCCAATCATCCCAAGGTGCTTGAGGTAAAGGCAAAGCTTGAAGGGCTCAAGGACCAGATGAAATATGAGATTGCCAAACGTGTGCCGAGTATCAAGACCGAGATCGACGGTGTGCAGAATCAGATCGCCGCCCTTCAGCAGAAATTGAAGAACGTGCCTGAAGACGAGATTCAACTCGCCCGTCTGGAACGGGACCGTGAGACTGCGGAAAAACTCTATACCTATTTTGCCGAAAAACTCGAAGAGACAAAAGTCCAGGAAGCCGGTGTCACTTCTGACCTCAAGATTATCAATCCGCCGCTCGTTTCTGAAAAACCGGTCAATTCAAGGGGCAGACTGCGTGCCCTGATAATCGCGATGGTACTCAGTCTTTTTGTCGGAGGTTTCGCCGTATTCATCGCTGAATACCTTGACAACAGTGTAAAAGATCCGGATATCATCTCTGACAAACTGGGATTGCCCATTTTCGCATCAATTCCGAATATCGATGAACAGGATACAAAGCCCAAACCCCGTAGAGTGAAAAGGTCCGGGACTATGTACTATGCTCAGTTTTTAAAAGACCTGCTCTTTTCTATGCTGCCGAAATCAGTCAACAACAAGAACAGTCGTTCATCCAGACGTCTGACATTCATCGACCCCAAAGTCTATTCTGCTGAGTTCGAGGCGTTCCGCAAGCTCTCCATAAATCTGGAATTCGCCCATCCTGAAAAGAAATATCAGGTGATTTATATTACTTCGACCGGACCGGACGAAGGTAAAACTTTGATCTCCTTGAATCTCGGGGTCGTGCTCAGGCTTTCCAATAAAAAAGTGCTCTGCCTTGATACTGATTTCCGTAAGAAAAGGGGCAGTATCACTGATATTGTGGGGATGCGTAAAAAGCCCGGACTCTTTGATGTGCTCAAAGCTGAAATTCCATTAGAAAAAGCAATCATTCAATATCAGGTGAAAACTTCAGGTTCAAAAACCCGCAGTGCCCGGACTGCAGACTCTGTTGAATCACCAGAAGAAAAAGGCTCTGACCCTGTACATTCTGTATTGAACACTCTGGAAGTTTTGCCCGTGGGCAAGATTCCACCCAACCCGTTTGTCTTCCTCGATTCGGAAAATATGAAGAGTTTGATCAGTGATTTGAAGTCTAAATACGACTATATCCTGATCGACGGCGTGCCGTTGATACTATTTGCTGATGCCTCATACTTAGCGAACTTCGCCGATGGTGTGCTTCTGACCGCCCGCTATGGCAGGACCACATTCAAAGAACTCGAATATTCGCGTGATATGCTCTTTTCATCCAAATCAAATATCATCGGTATTATAATGAACGGCGTACCCAAAACCCGTGAAGGCTACTACTACTATCACCACTACTACTATCATAAGTACTACCCCAAATACTATCGAACGCAGTAAAACCCCGCACTTTTGATGTACTATGTTTATATATTGAAGAGTGTTAAATTCACTGGCAAAATCTATATCGGGTATACCTCTGATTTAAAAAAGAGAGTAGCATTACATATGGCTGGCGCTAATTACACTACGCGTAATTTACGTCCGTTAGAATTAATTTATTACGAAGCATTTAAATCAAAAACAGATGCGCGCAACCGAGAAAAGCAGTTAAAAAATTATGGTAATGCATTAGGGCACTTAAAGAAGAGAATAGCTAAGTCGCTTGAATGAAAAAAGTGCGGTGGTCATCATTACTACTATCATAAATACTATCCAAAATATTATCGAAAAGAATGATAGTTCGTTTAGTTCGTTAATTTCGTTTAATTCGTTATATCGTTTAAATGAAGATCAAACAATTTGAAGATCTGGAATGTTGGCAGCTTGCACGCGAATTTGTTAAGTATATTTATAAGCTCGCACGCAAACCAAGATTTACTAAGGATCTGCGGTTGGTTGATCAAATAACAGGTGCTGGGGTTTCTATAATGAATAATATTGTAGAAGGATGGGCGGCTCAGTCAACCGCAGAGTTTATCAAATTTCTTAAGTATTCCCGTCGTTCATGTGCAGAGAGCCAGAATTGTTTATATGTTGCTTTGGATCAGATGTATATTACTGATTTAGAGTTCCAAAAAGGCTATAGCATGGCAACACGAATTACTCAAGTTATAGATGGTTTACTACGGTATCTGCGTTCTTTGTTATCAAAAAATGCTCAACGATCTCAACGCCCCTAACGCTCTCAACGCTCCTAACGCTCTAAACGCTCTAAACGCTCCAAACGCTCTCAACGCTCCCAACGCTCTCAACGCTCCCAACGCTCCAAACGCTCCCAACGCTCCTAACGCTCTAAACGCTCCAAACGCTCTAAACGTCCTGTTCCTGTCCGAAATCCGAAATGCCTTACTCCCGCTCTTCCTTGACAGGAGAATAATTTTGATTAAAATAAAATTATGAGAAAAAAGAAAACGGATTATACAATTATAATACACTCTGCTGAAGAGGGTGGGTATTGGGTAGAAGTCCCGGCACTTCCTGGTTGTTATTCACAGGGAGAGACAATAGAACAATCTTTGATAAATATTAAAGAGGCGATTGGAGCCCACCTGCTTGCTTTGAAAAAAACAGGTAAGAGAATTCCAAAAGACAAGATACTTGTACTTAGTCATGTAGAAGTATAGCTTGGTTACTGAAATTATCCAGAATATTAATTGAATGACAAAAATTTTAAGGGGAGTCAAAGCGAGGAAGGCTATAAAAGTTTTTATCAAAGCAGGAGGTGTTGAAAGAGGTGGTAAAGGCAGTCATGTTAATATCAAGATGCCGAGAAGAGCAGTTTATTGACTTATTATGAAAACGCAACCGCTAAAATGCAATCTTTTCAATTCCGAAATCCGAATTCCGAAATCCAAAATCCAAAATGCCTTTATTCTCCCGTTCTTCGTTTCCCCGTTTCTCTTCTGTCATTCCTTCGTTCTACTCAGGACAACGTCTGAGGAGCAACGCGACGAAGAATCTCTCTTTTCCAGCACCGCTCCCTTCCATGCACGAAGTGCATCCCTTCCAGTGCAGCTCCCTTCCATGCCTCGCATCCCTTCCAGCGCAGCTCCCTTCCAGCACCGCTCACCGCTCCCTTTTCCCTTCGCTCTATGCCCTTCGCTCTTTGCCCTTACTTCCGAAATCCGAAATCCGAAATCCAAAATGCCTTACTTGGGTAATTCTACCTACGATGTTTTCCGTAAGTTCCGAAAGGGAATAAAATCTTGACAAAATGTACTTAAATCGTATTATTATGGCGTTGATTTTACTTAAAAATCATAAGTTTTTCTGTTCTGGTCAGCCACCTATAAATGGTGTAACTGACAAGGGCGGTAGTATGTGCTTTTTTTCAAAAATCAGATAAACTTCGTCAATTATGAGGAAAATCTGGATTAAAAAATGTAACTCGTTTCGTGCCAGTGAAGAATTTGACCGGCAATATTATGCCCGGATGAGTCCGGAACAACGGCTTGAGATAGTTCAATTTCTGCGTGAAATATACTATAAATTTAACCGGCAATATAAAAGTGAAGACAGAAAAAGATTACGAAGAGTTGTTAAAATTATTCAACCGGCATCGCGTTAAATATTGCATTATAGGTGCCTATGCAGTGGCTTTCTATGCTCGGCCACGTTATACAAAGGATATGGATATTCTGGTTGAGGCAGATGTCAAAAATGGGCAGAGAATTGTCAATGCCTTAAACGATTTCGGATTTAAAAGTCTCGGATTGAGAAAAGAAGATTTTTCAGTGAAAAATAAGATAATACAACTGGGCTATGAACCTGTAAGGATTGATATTATTACATCTATCCCCGGATGTGAATTTAAAGAGGTGTGGCAGAATAGAAAGATTGGCAAATATGGTAGACAAAGGGTTAATTTTATCGGTTTTAACGAATTGGTGAAGAACAAGAGGGCATCTACGCGTCGGCAGGATAAGCTTGACCTTGAAAATTTATTGAAGAGCCGAGAATCCAGAACAAAATGATGTCAAGCATCAAGATCCCTTTCTTCCTTTTTCCCTCTCAACTAAGGCAATGGCTCTAAAACATAACAATGATAAAGTCAAGGGTACGGATCTTCAGGAAAGACTCTTTAATTTTGCAGTAAAAGTTATTAAATTTCTAAAAAGATTACCTTATTCAAAAGAAAATGATGTTATTAGATATCAATTGGCCAAATGCGCTACTTCCATAGGAGCCAACTATGAAGAAGCACAAGGAGCATTTAGTAAAGAAGATTTCAGATATAAAATTGGGATATGTTTATCCTGTGAAATATCATGTTTTATTACGTATATGTGCTCATAAGTGAGAAGGATTCCAAATTCTATACTGGCTATAGCGCTAATTTAAAGGATCGATTGAAAACTCATAATAAAGGAAGAGTAGTTGCTACAAGGAATAGAAAACCTCTAAAATTGGTCTATTTTGAAGCCTGTCTAAATAGAGAAGATGCTTTAAGACGAGAAAAATATCTTAAGACTACATACGGGAAGCGTTACATTCGGAACAGACTAAGAAATTATCTTGATGGTAAGAAAGAATCTTAAATGTATCTATTTCACAGGATGTAAAGAATCCAAAGAAAGTAACTATTGGTTAAGAATTATTAAGGCAGCTAATATTTCCGATAATCAAGATCTGGATTACCTGATTCAAGAATCAAATGAGCTTAAGAACATCTTCGGCAAAAGTATGAAAACAATGAGCAGATGACTTTTTCCTTTTACCTTTTACCTTTTTACTTTTAACTTAATCCAAGGAAATGACTGATGCTTTCCCAATGACTCAATGACATAATGACATAATGACTGATGCTTTTCCAATGACTCAATGACATAATTACTCAATGACCAACGGTTTTTAAATGACATAATGACTAACGATTTTTCAAGTATCAAGCATCCAGTTCTGGTCCCTGATCCCCTAGTATGCTGATTCACTGCCCGCTGATACCCTGATATCCTGCCCACTGATCCCCTGATATCCTGACATCCTGATTCACTGATCCCCTGATCTGCTTCCCACTGATCTCCTGATACGCTGATATGCTTTTCATCCAGCACCGCTCCCTTTCCCCTTCTCCCAACGCTCTAAACGAACTCAACGCTCCCAACGCACCAAACGCTATTAACGATATTAACGTTGTTTTTTGACACCTGACATTTCAAACAACCAGGTTAATTGTTATGATTCTTGACATTTCACCTGTTTTGTCTATAATTATCTGTGCAATTGATTGATAGAAAATTGCTCGTTGAGCTAAACGAGTATCTTGACAGAAAAGAGGCACTGGTAATTGAGGGTGCGAGGTAGGTCGGCAAAACTTCGCTCCTGAAATTACTTATATCAAAATTAGAAAAAGATTGTCCCTGTTATTACTTTGATCTTGAATACATTCCGCATTTAAGGTTATTGAACAAGGGGATTGATGAATTTTTGGCTTATCTGAAGGCGATAGGCAAAGATCAGGATAAAAAGGCGGTTGTTTTTGTTGATGAGATACACTATATGGATAACCCGACAAATTTTATTAAATTACTTGTTGACCACCATTCATCAGAATTAAAACTGGTTGTTAGTGGTTCATCAAGTCTTATGATGCGATATGGTTTAAAAGAGAGTCTTGTTGGCAGACAGATTGTTTTTAAATTATATCCCCTGGATTTTGAAGAATTTTTGACCTTTAAGGCCGAGAAAAGACTTGCTGATGCCATTCCTGCAGATCCTTTTGAACCTCCTTCAGAAGATCCTACAAGGTTTTTTACTGAGGATTATAAGAAATATTTAAATGAGTTTCTAATAACCGGTGGTTATCCTTCAGTCGTTCTTGAAACAATTCGTAAGCGTCAGATAAAACTTGTTACCGAACTGGTAAGCGGTTATGTTTACAAAGATGTCCAGATAATATTCTCGCTTGAGCGATTAGCAGATTTTGACCGGGTTATTAAGTCTTTATCAATCAGGATGGGAAATCTGCTAAATTTGAGTGAGTTGGCTCGGGATACCGGTACTGCAAGAAGTCAGGTAAAGGAATATATTGAGATGCTGAAGACTACTTTTATTGTTGAACTTATTTTTCCTTATTCAGTCTATCATCGGCATGAGGTTGCCAAGACACCTAAGATATATTTTGTTGACAATGGTTTGCGTAATTCAGTAATCAATGATTTTACTGATGTTGAATTGCGTGCTGACCGTGGCGAACTACTTGAGAATGTGGTCTACGCAGGCCTTCTCAAAAAATCTCTTCCTCAGGATGCTATCTATTTTTGGCGCAGTCAAAACCAGGCTGAGGTTGATTTCATTTTGAAGAGGGATAATAAACTTTATCCAATTGAGGTGAACTGGAGTGGTAAACGAACAAGGGCGTTGATTTCGTTTATGAAAAAGTATCACTGTCCTCTGGGTTATGTAATCTATCCAGGACAATTTCGCCGTGAAGGGACGATTATTTACCTTCCTCTATGGTGGGTAGCTTAAACTCCAATGACTCAATAACCAATGACATAATGACATAATGACTAAATCTTTTTCAAATGACTTAATTACTCAATGATTAATGTTTTCTAATGGTTTTACCTTTTTCCTTTTTACTTTTCCCTTAGTTAAGGAAATGACTAAATGTTTTCCAATGATTTTCCCTTTTTCCTTTTACCTTAATAATGAAATGCCGTTATCCTTGACTTTCCTTTAAGTTTGACTATAATTAAAGTGCACTTTACTTATGGTTGGAGCTATGGAAGAGATTAAACAGAAAATTTACCGACGAAAAATAATTGATGAGATATTAAAATATCTTTATGACCGGGAGTCGATAATCCTTTATGGAGCACGTCAGGTTGGGAAAACCTTTATTTTATATTGGTTATTGAAGTTTCTTAAAGAAGAAAATGAAGATGTTTATTATCTTGATTTAGAAGATAGAAGATATCTCCATCTCTTAAATCAAGGACCAGATGCCCTTAAAGAACTTCTCATTGAACAGGGGTTTGATATTGGAAAAAAGGTATTTGTTTTGATAGATGAAATTCAATATTTGGATAATCCAACCACTTTCTTAAAATTGGTGAGTGACCATTATCATAATTTTAAGATTATCGCCTCTGGCTCTTCTACTCTGGAACTCAAAAAAAAGGTTGATAAAGCATTGGTTGGTCGCGCTCTGGTATTTGAGGTTTACGGCCTTACTTTTGATGAATTCCTGACCTTTAAAGAATATCCCGGTCCTAAAATGCCGGTTTTAACCCATATAAAACAGGAAGAACTCCTGAAGTTATTTACTGAGTTTGTTCTTTATGGTGGTTATCCAAGATGCTGTCTGATTCCCGAAAAAACAAAAAAGGAAAAATACCTGTGGCAGATAATCAATACTTATCTTAAAAAAGATATTAGAGATCTCGCTGAGGTTAAAGAAATAGATAAGTTTAATAAACTCCTGGAGATTCTGGCTTCTCAGAGCGGTAAATTACTGAATATTGAAGAACTCTCTAACACCTGTCGTCTGGCAAAACAGACTGTAGAAAGATACCTTTTTGTTTTAGAAAACACCTATGTGCTTCGCCTGGTCAGGCCATTTTCTAAAAACTTGAGATCCGAGATTTTTAAAACTCCAAAAATATATTTTTATGATAGCGGATTGGCACATCTGTTGTGGTTAAAAGTATTCTCGCCTGAAATCCTGGGAGAGATTTTTGAAACGGCAATATTCTCCGAACTTGTGAAAAATTTCGGTAAAGAGTTCATAAACTACTGGCGCACCAAAGACAAAAAGGAGATTGATTTTATTCTCCGATATAAAAATAGAATAATTCCGATTGAAGCAAAGGTTAATTTTGCCGCTTTTTCGAAGAGGAAGCTTGATTACTTTATGAAGAAATATAAAACAGAACAATGGTATTTGATTGGTTTAAAAGGGGAGAGGCCTCAAAAAAAACATTCTCTCTTCCCTTGGGAGATTAATACTATTAAAATATGACAATTCATCTTCCAGCATCAATCTTTTTAAATCCGAAATCCAGACACAAGGAAGTATCTTTATGAGTACATCAGCTAATCAGCACAACAGCAGGAAGGATACCGCTCCCAACGCTCCTACCCTTGTCATTCTGAGCGAAGCGAAGAATCTCCCTCTCTTTCCCCGTTTCTCCGTTTCTCCCTTTCTCCGTTTCTCCCTTTCCCAACGCTCCAAACGCTCCCATCCATTAAATTTATATAATCGT
>CAYRCU010000022.1:0-7891 GCA_964422865.1 uncultured Gammaproteobacteria bacterium
TTTATGATTGTTTGAAGCTCTGTGGATTTTAACAGAAAACTGACGACAAGATATGTAATCCCCCCTACTGCGGCTGTTACCACTGTGAGAGTTATTAGATTAGCCGTGTAGCGGGTATCAAGGACAAAACTTTCGAAATTAAGATTTTTTGTTGTTTCAAGGTTTGTCAGAAAGGAAAGTTTTTTAACCCACACTGACCGGTCAAAGAATTTGAGGATGAAAAACATAATAGATCCTGAAGCCGCGGAGGCTGTAATTGTCTTTAGGATTGGTTTGATTGTAAAAAATATTCCTCCATTTAATTTTTTACTTAGGAGATAGAAAAGCACTATTGCCTGAACGGAAACACCAATTGAATACGACAGAGACAGTCCCCAAGTGGGGACACCCAAAACACGAATCAAGATCACACTTGATGTTATTCCTATGATGGTTCCCATAAGGGAGATTATAACCGGAGTTTTTGTGTCATGGAGCGCGTAGTAGGCTTTTGATAAAAGTATGACCGTCGCCTGAAAAGGAACCCCGAGAGCAAACGCTGAAATAACGAGACCCGTTTGGACCGTAGCTTCCCAGTCAAACAGGTTTGTTCCAAAGAGAATCCTGACTATCGGAATTCGAAGTACGGTTAGGAATACCGCTACGGGAACAATTAAAAAAATGACCAAATAAAGAGTGGAGAGGAGAGTGTGTTTGAATTTTTGCGGATTGTCTGATTGTTCCGTGAGGGTGGGAAGAGCGGCCTTGGCGAGGGAAACTCCGAAAAGACCGACAGGAAAAGCCTGAAGAGAATTTGCAAGAGTAAAGTAAGTATAGGAAGCCGAGGCAATAATAGATGAAAGGAAAAGCTCAATTGTGCGGGCTACCTGCAAGAATGCAAGCTCCATCATGCGCGGAGCGGCAAGGCGGCCAATTTTTTTGACGTGCAAGTTGGGAGCCAACCTGAAGGAAAAACGGAACCCAAGGCGATACGCGAGAGGAAGCTGTATCAAAAGATGGGCAAAAGAGCCTATAATTACACCCACTGCGGGGGCCATTAATCCAAGCTTTGGTGCAAGAAGGATTGTTCCTAAAATTATTCCGATGTTGTAAAAAAGCGGAGCGAGAGCTGTGATGATAAAGCGACGGAGTGATTCCAAAACTCCTGTCAGTGCATAGCTAACTACAAAAAAACCTTGGGCCGCAAAAAGAATTCTTGCTATATAGGCAATCTGGAGAGTTTGATTATGGTCAAACCCCGGAGCTATTATCGAATATAGTTGGTTAGCCAGAAGGCCGAAGGAAATTGAAAGAATTGCAAATCCCACAAGACCGAGGTTTACTATAATGCTTGTAGTCTCCCAGGCCAGTTTTTTGTCTTTTTTATGGAGGCGTGTAAAAATCGGGATGAAAGCTGAGGAGAGAGCGCCAAGCGTAAGAACTTCAAAAATTAAATCGGGCAGGCGGAACGCTGCAAAAAAAAGGGAAAGAGTGTCCGGGGGAAAGAAACTTAAGAACACTCTTTGACGCACGAATCCTAAAAGACGTGAGGCTATTACCATAACCATAATTACCGAAGCCGCGGAAAGAATTGATGTTTGTTGAGAGAAAAGAATATTTTTGCTTTTGTTTATGAAATTTTTGACCATATAACCTTAGATTGAACTTTTGACTAAATTAAATTATACTTCCTCACATGCCGGTTACCAAGACAGCAAAAAGAGCTCTAAGAGTATCAAAAAGGAAACGAGCTATCAATGAAAAGAGGATGACTGCTTTTGAGGTTTCTGTGAGAATTGCAAAAAAAACAAAAACCATAAAAGCAATTAAAAAAGCCATAAGTATGGTTGATAGAGCTGCAAAAAGAAACATAATTCACAAAAATAAGGCGGCCAGAATTAAATCACAGCTATCTAAACTTACAAAGCTTACTCCGGCTACCAAAAAGGCTTCTTCTTCTAAAAAAACTGCCAGCAAGTAATTTCTTTGAGCAGGTTTCATATGTTATAGTGAGGTGGTGATATGACTGCCCGAAAAGCCCAGAAAAAACATGTTAATTTGCTTCCGCAAAGTGAATTTGAAACCTCTATTGCCGGTCGTATATTGAAGTGGGTTCTCTCTACGTTCCGTGTCCTTGTGATTGTTGTCGAGGGAGTTGTGATTGCAGGCTTTTTTGGGAGGTTTTATTTGGATATCAGAATTGCTGACTTGGATGATGAGATCGAGCAGAAGCAAATAATAATTAAGTCTTATTCCACTTTTGAAAAAGAGTTTAGAGAAACCCAGAAGAGGCTTGAAGTGTTTTCATTTATGATTTCTGATGAAAACAGGCCAACATCTACTATCTCAAAAGTTATTACCCGTCTGCCGGAGGATGTGTTTTTGACACAACTTGAAATTAGCGGCGGGGAAACCAAAATCAGAGCTTCAAGTTCGTCCGAACAATCTATTGCTCAATTCATTGCCAATTTAAAGGTGGAGCCGGATTTTTCGACAGTTCACTTGGTTCAGCTTCAAACACAGGAGGGGCTGCCTTTTGTTAACTTTTCACTTGTAACCGAGGAAACTGCGGAAGCAGCAAACAAAGAGGAGAATCAACAAAATGACAGCAGCTAACTGGAAAGAAAGAAATCGACCTTATAGAAGATATCTACAGAGATTGGGAGACCTTTATAATAGTCGACAAGACGTAAGGACGTTTGTTGAGATTCTTTTGACGCTTGGTACTATTTCTCTTTTTGGACTTTTTGCGATTAAACCTACCGTTATCACTATTTCACGTCTTTGGAGGGAGATTAAGGACAAAGAAAAGATTGTCGCCACGATGGATGAGAAGATAGATAACTTGTCCTCTGCTCAAGCTTTGTATCAACAGGAAAAGGCAAATATTGACTTGTTGAAATTTGCTATTTCCGATGAGCCCAAGCCCGAGGTAATCCTGAGACAGATTGAAGGGCTTGCAAAGATAAATAATATAGCCGTGTATGCACAGGAGATTGAAGATGTTGTGCTGAGGGGTGAAAAGAGTAAAAGTGATGATGGAGCCAAGCAAGAGGAGATAGCAGCTCTACCTAATAATTCAACCGGTTATGATGTTATGGTGAGTGTTAGAGGGGAATATGAATCAATGATGAATTTTTTGAGAGATTTGGAAAATATGAGAAAACCTCTTTATGTGGATGGTGTGAATTTTATTGTTCAGAGTGAAAGAGATGAGAAATTTTTGCAGCTTGATGTGTTAGGAAGAGCGGTGTTTTATAATGACAAAAACTAAAAGAAGGCTGCCGATTGCGGTAAAGGTTTTGGTGGTTACCTTTGTAACGATTAGTTTCTGGATTAGTTTTGAAGTTTACAGGGCTCTTACTGTGGAACCCATTTCAGAGGTACCAAGCGAGATTCTTACCCCTTTGGATCCCAGGCTTGATGTTGATACACTGGATAAGCTAAAAAATAGGATATACCTTTCTGAAGAAGAAATAGGAAACCTGACGGTTATAGGAAATTTGACAGTTGAGGAAGAGAAAGAAGAAGTGGTGGATGAGTCTGCAGTGGAAGAACCGACGGAAGAGACAGAAGAAGAGAAGGGAGAAGAGAAAGAAAATGAAAGCGGCTAAAACCATACCTACAATACTGGGGGTTTTGATTCTTGTTTCGGGGCTTGCCTTGGGAGTGTTTTTGGTTCAACAACAACAAATGTTTAGGCTTGGTGCATCCCCCGAGAAAGCTCCCAGAGATGTCCGAATCACAAATATTACAAACTCGTCGTTTACTGTGTCTTGGATAACGGATAAAAATTTAGCAGGATATGTTGAATGGGGAGAACAGGCAGATCTTGGGGAAGTGGCTTGGCAGGAAAATGAAGGATCTACAAGGATTCATTATGTGAGGATTGTTGGTTTGTCACCCGGGAAAAAATACTATTTTGAGATTAATTCCGGCGGAGAAATATTTAGAAATGATGGATCCGTTTGGGAAGTAATTACCTTGGCTACTGCACCGACAACGACAAATATAATTTCAGGAAAAGTGCTTGACGCAAACAACCTTCCTGCGAGTGATGTTCTGCTTTACGCGAAGATAGCGGATAAATATTTCTCTTCTTTGACTACGCGCAGTGGAGAATTTGTGATTTCCGTAACTTCAGATTATGAGAAAGACCAGCTGGTTGAAATATTTGTGCAGGGAGGAAGTCTTGGTGTTGCATCCGTGAAGGCGTACTTGGGAAATTCCAATCCTCTTCCGGATATAACTTTCGGGTATGCTTACGACTTCACAGCGGAGGAAAGCGGACAGGACACGGAAAGCAAGATACCAACTTCGGATATTAAATTACCAGAGGATGAGGAGAAAAGCTCGAGATTTGAAAAATTAAATGTTGATCTTGAGAGTGAAAATGTTGAAGTAACTCTTGACAGCCTTGAAGAGGGTGAGGAAATTCTTGAAGATAAGCCGGAATTTTTTGGAACGGGTCCTGTCGGGTCTAATATTACTATAGTAGTAGAATCTGATCCTTTGACTGACGAGATTATTGTAGACCAGTTTGGTCAGTGGAGCTGGACTCCCCCCGAAGGGCTTGCTACCGGAGAGCACACGATAACCATAAGCTGGAGAGACGCTTTGGGTATTCTTCATTCTCTGACAAGAAGCTTTGAAGTGTTGGCGGCAGGAGATGAGAGTGCCAGTACGCCTTCGCCAACCGCTACACCTCTGCCAACCGTTATACCTTCGCCAACCGCACTGCCTGATGATGTTCCCGTGAGCGGAGTGGGCTTTGTTACTCTTATTTTTGCCGCGATTGGATTTCTGCTTTTGGTAATCGGAATTTTGATTAGCAGGGAGGACAAGTTAATTCTTGACTGAAGCTCTTCAAGTATCTACTATGAACTTAGCCTTGGATTAAGGTGTGGTTTGATACAAAATAAATGGATAACCCTGCCAACAGTTCTACAAAAAAAAATATTGAGGAAGTGCAAACCTCACCTTTTGACACTCCCCCACCCCCTCCACCACCACCGTCAAGCAGTGATGCACCTGTACCTACCACTCCTCCTCCGCCCCCTCCTCCCCCTCCGGCCAGTACGGACGCTCCTGTAACTTCGCCGCAGATGCCTGTTTCTTCTTCTATCCCTGCTGTTAGTGAGGAAAAAGAACCGTCAACATCAAGTGCACCTTTGGATGAAACAAAAAAAGAAGGAGTGAGCAGTGAAAGTATGGTAGTAACTGCGGGAGACGGGGAGAGCGGGAGAAAGAAAGTAAAAATTGGAAAAAGGACAAAAATTGTGGGAGGAATTCTGGGAGTTCTTCTTTTGGTTGGTGGGACGGGAGTCGGAATTTGGGGAGTAAGGCGAAGCCAGAAAGCGGAGACAAGTAAAGCCGTTAATAATTGCTGTCTTGATCCCGGATATGCCGGCTCTATAAATCCGTGCCAGGTATCTTCCGAGTGGGATCAGGGATATTATGATTGTATAAGCGGGGGGTGCAGTATTTGCGGTGGAGGGGGTACGGCCAGTGCCTGCAACAGTAATGGAGTTTGTGAGCCCGGGGAAAATGAAAATGATTGCCCCAATGACTGCTCTCCCGGAGGAGGAGATGTGGGTGTTGGCGCGGGTGGAAGTGGAGGGGAGGGTGGAGGAACGGTGTGTTTTGGTGGTTCGATTCAGAACGAATTTGGGGAGTACATCGATGCAGAGATAAAATGCGGTTGCGGATCGGGAAGAGGGCAAGTGTGTAAACCTGACGGTAGTGGTTTTCAGGAAACTTGTGTGAATGCGCATGCGTGCGGGTATCCGGAAGCCGGCAGTTGTGATCCAAATGTGAGCAAGGATTGTCAAAAAAGATACGGATACGGCCCGGATGTTGTGTGTAAAGAAGTCATATCGGTTAGTGGTGAAATGGAAAATACTTGCGTAAAGGAGACTGGCAGTAGGGAGGCTGAAGATCCAGTGGAAGGTGATTTGGAAATTACTTACAGATATTTTGCGGGGTGTGGAGGAGATAATAACTGCTTAAACTGCTATGATTACGTCAGTTGTTTATATGAGGGGGAGGGTGATGAAAAGGTGCTTCTCTCTTGCGGCTTTGATATGAGCGAGTGTTTTGATGAGCCGTATTCGTGTGGAGCCAAATCTGAGTGTCAAGCACAGTCCCCTGCTTCTCCGCCGCCTCTTGCTACTTCACTACCCCCTGCTGCTACAGCGACTCCTGCCGGAACAACAACTCCTGAAGTAAATATGTCGGCACAGTGCGTGGATGTGAGGGCTTATGACAAGGATTGGAATTTGCTGACTACCGGCGACCTTTCCCTTCTTCAGCCCGGGGATGAAGTGTACTTTACCGTAAGAGGCATTGCCAGCATAAATGGAAATGCCGGTTCGATTCAAAAGGCCAGATTTACGGTTAACGGGGTGACCGGGGCTGAGGTAAGTACGACAAAACCCGGAACTAACAATGAGTTTTATGATCTTGTGGTTATACCTGATTTTCCCGCCGGTGAGACAAGTTTGACAATTAGTGTTCAGGGTGAAATTTATCATCCTGATTTTGGATGGTTTTAAAGAAAATGCAAACATTTTTTAAAAATAATTTAGTTAGTTTGGTAATAATAATTGCCACGATTTTGCTGGCCGGAGTGGCCGTGTTTACTGCCTGGAAACTTTACAGCGTGAAGACGTCTGCTCCCGAAAAATCAGAGGCTGCCGTTACAACATCGAGCTGTGACCTTGTCTCTTTCACGATAACCAAGGAAGAGGTTTATGAGTGTGATTCTCCCTGCAGTGATGACAGCCAGTGTGCGACTGCTAACCCTGATTATATTTGCAATGATATAACAGGAACTTGCAGGCATGTGGATTACCCGAGCGAAGAAACTTGCACGCCACCGGAAATTGTTTGTAACTCTATCTGTTCTACTGAGAGTGATTGTACTGATGTGAATCAAAACTGGACCTGTTATGATCTTGGAGATGAAAAAAGGTGCAGGCTTGAGGATTATCCTACTGACACTTCCTGCCAACCCCCTGCCCCAACGGAATGTGACGACACCTGCACTAAAGACAGTCAGTGCCAGGAAGTGGATGAAAATTATGTCTGCTATGACGTGACCGGTACCTGCAGGCTCAAAGATTACCAAGAGTATGAAGATTGTATTGCTCCGTCTCCATCTCCCACACCAACGCCTTCACCGAGTGCAACACCGGTTGCCACTGCTCAGCCTACTTCAACACCGACACCAACAAGCACCAGCCTTGCACAAGCAACTCCCACGCCAACGGGTATTGGCAGTACAGAGCCATCCCCGAGCGCAACGCCGACGAACACAAGTGCTGCGGCTTCGCTTCCGGAGGCGGGGGTTGGTTTACCAACAGTTTTTGGAATTGGTGTGGGAACAATACTTCTTCTAGGAGCCTTGATACTTGCCTTGTAGGAAACAGGAGTTATTTCCAGGAAGGGAACCAATAATATGAATTATCCAGCCATTTTGGGACACTAAGGCCGGTCCAATGGGGATAAAAATATATAAAAAGGAGAAAAATAATTAACAACATGGGAGATGTAAGTTTTTTGTTTTTTTGAAGGGTGTACCCTACGATAATTGAAAGAAATGGCAGTGAAGGAAGATAATGATAGAGAAACATAATTCTGGGAGAAGCGGCCCAGGGAATAAAAAACATAAAATAGGAAAAAAGAATTAGTGCAAGTTCTTTTTTCTTTTTGGTGAATGCTTCGTAGAAAGCCGGGGGGATTGAAAATGCTCCAAACCAGTAAATTGCAGGGTTGCCCATTGCATAGATATTTTTGATTGTATTTTTACCGTAATCTACATATAGCCAGATTGGTCGTACCAAAAAAGGCCAGCTCCACCAAGGAGAGGTGTAGTTGTGGGTGGCGCTAAGATTTGTGTGATACCACCACA
>CAYRCU010000023.1:0-4933 GCA_964422865.1 uncultured Gammaproteobacteria bacterium
AGGGAGAGAAAAAGTGCTTTACTAAAATTAGGTCAACTGTGAAAATTGAGGTAAAGGCAAGAGCTTGGAGAAGTACGGGGACGGAGTATTTAAAAAAAATAGTATAGTTAAACTTTTCTTTTCCGGTTTTTTTGGGGAAAGATTTGATTAGATGTTTTGAGGCAAGATAAGCAAAAATCGCTCCAATTATTACCGCATACATCGCCCCCCTGACAGAAAGCCCAATAAGAACAAGGGCAATCCCCAGTGCGAGCTTTGTGAGACTTGAAATGAGGTTTGGGATGATTACCCCTGAAAACTTAAGCACTCCCTGCAGAGTTGCTTGATTTACCAGAGTGAGAAGAGAAAAAAGCATTATTATGGAGACACTTGCCACTGAAACGACATCTTTTATGTGGAGAAAATTTGCAATGAAAGGAGAGAGAACTAAAGTTATTAAAAACGAAATTACTGCAACAGTTGAGTAGAGTTTTTTGATTGACTTGTATATAAGAGCTCTTTCGCTTTTGTCTTTGGCGGATGAGATAAATTTTACAATCGCAAAGCTCGAGGACAGTGGAATTATGGCAGCAATATAGATGATTGAAAAGATGCTTGCTAAGGTCCCGTAGTCAACGGGGCCAAGGATTCTACCCATCAAAAGGTGGTAGAGGTAGTTGAACATGTTTATAAACAAACTCCCTCCAACCATAAGAATGCTTCCTGACATGAGCGGACTTTTGGCTAAATCTCTAAAATTAATTCTTTTGATCATGATACCCAGTACCCCCTAAAAAAAAGTGAGCTTGTAACAGCAAGGCATGTAAATGATAACGCAAGAAGAATTGTTTGAACAGATTTGGGAAGCCGGAGCACGAGGAAAGACAAAAGAATAAAACCCGGAAAAAGAACCAGAACGTAACGCGACATGGAGGAGAAGCTTCCTGAAAAAGTTGGGGCAAGATATCCTCCAATAAGAAAAATCCAATAACTCGGCCTTAATCTATAAAAGCCGATGACGGAAAGCAAAAGAAACAAACTTGCCAGTGTAAATTCCAAAAGTATTGTAAATGTCATAGGCCAGTAAGTGTTTAGGCTTGGGAGGATTTTGAAGATATAGCGGTAGAAGACTTGCGGGAGGATAATAAGATTTGATGAGCGCTGTTCTCCATAAATCTCTAAGTTTTTCTTGAATATTAGGGGATCTCCCGTTTTGTGATAGAGAAAATACATGTAAGAGAAGATCCCTAAGGGTATTAACAACACGGCAAAAAATGAAAATATTTTTTTGATGTTTTTCGAGGGAAAATTTTTTTTGTTTTGCAGATAGTATTCAACAATTAGTGCAGGAAGAAGAAAGATGCCAACAATACGAGTAGCGGAGGCAAGTGCACCGAGAGTACCCGCAAGGAGCCAGTTTTGAGTCCGGGCAAAGTAAAAACTCCAGACAACAAGTGCTAAAAACAGAGATTCTGTGTAGTAGCTTGCAAAATAGAAAGATGTGGGAAAAAGCAAAAGAAGAATGAGCGTTGTTCGTGCTACTTTTGAGTTGAAATCCAGTTTGATAATTTTCCAAAGGCCAATGAGTGCAATCAAAATCGAAAAGTGAGAAATAAGAAGACCGCTTATGGCAAGAGGGTGTGAAAGGTTTGAAAAGGATATGAATCTAATTAAGACAGGATACAAAGGGAAAAAAAAGTAAGAAAGCGGTTTGTATCCTTCACGAGCAATAGCAAGATAGTGCTCGCCGTCGAAATTGAGCCAGGCCCAAAGCTGGGGACTTGAGAGATAAGTATTTATTCCTCCACCAAGAAAGTCTTTTTGAAGTGGAAGCCAGAGAGAAGAAAAATACAAAAATATTGAAAGTACAAGTCTCCAGGCCGCAAAACTCAAAACTATGAAGGTGAGATTGTTTTTATTCATTAAAGACTTTTTTGTAGATGTTGTAGGTTTTGCGGGCGGTTTTTTCCCATGAATAATCAACTTTTGAATTTTTGAATTTTGCCTTGAGAAGTTTTTCTCCAAGTTTTTTTGGGTCGGTGGCATCGGCAATTGTGGCAAAAGATTCACAGATTTCTACAAGAGCTTGAGTTTTATTTACAACTACCGGAGTTCCACAAGCGTTGGCCTCCAAAGGTGGAAGGCCAAAGCCCTCGGCAAAAGACGGTTGACAGTAAACAAATGCCAGATTGTAAAGCGCCACAAGCTCCTTGTCTGTGACAAACCCGATAAGAATTACTTTATTTGATTGAAGTGCTTCCTTTAGTTTTTTATAGTGGGCAATCTCCGGGTGAGGTTTGCCAAAAATAGATCTCGCAAAATCTCTTGGACCTATAAAAGTTTTTACATTGTTTTCTTGTGAACTCATTTCTTTGGCGTGTTTGCCGACAATAACAAGAGGAAGTTTGGCGATTTTGGCGGCTTTGACGAGATTGATTATGTTTTTGTTGTAGTTGATATCTCCAACATACAGGACAAATTTTTTGGGAAGGGAATATTTTTTTGAAACTCTTGAAAGAGTTTGCGGGTTTGTGATTTTATTGAAATAAGGGGCCGAAGCAAGATGTATGGGAAAAATTTTTTCACTTGGAACTTTTAAGAAACGTACGATGTCTTTTTTGGAGGACTCTGAGTCTGTGATTACGGCAGATGTTGTTTTGAGAGAATGTTTTTGTTTTAGGAAACGCAACTTACCTCGAATGCCTGCCGGATAGTGTTTGGGGTAGATAAGAGGGATTACATCGTGAATGGTAACAATGGTTTTTGTGGGCTTACTGGCAGGAAGAGTGTGAAAAAACAAATCAAAATATGGGTAATGAGCTATATCGTAGGTTGACAGTTTTTTTGGATTAGTTGAAAAGTCAAAGACATCCAAGGTGAAATTTTTATTCTTTTGAAGCTTCTTTAGAGCTAAAATTAAGTTCTTGGTATAAAAACCTATACCGCGAACCGCATGACTTCCTTCCAATGGTCCGCTGTCTACGGCTATTTTCATCCTTGGCTTATTTTACTACAACTATATTGCAAGTTGGAGCCAAGAGTTTTAATTTTGGGTTTAAAGGGCTTACTGAAGATTGTAGCCTCCGTCGACAACAATTACTTCTCCGGTAAGAGCACTTGCCATGTCTGAAGCAAGGAATAGAAAGGCGTTTGCGATGTCCTCGGGTTCGTTTAAGCGTTTTAGAAGGCTTTTTTTGATGTTATTGATCTTTGTTTTTTGTGACCAGACTTTTGTTATGTTGGTGTTTGTCGGGCCGGGGGCTACTGCGTTAACTTTGACGTCGGGTGCCAATTCTTTTGCCAGAGTTTTGGTGAAGCTTATTACCGCGGACTTTGAAACAGTATAAACAAGGTTCCCTTTGCGGCCGGCGTGATAAAGTCCTCTAACTGAGGCTGTGTTAAGAATCCTTCCGCCTTTACTCATCATTGGAATTGCTGCCTTGGAACAAAGAAACATTCCATAGAGATTAATTTTTAGAGTGTCATCCCAATCTTTTATGGTTAGTTTCACAAAAGACTTAGGGCGATCCACCCCTGCGTTATTTACTAAAATGTCAAGATGTCCGAATTTTTCTTTTACAACTTCGAACATGTGTTCCACTTCGTTTGGAATTGAGACATCCGCATTTGTTAGAATTCCCTCTCCCCCATTTTTTGTAATGATATCCAAGATTTTTTGGGCCTCATCGCGATTACTGCGATAATTGACGGCCACTTTGGCACCGTTTTTTGCAAAAAGGATTGCCGTTGCAGCACCGATCCCCGTGGAAGCACCCGTTATGAGAGCAGTTTTGTCTTTGAGCAGCATTTATTTATTTTAGCGTCCAGTACTTAAAGTATGCAATTGAGAAATGTGAACCCGAAAAAGCACTCCACAGAAAACCTCTGATACCGTCTTTGTAGCCGCGATGTCGAATAAAAAGATTTAGAAAAACTGATAATGGTTTAATTGTTGCATAAAGAAATAAATTTGTCTTGTTTTTGGGTATTTTTTTTCTTTTGAAATCTTCGGCTTTCAGCTTTGTATATCGGTTGAGACGGCTAATGTAGCGATCTAGAGTCGGAGAATCATGGTGTTCGAGATTATTTTCCAACCATGAAACTTCTCCTTTCAGCACTACTTGTTCATGAACTGATTTTGCGGGTAAGAAGGCTTTCCCTTTTTTAAATAATCTGATTACCGCATCCGGGTATACCCCCGCGTGGATTAAAGGGCTACCCAGAAAGAAATTGATACGAGGAATAAAAAAACCTACTATCTCACCTGTGTTTTCTCCTATTTTCCCATCTCTTTTTTCAATCACTTTTTGATGACGGGCAAATAGTTTTTTCTTTTTTTTGTCTCTAATGACTTTGGATTTTAATTTTTTGTTTGATGCGTTTACCGCCAAGATGATTTCTTTTGCAAGAGCATTTGAAACTCTCTCATCTGCGTCCAACTGCAAAATCCACTCACCTTTTGCCCTGGTGATTGCCAATTGCTTTGATTCATGAAAATTCCTTTTGTGCTTGTTTTTGAAAATTTTGGCCCCGTATTTCATTGCAACAGTAACCGTGTTATCCGTTGAATATTCGTCGACTATGACAATTTCATCCGCTATTTTTTCAACTGACTCCAAACAAGGGCCGATATTGTTTTCTTCGTTTTTGGTTGCAAGCACTATGCTGAGTTTCATTTGCTTTCTGTTATTCTAAACGCTTCTTGTCCGTTGGGGAAGTTAATTGTCTTTATTAAGTAATTATTGTCCGAAATCTCCTTTGGTGTTCCAATTACCAGACTTTTAGACTTATTTGATTTTATTTTATCCAGATTAATGCTTCCAAAGTGATATTTATCAAACGCCCTGACCGTTGAAAAACCGAATTGATCTCTTGGTGAGAGTGTGTGGTTTTTTTGAAATTTTTCCGGAGGATAGTTTAGGTAAAAGAGAAACAAGATGTATGGCTGATCATA
>CAYRCU010000024.1:0-4389 GCA_964422865.1 uncultured Gammaproteobacteria bacterium
ATTTAGAAGAATTTAAAAAGAAACTGTATAAGCATGTAAAAAGCCAAGGATATTTTGACGGGAACCCTCAAGGTGTAAGGGTGAGGTGGTTTGCCAAAAGTCTTGTAATTAACGTGTCTTCACTAATACTTATTGCTCATTTTGTGGCAACAACAGGAAACATGTACCCACTAATTATTTTTGTTGTATTAAGCCCACTGGCTTGCCTGATTGCATTTATTATGCCAAGAAAAACCGCAAAAGGTTATTCCCTTCACAGACAAGCAAAAGGATTAACCCATTACATTAAAAAAGGTAAGTGGAGGCATGAAATTGCCGAGAAGAGAATGTTTTTTGAAGAAATTTTGCCATTGGCAATATCTCTTGGAGTTGTGGGTAAGCTAGCAAAAGACATGAAAAAGCTTGGAATTAGACCGCCGTCATATTTTTCAGGAACCAACAAAGCTTTGATTTATACAAGTTTATTTAATTTTGAAAACAGTGTAAAAAGCTCACTTGTCGCCGGTCCCAAAAACTCTTCAAGCTGGTCCGGTGGATCGGGATTTGGAGGAGGCGGATTTAGTGGCGGTGGCTTCGGAGGCGGGGGAGGCGGCAGCTGGTAGCAAAATAACGCTTAAGGTGTCGTTTTGTTGATGTTATACTCTATAAGTAGAGGAGAATCCTGCCCAATGAAGTTGTCACCCGATATTTTAAAGAAAATTCTCGTTGGAAACGGGTATATCAGCCCGAAGGAGTTTGATGAAATTTCCCTTTCTTCCTCAAGTCTTGGAAAAAAAATCGAAGACATCCTCGTTTTTAAGGGGATAGTAAACTCCGAAGTTCTCTCAAAACTAATCGCAAATTACCTAAAAATACCTCACGTCAACATCTCCCACCTCACAATCCCACAAGAGGTCTTAAATCTCATCCCAGAACGCCTGGCACAAACCTACAGGATGGTCCCGCTCGCTCGTGAAGGAGATAAGTTGAAGCTCATAATGGAAGACCCAAACAATGTTGAAGCCATTGAGTTTGCAAAAAGACACACAGGCCTCATTATTGTTCCGCATTTCGGAAGTCACGAAGAAATAAACAAAGCTCTAAACCAATATAAAAAAGATATCAAACAGGACTTTGAAAAAGTAATCGCGGATAATATCAAAAAGACCGAGTTAAACAAAGATCTCTCAAAAGTCGCGGAAGCGCTTCCCGTAATAAAAATATTAGACACAATCTTGCAGTATGCGGTTGCCGAAAGAGCATCAGATGTCCACATTGAAGTTCAAGAAGACGCCGTAATTATAAGATTTCGCGTGGACGGAGTACTAACAGACATACTAAAGATGAAAAAAGGCATAGAAGAGGCTCTCGTCGCGCGGATAAAAATCCTTTCAAATCTAAAACTTGATGAACACAGAATCCCCCAGGACGGCCGCTACAAAATAAAAGTTTCAGGAGACCTCGTGGCATTAAGAATCTCAATAATTCCCGGTTTTTACGGAGAAAATGTAGTAATGAGGCTTTTAAGAGAATCAGAACGCCCCAAGAGCCTTGAGGAGCTTGGCCTCACAGGCAGAAACTTAAAGGTCATCAAAGAAAATATTATGAAACCTTACGGCATGATTCTGGTAACAGGCCCCACAGGATCAGGAAAAACTACTACCTTGTATTCAATCCTCAATATCTTAAACACCACCAAAGTTAAAATTGCAACAATCGAGGATCCGATCGAATACGGAATCCAAAGGGTTACCCAGATTCAGGTAAATGCAAAAACAGGCCTGACCTTTGCCACAGGTTTAAGATCCCTTTTAAGGCACGATCCGGACATCATGATGGTAGGCGAGATCAGGGACAAAGAAACTGCTCAAGTTGCAATTCACGCCGCTCTCACCGGCCATCTTCTGCTCTCAACTCTCCACACAAACGATGCCATAGGCGCACTCCCTCGTCTTTTGGACATGGGAGTAGAAGGATATCTGGCTTCTTCCACCTTAAATGTGGTTTTAGCACAAAGGCTGGTTAGAAAAATTTGTGAAGGTTGCATAAAGGCCTATACGCCGGGCCCTGCAATTATGGAGAAGCTTAAAAGAGAGATAGGGGAAAGAATAAAAACCCAAAAGTTTTACAAAGGAGACGGCTGCAGCAAATGCAACAAAAGCGGATTTTCAGGCAGAATCGGAATTTATGAGGTCTTGGAAGTCTCGGATAAAATTCGGGAACTGGTTGTCAAAGAATCTTCAAATGAAGAAATCTTAAAAGCCGCAAAGCAGGAGGGGATGATCACCATGTTTGAGGACGGGATAAACAAAGTATCCGCAGGACAGACAACAATTGAAGAAGTCTTTAATGCCGTACTGGAAACCTAAATTATTATGCCCCTTTTTATCTACAAAGCCAGAGGACAAGACGGGAAATTAATAGAGGACGCTATCCAAGCTTCATCAAAAGAAGATGCAGTCACCGCCCTAAAAAACAAAAATCTCCAGCCACTGGTGATAAGAACCCCGAAGATAACAAAAAGAGGTGTATTTTCCAAAAAAATCTCAGTAGCCGAGAAGGCAACCCTCAGTAGGTTCATAGCAACCATGCTCCGAAGCGGCATGTCTATTCCTGAGTCGGTTGATATCATTGCAAAAGAAACCAAAAACCAGCGTCTTAAAAAAGTTCTTGCCGACATCTCATTCCAAACTCAAAAAGGACAATCCATCTCCTCAGTCCTTTCCCAATACGAAGATGACTTTGATTCAATTTTTTTAACCATTGTTCGCTCGGGGGAGGAATCGGGAACCCTGGATAAAGCATTTGATTATTTGTCAAAACAACTCACGGCAAGCTATGAACTGACTCAAAAAATCAAAGGATCCATGATGTATCCGGCGGTAATAGTTGTTGCCATGATTGCAAACGGGCTTTTGATGAGTGTATTTGTTCTCCCAAAAATTTCCTCGGCATTTCTAAAACTGGATATGCCCCTTCCTGCCTACACAAAGATTATTTTGACCGCGGGCAAGTTCACGGGGGAAAATACAGCCTTGGTGCTTATTTTCTCAATGCTCTCAATAGTCGTCTTTATAGTAATGCTTTCCATACAAAAAACCAGAAACGCTATTTTGGGAGTTTTCTCACACATTCCGGTAATTGCAAAAATGCAGGAGCAAATTGATATTGCCCGCTTCAGCCGCACTCTTTCAACTCTTCTTAAAAGCGCGGTTCCTATAACAGAAGCTCTGGACGTCTCAGCAGATTCATTAACACGCAAAAAATTTAAGAAAGAAGCAAAAGAATTTAGTGTACAAGTTTCAAAGGGAGTGGCGCTTTCGGATATTTTGATCCAAAAAAAAGGTATTTTCCCCTCGACCATGATTCAAACTATCAGAGCAGGTGAGCAGTCCGGGAGCCTGGAGAAAGTTCTTGAAGAGTTGGCAGAATTTTACGAAAAAGAGGTCGATTTTACTTTGAAGAAATTTACATCTCTTCTCGAACCGGTTTTGATGCTTTTGATTGGAGTTGTGGTAGGTGCTATGGTGCTTATAATGATAGCGCCAATCTATAGCATCATAGGAAGTCTGCAAAGCTCAGTCGGACAATGAAGAATAATAGACCGGCAATAATAATCGGGATTATCATACTGGTTCTTTTGACACTGGTGCTCTTCCGTTCTTCCAATAATCCCATAGAGGACTCTGTCAAAAAAGATCAAATAAACATAAGCTTAAAAAATGGTGACGAATTAACTGTTTTTGCCTCCGGCGAAGCTCACTTTAAAAGCGGCGGCCAGGAATTTATAGAAATGTGGAGCAAAGCCAAAACAAGCGCGTTTTTTAGTTATTTTCAGGAAAATTACCTCGATCCGGCGGATTCAAGCGTCATTGAAGGGGAGGAGGCTTCAAACACCATTACTTTCATTAAAGACGGAGAAGCCGTGACGGTTCCCATAGGAGACGATGAGTTAATCGACAAAGTCGCAGAAGATATACAGGAGGGCGGGGACACGGGGAGCGGTGAAGATGGCAGTGGAGACGGCGACGAAGACATCAGTGATTATTTTGGCTCTCCCACTCCATCTGCTTCTGCTACCACTTCTCCCACACCCACGCCCACTCCATTTGCAGGAGACGAAGGCGATGAAGAAACAGGTGTAGATTCAGAGTGTCTGTACTGGCGCCTAAGCTACTGTGTGGTTGCAAAGACACCCGTTCCCACTTCAACTCCGGTCCCGCCTGAAGATTCAGTTGCACTTCCTCCGGATTGTGATGATTCAGGAAACAAAACCACCGGGCGAACAGTCATCACAAATGAGCTTTGCCTTCCGGAGGAAAACTAATTCCTGTTCTCATATTCGCCCCGCTCAAGGATTAATCTCCCTCCACACAATCCTTTTTCGTGAAAGGTTTCTGGGGTAGTTCA
>CAYRCU010000025.1:0-4367 GCA_964422865.1 uncultured Gammaproteobacteria bacterium
CAACACTTTTTCTAATAAATATGCAAAAATTTACAAATTCACTCGTCAGAGCTGAACAAAGAACGCAGGACATTGACAATCATATACTTATCAATATAATCATAGCAGTGGAAAAGAAAAAGGAATATTGGCAGATAAATACCCAGAAAATGGCTCAGCAGATTAAAGAAGTTGCTAAGGTTTGTCAGAAAGAAGAAGATTTGAAGATGAGGCTTGAGCCAATTTTACAAAAAGCGTTCAAATTGATTGGAATAGATATTAAAAATGTTCATTATGAGAAAACAAGTGCCTCTTACAAAGGTCGCACAGACGCTGTTTATGGATATTTAACCATAGAATATAAGAAACCTGGCACTTTATCCACAAAGACAGGTGTTAGAAGGACTATAAGACAGATTCAAAATTATCTCGTTGGTCAAGCTACTGAGTTTGGAACGCAGAAGGAAGATTTTTTAGAAAAGGCAATTGGTGTTGCATTAGACGGTAATTCTATTATGTTTGTCAAATTTTCAAAAGTCCCTTCATTGCTCCAGACCCCGGTTCCAATTGGAAAAACCCAGATGGATTTTTTCCCCCAAATAGAAGTTAAGCGGGGTTTTCAAATATTGGGTCCATATGCGATCACCCAGGCGAGCCTTGCCAATCTGCTTATCTATGCTCGTGCTTCAGCTCGAAGACCATTGACCGCCAAGGATCTGGCTGGAGTTTATGGACCAGAGTGCTCTATCGCCCGACAGGCAGTGTCTGAACTCTATTCAGCTGTGATAAGGGCACAACGCCGACAGACACCATCCCGGATAAAAACTTTTTTTACAGAATGGGATAGAATATTTGGCGTTGTTTATGGTCAGGAGATTGAGAAGGCTGAAAAATCTGCCGCAGAAACTGCGAAACTCTATCAACTTCCTGCAGGCAGTAGATTAAAACAGCTGCTCTTTGCCATCCATACTTATTATGCCTTCTTGATGAAGATGATCGCTTATGTTCTTGTAGCAATGCAAAGGGAAAGCGCTGTAGAATCTTTTGTCGAGGGATTATCATATTTGGATGATAGACAACTTTTTGACAAACTTACCCGGCTGGAAAGTGGGCTCGATTTTGTTGAACAGGGTATTAACAATTTCCTGGAAGCAGATTTCTTCTCCTGGTATCTTGATGCCTGGAGTCCGGAGATTGCCAATGTTTTCCGTGGAATAGTGAGGGCTTTTTCAGAGTTTGAACCTGCTACACCGATTCTTGAGCCTGAATGGACAAAAGATTTACTGCAGAAATTATACGAAGTTATTGTGCCGAAAAAATTGCGTCATGATTTAGGTGAATACTATACTCCTGATTGGCTTGCGGGTTATTTAATAGATAAAAGTGGCTACGAGGGCAGCCCAGGTGTCCGTTTTTTAGACCCAGCCTGTGGTTCCGGCACTTTTTTGGTGCAGGCAATAAATAAAGTAATTAAAAACATAAAATCGCAGAAGAGAGTCCATATTAAGGAGCTTGCCAATCATATTCTGAATAACATCGTAGGATTTGATTTAAATCCTCTTGCAGTGCTTGCCTCAAGAACAAATTACCTCATTGCGTTTTCAAAATTTATTCCGTATATAAGACCTATTACCATCCCCGTCTATCTCTGTGATTCAATTCTTGCTCCGAGTCGTTATGAAGAAGAAGGACAATTACCATATCATAGAGATACCTTAGTATTTAGAACAACAAAGGGTGAATATATATTCCCGATTTGCATGCGGAGTAGAAATCAGATTGATAAATTTACTGCTGAGGTTGATCTGGCATTACGGAGTAAATTATTGCCTGAGGCATTTGGAGAAAGATTAAAGGCTGTTTTTAGGCTTTCCGAGAAAGAAAATGGACTGCTTATTAATGTTTATGAGCAGATAAAAAAATTGGAAGATACTGGTGAAAATGGCATCTGGGCACGGTATATAAAGAATGCCTTTGCACCAGTTTATGTTGGAAAATTCGATTATGTAATTGGCAATCCCCCCTGGGTTAGATGGGATTTTCTTTCTGATGATTATCGGGCAAGAACCCTGAAACTATGGCAAAAGTATGGTTTGTTTTCTTTGAAAGGTTATGAGACACGTCTGGGCGGCGGAAAAAAAGATTTTTCAATGTTATTTACCTATGTCTGTGCTGATAACTATCTTAAGGATAATGGTATTCTGGGTTTTGTTATTACAATAGAAGTCTTTAAATCCAAGGGTGCGGGTGAGGGATTTAGAAGATTTGTTTTGAAGAATAAAAGAGAACCTTTAAAGGTTCTCTTGATGGAAGATATGGTTGATTTAAAACCCTTCCAGGCTGCTAATAAGACTTCAATATTTCTTTTGAGAAAAAATAGAAAAACAAAATATCCGATTCCTGTTGTTGAATGGAAGAGGAAAAAAGGAATCGGACGTGTAAGGCCTGACTGGACACTGGAACAGGTTCTCAGAAATACCACACAAAGGAAACTTAAGGCGATACCGGTAAATCTTAAAAAAGAGACATCAGCCTGGCAAACTGCTACTCTTTCTGACCTGCAGATTTTTTCAAAACTGAAGGGGAGAAATTCATACAAGGCACATACAGGCGCATTTACAACACCCTATGGCGTTTTTTGGATGAAAATAAAAGAAGTGAGACCAGATAATATCTTGGTAATTAAGAATTTATATAACAGAGGAAAATGGAAGATAAAACCTGTCTGTAATGCAATAGAATCACATTTGGTTTTCCCCGCCGTTACCGGCGGTGATATTACAAGGTTCGGAATAAAATCTAATTTCTATCTTTTGATTTCACAAGACCCCAAAAAGCGAAGAGGCTATGAAGAAGATTTTATGATTACAAAATTACCGTTAACGTATGCTTATTTACGACAGTTTAAAAACATACTTGTTAAGCGAGCTGCGTATAAAAAATATTTCAGTAAAAAAGTTAAAAACACTCAATCCACTAAATATGAGGCCACGGCACCATTTTATTCGCAATTCGATATTAGTGAAGCTACATTCGCTAAATATCGCACAACTTGGAAACAGATGGGTACAAAAATGATTGCTACAGTTCTATCGACTGTAAGCACAGAGTTTGGGAAAAAGCCGATGATTTCAACTCATACAACTGCATTTTTTGCAGTTAGCAATAAATCTGAAGCGCATTATCTCTGTGCAATCTTGAATTCAGAGATAGTAAATAATTTTATAAAGAGTTTTTCTGCTGCGGGTCGGGGTTTTGGCACACCGTCGGTGATGGAAAATCTGGCGATACCAAAATATAACGAAACCAATAAAATTCATAGAAAGCTTGCTGAACTTTCTGAAAAGGCGCACAATCTTGTTAAAGCAGGAAAGGATATTCATAGTATAGAAGAAGAGATAAACCGGTATGTGAAGAAATTATGGAATATAAAGTAATTACACCACAGGATAAGGCATATCCGCAAAAATTGATTGGCCGACTCGGTGATAGTGCACCAGAAAACATTTATTATAACGGCCCTTTAGATTTACTCAATCGCTGGACAATGGCATTTCTCTGTGCTGATTCAGCCGGAGGGACTGTTCTCAATGAGATGAATCAACTCTTCTTTACAATACGCGAATACGAAATAAACTATATCGGTTCCTGGCATTCAATAATGGAGACTGAGATATTCAGGCTTGCACTATATTTCAAACATAACAGTCTGACACTTTTTAGTGCTAAAGGGTTGAAAAGGGAAACTTTTGATTCATATTTACTCGATAGATTTTACCCACCACTTCATGAATTTCCTGAACGGGATGAATATTTCCGACGCGCAGAAAATGGTGAATTACTCGTCCTTTCTGTCGCTCCACCCGATGAAAACCGCCAGCGAAGAAAAAATATTATGCAACGAAACTGGATTTCCTGTTTATTAAGCGACCTTGTATTTATTCCCTACGCGCCTAAGGGTTCCAAAACATATACTACTGCTAAAAGATTAGTAAAGGCTGATATACCGGTTTTCACGCTTGAGCATTCAATTGCTAAAGAGTTACATCAGCTTGGTATCCCCGGGTTTAATCGTAAAACTGTCCGTTCTTTAATTGAACAAGCCGGTGCAAAAAAATACGGGGAAGAGAAGATTCAAGAAGTTGATGCTTCTTTAGAAGTTACACCATATAAACCGCCAGAAAAGAGAATAATTCAGGATGAGATAAAATTTGTAAAGGAGAATGAAGAAGAATAAGGAGCTTGCCCGGATATTCAACCGTATCGCCGACGCCCTTGAATTCAAAGGGGAAAATGTCTTCAAGGTGGTCGCCTACCGCAAGGCGGCACGGGTGCTTGAAGACCTGGTCGAGGATATTGAAGAGATACACAGGGCGGGAAAACTTCAG
>CAYRCU010000026.1:0-3268 GCA_964422865.1 uncultured Gammaproteobacteria bacterium
TGGGGTAATAAATAGTAAGCAAAGCTTGGCTCCAACTGAAAAGATCAGTTGTAGTAAGCAAAAGCTTGGCTATTTTCTTTCATCAAAAAAGACCCAGCAAATGGGTCTCTTTTGACTCTGGAAAATAGTAAGCCAGGTTCTGTTTCCCCCGCCGAGGCGGGGTAGGTAATCATCTATCTATGCCCCAACCTCGAGACTAGTGAAGGCGCTTTAAAACGTCTCATTCGTGGGTTGCAGCAGAGGGGATTGCCCGTTTCACCCTTGGCTCAAGCTTTAGGCTCAACCAAGACTCGTCTCTGTTGCTCTCACATTTTGTCAATTCAAAATGTGTTCCCTTTTTGTTTTAAAAAGGGACACCAGCCCTTACGGGTCACAACTTACGTTGCGCATCCTGCCTTCAAGCTGCCTGGACTTTCCTCTCCGCCAAGGCGGAGCGATTACCCTTTTTCCAGAGTGAGGGCATTATACCACAATTTTGTTCTATTTACTATGGGTGCTTTCTTGAGAAAACGAATTCTTCGAAGAGAATTTGGATTGTTATAACAACCGGAATTGAAAGCATGGCGCCTATGATACCCGCAACCTTAAAACCAATAAGAAGTGAAAGAAGAGTAATAATCGGACTTACCCCTGCGGATTTTTCCATTACTTTAGGCACTAGAAGATAATTTTCCAATTGCTGAACCAGAACCCCAAGAGCTGCTGCGGCAAGGCCCGTAAGAGGTGAGATCCCGAAACCTATGAGGGCCGGGATTATGCCTGCCACAACGGGTCCTATACCCGGAACAATTTCGAGGATTCCGGCGAGAAGCGCTAAGGGAAGTGCAAAAGGAATTTTGATGATTATCAGGCCCAAATAGGTAGCCAGACCTACCAGAAACATTAAAATTATCTGACCCCTGGCCCAACCTCCCAGTTTATCCTCAAGGCGATCAATAAACCTTTCTATTTTTTTTGCATTTTGACCGTCATGGAATAGAGTTGAGACTTGTTCGTCTAATTTCTCCCTGGCCAAGAGAAAATAAAGGGCAAAAACAAAAACCGCTATAACGGACATTATATTTGAAAGCACGGAAACACCTATCTTTATGATCTGACTTGAAAGACTACCCAAGGAAGAAGTGATTTCTTTTGTAACCTGTTCCGCGATAAATGGTGGAATTTTAAGTTCTTCCAAGTACTTTGGCAGTAGACTGACAAAATTTGTGGTTTGTTCGGCTAGGGGAGGTGCCATCAAAACAACAAAAAGAGATAGAGATCCCAGAACAAGAGTGTAGACTAAAAGTACGGAAACCACCCTTGGGACTTTTAGCTTTTGAAGTTTTGTTACCGTGGGGTTCAGGATAGTCATAATCAACAACGCAATAAATATCTGAAAAATTACTGCTCTTATGTAGTAGAGAAACCAAAGAAGGGCAAGAAAAATTACCGTAAACACGGTGGTTCTATAAGATATTTCGATTTTATGGACTTTTTGATTCATTTTTTAACCTTTAATTTATGACTTATTATGCCATGAAGAAACTTCCTCTTCCACTTTTCTTGTAAAATTGGGGTCTGAAACATTAAACCACTTAGTCCTTGGGTTACGTTTGAACCAGGTGATTTGTCTTTTTGCGTAGTTTTTTTCTTCTTTTATCCAGTTTTCAATTGCTTCGGTTAAACCGACTTTTCCTTCAAAATATTTTCTAAACTGCCGGTACCCGAGTGCCTGCATGGATTGATCCTCCCAGGATACTCCTTTTTTTAAAAGCAAGTTTATTTCTTGTAATATTCCTTTTTTCAGGCGTTTTTGTACTCTTTTTTCAATATTTTTAAAAAGCATTTCTTTTGGTGCAATAAGACCTATAAATAAGGTGGGTGTGTTTTTATTTGTAAAAATTTGATGAGAGAGTGAGCTTTTGGATGACTTTGAGATTTCTATTGCACGAATCAGGCGGCGAGGGTTTTTTTTGTCTGAAGTGTTTAGAGATACTGCTTTTGACGGAGAAAGCTCAAAAAGGATTTCAAACAGTTTTTCTGTAGACTTTTTTTTCAGTTTGTTTCTAAGTGGATAGTTTGGTGGAATGTTTGCGGTTTTGATTCCGTCGACCACGGCTTTTATATAAAGTCCTGTACCTCCAACCAGAATTGGCAGATTTTTTCTTTTGTAAATATTGGCAATTATCTTCTCTACTCTATCTTGATATTGTGCGACACTGAATTTTTGTTTTGGTGAAACCAGATCAAGACCCCAAATTTTTATGCCTCCCCGGGTTTCCCAAAACCCTTCAGGGTGCCACTTGCTCCCTTTTGGGATGTCTTTACCTGTTCCGATGTTTAAGCCCCTGTAAACCTGCCTGGAGTCGGCTGAGACGAGTTCTCCTTTATATTTTTTTGCAAGATTTATGGCAAGAGATGTTTTTCCGGTGGCCGTAGGGCCACAAATAACTAATAACCTTTTCATTTATGGTATTATACGATCGAATGGGTCGGAGGTATAAACTACCACGGGCTTGCGCCCATGGTATTTTGAAATTCTCGCGTTGTAAGTTTGTTATTAACTCATATGGTTTTGCGCTCGAATTATAAAATGGTATTTTGAAATTCTCGCGTTGTAAGTTTGTTATTAGGTTATATGGTTTTACGCTCGAATTATAAAATGGTATTTTGAAATTCTCGCGTTGTAAGTTTGTTATTAGGTTATATGGTTTTACGCTCGAATTATAAATTTGGAAAGCCGAAAAGACGGAATTTGGATCAAGACAAAGTAAGGCAGTACTTGCAAAGAACAGATTTTATTCCTGACAAAATAACTCAAGAATGGAGACATTTGACCGCCTTTGGCACCTATAAACAAAAGCCGTCTGTTTTTAAACTTGCTTCAACCAAAGCCACTTCAAAATTCACCAGAAATGAATTTAATTGGAATGCAGCCATAGAGTATTTAGATAAAACAAGAAAATTTTCCTTCAAAATCCCCAGAAATTACTCTTCCGGAGAATATAATGAACTTTTTTATCTAATCATGGAGAAAATTCCGGGTGAACCTGTCGCAGGAGCGCAACAAGCTTTAACCGGTAAAAATATACCAATTGCCAACATTGCCAAAACTGTCTTTGAAATATTTTCAATTAATCTATCAAAAGAAGAAATTAATAAGTTAAGCAAGAACAACCCTAACCTTAAAAAAGAGATCAAAAAATCAATTGGGCACCACCTTTTGGAAGCCTCTGTTGAATGGGCCGGTCAAGTGCCCAGAAAGTTAGATCCCTTTCTTGAGATAATA
>CAYRCU010000027.1:0-2832 GCA_964422865.1 uncultured Gammaproteobacteria bacterium
GAGCTACAAGAAGAAATTACCCCTTGACATGAGAGATTGAATGATGTATGATATATTTAAGAATGATGAAATTACAGAAAATATCGGACAGAACTCTTTCAACAAGCGTAATAGGTGCCTTTGCATGGATTGCTTCAAAGGATGTCAATCCAAGGGGCGTTACATTCTATCTAAAGTATATTTACTTTGAGAAATAGTTAATGAAAACGATATTTTTGGTTAAGAAAGTCATAGCTTTTTGGAACTGTTTTACGATACCGCAACAGCAGATAACAGCGGATAAAAGGCTTCGCTGCGCTTCGCCCAAATTGCCTTCGCCAACCTCTTTTATCCGCAAAACGTTATATGACATTTTACTCAGGCCACAGAAAATATTTATTAAATTAAGGTGAGGGAAAATATGGCAGTCATAATTTCAAAAAACGGTAAAAACGCCCAAAAGATAGAAAAGTCAGCTTTTGAAAAAGAGGATTATTTACAGAAATATATCTATAATAATCCAGAAAGCCTTCCTCTTTATGAGATCAAAGAGGATATTCAATTGTTAATCGTCTCAACAGAATTCCCAACAAGCAATGGTTCAATCGATGTATTAGGAATTGATAAGGATGGAGAGATATACATTATTGAGACAAAACTCTACAAAAATCCCGATAAAAGATTAGTTGTTGCTCAGGTTTTAGATTATGGTGCCTCTTTATGGCACAGTTATAACGACTTCAATGAATTTTTGAGGATCATAGATAATCAAGTTAACGAGAAGTATAATGTTAGCTTTAATCAAAAATTAAAGGAATTCTTCGGAATTGTTGATGAAGATGTATCCGTTCTTATAGAAAATGTAAAGAGGAATCTAAACCATGGAAACTTTAGATTTGTTGTTTTGATGGATAAACTCCACAGTCAACTAAAAGACTTAATTATTTTCATTAACCAAAACAGTAGATTTGATATTTTTGGGGTTGAGCTGGGATATTACAAATACCAAGACTACGAGATTATTATACCAAAATTGTTCGGTTCAGAGATCAAAAAAGAAATCGGCGTTTCAACGACTATAGGAGCAAGGAAAAAATGGAGCGAAGAAAGTTTCTTTGAAGATGCTGAAAATAAACTCAAAAAAAGTGAGGTAAAATCTATCAAGATTCTTTATGAATTTTCAAAAGGGAATGCCGACCAAATAAGCTGGGGAACTGGTGCTATGCGGGGCTCTTTTAATCCCAAATTCTCAAAGATAAGTATTCGATCGCTATACTCTGTATTTTCTGATGGGATGTTACAAATTAATTTTGGGTGGTTAAATGATAATGAAACGACGGAAAAATATAGAGATGCTCTTAAAAGAAAACTTGAAAAATTAAAAGACATCACAATTCCAGATGACTATCCAGAAAAATGGGTATCTGTGCCAGTAGAAAAATGGTCATCAAGAGTAAATGATTTCATAAAAATAGTTGAAGAATTGATAAGTAGTTAGTTGATGGCGAAGAGACTCTTTCATGTTACAGTTTTCCCAAAGAGCATAGAAAGCGTATTAGGAGCACTAATTGCTTAGAGCGAGTTCACCAGGAGATCAAGAGACGCGGTAGGGTTATTTGGATCTTTGCCAACGAGGCATCGTGTATAAGGTTATGCACATCTGTGGTTATGGACATAAGCGATGAATGGGTAAGTGGCAGGCGTTACCTGGATATGGGATTATTAGGTGATAATATCTTGCAGGAGGTTTCTCAAGGTATGTAAGTAAAATTAAGATTTTATAGGAATAATGAGTAGTGGGTTCTCAAAGCCCCTGCTTTAAAGCTTGCAGGTTCTTTGTCAATTATGAAGGGTATTCTTCGATAGAGCATAATCAAGAATAAATTACTTCTTGATATGAGAGATTGAGTGATGTATATTATATATCAGATATTATTAAAAAAGGAGGAAAAAAAATGAAAAAAAAGAAAAACAGAAAAAACGAAGCAATTGGTACCGGTATTGGTGCCGCAGGTGGTGCAGCATTAGGTTCTAAAATCGGCTCAAGAGTTGGGATTGCAGCCGGACCATTAGGTGCAATTTCAGGTATGATTCCCGGTGCAATCATTGGTGGCTTGATAGGTGGTCTTTCTGGTAACAAGGTCGGCTCGGAGATAGACCGGTCGAAAAAATAATCTAATAAAGGAGCCACTTTCACAAATATCGAGATGGTATGATTTTTCTTAAGAAGGGGCAGGATGAACTCTTTTGCTGCATAGGCGCCGTCTACTACGAAGATACAAGTTTTCGTGGTTATCTGGGCAATTTCCTGTGCGATGCGAAGGGCAAGTTGGTGCTTGGTGAGGAATTCCTTCCCCTTCTCTAGGAATTTCTTACGGACATATAAAAGTCCCCAGAGGGG
Source organism: uncultured Gammaproteobacteria bacterium (assembly GCA_964422865.1). Taxonomy (GTDB): domain Bacteria; phylum Patescibacteriota; class Microgenomatia; order UBA8517; family UBA8517; genus CAYRCU01. The sequence goes on from CAYRCU010000027.1 coordinate 2,381, forward strand.
GGAAAATCACCCAACTGCGTTGGGTGTTAAATGGGGCTAAAAGCCCCGCCATAACCCAATTTAAGCCCAACAGATAACTTTTTTGTGCTCGTTTAGCATGATGGTCGAAGTGAGGATTTACTCCGAAGATCTTTTTACCACTTTTCTCGCAGTAGGTGTCATCAATTGCAACGATGATTTCTGGAAGCTTGGTGATGGTTATCAGCAGATTGAGGAATATACTTTTAAGCCGCTTTTCCTTCCAGGCACCGATACGCAAAAACTTATGTAAGCATGAGAAACTCTTTTTAATCCCTCCCGAGTTTGACAGTTGAGAGCTGTAAGTTGTTGAAAAATATGATTTCTCTATCTTAAAAATGTGCAAATTATCACCAGCCTTTCATCAAGCTCTACCTTAACCCGCTTCCCATTTTCTGTTCGATAAAAAGTATTTTTATAAGTTAATTCCTTAT
>CAYRCU010000028.1:0-2215 GCA_964422865.1 uncultured Gammaproteobacteria bacterium
CTATTTTGCCAATTGGCAAAATAGATGTGTTGGGTAATGGATAAAGTTAGTTGTACTTTGATCTGGTATATATGTAAGAGGGAGGTCTGGTTGATGGTTCATAAGAAAATGACTATATGTAAACTAATACTTGACAAATGGTTCAACTATGTGTAAAATAGAGTATGATTATAAAACGAGATATATTTAAACGGATAGAGCCTTTTGTTAATTCGCAGGAGGCCATAATTATAACTGGTATGAGGAGAACAGGTAAAACAACAACTCTTAATTACTTCTATGATAGGATAGATTCTGATAATAAACTCTATTTTGATCTTGAAAACCCATATAACAGAAGATTGTTTGATAAAGAAGACTATGAAGATATTATGAAGAATCTTGAATTTCTTGGAATAGATTTTACCAGAAAAACTTATATTTTCCTTGATGAAATACAATTTTTAAATTCAATGCCTTCTGTTATTAAATATATGATTGACCATTATGGAGTGAAATTTTTAATAACAGGTTCAGCCAGTTTCTATCTTAAAAATCTCTTTACAGAATCGTTGTCAGGGAGAAAATATGTTTTTGAGATATTCCCTTTGAATTTTATGGAATTTTTGAGATTCAAAGGAAGTAAAATAAGAATACCCGAAAAAATAACAAAGGAGATGTTCTCAAAATTAAAATCTCTATATGAGGAATATATGGAGTTCGGGGGATTTCCTGAGGTTGTATTAAAGCAGTCAAAAAAAGAAAAAATTATGAGCCTCAAAGACATTTTCGCTTCATTTTTTAGTATGGAAGTGGAAAATCTTGGTGACTTTAGAAAAAACGATACAATAAGCGACTTAATATTCCTTCTTATGGAGCGAGCGGGGTCGAAACTTGATATTCAAAAACTTTCAAAAGAACTTAAAATTTCAAGACCAACAGTTTATGGATATATCTCTTTTCTTGAGGATGTTTATTTTATAAAAAGAATAAGACCGTTAAGTAAAGGTAAAAGTACAGAAATAAGGAAACAACCAAAACTATATATATGTGATACTGGTATTTTGAATGCACATGTAAACATTGATAAGGGAAGACTTTTTGAAAACTCCGTATTTCAGATTCTTAGAGAAAAAGGAGAAATAAATTATTATCAGAAAAAAAGTGGTACTGAGATAGATTTCATTCTTGATAAAACAGACGGTTATGAAACAAAACTTTCACCATCCTATCGTGATATTACAAAACTTAAGAGAATAGCCAGGGGTATCAATCTGAAAACCTATAAAATAATAGCATTGAGTTATACAGATGATGAGATATTTATATATCCTTTTCAAATATAAGGTTCTGCTCTTTGTGAAGGCATGTGGGGTCAAATCTTCAAACTTCAATGCGGTAGGGGAATGATTTGCTTTATCTATGAAAAAATTACAGTTAGGAAAAGAAATAATATTTATGTTCACAAAGCATAGAAATTATTCCTTGAGGAGTTCTGAAAGGGGTATTGATGAATAATATACGAATGATATTATTGCTATTGATATTCGCTCAATCATGTTTATGCGGTCAAAATTGGCTGATCGGGATAAGAGGCGGTACGAATTCTGTTATCTTTCCTCCTGCTTTGCATGGATGGGGCATAAACTTTCCTGGTAAACAGATAGGTTTTGAGATTGACTATCTGTTTCATAGAGGCCCAATTATAGATGCGATTGGGTATCATCTTGGTATTGGTTTAACATATCAAGTAAACGAATTAGAAGAACAATCTTGGTTGTATAAATCTGTCGAAATTAAATATCTGCAGATTGAACCAGTTATTCGCGCTTCTTGCTTTTGGTTTTCTCTCCGCACAGGAATGATTTTTCAAAGAGGTTTTTTTGATTTTGAATCAACCTTTAAGACTGCTCTATTAACTTTTATTGAGCCCGAACTTCGGCCAAAACTTATAAAGGGGGTTGGATTGCTGATTGCCTATAAATCTGTCTTCCATTTTTGCTCGGCAAAACAGTTTATTGATTACTATGGACACTACTTATCCTTCGGTTTAAACTACACATTTTAACTAACTCGAGATCTCTGTCCTCGAAACCGGGTAATCAGAAAAATAAAATCCCCCTGTTTTTCTACACTTTGTAAACACTCTGTCATTCTGGTAATTACCAGAATGACAGAGTATGTTCCACTTCCTGAAAAAACTCTACGCACTGCGTAGAGAATTGACATAGACTCA